>NZ_JBEXQX010000006.1:0-431296 GCF_040612795.1 Streptomyces sp. NPDC006335
GCCTCCCCCGCGATCCGGGCACCGAGATGCTGCTGGTCGACGGCGAACACCTGGCGGGTGTCGACCCCGGTGACCTCACCCACGCCGACCGGGAGTCGAACTAATATCCCGTCGTGGCGAAGACGTATGACTATCCCGACGATCTCCTGACCGCGCAGCGCGAGCTCCTGGCAGTGCGCGCCGACCTGGCCGCCCTGTTCAAGGCGTTGCCGTACAGCGTGGAGCCGATGGAGGCCTGGGCGAGGCCCGAGGGCTACTGGTTTGCTGCCTCCCCCGCGCACCCGGACTCTCCCGGTTGGACAGACTCCGAGCAGCAGCAGGTCGCCGAACTGCGGGCGAGGGAGCGGAAACTGGCCGCAAGGATCGTCGGGCATGACTTCTGGAGTGTGATCGCCGAACCGGAACGCGCGGACGCTCGCTCTCAGCTCAGGCACGTCCTCGCAGGCCGCGAGATGCCGGAGGTGCAGCTGCTGGAGAGTTCCGAGGCGGGAGTCCCCCGTTGACCAGAACCGCGTCTGTCTATGTCCGTGATCCGTGCTGATACGCGGCCTGAAGCGCCGCTATGGCCTGCTCGTAGGTGTCGGTGTGGGTGTCGATCGTCAGCCGCATACCGCTCCCGGCTGTCCCTTCGGAGTCGGCGCCGTCCTGCGGCAGCCGGAACGGGCCCAGACCCATGCGCCTGCGGCGGAAATCGTCCGCGGCATCGCGCATGTCCTGTGTGCCCTCCCACTCCTCCCGGTACTCCGCATCCGGCAGACGACGGAAACGCACCAGCTCCTCCGCTACGTCGGCCACCCGCTCCGGGTCCGCGACCGGCGCGCGCAGGGCCGTGACCACGGTGTACAGCAGCACGTCGAAGGAGTTGAGGCTGGTCAGGGCGTAGTACCAGCCCTGACGTTCCACCCAGTCGAGCCGGATGCCGCCGCGGCCGCCGGTGCGGCTGACGTCCCAGGCGAGCGTCATGTAGGTGGTCAGCCCGCGTTCGAGGCCGTGGTGGCTGGCTCGCACGGTGCCCGGCGGCACGCCACGGGCGGTGAGGGCGTCGTCGACGGCCTGGACGTAGGGCCAGTGCGGCATCCCCTGGGGTGCGCCGCGCAGTCCTGGCGGGTCAAGCAGCACTGATCTACCTCCAGCAGGAGCGGTTCGGGGCGGGGGTCATGAGGCGCGGCGGAAGACGGCGGCGGGGCCGATCACTTGGGGCCCGAACTTGTCGCGCACGCGGTCGATGGCGTCTTCCGCGGCGAGGCGGTCCTCGCGCGTGTCCTCGAGGGACAGCTGCCGGGCGACCCGCTCGGCGTCGACGAGGTCCTCGCCCTTCAGGGCGAGTCCGGTCAGCCGGCCGCGCTGCAGAGCGGCGGCGTCAATCAGCTGGTAGGCCGTCGCACGAAGGTCATCCTCGTGGCCGGAGGGCGCGCCCAGGCGGCGGGTCTTTTCCCAGCTGCTGTTGCCGGCGAACGTGAGGGTCAGGGTGAGGGCGCGGGCGGCCTGGCCGCGGTTGCGCAGCCGGGTCCCGAGCTCCACGACCAGCTGGAGGAGAGCGGCGCGGACGGCGGCGCCGTCCAGGGTGTGCTCATCGAAGCGGTAGCGCACGCTCGCGGTGATGGGCAGGGCGCGGGGGGCGACGGGGCGCGGGTCGATGCCGCGGGCCCGTTCTGCTGCCGTACGGCCGGCGCGGCCGCCCAGCAGGCGCTGCACCGTCGCGGGCGGGACGGCGGCGAGCAGGCCCACGCAGTGGATGCCGTAGTCCCGTAGCATCGCTGCCTGGCGGGGGCCGATGCCGTGCAGGGCGTCGACCGGCAGCGGCCCCAGCCACTGCGCGACCTGATCGGGGGCAATGGCCAGGACGCCGCCGGGCTGCGGAACCTGGGCGGAGGCGGTGGCCGCGACCGCGATCGACGGCCCGATCCCGATCCGGACGTCGACGCCGAGCCGGGACAGGGTGCGGATGCGCAGCACCTCACCCAGCCGGCTCGCGTCCACACCGTAGTACGGCAGCGCGCCCTTCAACTCCACCAGGGCCGCGGTGGGCGGCAGTGCCTGCACCACCGGCGACAGCTCGGACAGCTGCTCCAGGACCTGACGGTAGGACTCTTCCGGCAGCCGGTCCGGGCAGCGCACATGCATCACCGTCGACACACTCGGGCGCCTCTGGTCTGCGCTCATGACACACCCACCTCCTCTCCCTCACGTTATCGAACTACAATTCGAACACGCGAGGGGTGTAGTCCCTCGCGAGACTGGAACGGAACGTGCCGTGTTCGATGATCTGCCTCCTGACCTGGAGCGTCTCCTTACGCTCCGGGTTTGGCATGTCATGTGGCTGCAGCGGATCGACACCAAGATCGACGCCGTGCGTCGGCGGGAAGCCGAGCAGGAACACGGCCGCCGAGGCCGGCCGCCCGTCCCGGAATGGATCGTCGAACTCGGCATTGGCGCCGGCCGCCCGCCCGTCCAGGTCCACACCGGCGACTGCTACGCCGCGGGCAAACGGCGACGCCCCGTCGTCCGTGACGAAGCCCGCCGCCTGCTCGCCTCCGGACTACCCGCCTGCACCCACTGCCGCCCAGATCAGCACCTCGGCATCCTGGAGTAGACGCCGTTCTGCGCCGTCCAGGGCCAGGGTGCCACCGATGGACGCCTTGCGAGCAGTGCCCTGTGGGTCCGCTCGTCCAGATTCCCCATCTCAGACTACGAGTACGTCCAGCGGGTCAGGCGTCACCCGCCCAGTTCCCTGCTGCCCCTGATCGCGCAGGTGAGCTCGCTGCTGCCGAGGAAGGTCGACTGGCAGCAGGACTGGGTGAGGCTGAACCGACACCGCCGCGCCGGGGGGCTGTACCGGCCGCGGGCGTTCGCCGACGCCGCATGGGTGTCACTGCCCGCGGGAATGAGCATCGGCAGCGGCTGGCGGCACCGACGACCTGGAGGAGATCCCGGCCCTGCCTGTAGGTCGCCACGGAGAGGCGCGGGAGCTCTGTCCCTGGGGCACGGAACCCGCCACGCCCCCAGGCAGCGGGGCTTCAGCAGAGTCATGACGGGGCGCCCCGACGGTCCCCGGACATGCTACATAAGCGCGACACCGTCCCACGGTACTGGTGAAAGAACCGGCCGGGGAGAGGCGATGGCGAGGGACAGCTACCGGGACCTGCGGGTCCCCGAGGACACCGAGCGGCCAATGCGGGGGGATCTCGGGCGCCTGTTCTACGGGTTCGACGCGGTCGCGGACACCACCGGACCCGCCGGGACTAGCTCGCCGGCGCCGGCCACCTGACACCGTCGGGATCGGTTCGGCGGTCAGGATGTCTCTGCACTGCGTGCCGCCTGCGCGTTCGGGCCATTGTGGATCAGCGTGTGCAGCTCGATCGGGCTCATCGTCGGATCTCCTTGACGCTCGAGGTGCCGTTGAACTTCGCGACCCACGATCCGGGCGGTCCGTTCAGGCGGGCCGTTGCGGTGCCATCCGGGCTCGGCACCCAGCCAGCTATCGCCGCCCGGTGCGCGTCCTCCTGGTCCAGCGCACGGACGGTCGTGGTGATCGGAGCTGTGATCGTGACCGTGAACGTCTTGAGCGGCGGCGCCGTCCTGCGCCACTTACGGTACTGAGCAACGGCGTGCTGGTAGCGCACCAGCTCCCGCACGTAGTGCTCGATGCGTACGAACCCGCGGGCCGCGTCGTGGCCGGTGGTGTCGATGTCGCTGAACCGCACCCACTCTCGAGTACCGATCCCGCAGGGACCCGAACGCTCGTACAGGGTGTCCAGTGGGGCGCCTGCGGCCTTCGCCTTCGCACACCGGTCCTTGATGTACTCGGCGTGGGACCCGATCTCTACGGCCCAGGCGACCATGTGCAGATAGCCGTGATGCTCGGCGGGATTGGTGACGTGGTTGATGGCGCCGCCGTATGGCGGGCTGAACTTCGGCTCCTGCACAATCAGCTCTCCTTGATCGCGGTGTCGGGGGTGGTGGTCGGAATGTAGTGACGGCGTCCGTCGACCCGGCACTTCAAGAAGCCGGTCAGGTACGCGACGCGGTTCGGGTACAGCGGCTCGCCGTCTTCGTTTTGGCGAGTCATCAGCACAATGGACGCCCAGGTGGTCCATCAGCTGTGCCTCCTCATCAGCGGCTGCAGCCGTGGTGGAAGTAGCGGTCTTCGAGACGGTCACGGATCAGGGTTATGGCGGATCTCTCTCAAGGGCAGCCTCAGCGTGGGAGTTGTGGGCGGCCAGATGAAGGGAGTGTTGGTCTTCAAAGACCGTGCTTCTCGTGGTCGTAGGGCTCGTTCGGCCGGTGGCCCTCGCTGTGCACGACAGGTGTGGACCCGTCAGTCGCCGGGCGCTGCGCGGCCGGCGACCGGCTCTGGGTGCTGATCTCACGGGCGATCCAGAGGATGCAGGCGACGATGGCCAGCACGATGCAGAGGAACGCCAGGCTCTGCAATGGCGTCAGGGGGTCCATGGAGAAGGTCCTTTCGGAGAGTGGAGCGTGGGAGCCGCCGACTCGCAGGACTCGGCGAGGTGTGGCCGCAGGAGAGGTAGGCGATCTCGTACAGCGGACCCTGGCCCCAGTCCGGATCCCAGTTCTCGGGCGGCAGGGCGGGTTCGACGATGCATGTGACGATGTCGCCGGCTCACCCCTGCCCGGCTCGCTGGTCTCGTCGTAGGAGCAGAAAAGGGTCACCGGTCTGTTCCTTAAAGTTCAGCGCTTCCACGGATACGGCAGTTCCGACCCGCGCCCGGAGGATGAGCCGATTCCGGCTGCATGACAGCTAGCTTTCAGGCATGGACAAGAGCGACGAGCAGCTCCTCGACTTCGACAAAACAGAGATTGACTGGCGCCCTGAAAGGGCGGCCGCGGCACTTGCTGGCCCGTACGCGGACATCTATCGCAGCCACCTGGCGGTCGCCCGGTGGGCAGTCGGTTGTGCCCAGCACTACCAGGCGAACAACATGGCCTCCTCGTCCCCCGAGCACAGGGACGGGTTCGTGGAGGGATTTCTGTGGATGGCCGCCTTCTTGCGGCAGGGTGATCTGCTCCCTGACGGTGACCTGCTGCAGCAGGACAAGCCGGGACTTCCAGACCGGGACAGCACGCCCGATTCGTAGAGTTACGGGATGGACTCCCAGACCCAAGCCCCGGACCCGTACGCGATCCTGCACGGCTGGCTCGCCGGGTCGTACGTCCGGCCCGACGGCCAGCAGGTCATCGGGCGCGTCTGGGACGAGGACACCAAGTACCGCTACGGCCTCTACCTCGCCGGGATCGACGCCCCGCCCGGCTGGAAGCAGGCCTGGTTCACCTACATCGGCGACCGCGTCTGGCACTTCGAACCCCTGCACATCCAGGACTGGGCCTCGAGACTCACCGCCTTCGACGGCACCCCGCTCGCCGCCACCTCCCGCGGCCGCGCCGTCTCCGCCATCCGCTCGTACTATGCCCACTGCGAGAACGACCTCGGCGCCGCCCGCTGGAACCTGCCGCCCCGGCGCGCGCTCGCCGGGCCCACCCCGCCGGCACAGCGCGAGACCCTCACCCGCTTCCAGACCGACGCCCTGCGCGCCGCCGCCGACCTCTACCGCGGCCCCCACCCCGAACGCGCCCGCCTCGCCGCGTACATGGCGCTCGCAGGCCTGCGCCCGGGCCAGTGCATCGCGGCCGTCCTGCAGTACCTCCAGCGCGACAACCAGGCCTCTCCCGCCTGGAGACTGCCGGTGAAGAACAACAGCTCCTCCGCCGTGGGCCCGCTCACCCCCATCCCCCGGCCGTTGGTGTGGGCGCTCGACGAGTATCTGCCCGTGCGCACCCATAAAGCGCCGCACTCCAGCGCGGGCGAAGGCCCGCTGCTACTCTCACGCACCGGGCGGGGCCTGGACCACGTCACCTTCACCCGACTGTTGCGCGATGTCGCCGCCACTCACCCCGACCTCGAAGAACTCGCACCCGGTCTGCACCCTGACATCGTCGCCCACTCTCCCTCCCCGTTTGCCGACGAGAGCGACACGGCCGGCTAGGCCCACGGATGACGCTCTACCGGGCCACCCTTCAGTTCGAGGGGAACGGCCAATCCTCCCGAGCCGTCATCCGGCCGATGCTGCCGCTGTCGGGGGACTCTCCCTGCAACGCGCTCGATCCGAGTAGCGTCATAGGCAAACCAGGAGGAGGTCACCGTGACGGCGCAGCCCGAACTCCCCGGCGCCAGCCAGTCCAGTCCTCCCATGTGCAGCTCGCCGAGCTGCGTGAGGCCCTGTTGCTGTGACACGCGGAACGTACACGGAATACGAGTGGGCGAAGGCGCGGCGCTACGCGAATCCGGTGCGTCTGCGCTCGATCCGTACGCGGGCCGGCTCGATGGTGGAGGTCCCTGAGCTGGCCCCGGCGGTCGGGGATGTGAAGACGATGCCGCTGCCAGTGGGCAACTGTTGTTAGTCGGTGCTGCAACACGCCCACAGATGCGGCGATTCAGGCCTCTGTGCGGGCGACGCTAACGATCAGTGCCATGTCGTCGGCGTCTCGCCATTCGCCGATCACTCGCCACCCAGCAGCGCTCAGAAGCCGCTCAGCCTCGCGCCTGCCGTCCTCGGGGTCTCCGCCCTTGGCGGCGATCGTGGTGCGCTCGCTGAACGCAGCAGGCGAGTCATAGTCGGGCGACCATGCTCGCTCGTCCCCCGGGTGCTTGCCAGTCAGCTTGTCCTGCCATACCGACACATCCATGTGTGGTTGAGAGAGGTGACCGGTGCCGTAGGTCATCCAGGCACTGAAGTGTGGGCGGCTTGACCATTCGGCCTCACGCTCGTTCTCCAGGTCCCAACGCTTGAACAGCTCACCGAGCTGAGCGTAGATATGGCGGGCCTGCGCCTCGCCCAGGGTGAGTGTGCCGCCCCGGAGTCCGCCGTCTTCGGCGGGGGCAATCGGTGCGTAATACTCAATGCCTGCGCGGTACCGGGTGATGTCGCCGATGATCAGCTCATGGCGACCGTGCAACGACTGCTCCACTGGCAGCAGATGGTTGAGGTCGGCCTTGTAGTAGGGCAGAAGTTTGCGGACGTCGATGATGTCTCGTTCGGACATGAGATTCCCCTTTCCTTTTGAACCGGCGTCGTCGTAAACGACCGACAGGGCCTGCTCGCGGGTGAGCGGGAAGGTGTAGGAGAACACCCGGTCGCCCCCATGCAGCCAGGTCAGTGTGGTCCTGAAAATGTCGTAGTCGTGCTTGCTGAACCGGCTGGGCCAGTCGATGAACATGGGCTCGCTCGTGCCGGGCAAGCCGGAGCGAATTCCTGGGTCAGCCACGGGCCTTACATGAGTGTTCCGGTGAGGTCAGACGATGAGATCGCGCAGCAGGTGAGCCATTTCCACGACCACCCCGTTGTCGTCCCAGCCGCCGACCTCACCGGTGCCTTCCTGGAGCTGCACCTTCGACACCAGCTCGGACAGGCGGCCGTAGGGGTGCTTACGCAGGGCCTTGCTTGCCTCGTCGAAGAGCGCCGCCGCATGCTGGCGCACCGGGCCGGGTTCCAGCATCTGGCCGGCGGGTCCGTATTCGCCGGCCTGGTTCTCCGCCCCAATCACCTGCTGTACGGCTACGGTCTCCCAGCCACCGGGCACACACACCTGGTGCTGCATCTGGTAGATCGACCCGTTGATAATCGGGCGGCCGTCGGGCATCTCCTCCAGCAAGGTGCGCCGTTCGCCCAGCTTCACGGTCCGAGCCTTCGCGTTACGGGAAGTCGCCATAGGGTGTCCTACCTTTCAAGGGTGGTTGCTCTGGTCATTCGTAAGATCGGAGGGCCCGGGGGCTCTGGGTATGGCTGTCATGGGGAAGCCGTTGGCAAGGCTCAAAGGACTTGGCCGCCCGGAGCCCCGCGACGACTCGACCGCCAATTGGGAGACGCGACTCCGATCGCTGCTGTAGGACAACGTCGGCGAGGTCGTCTGCGGGATCGATGTGACGGCGAGCTGGCGGAGGGAACGTGCCCGAGATCTGGGCCGGGGTGGACATCGGCAAGGAACATCACCATTGCGTGGTGATCAACGCGGACGGTCAGCGGCTGCTGTCCCGCCGGGTCCTGAACGACGAGACCGAACTGCTTGAACTGATCAGCGATGTCCTGGCTATATCCAACGACGTCCTGTGGGCCGTCGACCTCAACCACGGCGGCGCCGCCCTGCTCATCGGTCTCCTCCTCAGCCACGGCCAGCCGATGGCCTACCTCACCGGCCTCGCGGTCCACCGCGCCTCGGCCACCTACAAGGGCGAGGGCAAGACCGACGCCAAGGACGCTTTCGTCATCGCCGACCAGGCCCGCGTCCGCCGCGATCTCGGCCTGCTGCGGCCCGGCGACGAAATCGCCGTCGACCTGCGCACACTGACCACCCGGCGCCTGGACGTGGTCTTCGACCGCACCCGGCAGATCAACCGTCTGCGGGCCCAACTGCTGGAGATCTTCCCGGCGTTGGAACGTTCGCTGGACCTGGCCAACAAGGGGCCGGTCATGCTGCTGACCGGCTACCAGACCCCGGCCGCGATCCGGCGCGCCGGCGCCAAGCGGATCGAGACCTGGCTGAAGAACCGCAAGGTCCGCGGCGCCGCCGCACTGGCGAAAACGGTCGTGGAAGCGGCCCAGGCCCAGCAGACCGCCCTGCCCGGAGAGAAGCTGGCTGCCGCCATGGTGGTCCGCCTCGCGAAGGGGGTGATGGCCCTCGATGAGGAGATCGCCGAACTCGACGCCCTGATTGAGGCCCGGTTTCGCGAGCATCCGCACGCCGAGGTGATCCGCAGCCTGCCCGGGATGGGACCGAAGCTCGGCGCCGAGTTCATCGCCGCGACTGGCGGTGACATGGACGCCTTCGGCAGCGCCGACCGCCTGGCCGGTTTCGCCGGCCTGGCTCCCAGACCCCGCGACTCCGGCCGCGTCAGCGGCAACCTGCGCAGACCCAGGCGCTATCACCGAGGGCTGCTGCGGACGATGTATCTGTCGGCCATGGCCAGCCTCAAGAGCTGTCCGGCCTCGAAGACGTACTACCAGCGGAAGAGAACCGAGGGGAAGGGACACAAGCAGGCCCTGCTCGCGCTCGCCCGCCGCAGGCTCAACGTCCTGTGGGCGATGATCCGTGACGGACAGTGCTACCAAGGTTCACCTCCCGTCACGCTCGCGGCTTGACATCACGATTGGGAAGTCCTTTCGAGTTCAGGCATGAAAAAGCGGCCCACCTCTGTAACCGCGCTCAGCGCGACACGGGGGCGGTATCCGGATGCGTGGAACCTTGCCGTTCTCACCGAAACCGTCGCACATGCACTTGCCTCGGAACATGCGGCCCGCCACCACTGGCCGTCGGGCTCACCGAGGAATACGCTGTCGTATCCCCCGGCCATTCCGTGCGCTTCTGGGTGGTCGATCCGCTACCCTGAGCCTCAGTCCGCATCGAGAATTCCTTTCAGCAACACACCGTTGAGACGCTTGATTCGGTTCGTCATGACGTGGACCGTGCCGCACGGCTCGCAAAAGTGCTCGCACTCCCACTCAGGTTCGTACGGGACAGGGTCCGGGTTCTCGGTTCGCAGCGTGTGCGTGGCCCAGCCTCCGCATTCGACGCACTTGGCCGCTTCCAGCCCCAGCACCCGGCGCGTGGCGTGCAGGAGGGAGATCCGAATGAGCGGACCGCCGCTGGTTGCCTGGCAGATCAGGTAGCCGGTCGCGTAGCCGACATCGCCGTACCCCAGCGAGATGTGTTCGGCGCCCAGTACTTGGAAGACGGCTCCGACGAATCGGAACAGGCTGCCCGGTTCGATACCGCACGCGGACGTCCAGCAGTCGATGACGTAGTAGGCCACCGCAGCGTCCTGAATGGCCCACGGGCCGACGCGGTAGGTGCCCTCGATACCCGGGCCGGCCACCAGGTTGGAGAGGTCACCCACGAGGCGACCAGCATCGTCGAACACCTGCACCGTGTAAGGGAATCGACGGCACTCGCGAACTGCGGCTGCGTCCTCGGTGTCGAATTCCCACCACGGGTACGCGTCGGGCTCGTCCGGGTGCTGAATGCGGACGCGGATTTCAGGCAGCGACCTGTGCACTCTGGTTTTCCTTCCAGTGCGTGTACAGCTCTGCCGCCTTCTCCGGCACGAGGTACGGGAACAGGTCGGCCCACTCGCGGAGTTTGTGTGCGTCCCAGTCGTCGACCGGGCCGACGAGGGCCTCGGGGTTCTGCGCCAGCTCCTCGATCGTGTCCCGGCTACCGCGCGCGTTCCACAGCGGCTGGTGGCCGAGCCGGGCCAACTGCTCGTCGTCGTTGTGCGTGTCGCACAGCTGCGTCTTCTCGCCGGTTGCCTTGTGGACCACCTTCACGGCCGCGGGATTCGGGAACGGGCGGGGGCAGCCCATGCACCACAGCATTCCGCCCGGTCCGAAGGCGCCGCGGTGGACCTCGACGGGGTCCGTGATGAACTCGAAGTCGTCCCGGATCGGGGTGACTTCGACGAGCGGAACCGTACGGCCGTAACTCGGGTGGTGCTCCAGCTCGATATACGCGGAGTGCGGCTTGACCGGCGTGCCCCGGTAGCTGCCCCCGTTGGCCTTGCGGAACTGCGCGATCGGACCGTAGTGGAACTCGGTCTGCCCATCGACCTCCAGGACCACGCGCACCAGGTCACCGACACCGAAGGGCCGGCGGTGCTTCGTGACGGCCGCGCGCCAATGCTCCTCGCTCTCAGCCGAGTAGCCGTTTCCAGGTCCCCGGTCATAGAAGGCGTCGCGCATGATCCCGGCGATGTTGTACGCGTGGGGGTTGCGTCCTTCCTTTTCGAGGGTCGCGATGATCACGTCGTGAACCGCGCGCTTGCTACCGTATCCGCTCATGAATTTCCCTCCTCAATACTTATGGCCTCTGAGCGCCCGGTGCGGGAATCGAACCCGCCGAATACCGCATAGGGGAGGACGGCATCCGCTGCTCGTTGACCAGGCCCGGCTGTTACTCGTCGATCTGAAAGCCCCAGACTTCGTCGATGAGGGAGCCGCCCTCGTCCTTGACGAACGTTTCGTATGCTTCCTGCAACGCACGCTCGTGGCCGTTGACCAGGAATGAGGCGGACCACGACTGGTCATCCTGCCCATCCACCAGGGCGGTGATGGTCTCTTCCGGGACGTCGTCGGGAAATTCGTCCGACGACTCGATGTGGAGATTTCCGCCGTGGTCCCAGCGGCCCATCAACAGAATCAAGGTCAGATCTCCCAACCCTCGAAAAGACCGTCGACTACGCCCAGGACCTGGAGATGCTTGGCGAGGTTCGATGCCTCGTCGGCCACGCGCTCCAGTTCCTCGCGGATACCGCGCGGGTTGTCTCCCTCGCGCTTGAGCTGCTTCCACGCTTCGAGCACGTTGCGCAGCTCGGCCGCCTTGCCCTTCAGGATGGTGCGGTTCTCCTCGGAGATGACACGGTCACCGGAGCAGCCGCGTACGGTCATGTGCGGGTGGTCGGTCTGCATCCCGGGCTTGGCGTGCCAGGCGTCCGGCATCCGGCCGCCTTCGCGGGCCGCCTCGTCGATCGCACCGAAGTGCTTCAGGAACAGGATCTCGGTCGCCGACAGTCTCGGGCCCTTTGCCTTGGCGCCCCGAAGCGTGGTCAGCATGCCACCAGAATGTTGTAGGCGGCGTTGGTGTCGTATCCCTCGGCACTCACGGGCGTGGTCCCTCTCATGAGGTGGGCTTCACTGCACGGAACTTGATCTGCCTCTTGACCCGGGGCTGGTGGGAGTGCGGCATGTCCGCCGGCACGTCGACACCGCAGGTCTTGCACGTGAACATGTGCTTCTCCCACGGCTGTTCGCAGTTGAAGCACGGGTCGTCGTCGTACTGCGGCGTGGGCAGCAGGACGATGCGCTGCGGGTTGCCCACCCCGTGCACGGTGGCGTAGTCGTGCGGGAACATCGCGGCGGCCTGGCGCACGTTGCCCTCGTCGATGAACTCCGGGTGTGTCAGCCCCCACTTGCGCAGCTCCCCGGCGATCTCGCGGGCCAGGGCGTGCGGCAGCTCGTAGCTGTCACGGACGTATCGCGTCAGCCCGGCCTCGCTGGGTGACTTCTCCCCGAGCTTCAGCCACTTCCCGCAGTTGCCGCACTGCTCGTCCTGGATGTAGCCGCGCTCACCGCCCGGCAGCTCGGTCAGCTCAGTGATGGGCTGCTGGCTGGTGATCACCTTCGGGAAGCTGTCCGAGTCGTACGAGCGTTCGTCGGAGAAGTCGACCCCGACCCGTTCGGCCGCCTTGCTGATGGCTGCCTCGTGGTCACTGCTGCGGGCGACCGTGATTCCGTTGGCCCGCATCCTGCCGACCGTGCACGAAGGGCACAGGTTGTCGACGCCGTACTGATATCCGACCACGCTCATGCTCCGACCTCCTGGAAGCGGTGACGGCCGGCGAACAGGTTGAAGTGGGTGGGCAGGTCGATCCACGTGTCCCGATAGGTGCGGGTGACGTGCTCGCGGACCTCGGTGTCGAGCGGTACGACGACGGAGCGGGACCACCAGGTGGGCAGGATGCGGCTGTTCTCCACGAAGCGGACCTCGGCGGTGGGGATGTCCCGCGCGTGCATCTCCTGGGCTGCGTCGCGCATCTCCTCGAACCGGAGCGACTGCACACCGAAGAGCTTCTTGCCTTCCACGTAGAGGTAGAAGCGGCCGGTCGCGTGGGTGACGGTGTGCCCGACGCCGATTTCGTAGACCTCGGTCCCGTACCGGCCGTTGGTGTCCTCGTGGAAGCGGCTGATCCAGCTGAGCGGGGTCGGCATGGAGTAGTCGTGACCGACCTGCGGATCGCGCATCTGCCCGTACCCGCTGTCCAGGATGGTGACCGGCATGAACTTGTCGGTGAGCCCCATGCTCATCATGCACTCGGATGCAACGCACTTGACGACGACGGTTTCTCCGGGTGTCACGTAGTACTTCTCGGGCCGCTTGTAGTGGTGGGTCATCGTTCCTCCTCGGAAAACGGATTTCGGCTGACAGTCGGCAGCCCGGGACGCGGCGTTTCTGCTGCGTCCCGGACTACCGTTAGCCCAGACGTCGATTGCTGTGCGAATGCCGTCGATGTGCACCACGAATGCCAGACGAATTGTGCGCCCCTTGAACTCGCGGACCTTCACGCGGTATTGGGGCGTGCCTTTACACATGCGTGCTCGCATGTGTCGCACGCAGTACTCGGCCACCGGATCGGTTTCACGGGAATTCCGGGGCGGCTTGAGTTCTATGTACCGGGTCGCTGTGTCGACCCATGAGGCCGGTTGGTCACCGGCCGGGGGTACCTATTGCTGGAGCATGAAGAACCACAGCAGGCCGGACTCAGTCATCGGGCACAACGGTGCCGTCCGGGTAGACCGTGTGCGGTCGGCCGGCGAACTCGCTCACCCAGACGCGGACTCGGCCGCGCCACTCGTAGGCCGGCTGCTCCTCCGGCAGCCAGCGTAGGAATGCCAGCGCCTCGGCCTTGAACTCGTGCGGCTGCCCACTCCATCCGGTCGTCCGGATCGAGAACGAGGACTTCCAGTCCTCCCACTCGCTGTCGGACCCGACCGGCCGCCGCTGCTGCTGCATGTGGTAGCTGGCACGGCCGTCGCGGGCGTCGGCCTCACCCAGCGGCCAGCACACCCTCCGCTCGAATCCCGAGCCGAAGGTGCCCTTCGGGTTGACGTAAGCGCAGCCCGTCTGCCAGCGGTTGCCGTGGTCGTCGACCAGGGCCGCCTCGCTGCGTGGCATGGACGGGCGTGTGCCGAGGATCAAGTAGCGCGTCGTGCTGGCGGGCGTGTGCCCGGATGCCGTGCGCTGATAGACCAGTTCCAAACCCTGGATCTTGATCGTGGTGCCTGTGTCGGCGCGGCTGATCGGTGTCTTTCCGTCCCACTCGTACGGAAGTCGGGCACGGGTCATGAACTCCCCCTAGAACTTGAGCAGGTCACGGAGAACCTTCGGACCGTTGCCGCCGTCGGAATCCCTCTTGGCCACTCGTCGGATCGTGTTCGCGTCCGTGGCGGTGCGCCTCGGCCCCGCCAGGTCGAGCCGTCGGGCGTACGCACGGTCACATGCCGCATCCGGTAATGGCCGTTGGGCGTGTACCTGACTCCCTCCTCGGTCACATAGCTGGTGACCTTGCCCAGCACGCCGCTGGACCAGGAGGCGAACCGTGTGCGGGCGGCGCCCGTGTAGCCGATGTAGCCGGTCCATACGTCGGCCGTCTTCATCTCTACTCCCGCTGCCAGGTGTCCGCGCAGGGGTAGCAGCGCCGGTCGTTGGTCTTCGGGTTCGAGGCATATCCGGTGCCCACGCCGTCGCTCGGCCCGGAGGGTGGCCTGATTCCGTCGGGAATTGGGCATTCGGTGCGGACTCCTCCCTTTTCGATGACGGACGGCAGCACCTTTGTGGCGGTCTCGACCAAACCGCCACGCCGCCAGAGCATCGGCGGAAGCGGCGGGGCGCGAGGCTAGAGAGTCATGGTGAGCAGCCCTTCGCGGGGTGGGATGAGAAGCCCACGAACAGCCGCCCGACAGGGGGTCACCCGCAGCCGACACGCGCATGACGTGTCACCGGGCCCTCCGGATCAACTCCGTTGATCCCCAAGCGCCGAACAGACCCGCAGGCACCCTGCGCGCCCGAGCCCTGCTCGGCGCGCCCTCTGCACCCCCTATCTCGTGGCATTCTGACTCATCGACGACCGTCATTCAATAGGGCTCTAGATAGGATGCCTTCGAAGACTAGTCGATCCAATCAGACTGGACGGCGACAGGAGAGGCGAAGCGAGAAGTGATGAAGACCTGGAGAACGAGGAAGGCTGCGCCCGCGGCCGCAGCACTCGCTGTGGCCGCGGGCGTTCTGCTCGCCGGATGCTCCGGCGGCGACGGCAGCACAACCCAGGCGACGCAGTCGTCGTCTGCGCCGAGCCCAGCCACGAGCACTGCCAAGGTCACCGACAAGGCCCTCGGCGAGGCGCTGGACAAGCTCGCCTTCCAGGGCGCCGGGAGTCCCAGCAAGGCCGGCGGGCCCTGCCTGGCCAGCGCAGTGCGGAAGGCAGGAATCCCGGAGGAGGCGCTGGCCTACATCGTCAAGACCGACGGCGACGACGCGGGCGCAGTCATCAACGGACTGAACAAGGTGAGCAAGGACGACGCTGCGCTCCTGGCTTCGCGGTCGCTGCGCGAGGATTTCGACGCGTGCGTCGACAAGGCCGTGCCGCCGAGCGGCAACAGCAGCCCTAAGGCTCAGAGTTACAAGGAGCCAACGGTGGTGTCGAAGCCCGTGGCGGGCAAGCTGAATCTGAAGCCGGTCTATCCGGTCCGCGAGGATCAGCCGGTCAACTCGTCCATCGAGCTCACCAAGGGTCTGGTCTCGATGTTCTCCTCCTATGCCCGGGACGAGGGCCAGAAGGAGGCCTACGCGGCGGCCGGCCCGTGCATGTCGACTCTGGTTTACGGCGCGGGCTTCAGTCAGGAGGCGCTGCACTTCTTCGCCGGCGGCGCACGCCTTGGCGCTGGGTCCATCGTCGAGCATCTACCCAGCGACAAGGACAAGGCGATCTGGCAGTCGCCGAGGTTCACCCAGGGGCTCGTCGACTGCGCGGCGACTGCGACGCCGACTCTCACGCCCCGCTCCTAGTGGTGGCCCCATCAGACAGAAGAAGGTCCCGGCGCGACACATCGCGCCGGGACCTTTTCGCTTCCCACCAACTCGTGATGGTGGGTGTGGTCCGCAGCAGGTGACCCCGCCCAAGAGGAAAGGATCGAGCTGGGCCACCTGCTGCGGGGATGCGCCGCCAGGGGGGAACTGGCTGGGCACGGCTGCGACTCTACTGGTATTCGATAAGAAAGACAAAGAGGGAAGATGGCTTATGCAGTAACGTTGATATGGTCTCCTCATAGATCAGTCGAATAGGTCAAGGAGAAGCCGCGCATGACCGTCACGCAGGAATCGGACAAGACGACGCAGCCCGTGCGCGGCACGAAGAAGATGCCGCCTGGTGCGACGCAGAGCAGCAGTAGTGGTCGCCGGGGCATGTTCGTCCGGCTGGATCCGGACGACAAGCAGCGCGCGGAGTACTGGGCTGACAAGCGCGGGTTCTCCTCGGTGAACGAGTACGTGGCCGAGGCGGTGGCCGAGAAGATCCGGCGTGAGAACCTCGACTACGACCTGCCGACCTTGGAGATCGCGCGGCTCAACGAACTTGTCGACCAGGTCGCGGCACTGGCGAAGAACTCGGCGAACCTCGAACGCGTCGTCACCACAGGCTTCGACTCCCTCATCGGACTCACCCGCGGCGACAACTACCTCCTGGATGACGAGGACGGTGAGCTCTGATGAGCCGGGACTTCACAGAGATGCTGGAAGCGGCCACACCCACCGACGAGGTGATGGACGTGGACACGTCCTTCCTCGACGCTTACCGGCGCGGCGGGAGCGAGGAATTGAAGCGCGTCCAGGCCCAGGCTGCGCAGCCCGAGCCGAGGGTGCAGTTCGATGGGGCCGGCGACGTCGACTCTCAACTCGAGATTGAAGATCCGCTGTCTGATTCCGGCCTGGACGCCGAAGCAGATCGCCCGAACCAGGAGCCGGACCACGAGCTCGACGCCGGAGACTCCGAGCGGGCCGGCGGATCCAGTCAGCGTGGTGGTGACGGCAGTGGACAGGGAGGAACTGCCGAGGTACTCCCGAGCGGTGCCCCGGCGGGCCCTGCGGCTGATGCTGTTCCGGCTCCCGGGGCACCGCCGGATGTCGAGGACGCTGTCGCGGCGGAAGTCACTTCTCACGACGTCGTCGCCAAACCGGATGAACCCGGGCACGTAACGCCCGGCTCGCTCCAGCTCACCGACCATCAGGACGCAGTGCAGAGTCCGGTCTCGAAGGCGGGCACGGGCAGCACCACCGACACAGCCGCCACGCTCCCCCAGTCGGGCTTCCGGCTCGCCGGCGTGCAGAGCCAGCCGCATATCAAGGCGCTGCCCGGGAGCATCGTGAACGCGCTGCGGGAGCAGATGCGAGCAGCCGCAGTCCGTGAGCTGGGCGTGAGCGACAGCGCTGCTCGGGAGTTCAGCCAGCGCCTGAGCCAGGGCACGCTGGTGACGGCGTTCCTGCTGGCGCAGCTCGACCTGCACCTTGATGCCGATCCTGCCACCCAGCGCGCCGTCGAGCTGTTCCGCTCCCGCGACCCGCTGCTGGGCAGCGTGGTGGCACGCCTGACGAACATCGAGGCCGCTGAACGCGAGCGGGACGGGCTGCTGCGCAAGCTGCGCGACGAGTTGGGCGAGGTGCGCCAGACCAGCGCGGTGGTCGAGCAGGCGCTGGCGTACTCCATCGCCGACCGGACGGAGAACTTCCTGCGGGGCTCGCACAACCTCCATGACGCGCCGATCACACACAAGGAGGCGATCTACTTTCGGGACAAGGCCCGGGAGGCGACCAGGAAGCAGCTGAAGCTTGAACGCGAGCGAGACGGACGGCCGATGCGGTGACCACGGCGAGCAAGGAACAGCTCTTCTCCGCTCGGCAGCACTGTAAGACGTGCGGCAGGGGTCTGGGCCTCCGCGCCCAGGACCCGGTGCACCTCGGCCTGTTACATGTCTATCCACCACCCAAATCCCTTTAAGGCTCCTTTCCGTCCTAATTCGACTCTGTTTTCGAGTAGGCTCAAACTCGGTTCCGAGTCAACGCGAGAAGGAGTCGACATGGTTGCGATCGTGGTCGCAGAGAAGCCGAGCGCAGCGAGGAACATGGCCAGCGCCCTCGGCGGGGCGAAGGGCAACTACAAGGGCACGGCCTACGAGGTGGCGAGCCTGAGGGGTCATCTCTACGAGTTCGCCCAGCCGCACGCGATGGTGGACTCCTCGCTCGCGGATGCCTATCAGAAGTGGGACCTGGGCAACCTACCGTGGGATCCGGAGCACCTGACGTGGAAGCGCGAACCACAGAAGAACGTCGCAGACGTCATCAAGGCTCTGCGTGCGGCACTCGGCCGCGGTGCCGAGATCGTCATCGCCACGGACCTGGATCCGTCCGGCGAGGGTGACCTGCTCTTCTGGGAGGCGATCGACGAACTCGGCTTCCACGGCAAGAAGTTCAGCCGCATGGAGTTCACCGATGAGTCGAAGGCGTCGATCCAGAAGGCCTTCGAGCAGCGCAGGCCGGTGAAGTCCATGCAGGACGAGGGCGATTACCGCAAGGCGATGTACCGCTCGCAGTGGGACTTCCTCTCGATGCAGTTCACTCGTATCGCCACGGCAATGGGCCGCCAGTCCGGTCAGGACCTCGTGCTGCGCCAGGGCCGGCTGAAGTCGGCGATGGTCTCCCTCGTCGGCGACCAGCAGAAGGCTCATGACGCGTACGTCAAGAAGCCGTTCTTCCAGAACCGCTTCCGCGACGAGAACGACGTCATGTACACCAACCCGGACGAGCCGCGGTTCGACCAGAAGGGCCAGGTGCCTCGGCAGTACGGCCCCTCCGCTGTCGTCCTGGACGGCAAGTCGGGCAAGAAGACCGCGCCGCCGAAGCTGCTCGACCTCGCCTCCTTGTCCTCGATGCTCGTGGACAAGGGTGTGAAGGCGAACCTGACGCTCTCGACCTACCAGAAGATGTACGAGGACCAGGTCGTCTCGTACCCGCGCACCGAAGACAAGACGATCACGCCTGAGCAGTTCAAGGACCTTGCCCCTCTGGTCGACAAGATCGCCGCCGTGGTCGGCGTCGACGCTGGCCTTCTGACGCATCGCCAACCCCGGTCCACACACGTGAAGCCCCAGGGCGCGCATGGTGCGAACCGTCCGGGCCTGAAGGTGCCCTCCTCGTTGGACGAGGTCGAGCACAGGTACGGCAAGGCCGGGCGGCTCATCTACGAGATGCTCGCGAAGAACTACCTGGCCATGCTCGCCGAGGACTACCTCTACGAGCAGCAGAAGGGCCACGTGGAGAAGTACCCAGGCTTCGTCGGCATCGCCAATGTGCCCAAGCACCCCGGCTGGCGGGCCGTGTTCGATCCGGACGCCGGCGACGACACGGCCGAGGGTGACGAGAACGAGTCCGGCAAGGGCCTGGGCCGGACTGCGGAGCCGTTCATCTTCGAGGGCGCGAACAAGCGCCCCGAGCACCCGACGATGAAGTGGCTGATGAAGCAGCTGGAGAAGCGCGACGTGGGCACGGGCGCGACCCGCACCTCGACGTATTCGGAGGTCACCAATGGCAAGGCGAAGTACCCGCTGCTGACGGAGAAGGGCCGAAAGCTCAGGCTCGCGCAGGCCGGCGAGATGAGCTGGCGGCTCCTGCCAGGCACGCGTATCGGCGACCTCGGGCTCACCGAGAAGGTCTACGCCGACATGCGCGATATCGCCGCCGGGACGGCGACGGCCGAGGAGCGCCTGGCCGTCGTCGCTGACTGGGTGCGCGAGGACATCGTCACGATGAAGAAGAACGCTGCGTCCATGCGCGCCCAGCTGGGCCTGAAGGAGCAGGTGGTCGCTGCGCGTGCCGAGGGTGTGTGGCAGGCCGCTCCGGGCGGGCCGAAGAAAGTCGCGTTCAAGAAGGTCTGGTCGGGCCACGAGTTCAACGATGACGAGGTGGCGAAGCTGCTCGCGGGCGAGACGATCTCGTTCGAGGCGAGGTCGAAGAGGGACAAGCCGTTCACGGCCACCGGTGCGCTCGGCGTTGGCGACTTCAGGGGCCGCAAGTTCGTCGGGTTCCAGCTGGAGGTGGCCGACAAGCCGACGGAGTGGTCCGGTCGGACGTTCACGCCGGCGGAGGTCACGGCGCTTCTGGCGGGCCAGGCGCTGGAGATCGATGGCTTTGTCAGCGCGAGGTCCGGCAAGACCTTCGGCTGCAAGGTCAGCTGGGACGCGAAGGCGAAGAAGATCGTCCCCGATTTCGGCTCTGGCGACGAGCCACCGCAGTCCTGGTGCCAGGTGACTTTCACCGATGCGCAAAGGCGTGACTTGGCGGCCGGCAAGACGATCCAGGGTAAGGGCTTCATCTCGGCTCAAGGTAAGACGTTCGATGCCGCCGTCTCCTGGAAGAAAGAGCGCGGCAAGAAGAAGATCGTGCCGTCGTTCAGCTCGCGCCCGAACGAGCACTGACGAGCTGCAGCGGGTCCCGGACCTCGGGGCCCACTGCAGCTTGTTCACGCTGGCGTCGAGAGGCTGCAACTCGTTGGTGCAGCTGGGCGACTTCGGGGCGATCTGGCGCGGAATGCGCAGCGAGATCCAATCCGGGCTCTGGAGGCATTGAACGAGCAGCTCGCCGTGCTGGGCGTGCGCTTGCACTTCATGTTGGGCAACCACGAGGACTACGACGTAATCGGCACGCTGTCGCACAACGGGTCCGGGTCTGCTGGTTGGGACTGTTTCTGGCGCTCCTCCCCCCGCTCCAGTCTCGTGAGCGCCGACCAGCACTCCGTCGGCCGGCTGGCAGGGGCCACGAGTGTCGACCTGTGCGTACGGATGCCGGGCCTGACGTGTTGGGGGAGGCTGAGCTGCTCACGGACGAGCAAGCGGCGGGTCTTCCAGACGCCGGGGCAAGCCCTGATGTGGTGCTCGCCCACGAGGCGCTGGCGGTCCCGAGGTTGATGGCTCGGCAACAGCCACGGCTGGCACCCCGACGATCTGGCGTACGCGCGCGAGGCGCAGCAGGTACACACCGCACGGGTGCTCTCGGTGCTCGATCCGACCAAGGAACCGCTGTGCCGCGGCGGGCACTACCACTTCCGGCACTCGGAGCAGTCAGTGCCCGGTGGGATGCCGGTCCGTCAGGAGATCCTCGACCGGGACGGCTCAGCTGATGCGCTGGCCGTGCTCGACCTGGGCGACGACGTTCCGCCCTTCGAGGCAGTAGCGATGGGCCGAGCGCCTCTACTTCCGCGGCGCGACTGCCCTGTCAGACGTCATTCAAGACCCTTTCCCCTCGATTCAGATACCCTATCTGAGATAGGATGTCATTCGCAGACCTCATACATGAAAGCCTTTCAATAGGTCGAGCAATGACCATTGTGACAGCGGGGGGAGATGAGAGATTCATGGCGAAACTGTCCTATAAGGTGCCGAGTTCGCTGAACAGGAGCTTCCTCGACCACGAGATCACGCTGAGCAAGGGAGGTTGGGCGGCCAAGCCCTCCCCGATCAAGCAGCTGCTCTTCTTCGGCGGCGGCATCCTCGTCCTGCTGTGGTTCAGCACGTCGACGTTCGTCGCGAGCTCGGGCCCAGTCTCCATCACGTTCTTCGTCCTCTGGGGACTATCGGCGATCGCCTACTTCGGCGGGCTGATGAAGACGAAGGAGCTGCGCATCATGCGGGTGCCGGCCCTTCTTGCGTATCTGCCCCGGAAGGCCCGTCACGTTTTTACACGCCGCAGCTCGAACCCCACGGACTTTTACTCAATCGTCGGCATCGACGGTATCGACGAGGACGGGCTGATCCGCTTCTCCGACGGCGGTGAAGGCCAGGTCTACCTAGTCGTCGGCTCGGCTAGTTACCTGCTCTTCGACGAGGACCGGGTCGGGATCCTCGACCGGGTCGACTCCTTCTGGCGCAAGGTCGAGACGACCTGCGAGCACAGCTTCATCACGACGAAGGAGCCGCAGCGGATCTACCACCAGGTGGCGAACCTGGAACGGCGCAACCGGGCCCTGCAGGTCCGCGATCCCGATCTGATCGAGCTGCAGAACGAGCAGTACGACATTCTCACGCAGCACGTGGGCGGGAAGTTCACCTCTATCCACCAGTACCTGCTGCTCAAGGGCAAGAACGCCGACGCACTGCGCAAGGGGCACCAGGTCCTCCAGGCCGAGGTCGGCGGCTCGACTCTGATGATCAAGGAAGCCACGATGCTCGACCGCGAGGAGGCCCTGCCGATGCTCCGGGTCTTCTACCAGGGCATCGACGACGAACTGCTCGATTTCAAGGCGTCGCTGAACTGACCAGCGCCAGGCCGATCACTACGACGAGGAACGAACGAAGGACACCATGGCGCTGATGACGAAAGTCCGGGCACAGCTGGGCATTCCGGGAAAGAAGCCTGCCGAGACGAATGAGACCGCGGAGCTTGTGGTCGATGATCTGCGCGCGGACGCTGCTGCTCAGGCCGAGGACGTGCAGGACGCTGCGCTGGCGGACGGTGCAGCCGATGAGGCCGCCGAGCCGGAGAAGAACTGGTGGCAGCGCCGTCGGGAGGTGAAGCACCTTCAGGGCACATTCGACGCCTATCCTCATCTGCTCGCGCTGAAGCCGAAGGAGAAGTACCTCTTCCGCTCCGACTACTTCGAGGTCGACGGCTCGGTTGCCTGCATCCTGGCGTACTTCCACGACGACGCCGCGCACGACAACTTCGCCGCCTTCTGGGGCATCGACCGGATCCCGGACGGCCTGGACGAGCGGGTCACCGCCGTCGTGCTTGAGCAGATCAAGCGGATGGATGAGAAGTGGATCGACTCGTACACCAAGCAGTCGGAGAAGCTGGACCGGCTGGATGCGAACGAGCAGGAGGAGACAGGCACGACCTCCTCCAAGCGCAAGGCCGCGAAGATCTCCGGTGATCTCGGGATCACGATCGGCGAGATCCAGGACGGTGCGAGCTACCTCTCGGTGCACAACCGGCTCTTCCTCAAGGCCCCCGATCTGGCGACCCTGGACGACACAATCGACCGGATCACCCGTCTGTACATCGACCGATTCGGCACGCTGAAAGCTGCGCCCTACGCCGGCGAGCAGCGTCAGGAGCTCGCGGGCCTGTGGAAGAACAACGAGAAAAAGAAGGGCAAGGGCTTCCACTTCACCTCGACCGAGCTGGCCGGCTCGTACTCGCTGGTGACCAATGGCCTCAACGACCGAGGCGGCGAGTACGTCGGCTACATGGTCGGCGACGTCAACAACAGCGCCGTGCTCATGGACGTCAACGCCTACGACCACCACGCGGTCGTCGCCGACGCCACACTCAGCGAGTACTTGGACCGCCAGCGGGTGGCCAACATGTGGTGCTCGAAGATCTCGCAGGCGGCGCTGCTGAACAACGGCCGGGTCGTCCACCTCATCCTCGACGGAGCGAACCTCGACAAACTCGGCCCGAAGTTCGAGCGCCTCACCTCGCGCGTGGACCTGAATCAGGGTGACGTGAACATGTTCGAGATGTTCGGCGAGGAGGAGGACGAGCTGACGGTCTTCTCCGCCCAGATGGAAAAGCTCAAGCTGATGTTCGAGCAGCTCTACGAGACCAGCGACGGAGCGATCGGCTCGATCATCCGCAGTGCCCTCGAAGACACCGCGACCGACTTCTACATCGAGCAGGGCATGTGGCGGCACAACGCCAAGGAGCAGCGTCACCGCCTGCGCGTGGTGAACATCCCGCACACCCAGGTGCCGCGTCTTCAGATGTTTGTTTCCTACGTGGCAACTGCGCACAAGGCACTGCTGAACTCCAGCAAGACCGACCCGGACCAGCTGCGCGCTTATAACGTGCTCAGGGGCATCGCCAACGCGATGCTGAGCACCAACGGCGACCTGTTCAACAACCACACGGCCTCGGCCGTGGACGGGGTCCGGGACTCCCGGCGCGTGGTCTACGACTTCTCGCGACTCATGCGCCGCGGCAAGGGCGTGGCGATGGCGCAGTTGGTGAACGTCATTGGCTTCGCCGTCGGCAAGCTGGGCCTCGGCGACACGGTCATCATCCACGGGACTGAGCACATCAACGACCGAGTGAAGAAGTACATCAAGGACCAGCTCGACCATATGCACGAGCGCGGCGGCCGGGTGGTCTACAGCTACAACGACCTCGACAGGATGCTTGCCGACAGCGACTTCAACAAGTTCGACGCCGCGGACTACACGCTCTTCGGCCCGATGCGCGACGGCACGGTGGCTGAGTACCAGAAGCAGCTGCACCAGCGGATTCCTCCGGATCTTGCCCAGCTCATCACGACCAAGGGCGAGAACCTCACGTACCTGCGCCGGGGCGTCTCCAACGTGGTCTTCCACCTGGATTTGGCACTGGGGATCAACCCCTACCGCGAGGCCCAGCGCAGGCAGGTCCACCTGGAGGCGGCCAGAGCCGAAGAGGCGGCGCGAATGAACGCGATCATGCACGACAAGCCGGCACCGGGCGCGAGCCTCACCAGCATCCGGAAGCACAGCGAGGGCGGCAACGGCGAGGCTGACGCGGGCCCGAGCGACGGGGGCAAGCGCCCCGACGGCAAGAAGGGCCTGCAGCAGCCCGAGGACGGCGCAGGACAGCCAGCGAGGAAGCCCAAGTCGAACAAGCTGGTCAAGGCATGAGCGAGTTCAGCACTGATACGGAGGCAAGGAGTAGGGGAGAGACGATGAACGGGACGATCACGGCGGTGGCGCGGCTGCGTGCCTGGGCCGGCCACGGGGGCGTGCGAGCCCGCCAGGGCAGGCTCGCACGCGGGCTCGCCCTCGTGCTCCTCGCCGTGCTGTTCGTGCCGGTCCTCATGATGGCGACCTCTTCGCCGGCGTCTGCGGACGACCAGAAGGAGCGCGACAACTACAGCCTCTACCAGCTGGCTTCGAATGCGAGCTCGTACTTCAGCGAGAAGAACTCGCCGTCGAACGACGAGGGCATGCACGAGAACTGGAAGCCGGTCACGAGCAGTCCTGCTTCGGGCGGTTCCATGCTCGGCTATGCCGACTCGGATTTCAGTCTGGGCAACATCGTGGGCTGGTTCTTCGCCGAGGTCTCGGGGTCCTCGCAGACCGTCACGTACGAGACCCTGGCAGCGAAAGACGACAAGGGCAACGCGAAATACTCGGGCATGCTCGACTACGCGCACTTCGGGGCGGCCAACAACGACCTTGGCCTGGACACGATGTCCTCGGGCATCGGCGGCCAGATCGTGAGCGTGATCGGAGGCTCCATCATCTGGAACCTCTACGCCCTGGCGCTGGCGGTCGGCACGCTGTTCTACGTCATCCTCCAGTTCCTGAAGCTCATCAACCCCTTCATGTGGTTTTACAGCGCGGTCGCGGCGGTCAATCCGGCCTTCGCCGACGGGATGACGGGAGGTGACACCGGAGGTGGCGCGCTCTCGGGTCTGCAGCACTGGATCAGTGGCTGGTACGGCCTGCTTGTCGATATCTCATGGCAGGCGCTCGTGCCGATCTTCGTCGGCTTCTTGCTCATCGGCCTGGTCATGTTCAAGAAGATGGACCGGGGTTCCGCGATCAAGAAACTCATCGTGCGCGTCGTCTTCATCGGCGTCGGCCTGCCGCTCATTGGTTCGATGTACACCAGCGTGCTCGACAAGTTCGACGACTCGGTTCTCGGCCAGCATGCCGGTCCGACGCGCGTCGTGCTGAGCACCTACGTCGACTTCGAGGCGTGGATGATGAACGACCGCCTCGGAATCCCGGACCAGGCCATGGTTTCTTGGAACGGCGACCAGGCGAGCTCTGACGCGATGATGTCGGTGCGCACGAGCGCGCTGGCGATCAACAAGCAGTCCCACGGAGCGACTTACAACGGCATCAGCATCGGCACGAAGACAAACGACGCCGAGTCGGCCTGGAAGGACGGCACAGTCTCCGTCGGCACCGGAGCGTCGGATGACTTCAAGGCGGTGTTCTCGACCTTCGGGATCATCGGCAAGTACATCGCCGGCAACGAGATCGCGGCCTCCGACTTCGAGTCGGGGATCAAGAGCTCGATCACGCAGCTGGACGAGAGCGCGGATGTCAAGAAGAGCTGGTTCGTCGACAAGGACAGCTACGGTGACGTGGAGGATTTCGGTGAGGAGGAGGGACCGAAACCGGTGGATCACCCGGTGATCTCGACCGACGGCACGGGCCTGACCTCCTCTCGTCCCGGCAAGGACTCGACGGTCTTCACGACGACCGGGACGAAGAGCAACTGCGGCTTCACGGTGGGCAAGACGCCCTCCTCGTGCAACCTGTCTCCCCTGGCGGCGTACAACTACCTCAACACCGGGTTCAGCCCCAGTTCGCTGAACATGTACAGCTCGAACAACGCCACGTCCGGCTTCACCCGCGAGAATCACATGGCCGTCAGCCAGGTAGGCACGGGGCCGGCGAAGTTCATGTACTGGTCCAACGCAGCCACGGTCCTGGGTTCTATCGTCCTGCTCGGCTTCTGGTACGCCATCGGCATGCTGGCCGGCGCAATCAAGAGGACCTTCGGCCTCGTGGCAGCCGTGCCGTTCGCAACGCTGGGCGCGATGGCCGCGATCTCCAAGGTAATCGTCTACTCCATGGCGATGATCCTGGAGGTCCTCATCACGCTGTTCTTGTACCAGTTCGTCGGAGAGTTCCTGATCTCGGTCCCCGACATCATTGCCGGACCCGTGTCGAGCTTCATGAGCCCGGGCGGCCTGTGGGGCAGCGCCGCCCTCGGCGGAATCATCGTGGTGATCCTGACGCTCATCTCGTCGCTGATGATCATGGGCATCACCTTCGCCCTGCTACGGGTCCGCAAGACGGTGCTGCAGGCGATGGACGAGGTGGTCACCAAGCTCGTGGACAAGTTCCTGGAGACCAACACCGCGCCAAAGCCGGACAAGGGTGGGCTGATGCCCGCTCTGGCTGCAGGTGCAGGGGCCGGCGCGGGTATGGCCATGGGCAACAAGCTCGCCAACGGGTTCAACAGCAAGACCAGCAGCCCGGCGGCTCCGAGCACGAGCAAGCCCGAGGGCAAGACAGCATCGACGAACGCCGGCGGCACGAACGGCAACGCCCCGACGCTCACCGCGGGCAAGCAGGCGCTTGCTCTGGAGGGCGGCGGAGAGGGCGGTCCAGGCGATCCGAACAGCCCGGCGCTCGACGGTGGTCCTGGTAGCGGAGGCTCCGGTGGCGGTGACAACGCCAGGGCCCTGCCGGGCAGCAGCGGTCCTGCTGGTGCTCTGGGCGCGGCTGGCCAGGGCGACGGTCCCGACGACAAGGGTGGTCCGCTCCAGCTGACCAGTGGCGGAGCAGGCAGCTCGCACTCGGACAAGCAGACGGCACAGAATCTCAATAACCAGGGCGGCCTGTCGAATCTCGGGTACGCCTTGGGCGGCGACAAGGTTATCCCCGGTGAGGTCCTGGCCTCGACCACGGAGCCGCCGAGCTCTCGCGGTGGTGCTCATGGGCAGAGCAGCGCCGGCGGCACTGGTTATGTTACGACCAGCGGAGGCCGTAACCCCGTCGCCGGTCAGACGGGCCCGACGCAGTTCGGCACGGGTACCCAGGGTGCGCAGAGCGAGCAGGGCAGCAACCAGCAGGCTGCATCGCAACACTTCAGCGGAGGAGCTACTTCTGGTCCTGGTCCTGTGCCTGTCCCTGCTTCGGGGCAGCCGGCCGCGCCGAGCACCCGTCCGACGCGCTCCGCACTGGACACCCCGGCTCCGAGGCAACTGGGAGCCGGAACATCGGCGCCCCGTCCCGCGGCCGCTCCGGTCTCGAGTCAGACCCCGGCTGCCCTTGGTACGCGGACTCCGGCTCGGACGCAGGCAGCGCGTCAGCCGGATTCGATCCAGGCGTCGACGCCGATGGCTCACCAGACGCCTGCCCCGCAGGCTCAGACTCCACAGACGTCGACCCCTGCACCGACTCCTTCGCCGCGGCAGGCTCCGGTTCTGCGCCCTCGTCCCCGTCCGCGCCGGGTTGCCGATCCAGCCCCTCAGAGCGTGGAGACTCCGGAGCCGCAGCAGCGGCCGGCCGGTGGTCTTCGCCGGGGTCGGCGCGAGGAACCGCAGGACTGACCGGGCGAGCGTGGAGGGTTGACGCACTCAGTGAGGACGACCACTGCGGTTGTCCTCACTGAGTGCGTCGTCTTTTGCGTGACAGGAGGAGAAGGGGAAGAGTATGAGGCTCGGATCGAGGCTTCGCGGCGAGTTCCCGCGCGGCTGGTGGCGCTCGGTGCGATGGTGGATCATCGGGATTCGTGACCTCGCATTGAACACTGCGGCGGCCGTGGCCACTGTGGTCTTCGTCGGCGAGATGGTGCGCGCTGTGCGGCATAGCGAGGAGCCGCGGACTCTGGCGCGCCTGTCCGGCACGTTCGAAGGGTACGTGGCCAGCCTCTTGGTCAACAGCGCTGGTTTGGCCGCTCTGGTCACCACGGCGATCGAGGACGGTCTGCCTATGGTGCTGATGGCGTTCCTGGCCGCGTGGTATCTGATCACCATCGCCATCAGTGCACGGTGTTTGGGGTGGCGGCGCGGTCGAGGGTCCGGCAGTCGGCGGGGTGGGCTGAGTTGCATTTCGTCGAGCAGCACGCGCCAAAGTACGGCCGGCCACCGGAGACGATTGAGGAGTGCCGGGCGCAGCAGCTCCAGGATTAGGTCTTAGAGATAAGACAGAACCCCGTGGACGTGATGTCCACAGGGTTCTGTGCGGCCCGGGTGGTGCGGCAATCAGCCCTGCTGGTTGCAGTCCTTGGCCATCAAGGCCTTCGCCTGATCGCTGTCGGCGGGAATGAGCTGGACCTGGTTGATCGAGTAGGCGAAGGTGTACCCGACCGTGATCATACTGTTCGACATCGAGATCAAGCCGGATCCCGGGTCAGTACCTGTCTGGTCGGAGCCGTTGACGTCGTCCCAGAGCACGCTGGTCCGGCTGTCGTTGATCGTGCCGGTCGAGAGGACCTGGTACTGACCCTTGTCGGTCTTGCCGTCCTTGACGATCGAGCCGTGCTTGATGTCGCCGAGGGCCTTCGTGGTCAACTGGCACTGCTGGTCGCCAGCGGTAACGTTGATGTACGTGATCTTGTGGTCGTTGATCGCGGCGATGCCGCCGCGTGCCCCGTCGGTGATGGAGATGTAGGCACCGTCGAAGCTGGAGGCCTGACTGCTTCTGGGGCCCTGCGAGGAGGCAGCATCACTGCTGCCGCTGCAGGCGGTCAGCATGAGAGCACCCGCGGCCAGGACCGCGGCGGACACGGCGATCCTGGTCCGCGTCGCATGTGCGGCCCTGGTGGAGTTCATGGCGTCTCCTTCGATCGTTCTGGAAAGTCGGTTTGGGTCAGCTCTGGGCTGGTGGCATTGGCTGAATCGTAGGCGTCTGACGCGGCGACAGCAGGATGAGGATTGCAGCAGCCAGCATCACGGCCGACAGCAGTGCCAGGAGCACCACGCCCACCCCCGGCAGTCGAAGCTGGCCCCCTTTTAGGGTCACCAGACCGACTTCCGAGCTTTCTTCTCGTACATCAGCACTTGCGAAGACATTCATAAGTGCACCATTAGTATTGCAGTTTGATGTACCAGATGTACCACCTAGCAATAGACAGGTAGTCAAAGTCACCTGTGGATAGGCGACTTTGACTGGCCAGAACTCAAAGGGTCAGGCGTCTTCTCGCAGGTTGTCGAGTCGATGTTCAGTCAGCGCCAGTGCGACTTCGGACTGGTTGAGTGCGTGCTCGCCGTCCTGGATGCGCCACTGAAGACGCTGCACGAGCGGGGCGTCTGCTTCCTGGAGCGCCAGATCACCGAGCTCGCCCAGCTCCGCGTACGCGCCCTGCAGCTGTTCCTCGTGGTGCGCCGACCGGACCCTGAGGCGGGCGACCCGCTCTTTCCACCAGCCCACCCGCGACTCGCGGTCGAGCTTGGTCTTCCCCTCAAGCCAGGCACGGAGCTCGGCCTGGTCGACGTCCCTAGGGAGCCCGGTGGCCAGGGGCCCCTCGGGTTCCGGCATTTCGATGGGAATGTGCGACAGCAGCACCGCGGGGGTCGTGTCGAGCGCGTGGGCAATCGCGACGAGGTCGTCGACGGTCACAGGACGAGCGCATCGCTCCATCTCAGCGAGTGCCCCGACAGAGATCGGGTGATCAAGCATCCGGAGCACATAGGCCAGCTCGTCGACGGTCAACTCGCGCAGCTGGCGGTAGTGGGTGATGGCGTCGGACACAGCAAGGGACGTGGGAAGGGGCGACGGCATGCATCGATGATAGGCGCGCCGGCGCGGTCTCCAGGTGGGTTGTCACATAGCTCTCGAGGCCCGTCACACAGACCCGTGTCGGGCCCCAAGAGAGGTACCATCCACGCTCTTTCGGGCTGACGGTGGGCGCCAGAAGAGGCGTAGCTCGGCACAGCGGAGGTTTTGCGCCAAGCGCAGTTTCACCCGACTGGGACACTGTCAGTGGCGACATCTACCGTTAGAGCATGACCAGTTGGGCGAACTCCCCTGACCAGGGTTGGGTGTTGAAGGCCACCATATGGGCAGCGCCGGCCGCCGCTCCTCAATGGAAGGAGCAGCTGAACCGGCTCCGCCCGATCGCATCGTACGACGACACCACGAAGACGTGGCAGGCTCATCTTGGCGCCCTCGATCTAGAAGGGCTAAACGTGCTGCAGGCCCTCTTCGACGCCGCCAGCGCCCATGGCACTCAGGTGCGTCTGGAACCTGCGCCCGTTCCAGAACGCTGGGACGGCCCCGTCTTCACGAGGGGACCGGACGTAGCCGTTCTGTTAGAGGCACGGGCCGACCAGGGGCGCCCGCTCGGTCAGTTACCTCTTGGCTGAGGAGGGAACCAGCCCCGCGGCAAAGCCTCATCCGAGACTCTGACTAGGAACTCCGGTCCCCTCTCGCACGGCGAGGGTGGTCCTGCCGGGCCGACAGCAGCGGATCCTGCTGATGCGACGGGACGGAAGCCCTGCTGCGCCGTGCGCTCGAGGAGTGTGGGTTTGTCCGCGTTGCGGCTGCCTGCCGGTCGTGTGTGCCCGGCGGGTCTGCCCCGCAGCGGCGGCTGGCGAACTCGGTGTCCGGCAAGGCGCCTCGGCATACGACCTTGGCGCCGCCTCTCCGACTGCTGGATAAGGACCCTAGTGTTCCGTGCCGCGCCGTATCTGGCTTCAGGCGGCGAGTACGTCGCGGAGTTCACTAACGGCGGCCTCCCGGTGGTGCTGGGAAGGGATGGCGCGGTACAGGTCGAGGGCGCGGCGGTGGACGAGGCCGGTGCGGTATGCGTCGGGGAGGCTGGCCACTACGGCGGTCGTCCGCCTGCACGCTTCTTCGGTGTCGCCGTCGTGGTGGGTGCAGGCGGCCGCGTCGACGAGGAGCAGGGAGCGGGTCATGGTGCTGGTGGGCGCGGACAGTTCCAGCGCGCGGGCCTGACTTTCGCGGGCCCGGGCGGTGTCGCCGAGCGCGGTGAGCGCGTGGGAGAGGTGCACGTGGTGTTTCTGCTCTCCGTGGGTGAACCAGGTGTCGGCCCGGGCGCTGGCGTCGAGCCGCTTCATGTAGGAGTCAGCGGCTTTGAGGGCGTCGCGGGCCTGTTCGTCCTGATGGCTGAGGGCGTAGGCGCGGGCGGCGACGGCGGCTGCGAGGGTCGCCGCGGCGGTGGGCCAGTCGCCGGCGGCCCGCCGTGCTCGCTCGGCCAGGAGGGATGCGGCCTGGGGAGCACCGTAGTTGAGCGGGACCATGGCCTCGCGTCCCCAGATCCAGGCGAGCAGTTGCATGTCGCCGGACTCCTGAGCCGCCTTGGCGGCGGTGGTGAACCACTCCCGGGATGCTTTCCGGGCGCCGAGGTCGTGCAGGACGATCGCCGTCATCCCGGCCATCTGCCCGGCCGTGCGGCATGCCCGGATGCGGGTGGCGACAGGCTGAGGGGTGCTCAGCAGGGGCTTGAGTTCGGCGAAGTCGGTGACGAGGTCGGCCAGGACCTGGCGGGGCGGCTGTCCGTGGTAGCCGTAGCCGTAGGTTTCGGCGGCCGCCTCCAGGTCGGTGAGGTCAGCGGGTTCGGTGTCGGCGGCGAGTGCCAGGTCAAGGGACTGGCGGGTGTCGGCCAGGGCGGTGAGGGCGGTCCCGGTGAGACCGGCTGCGAGCGCGCCGCGCAGCATCTGGCGGCGGTTCATGGGGTCGTCTCCGTCATTGTCGGACTCCAGGCAGGGCGGGGGGGTGCTGTTCTCCCAGGGTCGCGCAGCGAGCCCGAGTTGGGCACCCGGAATCCGAAGTGCGTCCGCAACCCGGATGATTGTGTCCAGTGCCGTCACGGTCCCTTGGCCGTGCGCGATCCGGGAGATGCGGTCGGGCTTGATGCCGCTGGCTTCGCTGATCCGGTAGTAGCTGACGCCGTGGTCGTGGGCCATCGCGAAGAGGGTGGTGAAGTCCCGCTCGCGGGCGGCTGCGAGGAAGGCCTGGTCGTTCAGCAGGCGGGGCGGTACCTGGGCCGGCGACGGCGGTAAGTCATGCACCACGAGTTCCCCTCAGCGCGTGCAGGATGACGGGCGTCAGCGCCGACGATACCCCCACGACGGGGTCCCCATGGTGGGTCTTACGGGTCTTGGCCGGGGCCGGTTTGCTGGTGGGTGTCCGCAGCCGTGCCGGGGTTCCCGGCCGCTGAACTCCGGTCCCTAGGAGGGGTCATGTCCAAGTCCGCAGCCGCAGCCGCGGCCGCCACCACGACGTCGTCGGAAGAGTGCCCGGTCGAGGTCGTGGTCGTCGCCGAGGACGTCGAGAACGACGACCCGTACGTGCCCTGACCTGATCCGCAGCTGTTCTCCCGGGGTGTTCCTCCTCGTGCCCGTTCGGGCCGGGGAGGGACACCCTCCCTGTGATGGAGGAGGATTTCGTGCGCCACGTGTATGTCGGGCCGACGCTCGCGCGGACCGAGCCGTTGCTGTCGGAGCCCGGTGTACGGGTGCTGCCGCCGATCAGGCACGGTGACCTGTTCGACGCCGCGGTCCGCGAGGGCGACACTGTCGTGATCATCGACGGGGTGTATCACCAGGCGCCGGCGCTGCGGCACAAGGAGATCCTGGCCGCGATGGGCCGGGGCGTGCGAGTGATCGGGGCGGCCAGCATCGGCGCCCTGCGGGCCGCCGAACTCGACACTTTCGGGATGCTCGGCGTCGGCGCCGTCTACACCGCCTACGCCCAGCGGGAGATCAGCGGCGACGACGAGGTCGCGGTCGGCCAGGCCCCGGACGGCGAGGGGCAGGCGCTGACCTGGCCCCTGGTGAACCTGCGGCACGTCCTGGCCCTGGCCCGGGCGGACGGGATCCTCGACGAGGCACGCTCGCAGCGGCTGCTGGCCGCACTGCGCGCCGTCTACTACCCGCAACGCACCACGGCCGCCGTTCGGGCTGTCTGCCAGCGCCAGGGGGAGGGGGAGCTCGCGGGGTGGCTGGACGAACGACGCGAGGGTGACCGGTACTTCGGCGACCTCAAGCGCCTCGATGCCCTCGCCGCCGTCCGCACCGCCCTGGGAGGCCGGATCCCGGCCGGACCGGTGCTGGACCCCGGGACGTGGGACAACGTGTATTTCCGGGGCTGGTCCAATCACTTCGCCCGCCACACCGTGGACGGCACCGAGTTGTCGGCCCGGGACCGGGTGGTCTACCAGCAGGTGTTCGACGAGGACTTCCGGGAGCGGTGGGCTGACTTCCTCGCCCACCGTTCCCGGCATCCAGCCTGTGGCCAGGGCCTCCCGCTGTCCGAACGGCTCCGGCAGGCGACCGGTGGTGTGCTGCCCGCGCACCGGGTCTTCCACCCGGCGCTCGACCTGCGCGATGAGGCGACCCTCGCGCTGCTGTTGGCTGGCGAGACCCGCGAGGATCGCGACGCGATCGCCCGCTACGCCGATGTCCGCGCCGCCTGGCGGCGCGAGCGGGCCGGGGCGACGGACGTGTCGGATGACCTTGCCCGCCGGGTCCTGCTCCTGGTGTGGCGCTGCCGTCCGAAGGCGCTCGATGCGGAGGCGTCGGCCCGCGGCCTGGTCAGCGGCGCCCACGCCGTCGAGGCGGTCAAGCGGCTAGTGCCCGGCTTCCTCGCCGATCAGAAAGTAGGGACTGAGACGACAGAGGGGGCCTGTGGTGGGCAGTGAGGGCCTGGTGGAACTGGCGGGGACGGTGCGTGCCCGGAGCCCGCAGGACACGTGGGAGCTGCTGGAGGGGCGGCTTGGGGAGTACGGAATCACGCGGGTCGCCGATCTGACCCGCCTCGACTGCATCGGGCTGCCGGTGTGGACGGCGATCAGACCCGCCTCCCGCACCTTGAGCACCTCGCAGGGCAAGGGCTCCACCGACTTGCTGGCGAAGCTGTCGGCGGTGTGCGAGGCGATCGAGCTGTGGCACGTCGAGCAGCCGCTGCCCGTGTCTGCCCACGGCCCCGCGAACGAGGTCGGTGGGCATTGCCCGTTGACCGCGCTGCCACTGACCGTCCCCTACACCGCAAGCGTGTTGGGCCGGATGGTGTGGGACTGGACGACGGGCAGCGCTCTGGTCAGCGGGGACAAGGTATTGGTGCCCGTGGACGTGGTGCGTCGGCGAGTTCAGCGGCCGGAGTGGAGTCCGGACCTGGTGAGGGCCACCAGCACCGGTCTGGCCTGCGGGAACAGTCGTGACGAGGCGCTCGTGCACGCCTTGTGCGAGGTCGTCGAGAGGGATGTCCTCTACCGCGACGGCCAGTCCGGAGGACGGCGCCGCACGCTCATCGACCCCGTCACGGTGGACGATCCATACGCCCGCGAGGTCATCGGCCGTCTGACGACGGCGCAGATGGCGCTGGAGATCTCGCTGGTCGACGGCCCCTACGGGCTGCCCGTCGCCCTGGCCTACGTGTGGTCGGAGGACCTGCCGATGGTGTTCGCCGGCGGCGGCTGCCATCCCAGCGCTGCCATCGCGCTCACCCGGGCGCTGACCGAGGCTGCGCAGTCCCGGCTCACCGTGATCTCGGGGACCCGGGACGACCTGCCCAGCGAACCGGCCGGTGCCGACCACATCCCCGCCTTCCACCCCGCTCAGCGCACCGGCCTGGCCGACTGGCAGCACGCCATCGCGCAGTACGCCCCGGTGTGCGGCGGCTTCGCCGACCAGGTCGCCGAGCTCGCCCGCCGCATCCAGCGCGTCACCCGTCACGAACCGCTCGCCCTGGACCTGTCCGACCCGGTCGCCCCGGTTCACGTGGTGCAGGTCGTGGTTCCGGGCACCCGCTCACGCATCATGAGGACGATGCCGCGATGACCCACCACCCCCTCCCACAAAAAGCCCCCGCCGCAACGCCGGCGTCGGCGGCCGCGTTCGACGCCTGGCACTCCGTCCGGGCGCGCGGTGGATCGCTGGTCGCCCGCCTGTACGCCGAGGCGATGGGCGAGCGCTACCCGCACGAGGTCGCCGCGAACAGCTCGCTGGACTGGCCGCTGCTGGGGATGCTGGTCGCCCGCCTGCAGATGACGCCCGGCCAGCTCCTGGTCGACGCAGGGTGCGGAACCGGCGGGGTTGGCCTGTGGCTGGCCCGAGCCCTGTCGGTCCGCGTGACCGGCATCGACCAGGCGCAGGCCGCCATCACCCAGGCAACCGCCCGCGCCAACCGCTTCGTCGCCGCCGACCGCGCGCTCTTCCGCGTCGCCCGTCTCGAGGACAGCGGCCTGGCCGACGGCTACGCGGCCGCCGTGGTGTGCGTGGACGCCCTCTCCTTCGCCGCCGACCGGACGGCCGCGCTGCGGGAATTCGGCCGCGTTCTTGCCCCCGGCGGCCGCCTCGCCCTCACCCGTGCGGTACGGCGCGACGCCGAACCGGACTTCGAGGCGCACGCCGGGACGGCCGGGCTGATCCTGGAGCACGTCGACGAGCGCCCCGAGGAACCCGCCACCTGGGAAAGGCTGTTCCGGCTGTGGATCCGTCACGCGGACACCCTCACCCGCGAGCTCGGTGAGGCGGAGGCGCAGAACATGCTGGCCACCGCGAACCGACGGCTCCCGACCCTGCCCGGGCGGCGCGCGGTCCTGCTGACCCTGCGCCGCCCGGTGACAGGCCCCGCGGCCGATACGATGACCGGGCCCGGCCACCCTCACGGCGGGCGCGTACCGGACGAGAGGACCCAGCAGTGAGCCAGCACCCCGCCCGTGCGGCGGTGTTCTCCGCCGGCTCCTGGGGCACCGCCGCGGCGACGATTCTCGCGGACGCCGGCACCAGCGTCGTCCTGCACGCCCGGCGCGCCACGATCGCCGATGCGATCAACACCGGCCACCGCAACCCGGACTACTTCCCGGACGTCGAGCTGCCTGCCTCGCTGACCGCCACGACCGATCCGGCGGCCGCGCTGGAGGGCGCCGACTACCTCGTCCTGTCCGTGCCCGCGCAGTCCCTGCGCCAGTGCCTGACCGCGTGGACGCCCCACATCGGGACCCAGACGCTGATCGTCTCCCTGATGAAGGGCATCGAGACCCACAGTCATCTGCGGGCCAGCGAGATCATCCGCGAGGTGACCGGCGTCGGTGCAGAGCGGGTCGCGGTGCTGTCCGGGCCGAATCTGGCGCGGGAGATCATGGCCCGCCAGCCCGCGGCCGCCACCATCGCCTGCGCCGACGAAGACGCCGCCCGCCGTTTCCAGGCCGCGTGCCACACCCCGTACTTCCGGCCCTACACCTCCACCGACGTGATCGGCTGCGAGATGGGCGGCGCGCTCAAGAACGTCATCGCCCTGGCCGTCGGCATCGCCTCCGGCCTGGGCCTCGGCGACAACGCCACGGCGCTGATCATGACGAGGGGGTTGGCGGAGAGCATCCGGCTGGCCACCGCGATGGGCGCCCAGCCCGCGACCCTCGCCGGACTGTCCGGCATGGGCGACCTGGTCGCCACCTGCTCTTCCCCGCTCTCGCGCAACCGCACCTTCGGCACCTACCTCGGCGCGGGCCTGAGCGTCGACGAGGCCGCCGCCGCGACGAAGCAGACCACCGAAGGCGTCAAGAGCGCGCAGGCGATCCTCGACCTCGCCCGCACCCACGGCGTCGACATGCCGATCACGACCGTGGTCACCGCAGTCCTCACCGGCAAGGTCGCCCTCGACGAAGCCGTCGCCGCCCTCATGCAGCGGCCCCCCAAGCCCGAATAAGCATCTCCACCACCGCCTTCGCCCCTCCTCACTCGGAGGTTTCCTGTCATGCCCGCAGCCTTACTGACCGCTGCTCAAATCGCCGCGACGGCCGTCCTGGTGGCATGGATGATTGCCGGCTTCACCCGCAGGCCCGGCCGCTGGATGCGGTACCTCCTCTTCTCTCGGGCCACCTTCGTGATCATCGACCTCACCGGCACCAAGGACGGGCACAGCGAGCCCGTCAATCCGTACGCGTTCCTGAGCCCGGGCACGTTCCTGCTGCCCCCGCCCCAGCTCCAGGCGGTCGTCGATCACCTGATCCGCGCCGGCCGGTACGACCGGATCGACGGGCGCGGCAGGTGCCTGTCCGTCAAGGGTGAGCAGCCGATCGAGGTGAGGGACAGCCGTGTGGCTCTATGACGCCGTGACCTCCGGTTTCGGCAGCCCGACCGACCCGGGACGGCTCCAGATGTTCCGCATCGTCTACGGCACCGTGCTCGCCGTACGGTTCGTGCTCTCCTTCGGCCAGGGCGGCTGGAGGCGGTTCGCACCCGGATCGCTCAGCCTCAACCTTGCCCTCCAGCGGTTCGGCCCCAGCCGCGGACGCCTCCTCGCCGGCGCCTACCGGCCCTTGCTCATCCTGCGCACGGCGGCCGCCCTCGTCCTGGCCGCCGGCCTCGCGCCGCGGTTGTCTCTGCTGCTGGTGTTGGCCGGGGCCGCCATGGAGCTGCTCTACCTCAAGAGCCCCAGCGCCGTACGGTTCACCCTCTTGACCGGAGCGTGCCTGCTGGCCGCCGGAGACCTGGGCCATGGCCTGACCATCGACCACCATCCCAGCACGGCTAACACCTGGGCCCAAGCGCTCCTGGTGCTCGTCACCACCGATCTCTACTGGAACAGCGCCGTGCAGAAGTGGCGCTCCCGCCAGTTCCGCAGCGGTCTCTTCCTGGCCCAGTGGATGCATGCCTACAACCAGCTCAAGGACCGCGTCCCCTACCGCCGCCAGCACGCCATCCCTGGCTTCGTCCACCGCCGCACCGGCAACCTCACTACCCGCGACATCCGCTTGTGGCGGCTCGTCGCGGTCACCGTCATCACCGCCGAGATCGCCCTGCCCTGCCTGCTGCTGGTCCCGGCCACCATCCCGTACGCCATCGCCATGGGCATCGGGATGCACGCTGCTTTCACCTGCCTCAAACCCCGCCAACTACTGACGTTCTCGGGACTCACCGTCGGGTCGTACATCGCATTCATCTGCTGAAAGGCGTCATGGAAGCACGCTGCCGAAGCTCGCGGGCAACGTCCGCATGGCCGCCCGCTGACGGACCCGCCACCTTTGCGGTCTGAGGATCACCATTTCGTCCAGCCCGGGAGGGGACCAACAGCGTTATGTGACAGTCGTGTTGATGTCGATGGCTGCCCGCTGAGGGCAACGGCTGCGGTGATAGCATTCCCGCGTCCGCGACCTTGATCCACTCAGGTCGGGTGCCATATGGGGGTTGGCTTCCTTGCCGTGACAGCAGCCGTTTGTTGCTGGTGAATGCGCTGTGGATCATCGCGCGATAGATCCGTCGATGTCTGCAACCGTGCCGGGAAAGGCTCCCATGAATCAAGTGGCACTCATATGGTGCCTGGCTTCGGTGGCGGCGATAGCCGTTGCTGCGGTCGTGGCGCTCACTCTACGTAGCCGAGCCCTGAGGGCGAAACTGCGGCGGGCCGAGGCTGACGTGGCGCAGGCGCAAGAAGCCGCTCGGCGTCAGGTAGAGGCTGCCAACAGCCAGTTGGTGCAGTTCCAGCAGGAGCAGGCCGACGTCATCCGAGAAGCTGAGCAGGTCGCCGAGGACAGGACCAAGGGCGTCCTGAAGGGATCGGCCCGGTTCTTGCAGAGTCTCGCCGCGGAGATGACGATGCTCCTGGACGGGATTCAGCGCGAGTACGGAAACCACCCCGTCCTGAAGGACCTGCTCGAAGTGCGCCACGCGAACGCGCAGATGGCACGCAAGGCCGAGGGCATCGCGGTCCTGTGCGGCGGACCGCTCGGCCGCCGCACAAAGCCGGCGAGCATCTACGACGTGGTGCGCAGCGCCCAGGGCCAGATCCGCAACTTCCAGCGTGTGGGCATCATGCAGGGCAGCAATGTCGCGCTGAAGGCGACGGCAGTCACGCCGGTGGCTCTGACGGTCGCGGAGCTGCTGGACAACGCCGCGACGTTCTCGCAGCATGATGCGCCGATCGACGTAACGTTCCAGCGAGTGCAGGACAACGTCTGCATCGTGATCGACGACGCGGGCGTCAGCATGAGCGACGAGGACCGACAGGCCGCGATGGAGCTGCTGTCGGGTGAAACACCGCCCAGGCTGTCCCAATTGGGGAACCAGCCCAAGTTCGGCTTCCCCGTAATCGGTCTGCTTGCCCGTCAGCACGGCTTCGGCGTCGATGTCACTGGCGTTTCCCGGTACGGCGGCGTCAGGGCCGTGGTTCGTCTGCCCAAGGAGCTGTGGACCATGGAGGAGACGCCGCCGCCTGCCCAGGACGCACCTGTGAGCATCCGGCGCAACGAGGGCCAGCCCAGGCAGCCGCAGGCGGTTGATCCTGTCGGACGTACCGCCCACGGACTCCCAAAGCGCGGCCAGCGTCAGACGCCCATCGCAAGTGTCACCGACGCCGGTCGTCGGGAAGAGTCGTCGTCGGTGCGCGAGGTCGCCCCTAGCCGTTCCAGGCTCGCCGGCTTCCAGCGCGGCACTCTCCTGGGCCGCGAAGATGAGGCATCGCTCGAAGGGTCTGAGGACCGATGACCACCGCAGATCTGTCGTGGATGGTCGAGGACATCGTGGCCAACGTCCCTGGTGCGCTGCATGCCGTCGTGTTGTCCGCGGACGGCATATCCAAGGGCTCGACGGATGGCTTGACCGACGCCGATGTCCGGACGATCTCCGCTGCTATGGCCGGCATGCAGTCGCTCAGCCGGGCCACGGCTCGGTTCGCGGGCCCGGTGCAGAACTGGCGGTGGAATCAGACCCTCGTCGAGTTCGAGGACGGATGGGTCTTCGTGACCGAGGCGGGCAAGGGCGCCTACCTGGCTGCTGCCGCCGCTCCTGATGTTGATTTGGGGGCGATCTCGTTCCGCATGCAACGGCTGGTCGCCCGGCTCGGAGACCAGCTCACCTCCGCACCCCGCGTGAGCGGCGCGAGGGCCGTGACGGTCGATGCCCAGCTGGCCGAGGACGAGACGTCGGGCGGACAGGGCTTCGTGCTCGCTGAGCTGGACAAGGCGGTTGCCGGGGTCAGGGGAGCGCGCCACGCCGTCCTGCTCGGCACTGATGGCCTGCCCCGGGGGACGACATCGGGCATCGGCAAGGACATGGCAGACGTCATCTCCGCCGCCATGTCGGGGTTGGTGGCCTACAGCCGGGCCACCGCGCAGTTCGCCGGCGGGCTCCAGGACACGTGGCGCCAGACGCTCGTGGAGTTCGAGCACGGCTGGGTCTTCCTGATCGCGGCCGGTGACGGGGCCTATCTGGTGGCGTCGGCTGAACACGACTGCGATATCGAGACGTTCGTTTCGCGCCTGGTAGACGTGGTGCCCGCGCTGAACGCGGCCTCAGCACCGCAGACAGGGACGGTGGGCCATGCATGACGATCAAGAACCGCCACTGGAACTGACGCACGAATTAGTTCCACTCCATGTGATTGCCGAAGGCCGAGCCCTGCCCGCGGACCACGAGTACTCGCGCACGGCGCTCGTGACCGCCCTGGAATACTCGTCTGCTGCCGCGCGCACGCTCACCCCTGAGGCCCGCAAGGTCCTGCACCTGGTCTCCAATGGGCTTCTGTCCGTGGCGGAGGTGGCCGGGCGCACAGAACTGCCGCTGGGCATCACGCGCATGCTGATTCAGCACCTGGTCGAGCTCGGGCTTGTCTTCGTGCGGCCCCCGACTCCGCGGGCGGTGTCCCACGACCGCGCACTGCTCCAAGCCGTCATCGACGGCTTGGAGAAGAAGACTCTCGGAGCGTGACATGTACCTGGAACCAACCGTCACCACGGCCGTAAAGGTCCTCGTCGTGGGCCCCTTCGGGGTCGGCAAGACCACGTATATCGGCAGCCTCTCCGAGATCGTCCCCCTCCAGACCGAAGAGGAAATCACCGAGGCCAGCGAGGGATACGACGACCTCGCGAACATGCCGGACAAGACCACCACCACCGTGGCCATGGACTTCGGGCGGCTCACTCTCAACGAGCAGCTGGTCCTCTATCTCTTCGGAACGCCGGGACAAGAGCGTTTCAAGGAGATGTGGGAGGAACTGTCGAGAGGCGCTCTGGGCGCCCTGGTGCTCGTCGATCCCGATCGGCTTGACGAGGCGTTCCCGGTGCTGGACCTGGTCGAAAAATTCGACCTACCCCTGACCATCGGCGTCAACACCAAGGACGGGAGGCCGAAATACGATCTCGATGAGATACGCGAGGCCCTACTCCTCCCTGAGGAGATCCCCGTCGTGAACGTCGATGCGCGCAATCAGCAGTCGTCGGCCGAGGCACTCATCACCCTCGTGCAACACCTCATGTCCACCCTTGTCTAGGAGCCACGGCATGCAGCACCACCCCGACACCACCCCGGAGATCCCGCCCGGCTGCCCCGCACACGGCAACGTTGCGCTGTACGGCCCGCAGTTCGGCTCCGACATCGAGGGCACCTACGAGTACCTGCGCTCGCTCGGCCCGATCGCCCCGGTGAACATTGCGCCCGAGGTCGAGGTCGAGCTGGTCACCAGCTACGACACGGCGCTGAAGATCCTGCACGATCCCACGACGTTCGTCCGGGACTCCCGCCGCTGGAACGCCCTCAACGAGGGGCGGATCCCCCCGGACAGCCCGGCCCTGCCCATGATGGGCTATCGACCCAACGCGCTCTTCGCGGACGGCGCGCGCCATGCTCGGTTGCGCCAGGCCGTCACCGAGAGTCTGGCCACGATCAACGAGCTCCAGCTGGTTCGGCAGGTGCAGCAGTCAGCCGGTTATCTGATCAGCAGCTTCGGCGCCCGCGGGCAGGCAGACCTGATGGCGGACTACGCGGGGCCGTTGCCGCTGCTGGTTTTCAGCGAGCTGTTCGGCTGCCCAGCGGAGATCGGTGACCGTGTCATCGCAGGGATCACCGGGATTTTCGAGGGCACCCCCGGTGCGGACGAGATACTCGGCGGGGCTCTGATGGAGCTGATCGCTCTCAAGCGCCGAAGCCCCGGAGCGGACCTGACGACGCGTCTGATGGTGCACCCCGCCCAGCTCACTGACGAGGAAGTACTCCACCAGCTCGTCACCCTGCTCTCCGGCGGGACCGCGCCGCTGACGGCCGCCATCGGCACCGCAACCGCTCTGTACCTCAGCGAGGACTGGGCCGAAGGGCTTTCGGTCGAGGACGCGGTAGCCCAGACGCTGTGGAAGTACCCGCCGATCGCCAACTACGCGGCCCACTACCCCACCCACGACGTCGAGATCGACGGCAAGACGCTGCACGCCGGCGACCCGGTCCTCATCAGCTTCGCGGCGGCCAACAACGACCCCAAACTGGCCGCGCACCGCGAGCAGCTCAGCTCCAAGGCGCATCTCGCGTTCGGAGCCGGGCCGCACGCCTGCCCGGCCAAGGATCCGGCCGTGATGATCGTCATCAGTGCCGTGGAGGCGCTGCTCAACCGGCTGCCCGACGTCGAAACCCGCATCGCGTTCAAGTCGCTCGCCTGGAGCGAAGGACCGTGGAGCCGTTCGCTGGTGACGGTCCCCATCCGGTTCACTGCGCCCCTGGCACGGGCAGCCGCTCCCGTAACCCCCAAGGCCACGGAGACCGTCCGCTCGACGGCGGCACCCGCCACACCCACCGCCTCCCGACCGGCTCACGCTGCACCGGCTAAGGGCTTGTTCAGCCGCTTCTTGGCATGGACGAGGGGCGAGTGACGTAAGTAACCCTATAAGAACACTGTGTTATTGGATGCTTCAATCACCCGGCGGGTACGTATGGCGGCTGTGCTCAGAAAGGGGCCGTCATCGTGGGAAGCGTCACGACTCCGTCGTTCGACCGCCGGACCGCAATATCCCTCATCTCCCGTCTGCGGACGGCACGAGGCCAGGACAATCCCTTCCCGATCTACAAGGAGCTCCGCTCCCAGGGCCCGATCGTTCCCGCGCCCTGGGGCGGATACCTCGTGACCAGCTACGACCTGTGCGACCAAATACTGCGCAACGGCGCCTGGCTGGAGCCGGACAGACCCTGGCGAGAACGACAGGGACCCCGCACCCGATGGAGCGCCCCTTCGGCCCGGGAGATAGGGAGCACGCTGCCCTCCCTCAACCCACCGGACCACACCCGTGCCCGCCGGGCGGCCAGCACCTTCGACCGCGGGACCATCGAGCGACTGGGCCAGACCGTCACCCAGACCACCGACCAACTCCTCGACACCCTCACCGACCGGCTACGTGACGGAGAAGCAGACTTTGCCGCCCTGGTGAGCGAAGAACTACCGATCGCCACCATCGGCAACTGGATCGATCTGCCCACCGCCGACTGGCCCAGACTGCGGGAACTGACCCACGAACAGGTCTACACCCAAGAACTACTCCCCTCCGCAAGCCAGCTGGCCCGTTCCGACGTCGCCATGGCCGAATTGCGCGCATACTTCCTGGACCTGGTACGCGACCGGCGCACTCGCCTGCGCGAGGATCCCGTGTCACGGTGGATCACAACATGGGACGCCCTCGAACCCGACCAGGACAAGGCCGACCAAGAGGTCTACTACCTGGCCCTGTTCGTCCTGCTGGCGGCCCTGGAGACCACCTCCACCCTGCTGTCGACGATGACGCTCCTGCTGGTAGAGAACCCGCGCCACTGGGACCTGGTCGCCTCCGATCCCGACGAACTCGTGCCCGCTTTCGTCGAGGAGACGCTGCGCTACGACCCTCCTACCCACGTCATCAGCCGCGTCTCCGCCACCGACTGTCTCCTGGAGGGCGTCCAGATCCGCAAGGACGACATGGTCCACCTCATGGTGGGCGCCGCCCACCGGGACCCGGCCAAGCACTCCCGTCCCGGACGTTTCGACCCCCACCGCAGACCCGCTCATCTCGCCTTCAGCGGAGGCATCCACTACTGCCTCGGCGCCCCGCTGGCCCGGCTGGAGGCTCAGACCCTGCTCCGTCAACTGATCAGTCGCCTCCCCCGCCTCACTCTCGTGCGACCACCGGCGAGAGCCCCCAGAGTGGCGTTCAGGCGATTGCTGAACTTGGATGTTGCCCTCGCATGAACGAAATGCCCGCTCCCCTCAACGCGCCCTCCGGCGATGCAATACACGTCGAGCAAGACGGACCCGTGCTCCACGTACAGCTGAATCCCTCCGGCCACGACGACACGCTGAGCATCGCCGTGGTGGACGCGCTCACCGAACTCCTCGACGACCTACAGCCTGACATCCGGGTGTTGATCCTCTCCTCGCTGGGCGAGGACTTCTGCACGGGAGCCGATCGCAGCGAGTACGCTGCCGCCCTCACCATGGACCCGACGGGCGCCTACCTTCGACGAATCGGCGACAGAGCCCACCGTCTCTGTCAGGCCCTGGAGAGCACGCAGGCCGTCACCATCGGAAAGCTCCACGGCGGCGTCCTGGGCGCCGGCCTCGCACTCGCCGCCTACTGCGACCTTCGGGCAGGCGCGGACACCTGCCGGTTCCGCATGCCGGAGGTCGGGGTGGGGCTCCCGCCTGCCTGGGGAGGTGCCATGGGACGCCTGATCTCCGAGGCTGGCGGAGCCAGGATCCGCGAGCTCATGCTCACCTGCGACCAGTTCGACGCGTCCGTTGCCTATCGCCTCGGTCTCCTCCACAAGGTGGCTCCCCTCGACCAGCTGGACCAGATCATCGAGGCCTGGACGCGACCGCTGCTGCGGCGCTCGCACGAGGCCCTCGTGCTGACCAAACGCATGCTGGCCAGTTACGCCCGCGCCGACCGTACGGCCGACGTCGCCCTTCTCGACTCCCACCTCCTGACGTCCCAACTCGCCCGGATGGGATAGGTACCTCATTCCGCGGCGGTTGCTACGAGGTGCCGGCCCAATCGCCGGTCACCAACGGCCCAGCTTCGTCCGTCCAACCCGGGCTCGGGACTGACGAGCGCGCAGTTTGTGGTGTCGCTGCGCCTATGGGAAGGCCTCGCGGCCGCCCTGCCTGAGATCCGACGGGCGCTTTCTGGCTGATCACACACGGGATCGAGGAAGGCGTTACTGCACACTGCTCGCCGCTAGTGACGGTCACGCGGATGAAAGATGAGGTTCGCCGTGAACTGCCTGAGAGCCTTCCTTACAACCTTGCTTCGGTGAGGGACATGAAGATCGTCGTGCACTGAGCGAATGGACAGACGGCCCTCACCTACGGCGCCTCCGTTCCCTGCGCGGAACCAGGCTGCGTCGCTTTCGAGTGCGAGAGCCAGTGGGCACTCGCCCTGCGTCGGCGTCTCGAGGAACTGGCCCGGCTCGTGGTCGCGACCTGCCCACGTCCCCTCTGACAGAAGCGACGAACCGCGGCCGGTAGCCGGTGCGGCAGTGCTGAGCCCAGAGATCAGGGCGCTGTCCATGAAACAGGACTCGCCCGCCTGTACTGGGACGCGCTGCCCTGCAACTGCGCCTCTGTCCCCTAGCGTTTCAGGAGGTGTAGAGCGCTCGGTGCATGGTGTACGCCTCGTGATCTCCGGAGCTGAGGGCATTCACGATCTCGTCGGCCAACTGCCGGTACTCCGCGGCCTGTTCGCCGTTGAGGGTAATACCTACGGTCTTCCCGACGGGCGCGGCCAGTTTCAGAGACGCCTTGAGCAGGGGCGGGACCGGCAACTGCATCACGTCCAGCGCGCGGCGGAAGGCGCCTACCCACCCGGTAGCCCTCAGCCGGTCGTTGCGCAGAAGGCTTTGTTCGACATCATCGAGGACCTCGGCGAGCGCGGTGTCGCGGGCCTGCCCCGCCTCGGCCTGGTCCAGCATGCTGTAGCAGGCCTTGAGGTGCCGGAGATGGCCCTCCCAGTCCTCCTGAAGGTACAGACTGGTCAGTTGCCGACCACCAGGCTCGTGTAGAACGTAGCCCTGGCGCGGGTCTTCTTCCGTGCTGGAGTGCGGCTTGTCCAGCTGAAGCGTGGACGGAAGACGGTCCACAATCGAATACCAGCTGTTCAGGGCATTGTTGACCACGTCCACGGTCTGGTTGTCGAGTTCCTTCGAGTAGACCTGGTTCAACTGAAGCAGAGGCCGCTCCAGCAGCCAGAACGCGGACAGAAAGAACAGATCATCAGGCACGAGAACGTTCGGCATCAGAGTTCCTCCCCCAGTCGGTGTCGAGTGCGCGCGGTCAGGCCGCCTCGAAAAGCACGGTCATGATGGTCTCCGCACCCGTGCGCGCAGCCATGATGCGGGCCGTTCCAGGCCCCCTCTTTGGGTGCCGCATCGGACGGGCCAAGTCATTCAGTCCCGAGCGGGCTTCCGCAACCCGGAGCAGATGGCGGTCCGCGCGAGCCCGTGCGTACAGGTCGCGCAGTGCCGATTCGTCCGGATGACGAAGGTGCAGCAGCCTCAGCTCCTCCATCAGGGGTGGAACCCACTGCGTGTCCCACTCCAGCAGTATCTCGCCGGCCTGGTGACCGGACAGCGCCCAGCTCCACCAGTTCGCCGGCACACCAGCGTTGGCGAACAGTTCGGCGAAGGGCTCGTTCCAGGCGCGCAGACGGCCGTCGGGCGTGACGACACAGGCCATCTCTCGCTGCCCGGCAATCACGGTTTCCCAGTGCGCAGACGGAGGCTCGGCGGGCAGGATCGGTTCTGCGCGGAAAAGTTCGAGGTAGCAGACCCGCGCGTGGTGCGGAGTAAAGCCCAGCACCCGCATCAGGTCCATCAAACGTTCAGGGCTCGGGCGCTTTCGTCCCGACCGGACCTTCTCGTAGTACCCGAAGCCCGCCTCCATGGCTTGGTCGACCTCGTGCATCGTCAGCCCGGGGTCGTCGAGCGCCCGACCTCTGTGTGCCGGCAGAGGGGGCAGTCCCGCCTCCGCTCGCGTCCGCTTAGCCCGGTACTCGTCCAACAGCCGCCTGTAGAGCGGCAGTCCTGTCTCCGTAAACACCGAAATTTTCCTGTCTCCCGTTAGTCGCGCAGATCACACGAGTGCGTGGACACTCCGGACACTGCCGGTGCGCACACCACGCTCCTGTTGCGGCCTGATACTGCGAGCCTGCATGATGACGATCAAACCATGCACGGTGTTTGCTTGTAACCCTAGTTCCCGAACGCTCATTACCGCGTGTAACGGACCTGACCCACCCAAAACGGACCTGCTTACCCCAGGTTTCCGTGTGGGATCCCACTTACTCTCGCTAGGAGTCCATGCCTGTGAGCCTCACCGACGCTCCGCGCCCTATTTCCCCTCCGTCCGGCGGCGGATGCCCCGTCCTACACGGCGCAGGGCCGGGCCGTACCAATGCCGATGAGGTCGCCCGCCTGCGCGAGCACGGCCCGGCTCCCGAGGTCGAGCTGCAACCAGGAGGTGTGACCGCCCGGCTCGTCCTCAACCGTGACCTGGTCAAGCTGCTGTCCAGCAGCCCCCACGTCAGCCGAGACTGGGGTCGGCACGGCCCCGCCCACGAAGACAAGCAGGACGTGCCCTGGTACTGGGCTTGGAGTGTGGAAACAGCCGGGCAGAACGCGCTCAACAGCTACGGAGACGCACACAATCGGCTGCGCACACCGATCGTCCTGGCCCTCGCCCGGCGCCGGGTGGACGCGATGGAACCCGTGATCGAGGAAATCGTCAGCGCAGCCCTGGGCGCCCTCGCCGACGGGCCGTCCACCGTCGACCTGGTCCCCTTGTATGCACTGACCGTCGCCCACCAGGTCGTCATCCGCCTGCTCGGCATGCCCGCTGAGCTGCTGCCCGCCTTCCACGCAGCAGCCGCAGGGCTTTTCGCGACGGACGCGTCCGCCGAGGAGATGGCCAGTTCCATGCAGGGCATCCGGGACGTCCTGGCGGAGCTGGTGGCGCTGCGGCGCGCGCAGCCCGGCGGGGACGACCTGGTCAGCGATCTGATCCGGGAAGCGGACAAGGATGTGAGGCCGCTGACCGACGAGGAGCTGCGCGATCAGCTGCTGCTGGTGATCACCGCGGGTGTCGAGACAACGGTGCACGCCATCGGCACCCTGCTGGTCGACCTGATGACCCACGATGAGGCCCGCAGCCAGGCGACGGGCAGCAAGGAGGCCATGGCGGACGCACTGGAGGAGAGCCTTCGCCGCCAGTCGCCTGCCGCCGCCGTTCCCACCCGTTTCATGATCGAGGACGTCACCGACCCCGTCAGCGGGGTGACCCTGCACGCGGGAGAGCGGGTCATCCTCCACCTGGGGGCCGCGGGCACCGACCCGGACGTGCACGAGGCCCCCGACACATTCGACATCACCCGCGACACCTCCCGCCAGCACCTGGCTTTCGGGCACGGCCCCCACTTCTGCCCCGGTGCTGCTCTGGCCCGGCTGGAGATCACCACGGCCGTGTCACGCTTCTTCGAGCGTTTCCCCACCACCCGCCTGACCAGCACATCACTGGAGCCGGTGGAGGGATTCATTCTCACCGGCCACAAGTCCATCCCAGTACAACTAGCTCGCTAGGGCAGGAAACCCAGGTGGGCCGCAGCGCGGATGCGCTGCGGCCCACCTGGGTTTTGCGTAACCACCGGAAGCGAAGCCCGGCGGCTGACTTCGTCACTTCGCTGGCTCAGGCCGGTTTGTGTCGTTCCGGGCTGGCGCCAACTCTTCCCAGCCCGCCCATGGCGAGGCCTCGAAGAGAGTGATCCCGCGTTCCACGGACAGGTCCAGATGTCGCGCCACGTGCGGCTCGGCGATCAACCGAACCATCGTCTCGTTGAGCCTGGCAATCGCCGCCGGCAGGTCGCGGTACGAGAGCCGGTACCGGGCGTCCCGCCCTGTGTAGCCGTCCACCCAGTCTTCGGCTGCCCGCATCGGCTCTACACCCGGCAGAAGCTCCCTCAGGTCGCGCGACTCCGCGAGGAAGCCAGCGATCCACGGAATGTACGCCTTCCACAGGAAGCCGAAGAGCGGGTGCCCCTGCTCCAGGGCGATCCGCAAGGCAGCCCGAACCTCTGTTACACGAGGAGTCGCGACTGCGAGGAGAATCGAGGCGTCGACCACCGTCTGAAGGCGCGGCAGGACGGCCTGTGGCAGGAGGTCCTGAATCATGGATTCCTGGACCACCGCGTAGGCCACCTTTTCCACTGGGCCACCCTCCGAACTGCCGGTTTCGGGCCTGAAGTGGTGGTAGAACGCCCCCCGACCCACGTCGGCCGCCCGGTAGATGTCCTGAGCCTCGGTGGCGACGTAGCCCTGATCGGCGAAGACGCGGCTCGCCGCAGCCAGGATCTTGCGCCTGGTCTCCCGACCGCTCCTCGTCGAACCACCACGGTCCCCGACCGGTTCCCTGACCACCCGCGTGCCTCCTGTTGTCCTCCGGGCTTGGTGCCCTGGGCTGTGATCTGGGTCCACCGCGCTTGCAGAACACGACGGTTTCGCCCGTGTGGATGATCACCGACGTTAGCCGGACCGGCGGTCCGCGCACCACTCCGCCGTTGACCGCCTCGGGCATGCATGGTTGAGTCCAGTCACCAGAACATGCGCGGTGTTCGCTTACATAGCCAACATCGATCAGGTTCAAGCCGGAACAGCGTATCCGAGTCTCAATGCTCGACTGCTGCATGCACAGTGTTTGCTACGAACGGGCTGCCTGGACCGGGTGCGGTTCGAACTAGAGGTTCCAGGCTGCTGTACGGGATTGGTGCGGACCGTGCGGCAGTTGCCCCGGCCCCCGCGCCAGACATCCCCGGCTGGCCCGGGCCACGACCCTCCTTGTTCGCGCACGAGGACAGTTCGTGGGCCAGTCGCGCGCCACAAGAGCAGATCTGAACCAGGACACAACGATGGCCGCTCCCCTGTTGGCGCAGGGAAACGGCCACCGGCGACTCGCCCGAGTCAACGCACCACCAGAGATCGGAACCCAACCAACCCACTGGGGTGCTCTAGCAGGCGTGTGGAACCACGCCCGCAGTCAGGATAGTCATGCCCACGTTCCGACGGATCATTTTCACCGTCCTTCGGCTATGACTTTCCTGCGATGGCTAGAGCTCCCCGCTCCACGAGGGGAGACCCGTGCTTTCTCCGACACCCCGTCGTCTTGATCAATACCTCCCGGTCGGAGGCGGCTCATACGGGGCACGTCGACGCCGTCGTCTGCGGCAGTTGCTTTGCCGGTCGCGGGCAGTAGCGCGTCGAGTCGTTGCCCTCCCGTCAGGATGCTCGGCAGCCCTGCTGTAGCCGGCCAGCCTTGGCAGCTACGGCCGTTCCCGCGTCTCGGCAGGCGCCACAGCACTCGGCCGGAAGCCAGAGCGCTGCCTCGCCCAGCCATCCCCAGCTTCCAGGATCCCACCCAGTCCTATTCCAGCTCGTGCCGGAGCTGGCCATGACCTGGCGGCAACTCCTGGGCCTGTCATGCGCACCTCGCGCGCGGGGGCTGTGCGTCTGCTGTTCAGCCTGCGTCGTTACCGCGTCCCTGCCCACAGCGCGCAGCCCCTCCACCTCATGAATGCCACCTCGCTTTGGAGTGCCACCGTGCACCGTTCTCTCGCCACTCCTCCTTCACCCTCAGCAGTCCGACAGGCACCAGAAGTGACTGTCCGGTACCGAGATGTTCTAGGTGTGCCGCATGCAGCCCGGCTGCTGGGCGGGACACTGATCGGGCGTATGCCGACCGGAATGGCGCCTCTGGCCATCGTCCTGGTAGGCGTCGAGGCGGGGAGCTTCGGTGTGGCGGGCGGGTTGGCCGCCCTGTATCTGCTGGCCAACGCGGCGGGGGGCCCGTTGTCCGGCCGCCTGATTGATCGCCACGGACAAACGTGGCCACTCGTAGCGGGCGCGATCGTGGCCGGGGCCGGTTTCCTGTCCTTGGCCGCAGCGGGTGATCGGCCGACGGTTGCCGTCGTTTCCGTGGCGGCAGCCGGCCTTGCACGGCCACCACACGACGCGAGCCTTCGGGCTCTCTGGAACAGGCTTCTGCCCTCCCGTGAGCACGAGCGCGTAGCGCTCTCTCTGGACGCGGCCAGCCAAGAAATCATCTACATCGTCGGGCCGCTGACCGTCGCCGCGGTCGCGGTGACGGGATCGCCGCGTGCGGCCTTGGTGGTGACAGCCGTGGTGGGCTTGGCTGGGACGCTTCTAGTGGTCAGCACCCCACCGTCTCGTTCGTGGCGCGGCCGGAGCCGGCGTCCTGACTGGCTGGGGCCGCTGCGGTCGCGGGGCCTGCGCCCTGTGTACCTGGCGATGCTGTGCGCCGGGATCCCGATGGGGGCGCTCACCCCTCTCGCGGTCCAGGTGGCCGATCGTCTGCACGACGCCGACTTGGCCGGGACGCTTCCGGCGTCCGTGTCGGTCGGCGCCTTGTTCGGCGGGCTCGTCTATGGGGTGAGGTCCTGGCCCGGCAGCACCCCTCGGCATCTGGTGGTTCTGACCGGCGCGTTCGGCGCCAGCTGGCTCCTGCTGCTCATGGCGGAGAGCCCCGCCATGACGCTGGCGGTTGGCCTCCTACCGGGCCTGTTCATGGCGCCGCTGCTCGCCGCTGCCTACCTGCGCACCTCCGCCCTCGCACCAACCGGATCTGTCACAGAAGCGGCCGCTCTGCTGGTGGCCGCGCAGGACATCGGCTGCGCCGTCGGCGCCGCCCTGGCAGGCCTTTTTCCCACGCCAGCGCTCCTTCCCGTCGGCAGCACCGCGGCCTGCCTGGTCCTCCTCATCGCCCACGGACTCAGTCGCCGTCCGGTCACCGCCCTCGACGGCACCAAGCCCCTTAAGACCAGCGCATAAGCACCCCCTCCCTTCATCCAACGCCTTTCAGGAGGTACGACCCCATGCCCGTCTCCCCCGACATCACCTCACCGTTGCTGCGCGCCGAACTGCGTAGGGACGTCCTGCGGGGCCTGGGATCCCCACAGAAGTGGCTCCCGCCGAAATGGCTATACGACGCAACCGGCAGCAAGCTGTTCGAGCAGATCACCGCCCTTCCGGACTACTACCCTTTTCCCGCCGAACGGGCGCTGCTGGAGTCCTGCGCTGATGCCATAGCCGAAGCCAGCGGGGCCCGGACGTTGATCGAGCTGGGTTCCGGGGCCTCCGAGAAGTCCCGCCTCCTCCTCGATGCACTGCGTGCGCGCCAGTTGGGGACCGCGTACGTGCCGGTCGACGTCAGTGCTAGCGCCCTATCCCAGGCCACCGATTCCCTGCGCGCCGAGTACCCCGGCTTGACGGTGGCGCCGGTCGTAGCCGACTTCACGGCGGATCTGGAACTGCCTCCCGTGGAGGGCCCGAGGCTGGTGGCTTTCCTGGGCGGCACGTTCGGCAACCTGCTTTCGGCCGAGCGCTCGGTGTTCCTGCGCACCTTGCGCTCCCAACTCGCACCGGGCGACCGGATGTTGCTGGGCTGCGACCTGGTCAAGGACCCCGCGGTGATCCGGGCCGCCTACGACGACCCGACAGGTGTAACCAGCGCCTTCTCGAAAAACGCCCTTACCGTCCTCAACCGGGAGTTCGACGGCGACTTCGACCTCGCGGCCTTCGACCACACCGTGCTGTGGGACAGCCATAACCAGTGGATCGAGATGCGGCTGCGCTCTCGCCACCGCCAGACCGTGACCCTGCGCGGCCTCGGGCTCGCCGTGACATTCGCCGCCGGCGAGGACCTGCGTACCGAGATCTCGGCGAAGTTCGAGCCGGACCGTCTGGCGGACGAGGTCCGTGCGGCCGGGCTGGAGATCAGCCGCCTCTGGACCGAGCCGACGCACCACTACGGCCTCGCCCTGATCTCCCCCGCCCCCGCCTCGAGGAGGACGTGAGATGACTGCGATCGCCTCCGTCGAGCAGAGGACCGCGCCCCCCGCACGTGACCGACGGCTGCTGACCGGTGCCTTCACCGCCCTCGGCGTCGGGATGGCCATCTGGGGAGCGCGCATTCCAGCCGTCAAAGCCGCCGCGCACATCAGCAACGGTCAGCTCTCCATCGTTCTCCTCGGGGCCGCCCTCGGCATCGTCATCGGGCTCCAGATCGGCGGACGAGTGGCCCACCGCTCCGGCCCCTCCCGTCTCCTCGTCGGCCCCACGGTCGGATTCGGCCTGGCTCTGGCCGCCCTCGGACAGTGCCGCACCCTGCCGACCCTGGTACTGGCCGCCGGACTCTTCGGCCTCACACACGGGTTGCTGGACGTGGGCAGCAACGCCTGCGCGGTCAACGTGGAGCGGGCCTACCGGCGACGCATCATGTCCTCCGTTCACTGCGCGTACAGCGCCGGCGCCCTGCTCGGGGCCGCGCTCGTGGCGGTCACCGCCTGGGTTCCGCACGACGTGGCCTTCGCGATCGGCGGCGGAGCCATCGCCCTCGCTGCGCTCGCCGCGGTCCCCGTCGTCCAGACCTGCACCTGCCTGGATGCCACTGAACAGGCGAGCGAACCAGCCGACACACCGAAGACGACGCTTCCCCGCACGGGGGTGTGGCTCCTGGGAGCTCTCGCGGCTGCGGTTCTGCTGGGCGAGGGGGCGGCCGCCGACTGGTCGGCCGTGCACCTGCGCTCTCTCGGGACGTCCGAGGCGACCGCGGCCTTGGCGTACGCGCTGTACAGCGCGGCGATGATGACCGGCCGACTGGTCGGGGACCGACTGACCAGCCGCTTCGGTCCGATGGCCGTGGTCCGGGCCGGAGCGGCCATCGCCGCCGCCGGCCTCGGCACCGGCCTTGTCCTTGGTACCCCGGTGGCCGCCCTGGGGGGCTGGATGGCCCTCGGGCTGGGCCTCTCCACGGCCGTCCCCTGTCTCATCAGCGCCGCCGGACGCGGCGGGCCCCGCGCGGTCGCTGCCGTGGCCGCGACCGGCTACGTCGGCCTGCTCACTGGTCCGGCGGCCATCGGGGCGCTCGCCTCCATCACCACCGTGTCCGCATCCCTCGCACTGCCGGTCGTCCTGGCGGCGGCCGTCGCCCTGATCGCACACCGAGCCCTGGAGTCACGATGACCGCTTTCACCCGAACGGCCCACGAAATCAGTGGACTTGAGGCCGTGATCTACGACTACAACGGGGTGATCGGACGCCAGCCGACCGCGTCCCAGTGGATCGGCCTCGGCGAACTCGCCGGATGGTCCGCCCAGGAGATCCCGGCCTTCCAGACCGCCTTCTGGCAGCGGCGCGAGGAGTACGACGAGGGCACGCTCACCTCCGAAGAGTTCTGGAGCGGGCTGCTGCGCGGAGACCGCACGGCCAGACCGGGCGACAGCCTGCTGGCTGCGCTCGTCCAGGCCGACACGCAGATGTGGATAAACGCGGACCCCGCTGTCCTGGAGATCCTGCGTTCAGCGCACGCCGCTGGAATCCCCGGAACGCTGCTGTCCAACGCACCCCGCCCGCTGGCCGACGCGCTCGACGCGACCGACTGGTGCGCCACTTTGATCACCAGGGCGGTCTACTCCGCTCGCATCGGCATCAACAAGCCCGCGCCGCGTGCCTACGAGGCTGCGCTGGCCGCCGCCGGCCACCCGCGACCGGAGCGGACTCTGTTCGTCGATGACCGCCTGGACAACGTCAAGGCTGCCCAGCGGCTCGGCCTGCGCACACACCACTACACCGGCAACGCAGCCGCACTCGCGCGCCTTCTGCCGGCCGTACCTGCGGCCCCCGCCGTACCCACCCGCTTCGTCCCGTCCGTGCCCGACGGCTCCGCCGCCGTCGCCTAAGGGGATCTCCAGTGGCCACCACCGTTCTCGTCCTCGGCGACGGTCCCCGTCCCTACCACGAACACCTTCTCCAGCAGATCGCCTCCGCCCATCCCGTGGTCCTCGCTGGCGGTGAACCGCGCTCCTGGGGCAACGCCTATGCACGTCACCACCTGGACGTCGACCTCGCCGACCGTGAACGTGCGGCGGCGGCCGTCCGCAGGTTCGCCGCGACCACCCGGCTCGGCGGCATCTGCACCTACCTGGAGCACCACATCGAGCTCGCCGCCCGTCTGGCGGCCATGCTCGGCCTGCCTCATTCGTCCCAGGCATCGATGGCCGCCTGCCGGGACAAGGCGGATGCGCGACAGCTTTTCGACCTGTACGACGTCCCCTCGGCCCGCTCCCGGCTCGTCGCCGACGCGGAGGACGCCGTCGATTTCGCCCGCCTGCTGCGCTACCCGGTCGTCATCAAGCCGCGCGGGCTGGCCGGCAGCACGGCAGTCGTCCGGGCGGACAGCGACGACCAGGTCCGTACGGCGTTCCAGCACGCGCGCCGGGACACGTTCCTCGACCTGGACGCCTCCGCGGTCCCCGGGGTTCTGGTCGAGGAGTATCTGACCGGGCCCGAGATCAGCGCAGAGACCGTCGTGCTCGGCACCGGCGAAGTGCGCGTTGTGGCCATCACCCGCAAGCAGCTGGGCCCCGAGCCCCGTTTCCAGGAGACCGGGCACTCGGTCGACGCGCTCGACCCCCTTCTCCACGATCAGGGCATCACCCGAACGGTCGCGGCCGCCGTGACTGCTCTGGGCGTGACCCGCGGCGTGCTGCACGTCGACCTGCGGCTGACGAAGCGCGGGCCGGTCCTCATCGAGGTCAACGGCAGGCCGGGCGGCGACCTCATCACGCTGCTGGTGACTCTGGCCACGGGCATCGATCTGGCGCGCGCCACGGCCGCACTCGCCACCGGGACGACGCCCGACCTCACCCCCACGCGGCAGCGGGCGGCAGCCATCCAGTTCCTGTATCCGGCGCTCGGCGGAGAGGTCACAGGCCTCGAAGCCGATGAGGCGCTGCGCAGCGAGCGGTGGCTGGAGCGGCTGGTGTGGACCCGCGAAACCGGCGCCGAGGTCGCCGCCTTCCCCGCGGCCGGCATCGATGACCGCCTCGGCCACTGGGTGGTCACCGGGAGGGATGCGGCCACCTGCCGGGCCCGTCTGGCCGCCGTGCCGGACCGAATTCTCGCCCATCAACGCACACGTGCCCAGGACCAGCTGCACCCGCTGACGCCCCCGTCCACAGCCACCGGCCACTGGAGCCCACACCGATGATCACCACTGCCCTGCACCCCGCCCTTGCACACCCTGCGGCCGGTACAGCAACGGTGGCTGTGGTCGCCCCCCGCGAAGCGCTGCCCTACGCACAGGCCTTCGCCCGCCGGGGATGGCGCATGGTGTCCATCGGTCTCGCCCCGCACCTGCGGCCCCTCGCCCTGCCGGCCACCGGCCGAAGCGCAGGCTGCACCGACATGGTCGAGCACACCGGCTCGCTGCGTCGGACCGTCAAGAAGCTTCGACCTCTCGGCGTCTCGGCGGTGATCGCGGCGAGCCCGGAAGGCATCGAGCTCGCGGACCGTCTCGCCTGGCAGCTCGGACTGCCCGGCCCCGATCCCGCCACCTCTGTGCTGCGCCGCGACCGGGGCGCACAGGCCACAGCGCTCACCAAGGCGGGCATCGCGGCCCCGCGCGGGGTGTACACCACCAGCCTGGCGTACGCGCTGGAATGGGCCCGCTTCTGCGCTCCGCCGCGTTTCCTCCTGGCCCCAGCCGCCGCGGGCATCGACGTCGCCCCGGTGTCATGCGAGGACGATCTCCAGATCAGCTCGGCATGGCCAGAGATGCGCCGCGCGGCCGCCCGGCACACCCGTGACGCGCACCTGGTGCTCACCGAGGAGCTCACCGGGCCCCGCTACCGGGTCAACAGCTCCACGCATCTTGGGCCGGACGGCACCGCGCACCACGACGTCACCGACATCTGGTCCGAAGTCCACACCCCAGACGGACTGCTGGACCGCAGCGACCTGCTGGACCGTCAGCCGCTGCTGGCCCGGGTCCTGACCATGTACATACGGCGGGTGCTCGATGCGCTCGGCGTGGTGAGCGGCCCGGTCTCCAGCCACATCGTCTACACCGTGGACTGCGGCCCCGTCCTCCTGTCCGCGCTGGCCGTGCCCGGCATCTCCCCCGCCGACGACGCACTGCGTTCCTGCACCGGGCATGACCGCCTCGGCACCGCACTCGACGCGGTGACCGCGGCCCAGCCCGCCTGGCCCACACCGGCCCCGGCCGGACGCCACATCGTGCGGGTCCGCCTGCATACCCACGGCTCGGACGGCATCGAGCCCCGCCTGCTGCGCAGCGTGCGTCAGCTGCCGACGGCCGTTGCCGTTTCGCCTTCCAGCCACGAGGTCGTCCTCAGTCACGCCCGGAGCCAGGCCGTAGAGGCCGACTACCAGGCCATCAGAGCACTGGAACGCGACCACCTCCACGAGGCGGGCTGCCCGTGACCGTGCCCACCCCCGCATGCCACGTCCGTCCCCTCTGCCTGCCACCTGAGAGGCCGTCATGATCACGTCCATGGTCCCGAGCGGGCCCGCCGCCCGCCTCGACCACGTCCTTGCGACAAGCCGCGCGCAACAGCGTGCCGCCCTCGGCCTCTACCTGCCCGTCAACTACCCCACCCGCTCAGCGAGCCGTGAAGCACTGCACGCGATGGCCGCCCATGCGGACCTGGTCGAGCTGGGCGTGCCGCACCACCTGCCCCACATGGACGGCCCGGTCATCCAGCAAGCCGTCGCGCAGGCCCTGACCGGCTTCCAGATGCGCGATCTCTTCGCGAGTACAGCCGAGTTGGCCGCCCACACCAGCGCCGCGCTGCTGGTCATGTCGTACTGGGAACCGATCCGCGCCTTCGGCGCCACCGCGTTCGCCCACATGTTGGCCGATGCCGGCGGGGCGGGGGCGCTGATTCCCGACCTGCCCCCGGCCGCAGTACCGCAGTGGCGGGCGGCCGCAGAGGCAGCAGGCCTGCACACCGTGAACCTAGCGCCCCCGCACGCCTCCAGGGCCCGGCTCGCCGATCTCGGCAGCAGCACAACCGGCATGCTCTACGCCCCCGCGTCACCTGGGCTGACCGGCAACGGCCGACCGCTCAGCCCGTATCTGCCGCGCCAGGTGCGCCGCCTGCGCGAGTGCACCGGCCTGCCGGTCGCGGTCGGGATCGGTATTAGCACGCCTGACCAGGCCTCCCGGGTCTCTCTGTTCGCCGACGCGGCAGTGGTCGGCTCCGCCGTCATCCGCCGAATGCAGGCCTCCCCCAACGCTCCCGCGGCGGCCGCCGCGGCCGCCGCGGCCGACTTCGCCGAGGCCGTGCGTCACGGCCCGCCGCACGCGGCCTGACCCCCACACAGCCCCCTGCCCGACGAACCCGGAGATCCCAGCGTGACCGCCTCCGACCAGCCGCGCCCCCACTCCCCCGGCGACGCTTTCGTTCCCAAGTACCGGCTTCCGGACTGGTACCTGGACCACGCCACACCGCCCGCCGACCCCGCACCGGTGGCATGGCACAGCGTCGACAACCCGGCGATCGATTTTGCGGCCAGGTGCCGCATGTGCGCCGCCGCCGAAGTCGTGCCCGTCACCATCCGGTCCCACCAGGGCCTCCTCGTCTGGATGCGCGGCCAGTCACTCGACGGCCCTTGGTGCCGACGGTGCGGCACCTCGTTCATCCGCAAATACAGCACCCGGACCCTGTGCCTGGGCTGGTGGAACCCGCTGTCCTTGCTCGTCGGAGCCCCGGCCGCCCTGGTGGCCAACGCGGCCGCCTACCGGCAGCTGCGCCGCCTGCCGCCGCCCGTCCCGCTACCCGGGCACCCGCAGCCCGACCTCGGCAGGCCCGTCCTACAGCGACCGCCGGCCTACGTCGCGCTCATCCCCCTGGCCTGCTGCATCGCCCTCATCGCAGCCCTGGTCTCACGCATCTGACCCCGGCATCCCGGCACGTCGGCCGCCGCGCGCACCTGAAGCGGCCCGGCGGACCGACCCCACAGACCACCCCCCACAACACATCCGTCACTCACAGGAAGGCTCCACATGTCCAGCCTGAAGCGGTCCACATCCACCGCGGTCATCATCGCCGCCCTGGCAGGCAGTGCCGCCATCGCGACCGCCACCCCGGCGGCCGCCGCCAGCTACCACTGCAAGACCAGCACGAAGAGCATCGACGACCCGTCGTACTCCGGCCCGTGGGCCGACAACTGGGACTTCACGGTCCGGATCTGCGCGAAGCGCTCCGGCTCCACCGTCTACAGCTACGCCAACATCAGCTGGGACGGCCCGGTGTACGCGGATGCCGATGACACCTCGATCTTCGACGACGCTTATTTCAAGCTCCAGATCAAGAAGTCGCAGGCCGGCACCGACCCAGTGAAGAAGCAGGCGAACTTCGGCGGCATCGAAGCGAAGCTGGAGCACTCCGGCTCCGACGCCAACTACAACGGCAGCTACACCACCGGAACCATCTCCTACAAGATCGGCTCCACCAAGGGACTCGGCGACGGCGAGCTGAAGCTCGACTGGAACAACGACGGCGCGGGCGTCCGCACGTACCCCTTCACCGCGTCACCCACAGTCTGACCGCGGCCTCCAGTGTGCGCGTCCGGTGCGAGAACGCCCGGCTCGTCCCTGATCCGTCACCTCGGCTTGCCCCTGGAGCGGTTCCTCACCGCGGCGGGCTCCCCTCACCTGACGCACCCAACCACGCCGGCAATCCATCCGCGATTCGCGCGCGGGGCGCGAGCCCCGACGCAGTTCGGCATGCCCTTCCAGTCCCCCTGTCACCAGCAAGACGACACCTACAGAACGGAATCATTGTGAAGATGCGGAAGACCGCGGCCCGAACTCTGGGCCTCGGCGCGGCAGTTACGGCCTGCCTCATGCTTACGTCCGGCGTCGCCCAGGCGGGCAGCTTCGGCCCCAGGGCCATGGTCGACGTGTACGGGGTGAAGCGGGGCACGGCCCAATTCGTTGCGAACGGCGACAAACTCACCGTCTGCGACACCAGGGCGGACGGTTTCGCACCCAAGGTCAGCGTGTACCTGGCCAACACCGACACCCTCGTGTGGCGTGTCACGGCGAACCTCGGCAAGGGCTGGTGCGTGACCAGCTCCAAGAACCTGGGCGAGCGGACCCGGTACGACTTCTGGTCCACGGGCCTCAACCAGCGGCTCTACGTCGGTACGGCCGGATAACCGCCCCGCGATCCGCGCTGCCCAACTCGGGCTTCTGTCCAGCGGCTTCTCAGCCATCCTCCTCTGCTTCAGCGAAGGGAATATCCATGCAATTTCGTCGGCGAATTGCGACATTCGCCCTTTCTGCGAGTCTCCTGACTGGCGCTTCGGTGGCGCTCGCGCCCACCGCGTCCGCGGTCGGCTCCAGTGCCTGCACCGTCAACACCCCCGACGGCGATGACGTCGTCACGGTGAACGGAGCCAACTTCCGTACCGGCCCAGGCACCTCGTACTCGGTCAAGGGCTCGCTCTACAAGGGCGACCGGCTCCGCGACTACTGCACCAGGGCTGGGAGCGACGGCTACCTCTGGTTCTACGCCAAGCTCACGCAGAAGTCGGCTGGCGGTCTTCCCTCCGGCACGTACGGATGGATACGAATCGACATGATGCGCTCCCTCTGAGCAGGAGGTAGCGCAACCCATTGCTGGTCGGCGCTCACGTAATCCGCCGGGCGTCGAACTCGCCATACCGCAGCGGCCCCGTGTCCTCGCCGGAACCTGATCGCGCGAGGACACGGAAGGTCCGCTGGCGGCGGGCCCCGAAGATTCCCCCGTCGGGGCCCGCTCGGGAACAGGTTGCCGAGAGCTCACGGTAGGAACGCATTAGAAGTTGCCTATGGCCGCGGTAGTCAGGGCCGCCGAGTTCGGGCAGCCAGCCGAGCGATCAAGGCAGGTGGACCAAGAGGGACCAAGACGCGAGCGCACTCTGTCCCTACATGATTCCCTTCCATTTCCAGGGGCGTGGGCCGCAGCGACCACGCAGGCAGTCAACTCGGTACTGAGCCTGATCTATCCATTCCGGGTTACTGGCTGCGTGTTGAGCGGCCATGGTCACCATGCGGAGCTCACGGGCACCAGCCAGAGTCGCGTACCCGGGCCACTCCGTGACGTCGCACCCGTACGCCTCGCAGAAGGCGTCATACTCAGCCGCAGAGACTGCGCCTGTAGTGCGGGCTCGTACGGCGGTGGAAACCAGATCCCATTCCGGGGGCCCGAGGGAGAACCGTTCGAAATCCATCATCAGTCGGCGGGGGGTGCCGGTGATACGGACGAGGTTGCCAGGCCAGGCGTCCCCGTGGACGGCGCAGTCGGGGCGACCTGCGGGCCGCTCCGCCCAAGCCGCGGCAAGGTCTCGGTGGCGGGCGTGCAGCCAGGAGCGGTCGGCGTCATCGATGGTGACTGCCGCCTGGAGCCGCTCCGGGACCCGGACGAACGGGTCCAGGTAGCCGAGGTCGATGTCTGGGGCGGGCAGGTGGTGGAGCTCGCGCAGCAGGAAGGCCACATCAGCGACGGTGCCGTGCTCCTGTGGAGGGAGCTCCTCCCAGAACGTCACTGGTCGCTCGTGGGCCTCAACTGGTTGGTGGGGGACGTTGGCGAGCCGTACGGCCGGGATGGCGTTGTCGGCGAGCCAGCGGGCGACCCGCACTTCACGTTCAGCGGCCGCCATCTGCCCGGGCCTGGCGATTCGTACGATCACCCGGCCTGGGAGGCGCCATATCTGGTTCTCGGCCAGCCGTACCGGCTCGGCGCCGTCGCTGGCCAGGCCTGCGGCGGCGCACGCGGTGGTGAGGACGAGCCGGTCGGCCGTGGTCTCTGGAGCGGTCATGCTGTGACGGTAGTGGCGATCCTTTCCCGCAGTCCGACCGCCTCCGGGACCCGGGGGTGCTTCGCGGCGAACGCGGCAAGCTGACGGAGATCATCGGCGGCCCTGCGGGAGGTGAGACGCCCGGCTTCGTCGAGGGCCTTGTTGCCAATGGCGGCTGCCTGCCGGGGGTCGCCAGTGGCCATGACGAGGGACGCCAGTTTGGTGCGGGAGATCGCCCGGGAGCGTCGGTAGGCGTCGCTGTGCCCTCGGACCGCGTGTTCGAAGCGTCTGGCTGCACGGCCCGCGTCCTGACCCTCCCGCACGGCAAGATCGTAAAGCGCGTGGCCGGTGTCGCCGTTGTGCTGGGCCTCGTCGTAGTAGGCCATCCACGGCGGGTCCTCGTCGGGGCGGGCGTGCGCGAATGCGTCGTCGGCCTGACCGACCGCAGTCAGGCAGGCGCGCACGTTGCCGAGTTTCCCGAAGGCACGGGCCCTCGCGGAGTACAGCATGGCCTGCTCGGTCGCAGTGATCCGGTCGGATCGGACGAGGCCCGTCTCCGCATAGGTGAGGCCTTGGTCGGGGTCACCAGTCCAGATGGCCTGGCGGGCGAGGAAGGAGTAGGCCTTGGCCCGCAGATGGCGGTCGTCTGCCTCTTCGGCGGTCTCCGCGGCGAAGATGAGGGCGCGGGTGGCGTAGGGGTGGCGGTAGGCGTCGAAGGCGCTCGCGCCGACAACGATGGCCAGCCAGGAAACGGCCGCGAACAGGTCAGCGTGCAGATACTCGGGGCAGGGCCGGTGGAGGAGCCCGGCGGCCCGCTGCATGGCGGCACCTGCGACGTCGGAGACGACGCCCCCGCCTCCGTGCCGGTTGTCGAGATGGCTGATGACTGCGGCTGCTTCCCGGACTTCGGCGATGGTGCCGACGCCGATCGTCGGCGGCAGAGTCAAGGCCGGCAGCGCGAACGACTGGATGAGGTCCAAGGGGGTGGCGGCGGCGAGACTGCCAGCCCGGAGGAGGGCTCGTCGGTACATGGGATCAGGACTCCCTGAGCGAGGAGACAGACCGTCCCGGCCCACTGTGCCCGTTTTCGCCTGAACCGTCGCTTCCGCTCTTGTCGGCCGTTTCTCGGCATCAGCGGGCCTGCGGTCGGCATCGCGTTTCGCGAAAGCCATGCCCCACGCACGGTCGAAGAGCCCGTCGGCGTCCAGAGCATGGTCGAGGCGCTGGGCAACGTCCCGCTTGAGGGAAGGGTATTCGCCCTTCTCCACCAACAGGATGATGTCGTCGCTGACCTGCGCCAACTGGCCCAGAGCGCGCGCGGACAGACCCTCGGCCTTGCGTCGGCGGCGCAGTTCCGCACCGAACCACGCCTGCGGTGACGCGTCTGGATCGAGTCGTCTTTCCGGCTGCGGCATTTGATCGCCCCTCTCCCCGTGATGCCGATTTCTCAAGTATCGGCATCAGCCTCTACACGGCTGTCGGTCTGCTCTGCCTGAATGGTTGCGGAGCGGTTCAGTCCAGTACAACACCGCAACTACCCCCATATGAAGGGGGGTTGACCTATCGGACGGAGAATCGGTGACCTCGCTCGTCGACACCCCCACGGGCACTTCTGCGCGGTCCACATCCAGAAGCAGCAGCTACGAGTCCGAGATCGACCTCACGGCTGAGAGCCTCAAGACGGTGCGGCGCATCGTGCGTGCCCACCTGCGCCTGTGGGGCGTCGACGCCGACCAAGCGGAGTGTGTCCTGCTCTGCGTCAACGAACTCTTGACGAACGTCCTCCTGCACACCACGCCCGACCCCTGCGGGCATCGCACCGCGATCCTCCTCGTTCAACGGGTCGCCGGCGGCATCACCACGGTCGTCACCGACAAGGACCCCCGCTCGCCAGTCAGGACGACACCCGGGCCTCTGGACGAGAGCGGGCGCGGCCTCAACCTGGTTCGCGCCCTGGTTGACGAAATCCAGATCTCACCGACTCAAAGCGGCAAGGACGTGTGGTTCTTCGTCGCCGACCCCGACACGTGCGCGCTTCCCGCGCTTTCTCACTAACCTGCACGCCACCTCAACGGGAGACCTCCAGCCATGCCGCCCGCAGCTGACGCTGACCCGATCGGCCCCAACGACATACCCGGCGCTCTTGCCGCCGTCCCGCCCCCGCAGGTCAAGACCGACGTCAAGGTCGCGTTCGAGCAGAGCCTGAGGATGGTGGCGGGCGAGGACGTCACCCCACTCACCCGCGAGCGGGTGTGGGCTGTCCTGGAGGGCGGCGCCTGGCAGGGCAACATCAGCAAAGCAGCCCGTGTCGCGGCTGTCCTCGTGGAGAACGCTGTCCGCCATGGCGGGCCCTTCCCCGACGGGACGATCAGCCTGCGCATAGCCGTGGACGCAGAATCACGCGAGCTGATCCTTGAGGTCGAGGACGCCTTCCGTGAGTTCCCGGGCTTCCCCGTGGCCGCCCAGTGCAGCGACGTCGTATGGGGAAGGCCGCATGGACTGTGGTGGATAAGCCACTACAAGGGCCGCCTCGCGTGGACGGTGAAGACGGACCAAGACACCCAGACCGTCGGCAAGTGCGTGCAGGTCATCCTCCCGGTCTCCTGACGGGCGCCTTCAGCCCCTCTGCCCCTCTACTTCGAGGACCTCATGTCTGCCCCCACCTCCCTGCTCGCTCGGCCCGCCCACAGCCGGAGTGAGGGAAAGCACCGTTCAGTAGATCGGCTTGTTCGCGAACAGATCCGCGCCGCCGTCTTCGTTCCGCAGGTCATCAGTCTTGCCGCTCTCGCTGCCGTGACCGCCCTGTGGCGAACCACCACGCTGACCACCGGGCAACTCCTCGCGGTAGCGGCGTGTGGGCTGATCGTCGCGGCCGGAGCCGGCGCCCGCGGCGCGAACACCGCCGCCAAGGGCGCCTCAGCGGCACAACAAGCCGCTGACGCCGTACACCAGGAGCATCTGGCACAGATCACGACCGCGGCAGCCGCCTTGGACAAACTTATCCACTTCAACACCACGGAGCTTCTCCAGGGCGGCACACCTGCCATACCCGAGGTGAGTCCCGAACTCGTCGGGGTGAGCCCGGCCGCCAGGCTGGTCCAGCACCTCGGCGACCTCCAGGTCCACGTCGCCGAGGCCCTGGAACGGGTGCACTCCGAGTCCCAGTCCCAGGTGACCCTCGACATGCTGTCGCAGTTCGCCGAACGGGAGCACGCTCTTGTGGAGCGGATTCTCGGTCACCTCGACACCGTCCAGGCCAAGACCGACGACCCGGACCAGCTCGACATCCTTTGGAAGCTCGACCATCTCGTGACGCGACTGCGGCGTTGGGTGGAGAGCAAGTCCGCTGCCGCCGGGCAGTCGCTGCGCAGCGCTGAGAAGCCGGTGACCGTGGTGCAGGTCCTGCGGGGCGCCGTCCAGGAAGTCGAGCACTACCAGCGGGTCACGATCGCTGCGGGCACGGTCGGCGTCGACCTGGGACTGCCCCGCCATGTGGGCCCGGACGTCACCCATCTTCTGGCCGAACTCGTCGACAACGCCACGGTGTACTGCGACCGCCAGTTCAACGTGGAGGTGCGTGCCATGCAGGTGGCGACCGGGCTGACCGTGGAGATCGAGGATCGGGCGACCATCCCCATGGCGGCCACCGTGCGGACGGAGCTGAACCTGCTGCTGAGCGACCCCGACCGGGTCAACGTGCGCGGCTACGTCAAGCACGGCAAGATCGGCGTGCTGACCGCCGCGAAGATCGCTCGCGTTCACGGCATCGCCGTCCAACTGACGGAGAATCCCATGGGCGGCACCACGGCCGTGGTGACCGTGCCGAGGCGGCTCCTGGTCCCCATGCAGGCGCAGACGGCCCCGGCCCGGGTCTCGGCTCCGGCGGGGACACCTCCCGTGCCGCGTCACTTGCCGCGCCGCATGCCCGTACAGCCCGTCGCCGACGCGGCGTCAGCAGCCGCCTTCCAAGGTGGGGCAGATGTGCCCCCGCCGCTGCCCCGGCGCATGGCCGAGGCCACGCCTGAAGCACCGCCTAAGCGGGTGCACCGCCCGCGCAGCATGCCCGACTTTTCCCTGGCCGGCGACATCGATGAAGGATTCGAGGCAGCACGTGCCGCACAGGCCCGTCCGGGCCCGCCCACCTCACGCTCCTAGCCGACCCCTTACCTATACGCCCAGGCCGGCCGTGATGACGGCTTGGCCCACCTCAGGAAGCTCCGTCATGATCGAGACCAGCACGGACCACATCCACACCCGGCGCAAGGAAATTCGCAAGGAGATGGCCGCACGGCTCGCAGAGTTCGTCGCGGCGGTTCCCGGCGTTACTCACGCCCTGCTCTTGTCCCGGGACGCGCTGCCGCTGGTGACCAGCGGATTCCACCGCGACTACGCCGCGAAGTGGTCGGCCGTGTTCGGATCGATGACCTCCATGGCCGAGAACATCCCCGGTCGGAACGGTGAAACGGGCACCCTTAGCCAGCTGATCATCGAGCGGCACGACGCCCGGTTCCTTCTGGTGAACGCAGGCAGCAGCCAGCACTTCCTAGGCCAGGCGGGCACCCGCGACGGCGTCGTGGAGACGGCCCTCGTGGTGGTCTGCGAGCCTAACGCCAAGATGGGCGCGGTGGGGTACGAGACGGGCCTGCTCGTCAACCGGTTCGCCGAGTACATGATCGAGCCCGTCCGCGTCCGCTGATGGCTGGCCATGGCCAGCCGGTGCAGCCCCGGCGCGGGGCTACCGCGTTCGTCCGGAACTACGTCCTGACGGGCGGCCGCACCCGCGCACGGCACATGCTGAGCGCTGACACCATGGTCGAGGCCGGGCCGGGCCACCCCGGCAGGTTTTTCACCGACGGCGAGTATCACCAGTTCATTGCTCTGTGCCGGGTGCGGTGCCGATCGGTGACCGAACTGGCGGGCACGGTCGGTGTCCCTCTCTCGGTGGCTCGGGTCCTGATCTCTGATCTCCTCGACGCCCGCGTACTAGTCCTGCCCGTCGTCGGCACCGGCTTTGAGCGTGCCGACTCCCCCGACGACCCGCGCGGGGACTCCCCCTCTCGACAGCTCTTGGAGAAGCTCCGTGTCGGTCTCGTCAACCTGCCCGCCTGACCCCGCCAGCGCATCACCCCCGCATGCGGGGTCAGCACCGGCCGGCCCCATCGACATGCTCAAGATCCTCGTGGCAGGCGGGTTCGGCGTAGGTAAGACGACGTTCATCCGCACGATCAGCGAGATCACGCCGATCACCACCGAGGAGGTGCTGACCGAGTCGAGCACCGCCACCGACGACCTGGAGGGAGTGGCGGCGAAGGAGACCACGACGGTGGCCTTCGACTTCGGCCGGCTCACTGTCGGCGAACAGTTGGAGCTGATGCTGTTCGGTACCCCGGGCCAGGACAGGTTTGCCGACTTCTGGTTCGACCTGGCCCGGGGTGCCGTCGGCATCGTTGTCCTCGCTGACACACGACGCCTGGACATCAGCTTCCCGGCCGTGACGTTCTGCGAGCGGGCAGGCCTCCCACACATCGTCGCCGTCAACCAGTGGGACGGCGCGTACCGCTACCAACTCAACGACGTTCGCCGGGCGTTCCAGCTGCGGCCCCACGTCCCTATGACCACGTGCGACGCCCGGGAGAAGTCGTCCGTGCGCGACACCCTGCTGCGCCTGGTCGACCACGCCCTGGACCCCACCCCGCCCGCCACAGCCCTCTTGGATGCCCGATGACACAGCCCCCGTACAACTCGATGCCTTCCGATTTGCAGGCTGCGTTCCGGCCCGACATGGTCGTTCCGCCGCCTGGTGCCATCCAACTGGGCCAGGAGATCAGCGCGGCGCAGGCCCGCAGGATCGCCGAGGACCAGGCCCGCATCGACGTGCTCCACCAGTTGGGTTTCCCCGATGGGCCGGACCAGCTGATGGACCAGTTCGCCGACCACCTCGCCGAGGTGACCGGCATGGCGTACGCGTTCGTGAACCTCTTCTACGGCGATCAGACCTTCGTCGGCCTGCACATGCCGGATCCGGAAAGGGGCCTGGTGCCTGTCGGCCGGTCCATGGGCTTCGACCGCGGATGGTGCCCTGTCGTTGTCGAACAGAAGAAAGCCCTGCCGCTGTTCGACGTGTACGCCTCGCCTCGCTTCGCCGGGAACTACGTCGTCAACGCGGTCGGGATCCGCTCCTACATGGGAGCGCCCCTCATTCACGAGGAGACCGGCATCGCACTGGGCACCGTGTGCACGATCGACCCGGAACCGCGCACCGTACAGGACGCCCGCCATCTCATCGCCCGCGTCAAGGACGTCGGGGCCGAGGTCAAGAACGCGCTGCCCGCCTCCGCGCCTGCGCGCTAACCCCCTTTCGCCGCCCCCCACCCGGCAGCCCCACAACCGTGGGACCTGGCCGCACTGCGCCTTGCGACCCCGTACAGGGAGAGGGAGACGACCATGCCGACGACACCGCCCCCCGCACTCGAACCCATCCTCACCCCCGCCCACCTCAGGCTGTGGCAGGAGACCGACGCCTTCGCAGCCCAGTACATCGCGCCCTGTGTGCAGGGCATGGAGGCAAAGCCCCACAGGGTCGAGCGTCTGGCGGCCCAACTCATGGCGGAACGGCATTGGTTCGGGGTCACGATCCCCGCCCAGTACGGCGGGATGGCAGCCGGGCATGTCGCCAAAACGATCATCATCCACCGGACCGCCGTGGTCTCCGCCGCGGTGGCGGCCATCCTCCAAGCCAGCCTGATCCCAGTCGGAGCGGTGCGGCACTGGGGCACGGTCGAGCAGAAGGCCCAGTGGCTCCCGCAGGCAGCAAGCGGACAGACGCTCTTCTCGATCGCGGTCACCGAGCCAGAGATGGGCGGGCACATCGGCGGGATGGAGACGATCGCCGAACGGCAAGGCGACTGGTGGGTACTCAACGGCAAGAAAGCCCACATCGGCAACTCTCACCTTGCCGGCCTCCATGTGGTGGTCGCCCGCACGGCACCACCCGGCGTCGGCGCCTCCCAGGCTCTGACGGCGTTCCTGGTCGAGGACGACCGTAAGGGCCTGACCAAGGAACGACACCGGCCGGGACTGGGGCTGCACGGCTTTACCTTCGGCCGTCTGCGCCTCGACGGCGTCCGCATACCCGCGGCCAACGTACTCGGACCCATCGGCAAGGGCCTGGACATCGCGCAGAGCATCAGCATCACCTACGGCCGCCCCAACCTGACCGCCGTCAGCCTCGGCATCCACGAAGCCCTCGTCAACACCACGGCACAATGGCTGTCCAGCCGCCGCCGCTACGACGGATACCTCTCCGACCTTCCCGTCCCACGCGACCGACTCGGACGCATGCAGGCCCGCCTCCAGATCGCCGAGAGCTCAGCCTACGGAGCCGTCAATCTCTTCGACCGCGGCAAACGTTGCGACGCGCAGCTGATCGGGGCCAAACACAGCGGCCACGAACTGGCCGCCGACTCCGCACGGGACGCGATGGAGTCGCACGGCGCCCACGCCCTAGACGGCGACTACGCACTCCAACGTCTCTTCCGCGACATCCAGTGCACCTACTCACCCGCCGGGACCGCCGAGTTCCAGGCCATCCAACTGGCCAAGACCGCGCTCGACGAGCCCACGGTGGAGTGGTCCGAACACTTTGCCGCGGAAGCCGCCTGGGCCCGCCCGGACCCGACCCCCGCATAGACCCCCGTTCGCGGCATTCCACGAGCCTGCCGCGCACGGGTCCCACTTCCTGTGGCCGCGCCATGAGCCCGTCGTTGCTGGCACGTCGGCAAGGCCCCGCCTCGCTTCCGATCGTTCTCCTGAAAGCAGCACACGATGTCCTCCGTTGTCGTACGCAACGAAGCCGGTCCCTCCTCCGATTCGCTCGTGGACCGCCTCCTCTCCATAGGCGCAGAGAGCCTGCCGGTGGTCCAGGCAGTGACGGGACTGCCGCTGCCCGATCCAGTTGTCATCCGCACGATGACCGTCGACAAATGGCTGAGAGAGCACCAGGAGAGTGCCAAGCGACGTCTGGTGGCCGAGACCGAGCAGCTCGCCCCCTCCCTGCGAGAAAGACTGACTGCCAAGGTCAAGCACCGCGCCAGGACCACGTTCTTGAGCACATTCTGGCCGACGATGGCCGCCGAGACGGTGCTGTTCGAACCGGGGCGGCCCGAAGTGGTTCTCCTACCCGAAGCGCTTGAGCATGCCGGCCGCCTGGACGACATCCCTTTCCTGTACAAGGCCCTGGGGCACGAAATGACGCATCTGGGGCAGTACGCGGCCAGCGACGGCGCGGTGTGGACGGCCCAAGAAGCCTTCTTCCCAGCCCGTAGCGGCACAGCCGACCGGGCCTATGAGTACCTGCTGGAAGGACACGCCTACTGGGCGGACCGGGAGATCACCACCAAGATCCTCGGCAATCCCGTCTCAACCGACAAGCCCAGTCCGGAAGCATCCGACCGCTACCGGAAACTCTTCGCGATGCCCATGCGGCTGAAGGTCATCGAGGAGTATCGCCGGGCCTGCGACAGCATCGCCCGGATCATCGATGTTCACGGTCTTGCCGCCCTCAACAAGATCTGGACGAACCCTGATCTGGTGCCCCGGCGCAAGGAGACGGACGACCTCGTCGCATGGACGGCTCGGCTCACGGAGGGACACGCCGCCTGAGCCGCTGGCTGTCGTCTTCCGGAGAGTCGGTGATTCGGAGGACGGCAGCCAACTCTCCCGCACTGCACAAACACCGCGGCGGCCCCGGCGCCGCGCACGCCTTGCCCGAAACACCCCTAGGACACGAAGCCAGTGGAACAGAACCATGCCAGTAGCCCGCTGACCATCCGACAGTCGCAAGTCCTGACCTTTCTCACGCAAGCGAGTACTCGCCTCGGCTATGCGCCCTCCCTGCGCGAAATCTGCGAAGGGACCGGCCTCCGCAGCACGTCGACTGCCGCTCACCACATCAGGACCCTGGCGGAGCGGGGGCTGATCACCCATGACCCGAAAATCCCACGCTCCATCCGAGTCGTCGGAAACCTCTCCGTCCCCAGCCCGGCCGGCACTCCGCAGAGTGCAGCGTGCAGTCTCCTCGATGCGAGCGATGACGGCGAGGGAGCAGGCACGACGTTCGTCCTTCAAGCCCTCCTCGGACCTGGCGTAGGTCGCGCCCTGATCAAGGGCGCGGTGTTGACCGTGCAGTACGACCCGTCCTGCCTGGCCGACTCACGGGACGACGCCATCCTCATCGGCCGGGTAACGGGCATCACGCACCCCCTGTAGGACAAGCGTCCGACGCCGCACCTACCTCCGACAGACAGTCCTGTGCCTCGCCCGCGCCTCGACCTGTGACCCCCTGGTGCCCGAGGACCCGGCGCCCCGACCTTTTTGGAACAACCCATGATCGATACCTCTGTCCCCAACTCGGCCCGCGTCTGGAACTACTGGATGGGCGGCAAGGACCACTACCTAGTCGACCAAGAGCAAGGCGACGCCTACGCGGCGGTGGCCCCCCAGATCAGGGACATGGCCTGGGAGTCACGCGAATTCTTGATCCGCGCGGTGAGACACCTCGCAGAATGCGGCATTCGACAGTTCCTCGACATCGGGGCAGGCCTGCCGACGCACTACAACACCCACGAGGTCGCGCAGCGGATCGCTCCCGACTGCCGGATCGTCTACGCGGACAACGATCCCGTCGTGCTCATGCATGCCCGAACCTTGCTCCACGGCACGAAGGAGGGCCAGACCGCGTACATAAGCGCCGACCTGCGCGAGCCGGAGAAGATCCTCTCCGCGGCGGCCGACGTTCTCGACTTCAACCAGCCCATCGCCTTGATGCTCATGGGCGTCCTCGGGCACATCGAGGACTACGAAGAGGCGAAGGCGATCGTGCGCCACCTCCAGGGGAGCCTGCCCTTGGGCAGCTACTTCGCTCACTACGACGGCGTCGACACCAACGCGGATCTCCGGGCCGCCCAGCGCGGTTACGACGCCACCGGCGCCTTCCCCTACATGCTGCGCAGCCCCGAGCAGATCGCCACGTTCTACGACGGACTCACCCTGCTGGACCCAGGGGTCGTCTCGTGCCCGCGGTGGCGCCCGGACCCAGGTGCTGCCGACGAGCCGACAGACATCCACGGCGGCATCGCCCGAAAAGACTGACCGCTCCGCAATCGGACCTTGTTGTTCGCGCGGAGCAACCCAGCTCTGCCGGCTATCGCCCACTGCCCGCCAGACCCATGGACCAGCCGACAATGCCCCCAGCCCCTCATTTGCCTGCCCGAGCACCCCGCTATCTGACGCCCACGGAGCTGCATGTCGCCACGCAGCTCGTGGCCGGGGCGTCGAACGAGGAAGGCGGGATCGCCCTCAAAATCACGCCCCGAGCGTTTTCCGGCCATCTCGGCCGTATCGGCGCGAAGTTCGGCGCGTACTCCCGGCCAGAGCGCGCGCATGCGCTCCTCTCTACCGGCCAGGTCCCCCCGCCGCCCGCCCCATCTCCCGCGCCGCAATTCGACGCCACCGAGCTGCGGCTGATTCGCGCCCTGGCCAAGCACTCGGACCCCGTGCGCATCGCGAGCGCCGTCGGCATCGCAAAGTCCGAGGTCCGGACCCTGACCAAGTCGGTGGTCACGAAGGCCAAGGCGAAGAACACGACTCACCTGATCGGCCTGTGCCACACCTGGAAGCTGCTCGACGAGGCAGACGCACACGCCGACGGCAGCCGAAGCAGCGACACGATCCGCGCGCACCAGATGGGACCGGTGTTGCCCCCCAAGCCGCCATCTGACCGGATACGCGTCGGCTTCCTGAACTTGAAGAACGACGGCGGCCCCGAACCGGCACCGGGAGTCCTGCCCACGCTCTGGCATGACACGTACGACCTGCTCGTCGCCCTCCACTTCGACTGGCTCGGTTTGGGCGAGCTCACGCACTCCCAGACCCGCCCGAACGCCACCGACCAGGAGAAGAAGGCCGCGGAATTCCGCTGGCAGGAAGCCCAGAAGAAGACAGAGATGCGCGGCTTCCGCGCCGCGATGGGACAGGGTCGCAATCCGACCGGACTGCTGGTGCGGCCGTCGACGTTCACCATCGGCCCCCGCCCTCAGCAGCATCTGACCAAGGTCTTCAGGACACCCCCCACCGTGGTCGAGCTGGGCCTGCGCGAGGTCCCCAAGGCGCGGATCCTCACCGCGTCCCTCCACGCCAGCTACTGCAACCCGTTCGTCCGAGAGGCCGAGGTCTACGAACTCACTGCCCTGGTCGACAAGGTGAAGACCCACCTTCCCGCGGAAGGGACGAAAGCCGTGGCGTGCTGGCTCCTCGGCGACTTCAACGAGCTGCCCGTGCCCTCACCCGGTGACGTTCCGGACATCGACTGGAACGCCCCGGAACTCACCGACATGGTGCACCGCCTGCACCGAGCCCGCGAGCAACCTGACGGCACCTGGTGCAGCCGCACCGACGTCGACAAGATCCTTCTCCACAGCGGCATGCATGACCCGGCCCGCTACGCCGCCCGGCGCCTCGGTAAACCCGCCGCCCTGGCCACAGCGACCGCCGGCCGAGCCGACAGTGCCGTGGGCCAGGGTGGCCCCTGCCGCATCGACCGCGCAGCCGTAGACGGCTGGAGTATCCAGGCCGTCACCGATGTCCAGGTCATCCCTATGGGCGGCAGAAGCGACCACGACCTCCTGATCGTGGACTTTTCCCGTCGCAAGCTCATCGAAGGGCTTCGGCGAAAGTTTCAGCCGCTCGCGCCCTGGGCGCTGATGCGCTGATCTCTCTCAAGCCTGCCCCGCTGGCAACTCCCCTTCCGTCTCAGGAAACGCATGACCACCGTCTGGATCACCCCTATGGCCACCATCCTCGGCCCCGCCCTTGTGGGTTCCCTCACCACACTCTTGGCCTTCCGCACCGCGCTCCGGACCTTAGCCACCACCTTCACAGGCGTGGCCCACACCCTTTACGACGCGTCGCAGACACAGACCCCCGCCCCCACGCCTCAAGGCGGGGGCCACCGCCGCGTACGGCTGGGCAGGCGGCCGCGATGACCAGTAAGCGCGACTCGAAGATCGCCGCCATGCTCCGCGCCGGAGCCACCTACGACGAAGTCAGACGGCAGTTGAAGGTCGGCAACACGGCGATCATCCGCGTCCGCTACAGCTACACCATCACCTCGCCCCGCGCTAAGCGATCCGCCGATGACCTCGCCAGGGCCGAAGCCCAGGCCGTTGGCATGCTCCGCGCTGGAGCCACACACGCGAGCATCCGGGCCGCGACCGGCCTCAATAGCAACAAAATCGCTGAACTGCGAAGAGAGAACCGCATCCCCATCCCACTGAAGAACCGCAAGCCGAGGCTCGTCGCTGTCGACGAGGCGTTCAGGAGCTATACCCGGTCAGGCACCGACGGGCATGTGCTCTGGATCAAGCCCGCGGGCAGCCGCACTTTCGATTTCAAAGCTTCCGGCGGGAGATACAACGCCCGCCGCCTTGCTTTCGAGCAGCATCACGGTCGCCCGCCCGAAGGGCGCCTCAGGCGCACGCCTGACTGCGCGATTCCTAACTGCATCGCCGGCGCCCACCACGCCGACAACCGCATCAGCGACAGACACGGCTCCCCCTATGAGCCGGGCAGCGACAGACCCACACTCACGTCGTGCCCGAGTCCCACCAGCCCCTTGGCAGCTTCGTGACCCGGAGGAAACTGATCACGACCGATGAAGTTCGTGTCGTTTCATGGAATTTCGAACGCAATGGCACGACTTCCACTGGTGACGAGACCCGCTGGCATCTGGCCATGGTCAACCGCTTGTGGGCCACAGGCCAGTCCGCGGAGCGCAAGCGGCCTCCTGCCGGTTCGGCCGCCTCTGGTCCGGCACCCCGCCGCCGGACCACACAAGGGCACCCACCGCCTAACGTCCTAGTTCCTGAGGACCGACCAGCGCCACGACGACCAGCACAACCGCAACGCGCACGGCGGCTAGCAAAAGCGGCAACTCGCTGCACGTCTCCGCGCGGCCCCCTCTGGGTAATGCCCCCGGATCACCGAGGTGAACGTGCCCGCCCAGCGCTTCCCTCAAGGCCATTCCCTCACCGACCACTCCATCAACGAAAGACGGCACTCCATGAATCACAACGGATTCTCTCTGACCGCGGCAGAACTCGCCGGCCCAGGCCGGCCCAGCGAAGACCGCCTCATCCGAGCTCCAGGAGCCGTCATCGTCCTCGACGGCGTCTCCACCGTCACCGACGAAGAGCCCCGCGGCGGCTGGTACGCCGAAGCCCTCGGCAACCGTGTGGCCTCACTACTCGCCGCCGCCCCCTCATCTGACCTCAGGCAGGTCCTCGAACAGGCCATCGCCTGGGTCGTCGACGCGCACCGGCTGGTGCCGGGTACGTCCCCCGCCGCCACCATCGCCATCGTGCGACGCCACGGCGAACGCGTCGACGCCCTCGTCCTGGCGGACACACCCGTGATCGCACGCACCCTCGCCGGAGACGTCGATGCAGTGCGGGACGACCGGCTCGCCCGGCTGATCGCAGGCCGCCCCGAACGGACGGAATACCGCAGCTGGCTGCAGGCAGGCCGCGGCTTCCAGGACCCCGAGCACCGCGCACTGCTCCAGAAACTCAGGACCCACCAGCTGCGTCATCTCAACAACGGTGCACCGAACGGGTATTGGGTCGCGGAGGCCGTGCCCGAAGCTGCCCGCCACGCCGTGGTGCGCTCATGGCCCGCCGCTGATCTCGCCGACATCCTCGTCATGACAGACGGCGCCAGCGCTGCCGTCGAGGAGTACGGGCTCTACGCCACCTGGGACAGCCTGGCCCAGGCCTGTCTCACCGACGGACCGGACAGGATCGTGCAGGCCATCCGCGATGCCGAGGTGGACGATCCTGACGGGTGCCGTTGGCCCCGCTACAAACGCTCAGACGATGTCACCCTGGCCTTCCTCCGGTTCGCGCCCCTCGCCCGCTCGGCCGCATGAGCGCAACCGCCGACGCGAATCGTCAACGACCGGTAGGGACCCGGCCGAGCGCCAGAGAAGTCGTGCTGAACGTCGCGTTTGATCTGCACGCAGACGGTGCATGGGAGCGAACCAAGCTGCGGACCCTGGCATCTGCTGCTGGCGGGAGTCGACCAACGGTGGCGGCGGGCCCTCGCTAGTGGCGCGGATCTTGGCAACTGCCTCTCGGCAGTTATGAGCTGGACGCTCGCCTCCTGCCGTTCCCATCCCTTGCTCAACGGTGTGCTCGCGGGCTGCATCCATGAGGCGGCGGGCCCAGGCGGCGGGCGAGGGCTGGCCAACGTCATCACGGAGCTCTGTCAACGCCTGGCCAGTGCAGCCGGGACCAACGGACACCCCCGCCCTCTCGACCAGTTCCAGGCTGTTGAAGCCGTCGTCCGGATGACGCTGTCGTACCTCCTCGTCCCAGCGGAGTGTCACCAGCAGGCGCGTCTACAGATCGCGCGCACCGCGCGAGCCCTGCTCGTCGACAGCTGCCCTCCCAGGGGTCAACCCCTGAGCGGCGCGAGTGATGGCGAAGCCGGTGCCCGGCAGCCACCCGCCTGACCCAGGTCGCCCGAGCCCCCGTCGACGGGGAGTCTGTACCGAGCCGCAGGCGTGTGATCGGCCGAGGGCGGTCGAGGGCGTCCCTCTCGACCGCCGTTCGCTTCGCTCAGCTCTGGCCCACGCGCTCGGCCAACGACAGGCCTATCCGCGCGCACCGCGCGGCGTAGGTCTGGAGATGCTCGTCGGCGAAAGCGTCGGGGTCCCAGTCCTGGTCCAGGACTTCTCCGGCCGGCCATACATACGCCCATCCCGACCTGCCGGAGGCGAGCATCACTGGCCGGAGCTCGTAGACGTCATCCTCGAACGTGTCGAGGATTCGCCACTCCTTGTCGCTGAGGTCGGTGAGGATCATTCCGTCAGCGGAAGCGCCATGCGGGCTGTGGACGAGTCCGGGATACACACGGCCTTTGAGCGCAGCGGCTCTCCAGCCTGGTGCGGACGCTGGAGCACGTGCGGGTATGCGGCCCAGTAGGCCTTCAAGCACGGCATCGAACTGAAGGGTGCCGTAACAGAACAGGATGTCAGGTCCTGCCGTGAGTCGGTCCCGGCGACCAGTAGTCTCCGGGACCGAGGCAGAGTGAGTGATCGTTTGGATCATGAGCGTTCCAGTTTCAGCGTGAGGGCAAATACATCGCGTCGTAGACGGGCGACTCTGGGGCGTGCTTGATCTGTCCCATAATCGTGTACCCCCACCGCAGGTATGCATCGTGGGCGGGCTGATTGTCAACAATGCAGGTAAGGGCCGTGACGGTCTCAGAGCGACCGGCAATGACCGTGTCGTGGATCAGGCGGCCGAGCCCTTTGTTCTGCAACTCGGGGAGCACCATCAGTTCCCGCAGCCAGAACACGCCTCCGCCGTCCGCCAGTTCGACGAGGTCGGTCGGCCGCCGGTCACCCAGGGAAGTCCACCACGGTTTTTCTGGGGGCAGGGTCGCACCGTGCACGTATCCGACGATCCGACCGTCCTGGTGGGCGGTGACGGTCTCGAACCCCTCGGTGTCGTACGCGGCCTCCAGGCGTTCCTGGAAGGAGTCGGCGGAGAAGAACGGGTCACCGATGTACGGCGGTACGTCGTACACCTTGGCGTAGACGTCGACCAGTTCACCGGTTAGGGCCTTCACCGACTGCGCGTTGTGCCGCTGGAACTCCGGGTCCACGGTGTGTATCTCCTTTGTTGATCACGCGACGTGAGCGCGGATCTGTTCAAGTAGGTCCCCCACGCCGCGGGCACGGTGGTGGGGAAGCATTCCGTTGTGAACGATCTTCAACTGTGCGGCCGTCCGTGTGGAAGACATGCCGTTCTCGACGAGCCGGAGGGCTTCCGCCGCGGCGTTCAGGCCGCGATCGACGTCGCCGTTTGCGACCGCCGCAACCGACAGCCGGCCCAGGCACATCCCCCGGTTTCGGGAGTGGGCGACATCCTGTTCGGCTTCTGATCGAGCCAGCAACTTCTGCGCGCGGTCCGTCTGGCGGAGATCGAGACGACACATGCCCTCAAGGCAGGTCAGCTCCGCGAGATTGAGGAACAAGGCCCAATCCGGGTCCCGTTCATCCTCTCCGCTCTCCCACTCCTGCCAGGCCCTTTTGATGGCGGCTTCTGCGTTGAAGGCGTCTCCAAGACGCGCATACCCCTGAGCCTCCCGGATCGACAGGAGGGCTATCACTCGGCGGGGTGCGTCCCACAGTTCTGCGTGTCGCTGTCCGAGCTTGGCAAAGCGGACGGCCTCACGCCCCTTGTTCACGTCGACGGCCTGTCGAGCCATGTTGCTCAAGGTACGGCTGGCCAGCACGTCGTCGCTGGTGTAGTTGGCCGCGTTCAGCGCTTCGGAGAAGTACTGGCGCGCCTGCTCTTGCAGGCCGGCGTCGTAGCAGAACCACCCGAGCGAGGTGGTGAGCTTGCCCGCCAGCGCGTGGAGCTGCTGGCCCAGGGGCTCGTCGTAGATACCTCGGTCGATCATGTGGTGCGTCCAGAGCAGGTGTGCCCGGGTTGGCCGCCACAGCCGGTTCGCGCCGAACTGCTGGTCGATCGCATAGTTGTCGTCGGCCGCGGCTGACAGGAACGCCACCTCCTCCGGGACGATCCGCCACTCACTGGATCGGCTGGTGCCGACTGTGGTCTCGGCCAGCCACGGGGGAGGCGCCTCATCGGAGTGCGGTCCGGCGCCTTCCGTGACCATCAGGGGGCTAGAGGCGGGATCCTGAGTGATCAGTGGAACCGGCGTGAGAACCACCGGGCCACTGTCGTCGTTGGCCGATGGCTTCAGTCCCAGCTCCTCAACGGGCCGCCGCCAGTAGGCGGCTAGCACCGCGCGGCTGTCCGGGTGCGGCCACGGTGGTGGGTCCTTGGTCTCCCACTTCGAGAGCTGACGGACGGTGAAGGTGGGGAGCCCGCTGATTCGGCCCTCGGCGTGGAGTCGAGCGGCAAGGTCGGTGAGTTCCTTGACCATCGCCTCTTGCGTGCGGTTCGCGCTGATGCGTAACCGCTTCAGTTCACGCACATCCACCGCCCCCTTGCCGTCCAGTTTCGCCTCACGGTAGCGACTCCGATAGCGGTGCGTGAGGGTTCGCCAACGAAAGTCCCTGGTCAGGCATGAAGGGCGGCTGAAAGGGCGGGTAAAGGGCGGGTAGGAGGCAGGCAGAGTTCCGGCGAAAAGACCTGTTCACTGATCGGCGTCTTCGCTGCACTGGGTCACGCCGCACACACCGCGTGTGTCGTTGACATCGGGAGGGCTCATGCAGACCCGCGAGATCGCCGAGCACGAGATCGTGTCCGCTTGGCTCGCCGCGGCGACGGGCCGCCCGGAGACGGCCACCGCCCTGTGGCACGAAAACCCCCACTTGCCACGGCGCCTCGGGTGCGGCATGACCTTCGACATCGTGCTGGCCGACCGGTCCTTGATCGAGGCGGCGTACCAGCTCCTCGACCAGTACGAGCAGCCGCTGGGCCCCGCCGTGGTCTTCACCAACCTGCGCTCCGCGGCCGTGCTGGTGCCGCGTGGCACCGGAGCGGTCTGGCACAGCCTCATGGCAGCCTCACAGTGGCCCGACCGGCTCCCCCGGCCGGCGTGCCTCGGCGAAGGGCACGCGATCCTCGTGCCCGCGCTCGCCCCTCGGCCGCCGTCAGGAATCGTGCGCTGGCTGGTGCCCCCCGACGGCGAGCAGTCCGTCGGCGGTGCACCGCTGCTCACCAGTCCCGCCCCGCTCGCACGCTGCCTCTCCGAGGCGGGCGCCCTCCTCGCGCCGCCGGAACGAACCCCCCTCAGCAGGGCTGTGTCGGCAGTCAGGTCGGTCCTGCCATCCCCCAAGAGGACGTAATGACGACGACAGCCGTACGACCGTCCCACGCGGTCCCCCGCCGCGACCAGGACGTGATGAACCAGTGGGTCGACATCGACCCCCGCCACGCTGATGCCCCGCCCGGTCGGGCAGGTGCGCACTACGTGGGCGTCCTGCGCCGAATCGCCGCCGCCCGCATCCGGCACCACGGCCTTGGCGCCCTGACCGACGAGGTGATGCTCCTCGTCTCCGAGCTAGTGACCAATGCGGTGCTGCACAGCGGGACCCGGACAATCGGCCTGGAGATGGCTGTGAAGGACGGCTTTTTGAACATCGCTGTCATCGACGGCATGCCGGGCGTCGCGACGCTCAGGGAGGCCGACGAGGACGCGGAGTCAGGGCGGGGCCTCGCCTTGGTGCAGAGGGTGGCGAAGGAGCGCGGCGGGGCCTGGGGAACGAGGGACGGCGGCGCGACGACTTGGTGCCGCCTCGCCCTGCCGGAGGAGTCGGAGGAATGACGGCCGCCGCCCTCTCGGACATCACCGTCATGCCACCGGCCGAGGCCTACGACTTCGACTACTTTCGGGACCGGGTCGACGCCGAGCTCTTCTCGCGCAGCATCGCCATCCGTGTGTTCCGCATGCCGCTCCTCGCCGTGCCCGCGGGCCGGACCAGGCGCGGCGGGTGGTTCGGCGTTGACAAGCTTGCCATCGCGCTGGCTGTCCGCGACATCCTGGCACCTCTTAGCGGGTTCCCCGACCTGCGCATCACCTGGCAGCGCGAGCCGCGCGGTTCGTACATCGTCGAGTGGGGCGAGTGCCCTCCGGCCACCTGGTCGGACGAGAACGAACGCCTGACCTTCTACGGCCTCGTGCAGCCCAGCCCCGGTTGCCCGTGCACTCCCCTTTCGGCTGTCTCCAGCTGATCCCCACGGCCCCGTAGACCGCCCGAGAGAGCCCCAACCGTCCTACACACCCAAGGAAGAAGACCTCCATGTGTCGGCACGAACCCCCCTGCCCTACTGCGGACGCGGCCGATCGTGATGCGGCCGCCGTTGTCGCTCGCTGCGACGAACAGGGGTGGGTCCTTCTGTGCAATGGGGTCCTGCTCTTCGACGACACGGGCGAGCTACTCCCCAGCGGCAAGATCGTTCCCCCGCTCCGCCCCGTCCCAGCGAGCGTGGCGTCGTGAGCGATGACGGACCGCGCCAGTTCTACTGGCGGGGGGTGCGGGTGCCGTTCATCGCCCCGTGGTCCGGCGAGAAGCAGCCCCGCGTCCCGCTCGTGCTGCGCCCCAGCCTGCTTGGAGGCGAAATCGGGTACGAGGGTGAGCACCCCCGGCTAGACCGACGTAACGGCATCCTCTGGGTGCGAATGCCGGCAGTTCGCGGTGTCGGCTACCCGCGTCTCGCCAAAGTGCACGCGCTCCGACAGCGGCAGGCCATGGCTCACATGCTGTGCCAGGTGTGCGGTCGCTCTACGTATGGCCGCGAGGACGGCACCCATCTGTTCCTCATGGCCGACCGGGGCGGAGCCCCGATCAGCGAAGGCGAGACGACGGCCATGCCTCCCATCCACGAGTCCTGTGCCGCCGAAGCCCTTCAGCACTGCCCGCACATGAGCGACGGAGCCGTGGCCGCCTGGGTAAAGGACCCACTGCCGTGGGGAGTGGCCGGCGTCGAGTACAACCCCATCACGCTCGCTCCGATCCCCACTGCCCGCAAGGGCCAAGAGCTGACCTTCGCGCCCTACGAGTCTCCGCGAGTGCAGTGGACCATCGCCGCGCGCGACGTCGTCTCCTTGCACGGCTGCATCCCCGTCGACGTCAAGCACCTGGTGGCCCTGGCCGTATAGACCCGTCCGGCGGCCCGGTGCCCAACTCAGCCTGGATCGTCGGACGGCTCAACGCCGGTCGGGGAGCGGCGCTTCCTCCTCGCGCCCCGCACCGGCCACCCTGACCCGCCCCTTCCACATCAGGAGAGTGCCTTGCCCACAGTTTCAAAGACCTCGAGCGCCGTTCTCGCCGCCACGGCGGTCGGGATCGGGCTCGCGCGGGTCCTGCAGGTCGAGCGGTACCACCGGCGGAAGCTGGCACTGCATGCGGCGGAGATGCATCAGGCGTGGCTGTCCGACGTCGCCTCGGAGCCGGCGCTGCGGGCGGCCTGGGCGACCCAGGGCGAGAGCCTGTCGTCCGACGACTATGCGCTGTTGGTGCAGTGCAACCGGCAGGTCTCCCTATTGTCCGCAAAGTTCCGGGCCGGGCTCCTGAACCGGCACACGCTGCGCATTCAGGCGCGCTGGCTGATGAAACGCGAGATCGGCCGGACCTACTGGCGCGAGTTCGGCGCCTTCCGTGAACAGGAAGCGCAGGACCGCGTGGATCGCGTCTTCAACCGGATCCTGGCCGACGAGTACGTGGCATTCAGCGATCCGGACGCGGTCGCCGCATGAGGCCTTAGCGCCTGCCCTATAGAGCGCCATCCACGAGCGGAGGCACCGGTGAGCATTCCGGTAACGTCCCAGCCGGGCACAGGCCAGGCAGCCACACCCACGAAGTTGCCGTACGGGGAGCCAGTCGTGCTGGTCGTCTCGCTGAACCTGGAGCGAGACGGTGGCCCGGACACCCGGGCGGCGATATCCCGCAACGCTGGGTGGATGCCCACGAGCTGGCGGCCAGCCGCCGCCCCGACATCCTGCTCAGGCAGGAGGCAACCTACAGCGATCTTGACGACGAACGGCGCCTCAAGCGCCTCAAGGCCGATGAGGAACCGCTGGAGATGAAGGGTTACCTGTCACCCAACAACGGCGGCCGCAATCCCACCGCCATGTTCATCCGGCAGACGACCTTCCCGATCAGCGAGCGCGTGCACTGGGCGGAGATCGAGCCAGGGATCGCAGTCACCAGATCAGCCTTCCAGTCCCACGCCTACCTCGTACCCGCCACTACCGGAGACCGGACCGCATGAACACGCCGCGCATCTTGAACAGCCGCCAGCGCATTGAGGATTACGCGCTGATCGGCGACATGCAGACCGCTGCCCTAGTCGGCCGGAACGGATCGATCGACTGGCTGTGCCTGCCCAGCTTCGACTCTGCTGCCGCGTTCGCTGAGCTGATCGGGACGGACGCGCACGGATCGTGGCGGATCGGCCCCACCATCCCCGAAGGTGATCCCGCCCCGTACGCGGACCGTCGCCGGTACCGGGGGGACACGCTCATCGTCGAGTCCGAGTGGGACACAGCGACCGGGACCGTCCGCGTCCTGGATCTCATGCCGCCCCGGGACGGTCACCCGCAGGTGATCCGGATCGTTGAGGGTGTCATTGGCACGGTGGAGATGACGTCGACGCTGTCCCCGCGCTTCGGGTACGGCCGGACGATGCCGTGGATCTACGACGAGGGCGGGCGGATGGCCGCAGTCTCCGGGCCCAACGCACTGTGGCTCGATACCTCCGTGCCCGGCCAGGAGAAAGACGGCACCATCCACCACCATTTCACGGTCACGGCCGGCGCGCGCGTGGCCTTCGCCCTGAGCTGGCAGTCATCGCACGCCCCCGCTCCCGAAGTCCCCGCCGCCGGGGAGGCGCTCGCACAGACCAGCAGTTTCTGGGAGGAGTGGGCCCACCATCTGGCCTACGACGGCCCATTCCGCGAGCCGGTCATGCGCGCCCTGCTCACACTCAAGGCCCTCAACGACGCCCGAACCGGCGGGATCGTCGCCGCGCCCACCACTTCGCTGCCCGAAGAACTCGGCGGGGTACGGAACTGGGACTACCGGGCCTGCTGGCTGCGCGATGCCTCGGTCACCCTGTCCGCGCTGCTGCGCACCGGCTACGGCGACGAGGCCGTCGCGTGGCGGCGGTGGCTGTTGCGCACCCTCGGCGGAGATCCTGAAAACCTGCAGATTATGTACCGCCTCGACGGGAGCAGGGAGCTGCCCGAGCGTGTGCTGGACTGGTTGCCCGGGTACGAGGGCTCTCGACCGGTCCGCGTTGGCAACGACGCAGTGCACCAGTTACAGCTGGATGTACCCGGCGAGGTGATCGAAACTCTTGCCCTGGCCCATGAGCACGGCGTCGCACGGTGCGACAGTACCGAAAGCTTGATCCTGAAGCTCGTCGACTACGTGCGCCGGCACTGGCGCAAGCCCGATGACGGCATCTGGGAGGTCCGCGGGGCCCGCCAGCACTTCACGCACTCCAAGATCATGTGCTGGGTGGCGGTCGACCGTGTTGTCCGCCTTGCCGAAAACGGGCTGCTGGACACCGACTTGGGTGAGCTGGTGCGCCTGCGCGACGAAATCCACGCTGAGGTATGCGCGCAGGCCTACGACCCAGTCCGCAACACCTTCACGCAGTCGTACGGCTCTCAGAAGCTGGACGCCTCGCTTCTGCTGCTGCCGCGCACCGGGTTCCTGCCGGCCGAGGACCCACGCGTCGTCGGCACCGTGGACGCCGTCCGCAGAGAACTGGGCACCGACGGCGTCCTGGTTCACCGGTACCCGACCGCCGGCCATCGCGAGGGCATGGATGGGCTCCCTGGTGACGAGGGCTCCTTCCTCCTGTGCTCCTTCTGGCTGGTCGACGCACTCGCGCTCACCGGCCGCCTCGCCGAGGCCGAGGAGCTATTCGAACAGCTGCTGGCGCTGCGCAGTGACATGGGCCTGCTGGCGGAGGAGTACGACGCGGTCACCGGGCGGCAGCTGGGGAACTTCCCGCAGGCCTACTCGATGCTCGGCCTCGTAGACAGCGCTGTCCTGCTGCACGAACTACGAAGGGCGGCCGCGACCGTGATCACCGCGTGAGAACGCCGATCGCTACACGGAACCGCCGCACCGGTCGTCATGCTCATCCACTTCCTGGTCCTGGTCTTGCCCGCGGCCAGGCTATGGCATCTCCTGTGCGCCCTCTGAAGTACAGGGACGAAGGATGCTCGGTGAATCTGACCGACGACGAGAGCTGGGGTGCACGCTGCTCTGAAGGGGAGGCTGGACCGGATCGCCACACCCTGGTGGTTACCGACGTCGATCCAGTACTGACTGCGGGCGGGTCAATGTGCTGCTGGTGCCCCGAGCAGAGTGTGCTGCCACTGGGCCGGATCCATTGCGGTGGCGGCGTCCGCAAGGCTGCGGGCGGAACCAGTCCTCAGCGCGGCCCGGCACCTTTCGACCTTCCCGTCAGTGCGGTAGCCACTTGTCCGGTACTCCAGAGCCCGGTAGAGGCAGTCCAGCTTGTCGGCGTCGCGGGCACACCAGGCTTCGAGGGTCTCACCGGCCTCGAACTCCTCGACGGCCGCCGTCACAGTGCCTCGGACGGCCGGATGCGTTCCGGTTACCTGGTCGGCTGTCACCTTGCGTGGCTCCGCGGCTGTGACGTAGCGGCGGGTGACCGGCGTTTGATCGCCGATGCGGGTCCCGTGGAGATCGTGAAGCGCGCACAGCAGGGCGGTGCGGGCGGGATCAGCTCCCTCCATCGCGGCCAGCGCGACGCCGATGAGGGTAGTGCGGTGGCTGTGCTCGGCGACGGTCTCGGCGGCAGAGACGGGAACATCGTCGTAGTGCCAGCCGGTGCGCGTTTGGTTCCGCAAGGCGCCGGCCTCGAAGAGCAGGGCGGCTGTGCCGGCGGTCTCGGCGTCGGTGGGGGTCTGTTCGGGCACGTCGTTGCTCCTGGCGGTGCGTCAGTTCGTCTGCCGGAGAAGGTTAGGGACCGCTTCGATGTCGCGCCGCGATACCGGCGACAGGACCGCCGCGTCGAGAAGTTCGACGGCCCGTTCCTTGCCGTGCGGCCTTTCGTGACACCTCACTACAGCCCGCTGGCTCAGTCGCCGCCCCGGGATCCCGGCTCAGCCATACTTCCACTGCGTCCCGGTGCCTCGGTACTCCTCAACCGGGATCGGTTGGACACCGGGTCGCATGCGCTCGCGGTAGAGAACTCCGTCGAGGTGGTCGACCTCGTGGGCGACGAGACGGGCCATCCCTTGCGTGAAGCGGGAAAGCCGAGGGCTGCCGTCGAGGTCGCTGTGCGCGACAACGATGCTGAGGGGGCGAGGTACGCGGCCGCGGATGTCGAAGAAACTCAAGCATCCCTCGAACTGCTCGTCCTGGTCGGCGGACGTCTCCTCAATGGTGGCGTTGAGCAGCACGATCGGCTCGGCCTCCGGGTCCGGAGGGAGGACCACGGCTGCGGAACGGTCGATGCCGAGCTGAGGGGCGGCGATGCCCATGCCCTTGCCGAACGTGTGCAGTTCGCGGACCCGTTCGATCGCACCGAGGAGTTCACCGACGATGTGCTGCGCCTCAGCAATTTCCGCCGGCAGGTCGAACGGGCGGACCGGGCTCGTGAGGACAGGGGCGCCTTCCTGGACGATGCCGGCGTTCGCCATGGCCTGGCTCGCGGAGAGGGTGCTCACAGGGCTGTTCTCTTTCGTGTCGGGATTCTTCAGACGCCATTCCAAGCGGAAACGGGTGTGCAGGGGTGGGTCCATCGTGCTCCAGGCGAAGACCGTCCGGTCACCCCTCATGTTCTGTCGAGGCGGCGTACGCAGAGGCGCAAAGTCCGTACTCATGGAGGTCTCGGTCCCCCAGACTGTCGGCTCGGTCTCGGTTGGAAAGGCGAGTTCCACGGACAGGCGCCGGGTCGGCAGCCGGACAGCCCGCTGAAACCAGGGGCCCCATTTGTCGGCGCTGACGCTGTAGGAGTAAGTGATCTCCGCTTCCTGGCCCGGGTAGAGAGGGAAGCGGCTGGTGGCGCTCTGGAACTGAAGCCACACCTCCTTGAACGCGTCGCGGTCGTGTTTGACGGTCCAACCCATGGGCTCGTCGCCGCAGTGGGCTTCCAGCCCGAGTTCCTCCCAGGTCAACGGGTGGCGCCGGTACAGGGCGTTGGAGCGCTCAGGTTCGGAGGGGTAGCGATCCACATTGATGCGGACGAGGTATCTGGTGACGGGATCAGCACCGTCGTTACGCAGAAGCCGGCGCATGCGCAGGTGGAAGGTGCTGCCGTCGAGGTCCAGGGCCGCATCGTCTTCCAACACCAGCAGGGCTGTGTGGGAAGAGGGCTCGGCCAGCTCACCCTTCGTCGAAGATGCGTCCGTCCGCTGCCACGCAACCCACAAGGCGCCGCCTGCATCGAGTTCCGCATCCGCTCGGCGGGCGAGGTGGGCGCTCCCATGCTCGCGTCCGGCCTCGAGGTGGCTGACGTACGAGGGGTCGACGTTGAGTCGCGCCGCCAAAGCCCTCTTGGACAGACTGCGAACGGTGCGCCAATGCGTGAGTTCTGCGGCGAATGTGCCGCGCTCCTCGTTGTCCAAGGCGCCTTCCTTCTCCAGGAGTTGGGCAAGTCCATGAGTGAGGGCCCCTCACCGTCGCCTCATCCTGCCCGGCGAGAGCTCAATGGTGCTAGCAGGCGGGCGTTGTGTAGTGATCGGCGCGCGCCAGCGGCCACCCTTCACTCGTCGCTGCGGGAGGTCGGCTACTTGAAGCGCTGGGCACGCCTCGCAACACGTCATTTCGCCACTCGTTCTGTATCTGCAGCGCGCGTCCGACCGGCAACCTTCGTGAAGACCGTTGGTGTGTCACGCAGCGGCGAGGGCCAGCAGCTCAGGCACTCCTTCGACGCTGGAGTGTGCCTCGAAACGAGGAACGAGCCCTTGCACCAGCTCGACGCACCGGGGGGCGCCGATGCGCTGGGCGACCTGAAGTGCTTCCAGGGCGGCCGCGGCCGCCCGCTCGGGCTCTCCCAGGTCCAAGTGGCTACGCGCCTCGTAGGCACGGAAGACACCACTCGTCTTGGCACGGCTGGGTGGCAACAACTTCCGGCCCTCCCGGATGAGCTGGTGGGCACGCCGGGTGTCACCCAGGTCGAGCAGGGCCTGCCCCGAGTCGACGGCCAGATCGGCGCTGGAAATCCACGCACACCAAGGCGGCACCGGCTCCCCGGACGAGGCATCGAGGAGGTGTTCGGCTGCCGTGAGGGCACGCAAGGTAGCTCGCCGCTCGCCTTGTACCGCCAGGGCCCGCGCGAGCCGGAGCTGGAGCAGGGACCGGGCAGCCGGGTGCCGGGTCCCGGAAAGGGCCCGTTCGAGAATGCCGGCGGCCGTACGCGGATCGTCCCGCCAGGAGGCCTGGTAGGCGAGGTCGCCGAGCAGAGCCGCGCCCATGTCGCGGTCGCCTCCGGTGTGGGCGCTGTGCAGTCCGGCGATCCAGTACTGGCTCGCCTCGGCGTGCAACCCATAGTCGAAACGATGCCACCCCACGGTCTGGCTCAGGCTCGCGGCAAGTGCGTGGAGGCGCAGTTTGACCGGCCGGTTGTACCGGCTGCCTTCAATGATGTCTGTGACCGTGGTCAGGAGCGCGTCAACCAAAGGTGCAGTGTGTTGACGCTGCTCGGTTGCCCGAACGGCCAAGCGTGCGCTGGTCTCCTCGAGCAGAGCGACCAGGTCCTCCCCGACCGCTTTGGAGCCGTGCGCCGTCTGGGCCGTCAGGGCCGAGGTATCAGTCGACGCCCAGGTGCTGGCCAGTGTGACCAGGGCACTGCCGGAGACGGCGGTCAGGAAGGTACGGCGGGAGGAGCGTTCCATGGTCGTTCGCAATGCCTCTCGGAGGGCCGGGACCGGGCTGGTAGGACCGAGTGGGATCACCATGGCGCCGACGCCCGGGAGCCAGTTCGGCCACGAGTGAGGATTGACCACCTCGGCCGGAACTCCCAGCGTCTCGGCGATGTAGGACTGCGAGTCGGCATCGGGTGTGACGCCCTCTGTTTCCCATTTGTAGACGCGTTGCTTGGTAGCACCCGATCTCAGCCCGCGGCGTTCGGCCGCGCTGCGGATCTCCCGGGCGAGATCAACCCCTGTCATCCCGCGCGCGATCCGAGCCCGTGCCAGAGGGTGATTCTTCTCGGCCACGTCGTCATCCAATCAACGGTCCTTTCGCTGAGCGTAGCCGCGAGACGGTCGGGATTACCGCGGGATGACCGCCAACTCCTATGGCAATACGTGCAGTTGATCGACACTCGATCACCTCGGCGATCTGGTGCGTGGTGCGAGCGTACGGCCCGGCAGGGCTCAGCCCCGAGGGCCGACCCCTGCGTGAACTCCTCCGGCGGCCGGTGTCGCCTCGTCCCCAACTCACGAAGGAATGTCGTGGATCACAGTTCCATTCCGTTGCCGCCCGGGGCCTTCACCATCGGCAAGAAGTTCGGCTTCGAGGCAGGCCATCGTCTTCCCGGACTGGCGCCCGAGCACAAGTGCTCCCGCCAGCACGGCCACAGCTACGAGGTCGAGATCGTCCTGACCGCTTCGCGTCTGGAGGCACCCGGGTTCGTCACGGACTTCGGCGCGCTTGCCCCGTTCAAGGAGTTCCTGGCCATCGAGTTGGACCACCGCAATCTGCACGAGATCCTCCCCTTCGAGCCGACCTCGGAGCGCCTGGCCCAGTTCTTTGCGGGCTGGTTCATCCAGAACCTCCAATCGAATATCCCCGGCCGCCTGGTCGCCGTCGTCGTCCGCGAGACCGGCAGCAGTTGGGCCCGCTTCGAGGTGGAGGGGCAGTGACCACACTTGAGCCGATCACGGACGGACCGGCGACGGACGACGCCGGCTTCTGGCTGATTGTCGCGGAGTGTTTCGGCGTCGAGGTTCCAACCTTCCAGGGCGAGGGACCGAGTTGTGGGCACCCCGCCCTGTTCATCCGCCTGTCCCGGTGCAACCTCACCTGCATCAAGTGCGACACCAAGTACACCTGGGACTGGTCCCAGTTCGATCCCCGCAAGGAGTCGACGAAGAAGACGGTGGCCGAGCTCGTGGCCTGGGCCACCTCCTCGCCGGTGGAGCTGGTCGTGATCACCGGCGGGGAGCCGCTGCTCCAGCAGGCCCGCCTGGTGCCGCTCGTCGAGGCACTGCTGGCAGCCGGGAAGCGGGTGGAGTTTGAGACGAACGGCACCATCGCGCCGGTGTCTGAGCTGCTGGTCGACGGGGTCCGTTTCAACGTCTCGCCCAAGATCGCCAGCTTCGGCATGGACGAGGCCAAGAGCGTGGTGCCCGTCGCGCTGGAGGCGTTCGTGGCCTCCGGGCGGGCGGCGTTCAAGTTCGTCGCGTCCTCGGTGGCCGACCTCGACCGCATCGCCGAGCTCGTCGACGCCCACCGGCTCGCGCCGGTGTGGGTGATGCCCGAGGGCACCACCGCCGACGGGATCACCGCCACCACCTGGATCCTGGCGGATGCGGTCGCGGTCCGGCGCTGGCACTTCACCACCCGGCTGCACGTGCTCGCCTTCGCGGACGCGCGAGGCCGCTGACCTTCCCGCTCTGCCTGACCCGTTCGTTCCCCAGCACCTGGAAGCGAGAGAAGCCCATGACGACCTCGATCGCCGGCCCCGACGCTGCTCTGAACACTGCCCTCCCCGTTTCCGGCCGGCCCGCCGCGGTCATCGACACCGCGCGGGTCACCGACCTGATCTCTCAGCTCCTGATCGCGTTGGGCGAGGACCCTGCCCGCGAGGGGCTCATCGACACCCCGGACCGCGTCGCGGCGTGGTGGGACGACTTCCTGTCGCCGCACGGCGCCGCGGTGGCCACCTGCTTCACCGAGTCGCAGCTGAGCGATCAACTGGTCATCGTGGGCGGCATGAGCGTGTGGTCGCTCTGCGAACACCACATGCTGCCCATGAACTTGCAGGTCACGGCCGGATACGTGCCCGACGGCGAGGTGGTGGGCCTGTCGAAGTTCGGGCGCGTCGCCCAACACTTCGCTGGCCGCCTCCAGGTCCAGGAACGCTTCACCCGCGAGATCGCCGAGCACCTCACCGGCGTGCTCGGACGCAAGGACCTCGCCGTCGTCGTACGGGGCCTGCACCTGTGCATGAGCATGCGGGGCGTGCGGATGGAGGACGCCCGCACCACCACCGTGCACACCGGGGGCCGGTTCGCCACCGACCCGGTGCTCAACCAGCAGTTCGTCATCCTCGCCGCCGCCCAGTGGAACGCCACCTGACCCCGGGCTCCGCCGAGCAGACCAGAAAGGAGGTGAGCTGATGTCCACATCACCGGCTGTCGTTCTGTCGTGTGCCGAGACACCGCTCGGTCCCGTATCAGGTTCGGTGCTCTCTCTCATCGCCGGGCAGGCTCAGGATCGTGCCCACGTCTGCGCTGTGCGCTCGGGCGAGGAAGGGGTGACGTACGGGGAGCTGTGGGAGCGGGCTGGGCGGGTGGCCTCCGTCATCTTGGCCGTCGCAGGGGGCCGCGGAGAGCTGCGGGTCGCGATCGGCTTGGCGCCAGGTGCCGACTGGGTGGGGTGCCTGCTGGGCATCTGGCGGGCCGGGGCGGTGGCGGTCCCGGTCAACCTCGACCACCCGCCGGCCCGGCTGCGTCTGTTGGCTGGGAGCGCGGATCTGCTGGTCCACACGGGCGGGGCGATACCGGGCTGGTGGCCGGACGGCAGATCGGCCGTCGCCTTCCCCGGGACGGAAGCGGCGCGTTTGCCCGAATCTGGCCCCGAGTTCGCCGCGGCTGCGGGCGGCCGGGCCGCGTGCATCCTGCACACCTCCGGTTCGACGGGTGCGCCGAAACCCGTGGTGCTCCCGCACAGCGGACTGGCCCGCCGGATCGCCGACTTCGCGGATCTGTACGGCATCACGGCGGAGGATCGGATCGCGCAACTGTCCGCGGCCTCGGTCGATGTCGTGCTCTGGGAGACGCTGCTGGCCCTGACCGTCGGCGCAACCCTGTGTGTTCCCCACGGCCGTCAGCGGGTCCCCGGGATCGGACTGGTCCGGTGGCTCGCTGGGGAGCAGGTCACGGTCGCCACGATGACCCCGACCATGCTCGCGGCCTTACCGGAGGTGACGCTGCCCGAGCTGCGGCTGCTTGTCGTCGGCGGCGAGGCGTTGGCTGCGGCCCGCTTCCGCTACTGGATTGACCGACACCAGGTCGCCAACGCGTATGGCCCGACCGAGGCGACCATCGCCACCCACGTGGCACCGCACATCACGGCCGACGACCAGCCGGCGCTGCTGGGCCGACCCGTGCCGGGGGTGGAGGACTTCCTCCTCGACGGAGATGACCAGCCCGTGCCCGACGGACAGCCCGGTCACCTACACCTGGCCGGGGTGGGCCTTGCCGACGGGTACGCGGGGCTGCCCGACCGTACGGACCGCTCCTTCCCCACGCTCACGATCGGCGACCGGGCCGTGCGCGTGTACCGGACCGGTGACCGCGCCCGGCGGCGCCCGGATGGACAGTTGGTGTACGAGGGACGGATCGACCGACAGCTCAACCTCGGCGGCGTGCGCCTGGAGCCGGAGGAAGTCGAAGCCGCAGCGCTGGCCCTCGACGGCGTGACCGCGGCGGCGGCCCTCGCCGAACCGGCCGACGGCCGGGACGTCCTCGCCCTGCACGCGGCTGTCCCCAGCGGCCGGATCACCGAGGCGGCACTGCGCGCGCACCTGGCCAGCCGGCTTCCATCGACCGCCGTCCCCGCCCGCATACACCTGCACCCCTCGCTCCCGCTGACCGGGTACGGCAAACCGGATCTGCGCGCGCTCGCCGCCCTGGTCTCCCCCGGCGCCCCACCGGCCTCCGCGGACGGCACGGCTCCGGCCGCGGACAGCACGGCCGTGCCACTGCCGGACGCGGTCCGGAGGTGGTGGCGGCAAGCCACCGGCGCCGAGCCCGCCACCGCGACGAGCGACTTCTTCTCCTGCGGCGGGGACTCCTTGGCCTGCGTGGAGCTCCTGCACCGCATCAACGAGCTCTTCGGACACGAGATCCCCCTCGCGGACTTCACCGCCCAACCGACGCCCGCGTTCCTCGCCCGTGCTCTGGCCTCCGCCACCGAGGAGTCGGCATGAATTCCCGCGTGAGTGCCGCCCTGTTCGACCTGGGCGGAGTCATCCAGCACTTCCGGGGCAACGGCCGCGCTGAAGCCGAGAAGGCGGTCGGCCTGCCGCCGGGGACCCTGCGCCGTATCGCCTACAAGGGCTCGTTCGCGCTGGCCAACTACGGCGTCTACTCCCACCAGGAGTGGCTGGAGGCCGTCCGGGGCGACCTGGTGGCCGAGTTCGGGCCCCACGCGGGCGCCGCCGTGGAGGTGTGGGCGAAGGACCCCGGGGAGTTGGACGAGGACGCGGTGGCCGTCCTCAAGGGTGTCCGCGCCCAGGGCATTCCCGTCGGCATCCTCACTAACAACACCACCGGGCTGGAGGCGGACCTGGCCCGGCTCGGGTTCGACGCCTTCGACAAGCTGATCAACTCGGCGGACCTCGGCGTGATCAAGCCGTCCCCGGTGGCCTTCCGGCTGGCTATCGAGGCCATGGGTGTGCCCGCCGAGGAGATCTTCTTCGCCGACGACAACCCCACCAACGTCATCGCCGCCCGGCACGTCGGACTGCGCGCCGTCGAGTTCGTCTCCGTCCCGAGGCTCATCGCCGACCTTGCCGCATGCGGCATCACCCTGCCCCCGCCCACCCCGGACACGAAGGGGGAACGCCGCGGATGACCATCTTGGACCCGGTCGCGGCCCCGGACCTGCCCAACGGATTCTGCTGGGCCGAGGACCTCACCGAATGGTGCAAGCGCCTGGAAGGCGGACGGATCGCGCTGCTGCGGCCGGCCGACCCGCAGCGGGCCGCCCGTTGGGCGGACGTCGCCGCCTTCTACGGAGCCCAGCCTCCCCTAGCCTCCTATCCGGCCCCGGCCGGCGGGAGCTTCGTGGTCGGCGTCGGCGCGACCGGCCAGCTCGCCCAGAGCGCCGCCCGAGTCCTGGGCCGAGGCTTCGTCCACGTCGACGACCTGAACGGCGCCGTGACGGTGCCGGTCCCGGACGGCGGCAGCGTGCTGCTCACCGCCCCGGCCAGCACTTGTTCCCTGGCCGCCCTGGCCCCGCTGCTGCACACCTGGTCCCAGCGCTCGGTACGCGTCGGGCTGCTGACCGGAGTTGACCTTCCGGGCGTCGCCTTCTCGCTCGCCAAGATCCTGGCCGCCCGCACCACGCAGCTCGAGGAGCACGACGTGCTTCTCGACGGGCTGACCGGCACCGCCCGATGCGGGCTGGTACTCGACGAGCGCACCGCCCTGGACACCGCCGTCGGCGGCAGGTGGCGCACCGCCGTGGTGGAGGCCCACGGCTCGGGATCGCACGCCCTCCTCGGCCCCTACAGCGTGTGCGGGCTGACCGGCGAGCAGGAGCTCGACAGCACCGGCTCACCGGTGCCGGGCGGCTGCACCCCGGACCGGTGCCGCGCGGGCGGCACGCTCGCCCCCCTGCTGCTGCGCGACGTGGCGTGCCGGACGCTGGCGCTGTTCGTGTGCACCGCGCTCATCCTCGACCCGCGCGAGCACTACCCCTCCAGCGTGTCGCTCGCCCACGCCGCCTTGGAAGGGCATCCGGCCGCGGTGATCGGGATGGTGCACCAGGACCTGCCCGTGAACACCGAGCCGCGCCTGGCCGGCCGGCTGCTCGCCGCCGGCCGCCCGCTGGGGGCCGTCACCGCCGACCTCAACGACACCGTGGGTCGAACCAGCGGATACCTCCTGCTCGGCGACCCCGACCAGTCCTTGGGTGCCGCGCCCGAGCCCGGACCGGCGCCGGTCCTGACCCCGTGGCCCGCCCGGCGTCCAGCTCTCCTCACTGCGCCCTCCCCCGGCGGTCGGCTGACGGGGCTGGTGACCCGGGACGGGATCTGGCACGGCCCCGAGGACCCGGCACATGTCAAGGACGGGCACGCGGTGGCGCTCGGCCTCCGTACGGAGCTGACCAGCTGGCTGACCGCCCTGGACGCCGGCGCCCTGTTCGAGGACAACCTGCGCGCATGGGCGATGGCGGCCGACCGCCCCAAGAACCGCGTGGTCGAACGGCTCAAGGTCATGCGGCGTCATCGCGAAGCCGCCCGGGAGAGCGCCCTCGCCACGCTGCAGCTCGTCCAGAAGTCGCTGCGAGCCGGGTACGGGCCCCTGCCGGACCTTCCCGCCGAGCTCAACCGGCACGCCACCAGCTGGGCGAAGGCCCTGTCCGAGATGAGCGAGCACTCCCGCTTCGGCATGCTCGACCAGCTCACCGACGCCGCGAGCGCAACCCACACCCGATCCCACCGGCCCACGGCCGCCGGCCCCTGCGGATACTGCCGCGGCCCGCTGGAGCGGACCGTGTGGTCCGGGCCTGTGCCCGGCGCCGTGGAGCGGATCCGTGTCGCCTGTCCGCGCTGCGGCCTGGTGGCCGACCGTCCCACCTCGCCCGCCCACGAAGCCGTCCGCCTCCATGCGCCGGGTGAACTCGTGCCGGGCCGGACCGTACGGACCACTGTGAAACTGCCCGGTACGGCGCCGGGGGTGTGGCTGACCGTACAGCTGCGTGACCGCGGCCGGCACGCCCTCGCGACCCACCACCACCCCGGAGCCGTCGGCGCGACCCCGGTGGAGATAGCCGTCCCCGCAGACCTTCAGCCCGAGGTTCACCGCATCTGGGCCCTGATCGTCGACCGCTTCCTGCCCGCCTGGCACCAGGTTCGCGTGCCGAGCACGCCGGGCTCCCACCGTGAGGAGTAGCTTCCGTGACCACACCCACCTCCCCTCCCGCCTCCGCGCAGGCCCCCATACGCCTGACCTGGAACGGAGTCGAAGCAATCGTCAACGAGCTGGCCGTCCGGGCCAACGTTGACGGCGTGCCGGAGACTGTCGTCGGGATCATGCGTGGCGGGATGATCCCGGCCGTGATGATCGCCCACCAGCTCGGCATCCGCGATGTCCGGACGGTCGAGGTCACGCACACCGCGACGGACGGCGTCAACGCCACCAAGACCAGCGCCCCCGCCTACAAGAACCCCGCCTCCCTCGGCGATCTGGCCGCACGGGACGTCCTGCTGGTCGACGACATTGCGGGGAGCGGCGCCACTCTGGAGCGCACGCGCCGGATGGTCGAGGCGCTCGGAGTCCGGCGGCTGCGCACGGCGGTCCTGACCGTGAACCTGGCCAACTGGGCGGCGTCGGAGGCGCCTAAGGAGCGCATCGACTACGTCGGCGAGCAGACCGACACCTGGGTGATCTTCCCCTGGGAGACGGGGGACGGGCCTTCGGCGGCGGGCACGCCGAAGGCCGTCCAGGGCCAGATGCCCGCGCCGCGTGCCGCTGCCAGCCCGAGCTGAACCGGAGAACCCGATGGGCAACGACGTACTGCTGTACTCCGCCGGGCTGGACTCTTTCCCGGCCTGGTACTTCCTGGGCAAGCCGCGCGCGGTGTACTTCGACATCCGCCACCACTTCCGCGAGCAGGAACTTGAGTGCGTGCGCGAGCTCGCCGAGCGGTGCGGCATCGACCTGACGGTCAGCACCGCGCTGGACCTGTCCGACTGGGACACCCGCCCGCTCATCCCGTTCCGCAACATCTACTTCGCGATGCTCGCCTCCAACTACGAGGCGGACACCATCTGGTGCGTCGGCGTCAGGGGCGACCACACGCTCGACAAGAGCCCCGAGGCCTTCGCGCGGATGAGCGAGGTCCTCTCGGAGTTCGCCGGCCGTCCGATCAAGGTCGACAGCCCCTTCTGGGACATGACCAAGACCGACATCGTGCGCTGGTACGTCGAGGCCCGCCTGCCCGTACGGGACTTGCTGGACACCCTCTCCTGCTTCGAGCCGAGCGGGCGACGCGTGCACTGCGGGCGCTGCTCCAGCTGCCTGCGCCGGTGGATCGCCCTGGCCAACAACCAGATCGCTGGCGAGTTCGCCGCCAACCCGTGGGAGTGGGAGCGCGTGCAGAGCTACTACCTGGGCGCCATGCGCGACGGCACCTACCCCGAGCACCGGGCCGAGGAGTTCTTCGCTGCCCTGGAGACGGTCGGTGTCCCGACCTGACCGTGGCTCGCAGCGCTCTTTCTGCCTCTGAGCAGCACACCGACATCCCCAGTCCCGCACGGCGGTTTCGCCGTGGGCCCACCGGACGGAGACCTGACCACGATGAACACCGGCACCCTGAAGTTCGCCGCGAACCTGTCCATGCTGTACGGCCACCTGTCCCTCCTGGAGCGGCCCGCTGCCGCGGCCGCCGCCGGATTCGAGGCCGCCGAGATCTGGTGGCCCTTCGACTCCCCCGCCCCGGACGACCGCGACGTCGACGCCCTGGCCGGCGCCCTGAGCGACGCGGGCCTGCAGCTGGTCGCGATGAACTTCCTCGAGGGCGACATGCGCGCCGGCGACCGCGGGCTGCTGTCCGTCCCCGGCCGCGCGGACCGGTTCCGCGACAGCATCGACACCGCCGTCGCCTTCGCCGACCGGACCGGCTGCCGCGTCCTGAACGCCCTCTACGGCAACCGGCAGCCGGACGCGGACGACGGCGCCCAGGACGAGCTCGCCCTGGAGAACCTGGTGCTGGCGGCGCGCGCCGCAAACCAGGTGGGAGCGTCGGTGGTGCTGGAGACCATCAGCCGCCAGGAGGCCCCCAACTACCCGCTGAGCAACGCCGATGCGACGGTTGCCATGGCCGACCGCGTGAACGAAGCCTCGGGACTGTCGAACACCGGATTCCTGTGCGACCTGTACCACCACGGCCGCAACGGCGAGGACATCCCCGCCCTCCTGCAGCGCCACGAGAAGCGCATCGTGCACTTCCAGATCGCGGACACCCCCGGCCGCGGCCGCCCCGGCTCCGGAGTCCTCGACTACCCGGACTACTTCGCGCGCATCGACGCCTCCGGCTACGACGGCTGGATCGGCCTGGAGTACGAGCCGACCCGCAACCAGGCCGTCGACTTCGACTGGCTGCCCTCCCTGACCGCCCGCACCTGAACCAGCCGCATCCCGCCCGTCACCTGCCCGAAAGGAGGCCCGATGCGCCCCGGCACACAAGGCAGCACCGTCGGCCCCCCGCTAAACACCGACCCGGCCCCGTCAGCCCGCCCGCCGGCACCGGCCGGCCTGTGTCCCCCCGCGTGGCGGCTCGGCAGCACGCGCGGGCTGCTGGTCAGCACCGAAGGAGTCTGGGGAGCGGGCAAGACCACGACCGCCGAACTGGCCGGGAACCAGCTGCGGGCCGCGGGCTTCACGGTGGCCGTCCTCCACTACGGGCCCCGCCCCGGCACGATCAGGCGGCTGTCCGAAGTCCTCGAAACGCAGCCCCTGCGCGCCCGCACCGGCGCCGGCGGCTACGCACTCGCCCATCACGCCACCGTCGACGTCCTGCTGCGCCTGTGCCGCGAAGCCCACCAGCACCAAACGTTCTACGAGCCGGCGCAGGCCGAGCACGACGTCGTCATCATCGACCACGGCGTCTACTCCAAGATCGCCTGGGCGCTGACCGTCCTGACCGAGACCCAGCCCGACGCCCCCGCGGAGGAGACCCTTCAGCGCCTACTCGACATCGTGGCGCCCTGGTTCCTCCACCCCGACCTGGCCGTCTTCCTGAACACCCCCTGGCCGCTGGCCCGTGAACGCGCCATCGCCCGCGGCCGGGGAGGCGGCAACCCCGCCGCGATCGAGCGCCTGCTGTTCCTCCCCCGGTACGAGGCCGCGTACCGGCGGGTGCTCGACGCCCACCGCCCGCACGTCCTGCCCCTCCAGGTGGGCCTACGCGAAGCGTCGGAGGTGGCCGACGAGATGGCCGCCGCAATCACCGGCCGGCTCCGCGCCTCCCTGCCCGCGCCCCGTCCCCACGACCTTGACGAGATGAGTGCCCTGTGTCCTTCCTGACCGACCGCCCGCACGAGGGCACGCTGATCGACGCTTCTTTGTGGTCCGCCGACCTCGGGGCGCTGACCGCCGAAGTCGAGCGGATCGGTCCGCACGCCGACTCGTTCCACATCGACGCCTCCGACACCTCCTTCACCCGCGACGCGATCTTCTTCCCGGACCTAGTCCGTGCGCTGCGCCCCCGCACCACGGTTTCGTTTCACGTCCACCTGATGGCGCACCGTCCGGCCGAGCTGGCCGCGGCGTTCGCCGACGCCGGCGCGGACCTGATCACCGTCCACGCGGAAGCCGACGGAGCGTTAGAGGCAATCGACCGCATCCGCACCGGAGGCCAGGCGGCCGGTCTCGCGCTCACCCTGGACCTGGCCCCCGAGCGCGTCAAGGACCTCCTCGAATCCGTCAACGCCGTCACCATGGTCGGCACCCCGCTGGGCACCAAGGGCACCAGCATGGTCCCCGAAGCCCTGGACCGCATGCGGGTCATCCGCCAGATCCTCGACCGTCGCGGCACGGACATCCCCCTCCTGGCCGACGGCGGCATCCGCGAGCACACGGTGCCCGACCTCGTCGCCGCCGGTGCCAGCGGCGTCGTGGCGGGCTCCCTGCTTTTCGGCAGCGCCGACCCGGCCGCGACCGCCGCGTGGATCCGCAGCCAGCACACCACCGCGCACGCGGACGGAGGTGCCCGGTGACCTCCTCCGTGCTGCCCTTGTCGGGGTGGACGGTCAGCCTCGACCTGTGGGGCACCCTCATCACGCACGGAGACCGGAAGGCCGCGGCCGCCTGGCGGATCACGGAGTTCGGCCGCGTCCTTGACGCCTACGGCCACCACCCCACTCCGGAGAAGCTGAGCGGGATCGTGGGGCGCACCCGCCAGCAGGCGGCGCACCAGCAGCGCACGACCGGGGCGCAGCCGGACGTCGAGGCTCAGGTCGGGGCGGTGCTCGACGAACTCGGCATCGATCGGGGCGCGCCCGATCTGCTGAAGCTGCTGCTCGCGGTGCACACGCATGCGGTGCTGCGGGCCTGCCCGCAGCCGATCCCCGGGGCGAGCGCGGCCCTGGACGCGATCAAGGCCGCGGGCGGGCGCCTGGTGCTGACGTCCAACACGCTGGCGACACCGCCGGACGTCCACCGGCTCCTGCTGACCGATCTCGGCCTGCTGGACCGCTTCGACGACGTGCTGTTCTCCGCAGACCTCGGGGTGGCCAAACCCCACCCTGAGGTGTTCGCCGCCGTCGCCGAGCGGGCCGGCATGCCGCTGGACCGCATCGTCCACGTCGGCGACGACCCGCTCACCGATGTGGACGGCGCCCTGGGCGCCGGATGCCGCGCCGTCCACTACAACCCCCACCGCGAGGCCACCGCCGGGCCCCGCGTCCCCGACTTCGCCGACCACGCCGAGCTGCCGGACGTACTGGTCTCCTCGTGCAGCGCGGCCCCTGCGGAGCTGATCCCACGGAGTGCTTCCCATGACTGACCTGGCCACCGGCCCCGGCTCCAACGCGGACACGGCCCTCCTGACCGCTGCGGGCGACGGGGTGAACCGGCGCCTGTCCGACCTGCTCGCCACGGGGGCGAACGGCGACCCGGCCTGCTACCTGGCCGACCCCGACGCCGCCCGCGCCGTCGACAGCGACCCAGTCCTCTACACGGCGCACCGAGACATCCTCCCACCCACCCGGGCCCTGGGGGCCGAGTGGTTCGCCGACCTGTGCACCTACCAGCCCGGCCAGCTGCCCGGCGGCGAACTCAACCGCTCGATCGGCCACTGGAACACCCCGGCCCAGCTCGAGGTGTTCGAGGTACTGTCCGGGCGGGTGCTGATGATCACGGCCTGGCACGACTCGTCCGGTAGCCCCGTGCTGAACTGGCAGGCGTGCGGGCCCGGCGACCTGGTAGCCGTGCCGTTCGCAGCCTGGCACCAGACCTCGGTCCTGGACGGACCCGCCGTCGTGTTCAACATCTACACCGACCTGCCGGGCACCGAGCAGCAGCACACCAGCCGGCACGCCGCCCAGCACGCCGAGATCAAGTACCGCTCCAGCGCGCGGGTGGAGATCACCGCGATCCGGTCTGCAACCGGCTTCACCCTCACCGGGTCCCCGCGCGGCCGAGACCACTGGGGGCGCGGGGTGCAGGCCGTCGAGCCGGCCTGGTTGCGCGAGGCCGTCGGCTCCGACGGTCTCGTCGCCCTCCACACCTCCGGTGACCAGCTGTCCCGGCTGGTGGACGCCGCCCGCGCGCACCTGCCCCAGGCGCAGCCCTGGCCGGAAGGGGAGCGCCCGTGACGACCTCCGCTGCTGACCAGCTGCTTGCCCGGCAGCCGGGCGAATTCTGGGACACCACGTTCCGTCAGGCCGAGGCCAGCGTCTGTCTGCGGACCAACTCCAAGACCGCCTTCACCCACGCCACGGGCACCCTGTACGCCTACGAGCAGACCGGCCCCTCCTTCGCACGCTGGCAGATCGACCTCCTGGTCGACGGCGGCCCGGCGTGCGAAGAGGTCGAGGGCTTCGCCGACGCGCCCACGGTCGAGATCGGGCCCCGCCTGATGGCCGCCGTGCACGCGCGGCCCGGCGGCCACGCCTTCTGGGTGGAAGCACTGCACACCCTGATCGTGACCGATACCCAGCAGGCGACGATCACCGTGCGCTGCGCCCAGGAGAGCGCGGCGCTGCACTGGGCGGCACGGCTGCCCCGGCAGGCCATCACCGCCCAGCTATTGGAGAACGGCGCGGTCTATGCGCACACCGCAGCCTTCTCTCGGGGCGGGCGCGGCGTCGTCATCGCCGGACACCGAGGCCGCGGCAAGACCACCACCCTGCTCGCCTGCCTGCACCGCCTCGGCGCCGACTATGTCACCAACGACCGGCTGCTGCTGCGCACCGAGGGCGAGGGTCGGCTCGCCGGGTACGTGTGGCCCGCGCGGCTGCGGGCCGGCATCGGCACGCTGAGCGCCCTCCCGCACCTGGCTGACCTCGTCCCCGAGGACCAGCGCACGGTGCCCGCCGAACAGCGGTGGTCGAGCCGCCCCAAGGTGCCCATCGAGCCGTGGGACTTCGCCCGGCTGCTGTCCAGCGACGGCCGGGTACTCGGCTCGGTCTGCCCGAGCATGCTGGTGTTTCCCCAGCTCAGCCCCAACCGGACCACGGCGCACGTCGAGCCGGTCGGGGTCGACGAGGCCCGCGACGAGCTGATGCGCACCCGCCTGTTCATGACCGATCCCGGACGCGGGCCCAGCTCCCACATCAACCACTGGCTCTGGCCCGCGCCCGACCCGGCCGTCACCGACCGCGACCTGACCCACGTGGTCGTCGCCCTCGCCGAACTGCCCTCCTACCGGATCCACGCCGGCGGCGACCCGGCCGCTCTCGCCGATGCTGTCGGCCGCCTCCTTGACGCGGGCCCCGGGGTGCACGAGTGAACGCCCCCGCCACGCCCAGCCCTGCGACGCTGCCAGTGCTGCCCGGGGCCGCCGAGCCGGCCTCGACGGCCCTGCGATGGCTGTGCGATCCCCGCCCGGGCATCGTCCCGACCCTGCTGGCTTCGGCCCCGCTCGGCGCGGTGCTGGAGGCGGCCATCGACACCAAGCTGGTCTGCCTGCTGGCCAACCGCCTGCTCCACGACCGGCCGGACGCGGACCTTTCCCGTCCGATGCACTCCTTTCTCGGCCAGACCGTGCGCGCCAACGCGCTGCACAACCGACTCCACCGCGGTGAAACCGTTCGCATCGTGCGGGAGCTGGCCCACCACGCCGTGCCCGTCGCGGTGCTGAACGGACTCGCGTACGACACCGCCTTGTACCCGCCCGGCGGACTCCGGCAGTTCACCGACATCGACCTCCTGGTCAGCACCGCCGACCAGGACACGGCCCTGGAAGTGCTGGCCGAGCTCGGCTTCACGGAGCCCGGACGCGGTGCGCACACACGCCGGCGGTCCACGGGAGACGCGCTGACGCCCACCGTGAGCGTCGACATCGCCACCAACCTGGGCCACACCGCCGACTCGGCGGATGTACAGGCCGCGCTCGCCCGGACCGAGACCGAAGGCGGCGTCGACGGCGGGGAGGAGTTGCCGGTCCTCGCCCGGGCGGACGCGCTGCTGCACGCGCTCGCCCGTCTCGCCGCCCGCCCGCGGTGGTCCGGTCTTGCCGATGCCGCCCGCCTCGCCCTGGCCACCCCGGACCTGTCGCCCGGGGCCCGGGCGCCGCTTCCGGAGACAGCCCGCGCAGGCTGGGCGGTGCTGCGCACCCACCTGTCCGACCTGTTCACCAGCACGTCTTCCGGCACCGATGCCAGGCCGGGCCGAGGGGAGGCGGCCCGGTGATCATTCAACTGGCCGGGCTGCCCGGCACAGGCAAGAGCACCCTCGCCCGGGAATTGACCCGGAATCTCGGCCCGACGAAGACCCTGCTGCTCGACAAGGACCGCGTCCGCGACGCGCTGTTCGGCCCACACCTGGTCGACTACACCCAGGAGCAGGACGACTTCTGTGTCAGCGTCATGCACCTGACGGCGGCGCGGCACCTCGGCGAGCACCCGGGCGCGGCCGTGGTCCTCGACGGGCGCACCTGCTCACGCCGATACCAGGTCGAGGACGTGCAGCGGCTGGCCGAGGAAACCGGCCGGCCGCTGCGCATCATCGAATGCGTCTGCCCCGACGACGTCGCCGCCGCCCGCCTTCACAGGGACGTGCAGGCGGGCACCCACCCAGCCGCCAACCGCGACCCCGACCTCCACCGACGACTCAACGCATCCGCGGAGCCGATCACCGTCCCCGCGCTGCGTCTGGACACCAGCACCCCCGTCCCGGACTGCACCCGCACCGCCCTGGCCTACCTGATGGCCGAGCACCCGCCCACCCGACATGCTCCGAAGGGATCCCTCACCGCATGAGCCCCGAACTCCCGGTGCTACTCAACCTCGCCCGCTCGGTCACCGAACGGGCCGAGCAGCAGCTGCGCGGCCTCACCCCGGACCTGATCACCGCCAAGGGCGACCGCGACATGGTCACCAACGTCGACCTCGCCATCGAACGCGAGGCTCGCAAGGCCCTCCTGAACGGGGCCCCCGGCATCGGGTTCGTCGGCGAGGAAGAAGGCGGCGACACCGACGCCGACACCTACTGGATCATCGACCCGGTCGACGGCACCGCGAACTTCATCCGCGGCCTGCCGCTGTGCGGGATCTCCCTCGCGCTCGTCCACCACGGCGTGCCCGTCCTCGGCGTCATCCACCTGCCCCTGATCGGCCGCCGCTACTGGGCCGCCCAGGGCCTGGGCGCCTACCGCGACGGCCAACGCATCCGCGCCGCCGGCACCAGCACGCTGCCCGAGGCGATGATCGCCGTCGGCGACTACGGGACGGGCCCCGACGGACCTGAGCGCAACCGCGTCGCCCTCGCCATCCAGGCCCGTCTCGCCGAGCAGGCCCAGCGCGTGCGCATGCTCGGGTCCGCCGCCGTGGACCTCGCCCTCGTCGCCGACGGCACCCTCGACGCCACCATCACCCTGGGCAACCACGACTGGGACATGGCCGCGGGCGTCGTCCTCGCCCGCGAGGCCGGCGCCGTCGTCATGGACACCGACGGCAGCCCCCACACCCCCGCCTCGCTCACCACCATCGCGACTGCGCCCGGCCTGCGCGACGCCGTCCTGGACATCCTCGCAACCACCACCACGGGCACCGCGTGGGCGGCCAAAGCGGGGAGCCCGGCATGCTGATCGCGTTCGAAGGCTTGCCCGGCGCCGGGAAGACCACCCAGTCCCGGCTCCTCGCCGACCACCTCACCCGCGAGAAGGTGCCGGTCAACTACCTGCCCGACAACCTGACCCGCACCGAAGACACCCTGGGCAGCACGCTCCTGGACCTCTTCGCCAGCGGGGACCCCTTCTCCCGGCACGGCAGCGTCGTCACCGACACGATGCTCGCCACCGCCATCCGCACCAACACCGTCGCCACGCACATCGCCCCGGCCCTCGCGTCCGGACAGACGGTCATCGAGGACCGCGGCATCCACAGCATCCAGTCCTACAGCCTCGCCACCCTCCTGCAGAAACACACCGGCCGCCCCGCGGACGGCATCGGGTGGCTGCGGACGGTCTCCGCGATGTCCGGGCCGCCGGCCGACGTGGCCGTGTGGCTGCGCCTACCCGCCGACGAGGCCATCGCCCGGGCCACCCAACGCGAGGGCCGCCCCTACACCGCCGAGCAGCACGCCTTCCTGCGACACGTCCACGACGCCTACACCCACCTCGCCGCCGACGACACGGCCCTGGTCACCGTCGACGTCCTCGGGATCACCCCCCTCCAGGTCCACCAGGCCGTCGTCGACGCGCTCGCCGAACACGTCCCCGTACCCATCCCGACCGACCACAGTTCTTCCATGCAGTAGAGCGAACCGACCTGCTTTCTCACGTACCGACGACCACCAGACGCCACGGAGTACCCCGCATGCACCCCACGCGCCTCGCCCCGCCCGCCGAGCTCCTCACCGACCTGCGCGAGGCCTGCGCCGGCAGCGAGAACCGCCTCAAGGAAGTGCTGGCCGACCACGAACTGCGCCCCCTCACCGGCGGCTTCCAGAACCACGTCTACGCCTGGAGCGACCCCGAGGCCGGGCCCATCTGCGTCAAGCTCTACGCCAAGGGCAACCACCGCCGGCGCCTGGACCGCGAGTGGGCGGCCCTGACCCTGATCGCCAAGCACGACGTCAGCGACGTCCCCCGCCCGCTCTGGCTCGACCAGCACGAGAGCATCCCCGCCATCGGCATGACGCTGCTCAAGGGCACGCCGCTGCTGGAGAGCCCCGACCTGGAAGCCGCCCTCAAGGGCCTGGCCCACACCACCCAGCGCCTCCACGACGTGCCCCTGTCCGGGCTGCTCGCCGACCTCGAACGCATCGACTCCGGCTCTCACTACATGCTGCGCCTGACCGGCAGCTGGCCCGAACTCCTCGCGGGCCACGAGGACGACCCGCTGACCGCCGACATGCGCGCCCTGCTCACGGCGTGGCACGCCAGTGGCGACGCCGAACTCGTCGACGACACCACCACCCCGGCCGTGCTCTCCCGCGGCGACTCCAACCTCAACAACTGGCTCCGCGACGGAGCCTCCAGCCCCTGCGTCGACTTCGAGTACAGCGGGCACAGCACCGTCCACTTCGACGCCGCCGACCTGATCGAACACATCAGCGCCCGCGAGATCCCCGACAGCACCTGGATCACGCTCCTACCCGACCTCGGCATCACCCCCGCCAACCGCCACCTCTTCCTCGCCGCCCAGCGCACCTGCGCCCTGCGCTGGCTCGCCGTGCTGTGGAAGCAGCGGCACACCCGCGCCGACGAATTCGCCACCCAGCACGCCCGCGTACGGCTTCTCCAGAGCCCCGACAACCCCTGGCACGGCTGACTCCCCGTCCAACCAGCCGCCGAGCAGCGGCGGCCGCCCGCGCGCGGTCGCCCCGCTCCGACTACGTGAGGGAAGACCATGACCGCGATACCGAGGACCGCCAGTCTGCTGTGGGCGCTGCGTTCCTACTGCGCCTCGCACAAGTGCAAGCCCTGCTACTTCACCTGGCTCGACGAGCAGCGTGTCGACAAGACCCCCGGCCTGCTCTCGCACTTCTCGCCCCACGACCTGCCCACCGAGCAGGTGTTGGCCTTCGCCCGCACCCTTCCCGGCTCAGCCGTACGGCGAGTGTTCCTTGCCGGCGGCGAGCCGCTCATGTGGCGACCCATCCTCGACCTCATCGAGATCCTCAAAGGCGGAGGGCTCGAGGTCGTAGTGTGCACCAGCGGTGTGGCCCTGAACCTGCCGAACATGGCCCGCCGCCTGGTGGAGCTGAGCGTGGACGGCGTCTCCGTCTCCCTGGACTCCACCGATCCCGACTACAACGACACCTGGCGCCCGCCCCGCAAGGACGGCGACGGCTGGGAAGGCGTCATCAGCGGGATCAAGACCCTGCTGGCCGCCCGCGGCCCGGCGGCCCAGCCCCGGGTCGGCCTCTACACCGTCATCACCAAGCTGAACCTGCCGGACATCACCGGCGTACCGCAGCTGGCCGCCGATCTGGGCTGCGACTACGCCGTGCCCCAGCCGGTCGCCCTGCCCGAGGGACACAGCCTCCACGACACCCTGGCCCTCACGGACAGCGAACTTCCCCTCTTGGAGGAACAGTTCGACCGTCTCTACGCCTCCGGGCTCCCCCTCAAGCTGCCGCCGCGCACCTACCCCGGTCAGGTCGCCTCCGCCGTCCACCAGCTCACGGGAGCCGTCGAGGGCTGCTTCGGCGGGGACACCCTGTACTTCGCGGAACCCGACGGCTCGCTCTGGGACTGCCCATCCTCCCTCAAGATGGCCGCCACGCCTACCGAGCGTCACCGCACCATCAAGGGCGCCGACGCGGCCGAGCTGTTCGGCAGGCCCTCCGGCTGCGGAAGCGACTGCGCGCTGTTCAGCGTCGACTGCGTGAACATGTGGCCCCTGATGGACTTCGACCGGGTGCTGGACACCACGACCTCCGGGAGCCCGGCGTGACGATGACCTCCTACGCCCTGGACGCGCTGAAGGCGCCCCTCGACCGCATGCCGGACCCAGTCGGCCGCGCCGAGGCCGCCGCCCTGGAAGCCGAACTCGCCACCGTCCACGGGGTCCGGCACGCCATCGCGGTCTCCTCCGGCACGGCGGCGCTGCACACCGCGCTGATCGCCTGCAACGTCGGCCCCGGCGACGAGGTCCTCCTTCCCGCCGCCACCGTGATCATGACGGTGTCGGCCGTGACCGCCGCCGGTGCCCATCCTGTCTTCGTCGACGCCGCCCAAGACGGGCGCGGCATGGACCTAGCCGACGTGGCCGCCAAGACCACCGCACGCACCCGCGCGATCGTCCCCGTCCACCTCGCCGGACGGACCGACGGCCTGCTCGACCTGGCCGCCTACGCGCAGTCGGTCGGCCTGCACGTCGTCGAGGATGCCTGCCAGGCCCAAGGCAGCACCACCCGCGGCCGCGCGGCCGGAACGGTCGGCAGCATCGGCTGCTTCTCCCTGAAGGACGGCAAGATCATCTCCTGCGGAGAGGGCGGCTACCTCCTCACGGACGACGACACCCTCGCCGCCCGCGCCGCCGCGTACCCCACGCACTGGCTCATCCCCGCCCCCGGAGCACCAGCCGCCAGCCGGCGCGGGATGAACTACCGCCTGGCCGAACCCCTCGCCGCGCTAGCCCGGCACAATCTGAAGGGCCTGGACCAGGCCCTGTCCCGGCGCCGCGAGCAGGCCCGCCAACTCTACGAGCTCGTCGGAGACACCCCGGGGCTCACCGTGCACGCCCCGGGGCCCGAAGACACCCCCAACGGCTACAGCGCCCTGTGGCGGGTCGACCTCGACCGCCCCCGGGACTTCAGCACCCTCCTGGCCGAGGCCGGGGTCGCCAACTCCGTCGGCACCTACGGGCTCCGGGCGGCGCACCAGAACTCGGCCTGCCAGGACCTGAGCCCGGCCGACTGCCCGCGCGCCGCCGAGGCCGTGGACCGGATGCTGGCCGTCACCCTCCAGCAACGGACCACCGAGGCCGACCTGCACCGCTTCGCCGAGACCATCCGGCGCGAAGCCAAGACCTGGGCGGAGGGCCGATGACCGCCAACCCCCCGCCCCCGCTCGTGCCGGCGGTCGATCCCGCGGTGGACGAGCTGCTGCAGGACGTCGACGGTGTCGTCGTCGACTGGGATGGCACCGTCGTCGACAACGCCGAGATCCGGTTGAGCGCGCTCCAGCAGACTCTCGCCCCGTACGGCGTGGATGTCGACTCGCAGTGGTACACCCTGAACTGCGGGCTTCCCATCCGCGAGCTCATCACCCGGCTCGCGGGCCGGCGCACACTGCCCGTCGAGGAGATCGTGCACGCCAGTCGGCTCCTGCTCCTGGGCGGCCCGCCGCCGCGGCTGATCGACAGCACGATCGACCTCCTGCGCCGGGCCGAGGTTTTGGGCCTGCCGCGGGCCGTCGCCTCCGCTGCGGCCGGAGTCCTCGTCCATCACTTCGTCCAGCGGCTCGGCCTCGGCATGCTCCTGCCGGTCGTGGTGACGGCCGAGTCTGTGACGAGGGGGAAGCCAGCCCCCGACGCGTACTTGGAGGCCGCCCGGCTGATCGGGCGGGCCCCCGCCCGGTGCTTGGCCGTCGACGACGCACCGGACGGCATCACGTCCGCGCTGGAGGCGGGCATGCGGGTCCTCGCCGTCCGTGATGGCCTGCTCGTCCCCGTGCCCGGGCTCATCCCCGGGTGACCTGCGGTGCCCCTGCCCACCCCCTGGCAGGGGCACCGCGGGAACCCGCCAGAACCCGACCGCCTCACCCGTTCGCCCTCGGAGTGCCATGCCCCGCAACGAAACCGTCGCCGATCAAGAGCCCTGGTGGATCACCAACTACCGTGGCCGCGGCCCTCACCAGCGCTACGGTCACCACAACCATGCCAAGACGCACCGCACCGTCGGCTTCTTCATCCAGCACATGGACCTCGAGCCCGACCAGGCGATCCTCGACCTGTGCTGCGCCTTCGGCCACCACACGCACGAGTTCACCCGGCGTGGCTTCCACCGCGCGATCGGGGTGGACCTGTCCCCCGACATGCTCGCGCACGCGGCCTCGTCGGCCGGCACCCACGGCCGGCGCCCCTCGTTCGTTCGCGCCGGCGTCCGGGCACTGCCCTTCGGCGACGCGTCCGCCGACGCCGCCCTGATGCTGCGGAGCTTCGGGTTCCTCGACACCCCCGAGGAAGACCTCGACGTCCTGAAGGAGATCGCCCGCGTGCTGCGGCCCGGCTCCCTCCTGGGCATGGACCACTTCCCGCCCAACAGCGCCACGGCCAAAGTGGGCACCCGTGTCCTGAAGGGTCCCGAGGCCACGACCACCTTGCACACCACCTGGGGCCCGGTGACCGCCCGCCTCAACAGCCGCATGTCCACCCGCTACCCGGACGGCCGCGTCGAGCCGTACCGCAGCTCCTTGCGCCTCTACACCCCGGAGAGCCTTCGGACGGCCCTCGCCCAGGCCGGGTTCGCGGTGCACGCGACGTTCGGCGGGTATGACGGCAGCGCCCTCGGCGAGGACAGCACGCGATGCGTTGTCATCGCACGCCGGATATGACCGGCTCGGCGGCCCGGAGCCCGCGGCGGAACCGGGCGCCGTCAGTCGAACAGGGAGTCTTGCACCGTGGGCGGCGGGAGGTACTGCTCCTCGACCGGCTTCGGCGCGGTCCCTGCTATCTCCTCCAGCTCGGCGAAGGTCGACCACCGGCCCGCGGCCGCGCCGCGCTCGACCGCGCGCTGAAACATCTGGGCCACCGCCCATGCCTCCTGGGTGGCGGGCCGGCGACCCGGGCCGAGGGGCACGCCCAGGTTCTGAGCGAGCGGCTCGAACCCTCCCTCGACTTCGGGGCAGGCCCTTCGCGCCAACTCCACCGCGTCCCACCGGGTCAGGGAGGCCAGGCGCGGGCACGCGGCTCGCTCGGTGTGCAGCAGCGAGGCCTCGATGAAGCCCAGTGCCGCGACGATCCGGTGCGGCTGGGCCGTGACATGCCGCTCGATCTCCCGCAGGGCGAGGCCCGCCGAGCCGTCGGGGAGTTCGTGAGGCAGGCGGGGCGGCCGCGGTTTCTTCCAGGAGGAGTGGGGCTCCTCGCGGATCTCCTGGTGAACTCGCCACAGGGGCTGGAAGTCCGCGCCGCTGAGGGCGAGGGCGGCCACGGCCGCTGGGACGAGGCCGCCGGGCTGACGGCGCATCTCCACATCGACGACCACGAAGGTCGTGGAACCGAACTCGGCATCCATCATCCGCACCGGCACCACGATATCGACCTCGCGGTGCCACGGGGCACGTCCCAGCGTGGCCGCGCCCCGTCCGCTGAGCCCGTCGGCGCGATCCTCGGCGATTCGGCCAACTCCGCCACTCGGCAGACCCGTTGCGCCGGACGGATCCATGCATCTTCCACACGCCGCCGCCCGCTCTATCTCGGGAAATCCGGAGCGACTGAAACACACCAGTTCGATATCTCCGCCGGCTCGTTGAGCCTCACGGATCAGCCGTGACCGACAGATCGGGGTAGCAGCTTGAGCACGGGCAGTACATCCGCTCAGCAGGGTGAGGACGCACCCGAGGCGAGCCCGCCGGAGGACGCCGTGAGCACGCCGCAGGAGGAGGAGTTCCTCTACCGGGACACCTCCCGGCTCCAGGCCGGGGCGCAGATGACGACCGTCACGATGGCGCGGCGCCTGCCCGCGCTGGTGGTGCGGTCGTTGAAGATGGCCTGGCGGGTGGACCGGGTGGCAACGGCTGGCCTGCTCGCCTGTCAGGTCGGCACCGGCGTGCTCGCGGCCCTGGGTCTGCTGGCGGTCACCGGGACGTTGACCGCGCTGATCTCCTCCGGCGACATCTCTGACCGGCTGTGGGAGGCGGCTCCGCAGCTGGCCGTCATCGCCGTGGCGACCGGACTTCGCGCGCTGCTGGGCATCACCGTGACGTGGCTGACCGGGCGGCTGCGGCCGGTGCTGGCCCGGGCCGCGGAGCTCACCATGATCAAGGCGGCACTCGGCGCCGAGCTCGCCGCGAACAACCAGCCCGGCTACAACGACTTCTACGACATCGCTGACCGCGGTGCCCAGGTCACCCCCGACCTGGTGGAGGAAGCCCAGGACGTGCTGGCCGCCACCGCGACCCTGGCGGCCGGAGCCACCGTTCTCACCGTGATCCACCCGCTCCTCCTCCCCCTGCTGCTCCTGGCGTGCCTACCTCAGGCCGCTGCGTACGTGCGGGCCGCCCGCGTGGTGTATCTGGCCGGTCTGGAAACCTCCGGCCGCCGCCGGATGCTGCACAAACTGCGCTGGCACATGGCCTACATGGAATCCAGCGAGGAGATGCGAGCCTGCCTGGCCGGCCCCTTCCTTCTCGGCCGGTACCGGCGGCTCGCCGCCTCGGTCAACGCCGCCGAGCGCAAGGCCGCGAACACTGGCGCGTGGATGGGCCTGGCGGGCGCGGCCGCCGGCGGGATCGCCTCGGCCGCGGTGTGGGCCGCCCTGCTGTGGTTTCTGGCCTCCGGGCGCATGGACCTGGCGGCCGGCGGTGGCGCGGTCTTCGCCCTCCAGACCGCGACCGGATCCGTCCGCGGCATCATCAACGGCGGCGCCCGCCTCGTACGCACCGGCTGGTACGTCCAGGACTGGCAGAACTTCCTCGACAACGCCCATGGGCAGGCCATGGCGGGCTCCCGCGGCACGAAGACGCTGCCCGCGGCGCCCGAACGGTTCGAGGTCCGCGACGTCACCTACCGGTACGACGGCGCCGAGCGGGACAGCCTGAGGGGGGTGTCGCTGCAAGTGAGACGCGGCGAGATCGTGGCGCTGGTCGGGGAGAACGGATCGGGGAAGTCCACGCTGTCCCGTCTGATCTGCGGCCTGCTGCTGCCCACCTCCGGTGAGGTGGCCTGGGACCACACCACCATCGCCCAGATGGAGCCTTGGAAGGCGTGGAAACACGTCGCCCTGGCCCCGCAGCGGTACACGTACCTGCCGCTGACCCTCCGCGACAACATCACCTTCGGGCAAGGCGACACCGGCGACGCCGCCGTCCTGGCCGCCTGCCGGGCATCCGGAGCCGCGAACATGCTGCCCACACTCCGATCGGGCCTCGACACCCTGCTCACGTCCGAGTGGTTCGGGGGCCAGCAACTGTCCGGCGGACAGTGGCAGCGCGTGGTGCTCACCAGGGCTTTTCACCGCAATGCGGCCCTACTGGTCATGGACGAACCCACGGCCGCCCTCGACGCCCGGGCCGAGCACCACGTCTTTACCGGGCTGCGGGAGCTGGCCAAGGACCGGGCCATCCTGCTGATCACGCACCGGCTCGCCAACGTCGCCCTGGCCGACCGGATCGTCGTCCTCGACCAGGGTCGCCTGGTCCAGGAGGGGACGTACGCGCAGCTCACTCGGGAACCGGGCTTGTTCCGCTCCCTGTGGGAACTGCAGCAGCGCACCGGCGGGGAGGCAGCATGATCCCCGACCCTTCTCGGCCGCGTCCCGCGCCTTCGTCAGCCCCCGGCGCCTGGCCGGCACGCTTCACCTCGCACCGGGCTGGTACTGGCTGTCCGATGTGCCAGAACGACTTCAACGCCGAGGACCTCGGCTGGGGCCTCCTTGTCCGGCGCGGGGAGGTCAGCAACGCCTACCTGTGGCGCAGCGGCCATGTCCGCGGCTACGCCGTCGTGATCTACACCGGGCGGCATGTCGCCGAGCCCACCGAGCTGGACGAGCGGGAGGCGGCCGCCTTCTGGCGCGACGTCCTCGCCCTGGGCCGCGCTGTGGAAGTGTTCTACGAACCGCTGAAGATGAACTACCTGCTGCTGGGGAACCAGATCCCGCACGCCCACTGGCACTGCGTTCCGCGACGCGAAGCCGGAACGGACCCGGCTCCGGGTGGTCCGCTGCCCTTCGACGTGCTCGATCTCGGACGCCAGGACGAGGAGCAGGTGCAGGCGGAGGCCCGAGCGCTGCGACAGTTGCTGAACCCCACCGGGCCGGTTGGGGGCGGGGCGATGAATGACGTCGAGTCTGACCCTCACGCAAGCCGAGGGGGTACTCCATGACCTCCTCCGGCGCCCGCCCGTCGCTGTGGCGGCACCGCGACTTCCGCCGCTACCTGACCGGGCAGGCAGCCAGCGTGACCGGCAGTTCGATCAGCACCATGGTGATCCCCGTGCTGGCGGTGCTCGAACTGGACGCTACCACCGCCGAGGTCGCCTGGCTGACGTTCCTGAGCCAACTGCCGCCCGCACTGCTGGCGTTGCACGCCGGGGCCCTCGCCGACCGCCACTCCAAGCGGAAGCAGATGATCACCGGCGACCTGGTCAGCGCCGCTGCACTGGCCAGCGTGCCGGTGGCCGCTGCGCTGGACCGGCTGTCCCTGCCCCAGCTGATGGTGGTCGCGGCCGTGCAGGGCGCGGCGGGCGTGCTACACGATGCCGCCGCGATCAGTCTCCTGCCCAGCCTGGTCGACCGGTCCCTGCTCCAGCGGAGCAACAGCCGCATCGGCGGGCTCTTCGCCATCGCCGCCACCGCGGGCAGCAACCTCGGCGCCGCCCTGACCGCGCTCCTCGGCCCGGCCCGGGCGCTCCTCGGGGACGTCCTGTCCTACCTCGTCAGCGCCTGGTGCACCGCCCGCATCCAGGCACCCGACGGCCCCCGGTCAGCAGCGGAAGGCCGCCGGCTGCACACCGAGATCGGTGAGGGCCTGCGCTACGTGCACGGCGACCACCAGCTGCGCACGCTGACCCTCGTCAACGCCACGACGTCGTTCGCCCTGGCGCTCCTGAATACCTTGTGGGCGCTGTACCTGCTCCGGTCCCTCGCGATGAGCGCGACCGCCTTCGGCGTGGTCCTGGGGCTCGGAGCCGTGGGTGCAGCGGCCGGTGCGCTGGCCGCCCCGTCACTCGCGGCGCGGTACGGGCCCGGGCCGATGATGCTCGCCGCGCTCGCGATCACCCCGCTCACCCAGCTCCCTCTGCTCCTGGCCTTCCCGGGCCTCGCCTGGCAGTTCGCCGTCGGCGGCGCACTGTTCGTGCAGCTGGTCTGCGCCGCGGCCGCGGGGACGACCCAGCGCACCATTCGCCAGGTCGTCACCGCCGACGGCATGCAGGCCCGGATGCAGGCCGTGAGTACCTGGCTCACCTCCGGTGCACGGCCGGTGGCCGCGCTCCTCGCCGGCGGGCTCGGGACCTGGATCGGCGTGCGCCCCACCCTGATCGTCGGCACCTGCCTTCTCGTCGTCCCCCTGGTGGTCCTCTATCGGTCTCCGCTGCGCGGCCTGATGGAAATGCCTGGCTCAGCCGCCGCGGCTCCTGCTCCAGCAGAGGCTTTCACACCCCCGACGCCGCCGGGGCCGAGCGTCCCCAATCCCGCAGTCGCCGTGGATGTGCGGCGCGAGCGCTCTGCGGAAGGCGGCCCGTGAGCGCGAACCCTGATACGGCCCCTGGCCCGGAGCCGTCGGCGGCCTACCCGCCGCCGGGCGCGCCCCTCCAGCCCAGCACCTACTTCCTGCCCTCCAACGTCCGAGGTGATCACGTGCCGCCCTCCCGCTCTCATATCCGCGCGACCGTCGAGGCCTATCTCAGCCGGCATGCCGAGGAACGGGAGGCCCTGGAAGGGCTGCTGAATGTCCTGGACAGCACCGAGGAGCCGTCCAGCCGCACCACGCTGCCCGGTCACGTCACCTGCAGCGCGGTGGTCATCGACCGCGACCGTCGGGTGCTTCACATCGGCCATCGGGTGACAGGGCTGCTCCTTTGCCCAGGCGGCCACGTTGAGGCGGGTGACCGTACGCTCCTGGCCGCAGCCGTGCGGGAAGTGTGCGAAGAGGCCGGACTCCGCCCCGGCGACCTCTGCCTGACCACTCAGTTCCTCGGCGAGCCGATCGATGTGGACGTCCACGACATCGACCCCGATCCGGCCAAGGGCGAGCCCGCTCACCAGCACTTCGACGTCCGCTTCGCGTTCTACCTCACAGCCGAGCAACCGCCTGCCCTCGCTCTGCAGGACGAGGAAGTCGCCGGGGCCCAGTGGCTCCCGTACGCCGACGTGCGGTCCCCTACCTTGCGGGCCAAGCTCCTGGACGCCGAGGCGGACGGCCTCGATGGGCGCCCGGAGCCCGTCAACGCGAGCGCCCTGATCCACGACGGGGCCGGCCGGTACCTCCTTCATCTTCGGGATGACCGGGAGGGCATCTGGGAGCCTTGGGTGCTGGCCCTCCTCGGTGGCGGCCGTACGAGGGACGATTCCTGCCTTGTGGCGACGCTGCGGCGCGAGCTTGCCGAGGAGGTGCCGGGCCTGGAGCCCACGGAACTGGTGCCGTTCGCCGTGGAGGAGGCAACGAGCGTCCACGGCCTTGCGGTGCCCGTCCAGGTCTACGTCGGCCGCTGGAGTGGACATGCTGAGGCGGTGGAGCTCCGCGAAGGTGTCCTGTTGACGTGGTGCACCGTGGACATGCTCGACCGGCTGCGCCTGAGCCCCGGTCTCGGGGAGCTGATCCGGCGCCACGCGGCCGAACACCCCGCCGCCGAGGGACCGCCGGACGACACCGATTCGCTGCCCGAGGAGGCGCCGCCGGGGACCGAGCTGCACATCGTCGGCGTGCACCTCCATCTCCAGGACGACCAGGGTCGGATCCTCCTCGGCCTGCGCCACCCGGACTCCGCCTTCGCGCCGGACACCTGGCACTTCCTGGCCGGCCACTGCGAGCGGGAAGCCGCGATCGACTGCCTGATCCGGGAAGCGAAGGAGGAAGCAGGCCTCACCATCGCGCCTGAGGATGTCGACCTCGTCCACACGGTGCACCACGTCGACTCCCCCCACGTGCGGCCCAGGATCGCGCTCGTGTTCCAGGCCCGGTCCTGGGCCGGCGACCCGGAGGTCCTGGAGCCCGACCGGTGCGTGGAGTGGCGGTGGTGGAAGCCCCAGGAACTTCCGGGCGCGGTCGTGCCGTACACCCGCCGGGCGATCGACGGAATCCTTCGGGGGCGCCGGTACTCCGAGCAGGGCTGGGACGAGCGATGAGCACTCCGGACACCTGTCGCGCCGCAGGCGACCGGTCACTGGAGTGCACCGCTGGCCCGGTCGGCGGAGCCACGCCGACGGGTGCGGAAGCGGATCCGGCAGCCGCGCGGGCGGCGATGGTCGCCCGGCTCGAGGAGGAAGGGTCTCTGCGGCCGGGCCCGGTCCGCGACGCACTCCTCGCGCTGCCCCGCGAAGTGCTGATGCCGCAGGCGTACGTACGGCGCAGCGGGCCGGGCGAGGAGCCGCCGCGGTGGGATCTGCTGGACTGGTCGGCGCCGCAGGACCGCGCCGAGCTACTCGGGCTGCTGTACGGCGGGGGAAGTGTGCTCGTCCAGCACGAGGGGGAGCCGCTGCTGGGCCGGGCACGGGGGACGCGGTCGGGGGCGTCGATCACGTCGATGTCGACGGTGATGGGCCTGACCGCCTCGCTGCTGGAGGAGCTGGATCTGCGCCCGGGTCTGCGGGTGCTGGACGTCGGGACGGGCGCGGGGGTGACCGCCGCGGTGGCCTGCCAGGTCTGCGGCGACCATGGGGTTACGACCCTCGACCGGGACCGGCACCTCACCGACGCGGCCGCCGCCCGGCTGGCCGACCTCGGTTTCCGGCCGCAGGTGGTGTGCGGATCAGGCGAACAGGGCGTGCCGGGCCGGGAGTTCGACCGGATCTTCATGTCGTACACGGTGCAGCGCGTGCCGACGGCCCTGGTCGAGCAGCTCGCTCCGGAGGGCAAACTGCTGGCGCACGTGACCAGCGCCTCCCCGTCGTGGCCCGGCCTTGCCGTCGTCAGGCGCACCGCCGACGGGCAGATCACGGCGGAGCTGCGGGCCGTGGAGTTCGCCCACCGGGCGGGGCACGGCATGGCGCGGATCTGGCTCACGGAGGAGTTCCGGCACCGCATGGCCACCGAACCGGGCACGTGGACCCAGCGGAGCATCCTGGCGCCGCCCGCGGACAGCGACCGCGGTTTCTGGCTGGCGGCCGACCATCTCCTCGGCGGTGATCTGGTGCGGGACTTCGCATCTGAGCACCTCGCGATCGGCGCACCCGGCTGCGGATCCTGGATGCGCGCGGAACCGGCAGGCCACCGGCGCTGGAGCGTCACCGCCGCGGGGCCGCGGGACATCTGGAAAGAGATCCAGGACCTCGCCGCCCGGTGGCGGGCCGCACGCTCCCCCGATCGCTACCGCCTCTTCTTCGACGCGGACGGCGGGCAGCGCGCCGCGTCCGAGTGCGGACGCCTGTCCTGGCACCTGCCCGCCCCCCACCCGCTCGATGAGGGAGCCACCTCGTGACCTACGCCGACGGGCCCCTTCCGGGCCTTTCACCGGAGCAGGAGCCCATGTTCGAGGGCGCGGCGGTGACCTACGCCCGCCACCGCCCCGGCCTGCCGGACGCGGCGGTGCGCCTGCTCGCCGACACGCTGCGGGGCCGGCCGTCCCCGGTACTGCTCGACCTGGGCACCGGAACCGGACAGGTGCCCCTCGCGCTCCTGTCCGCCGGCGCTGACCTGACGCACATCGAAGCCGTCGACGTCAGCCCGCAGATGCTGCATCAGGCCAGGCAAGCCCTCACCCCCGTGCTCGGCCACTGCACCCTCACCCTGGTCCACGCGGCGGCCGACGCCTACGAGCCGCTCGCGACATTGCCGGGCGAACCGGATTCCGGCCCGGACCTGATCACCTGCTGCCGGTCCTACCACTGGATGAACAGTGAGGCGGTCCTGGAGATGGCCGACCGGGTCGCCACACCGGGTGCCGCAGTGGCGATCATGGGCGACGGGAGCCTGTGGACCCACAACGCCGACTGGACCCGTGCGCTGCGCGAGTTGATCCAGCTCTACCTCGGCCCCGAACGCAGGGCGGGCGCCCGCAGTTCCTACGCCGAGCCCCGCCGCTCGTATGAGGAGGACCTCGCCGCCTCAGCGTTCAACGACGTCACCGAACATCTCTTCCCGGTGACCCGCACCTGGGCGCCGCAGGAAGTACTCGGCTACCTGCGCACCACGTCCTTCGCTGGGGCTGAGCTCTTCGCAGAGCGGCACCAGGCGTTCGAGGACGAGGCCCTCGCCCTTCTCCACGCCCACGCGGTGGACGGATCTCTGGTCGAGGAAGCGACGTTCAGGGTTCTACTCGCCCGTCGTCCGGAGGGAGCGCGGTGAGCGGCGGGCAGCGGCACACCGAGCCGGTCGACGTCCACCTGATCCTGCGCCGGGAGACCCCGCAGGGGCCGCAGGTCCTGCTGTCGCGGCGGGCCGGGCAGGTGTACGCCGCCGGCCTGTGGCACCTGCCGTCGGGGCATCTGGACGGTCCGCACGAGGACGTGGTCACCGCCCTGATCCGCGAGGCGAGGGAGGAGACCGGTGTCGTCATCGACCCGGCCGACGTGCGGTCCGCCGTGACCGTGCACCACCGCAGTCCCGGAGGCGCCAGCCGCACCGGGTACTTCTTCGAGGTCCGGCAGTGGAAGGGCGAGCCCGGGATCGCGGAACCGGACGTCTGCGACGCGATGGACTGGGCACCCCTTACCGCCCGGCCCGCCCAGATGGTGGCGTACTGCCGTGCCGGATTGGACGCCTACAGCGCCGGCGCGCACCTTGCGGTGCACTTCCAACTGCCCGGCGACAGCATCGCCTTCGACCCCGGCGCCGACCGGCTGCGCCTCGTGCCGGACGTGACCGGCCAGGCGTCTGGTGCCCGTTCCGACGCTGCGGTCGTGGAGTTCGCGGAGCGGGCGGTCGGCCGAATCGCGCAGTGGACGGATACGTCATGGGCGCGCGAGGAGAGCCGCGTGTGGCGGGTCCACGGCGGCACCTGGTACGTGAAGGTGCACCACAATGAGCGTTTCCACGGCCGGGAGGTGCGAGGGCTACGGACGTGGGCGCCGGAGCTGGGGGCGCCCGCGCCCCGGCTGGTCGCCGCCGACGAGACGCTGCGGGCGGTGGTCCTCACCGCGGTGCCGGGCCGCCCGCTGCACGGCACCGTGTTGACACTGGGGCGGGAGAGGGCGGTCTTCCAACGGATCGGCGCGCTGGCCCGCCGCATCCACCAGTCCTCTCCCCCGCGGCCCGCTCCCGCCGGCAGCGGCCCCGCCGTGGCCAAGGCCGACCGGCACCTGGATGGGGCGCGGTCTCACTTGCTCCCGGGTGATGAGGAGTTCGTCCGCGAGCTCGTCCGCCAGGCCGAGGACCTGCAACCGCTGGAGTGGGTGGAGACCCACGGAGATTTCCAGCTCCGCAACATCCTCTACACCCCCGACGACGCGGACGAGACGGACGACCTTGATGTCTTCGTGGCGGTGATCGACCTCGAGCGTAGTGAGCCGGGGCCGGCGGTACGAGATCTGGTCCGCCTGTCCGACGCCTGGGCCGGCCGCCCCGACCTGTTCGAGGCGTTTCTGGCCGGGTACGGCAGGTCCCTGACCGCCGCCGAGGAGGCCCGCCTCGTCATCGACGCAGCGCTCGATTCCGTGAGCGGGATCGCATACGGCGCCGTCCACGGCGATCCGGAGCTGGTCGAACGCGGCCGGCGGACGCTGGCCCGGCTGCGCGCCGAGCACCGTGCAGCCCTCTCACCGACAGGAGATGTGACGTGAACGCCGACACGTCCCCCACTACCGCGGCCGAGCCGCGCGACGTCGCCGGGCGGCCGCCGGTCCGCGCGGCAACCGCCGCTGACGCCGAGGCCATCACCCGGATGCGCTCCGCATACGTCCTGTCCTCACCGCTGACCGAGGACTGGGTTCGGCAGTGCACGGACGAGCTGGCGCCACGGCTGACGCCGGAGGGAGACGCCCGGGCCTTCGTCGTCGACGCCCCCGACGGCACGATGGCCGCCTGCGCCCTCGGCCTGATCCACCCCGTGCTCCCGGCCCCGGCCTACCCCCGAGGCCGGGCCGCCCGCGTGCAGATGGTCGCCACGCACCCGAACCACCGGCGCCGCAGCTACGCCCGGGCCGTCGTATCCGCCCTCCTGAACCACCTCGCCGACGTCGAGGACGTCACCCTGTTCGAGCTGCACACCAGCCCGGAGGCCGCGCCCCTGTACCGGGACCTCGGCTTCAGCGGCAACCCGGCACTGATGCGGATGACCCGCCACCGCCCACCCGCCAGTGCCGTGCCCGGCGCGCAGCCGGACTCGACGTGGGTGCCGCCGCAGCAGTACGCCGACGCACTGCCCCGGGCGGCCTCGTACGTGTGCCTCTACGTCACCGACGAGGACAACCGGCCACTGCAATTGCACTCCGTCTACTCCCCCGGCCACCCCTGGCACATGATCGGCGGCGCGATGGATCTGGGCGAGCGGCCCTGGGACGCAGTGGTGCGCGAGTGCCGGGAAGAGACCGGCCTGACCGCCGCGGGTCCGCCCCGGCTGCTGGCCACCGTGTACGGGCAGCCCCGGGCGCAGCGTCCGTACAGCACGCTGCAGCTGATCTTCGACGGCGGGCGCCTCACCGATGCACAGATCCGGGGCATCACCCTCAACCCGCGCGAGCACGACGAGGCCCGCGTCCTGCCCTTGGCCGAGTGGGAGGCATTGATGCCGGCCCGGGATTTCGCGCGGCTGCGCGCCGTGGAGGAGGCCCGCAGCACCGGCGTGGCCGCATACGTCGACACCTGGGGGGACGCATGACCACCAGCAGCATCGTCTTGATGTCCGACCGGCGGGTCGCCGCGATCCCTGTCCAGGAGAGCGGCGAGGTCCTCCTCGACGCCCGTGTGCACGGCCTGAGGGTCGACGACCGTAAACAGGATGCTGCGGGCGCCTGGGCTCACGTCCGCCAGGGGGTGCTCACGCGGCTCCAGCAGGCGCAGGCGCTGCTCCCCGTCGGCGTGCAGTTGCTGTTCATCGAGGGCTACCGGCCCCCGGCCCTGCAGCGCCGGTACTTCGAGGAGTACTCCGGCGAGCTCGCCCGTGCCCACCCGGACTGGCAGGCCGCCGAGCTCCGGGAGGCCGCCAGCCGCTTCGTGTCACCGCCGGAGATCGCGCCGCACTCCGCCGGCGCGGCCGTCGACGTGACGCTGATCGACCACCGGGGCCGCGAGCTGGACATGGGCACGCGCGTCAACGCCTCCCCCGAGAAGTCCGAAGGCGCTTGCTACACCGACGCCCCCAACCTGAGTGCCCGGGCCCGCACGAACCGGGCCACCCTGGGCGGCGCGCTGTCCACCGCAGGCTTGATCAACTACGGGACCGAGTGGTGGCACTGGTCGTTCGGCGACCGGTACTGGGCGCTGCAGACCCAGCAGCCAGCCGCCCTCTACGGCCCCATCGAACTGCCCTGACACAGCACCACCACCCCCGCACGAACGAGGAGCGACCTGTGGGATACACCCGGACTGACTGGTCCGAGCACTACAACGGCGGGCGAGGCTTCCGGCGACTCGGCGACGAGGAGAAAAGCCTGCTGGTCGAGCACGCCCCGGCACCCGAGGGGGGTCGCGCGCTCGACATCGGCTGTGGCACCGGCGAGATGTCCGTCTACCTCGCCTCGATCGGCTACACCGTCGACGGAGCAGACTTCGCCGAGGGCGCGCTCGAGCGGGCCCGCGCGGAGCACGCCGGGGTGGAGGGGGTGCGCTGGCTGAGCCTGGATGTCGAGCGCGACGACCTGGCCGCTCTCGCCGAGGACGGCTACGACCTGATCGTCCTGCGGCTGTGCATCGCGTTCATCCGCGATCGCGCCCGTGTCCTTCGCGCTCTGGCCGCCCGGCTGCGCGAGGGCGGGGCGCTCGTCATCATCACGCCGATCGTGGAGCACACGCCGGAGGAACGGCGCCACATCGCCTTGGACGAGAATGAACTCGCCGCGCTCACCGACGGGTTCGAGCACGTCGAGCAGCTCGACGCGGCGGGCCTGGCGGTGCTGGTCCTGCGCAGACCGGCCGGATTCAGCGCGGAGGAGAAGCTACGGCCCGAGCCGCAGGCCGTCTTCGGTGCCGCAGTGGTGGTCACCGATACGTTCGGCCGGGTCCTGCTGGGACGCTCCACCCGACGCATGTGGGAGCTACCCGGCGGCCGCATCGAGACAGACGAGGCCGCACCAGCGGCCGCCGTGCGGGAGCTGAACGAGGAAACCGGACTGACGGCGCGCGTGGAGGACGCTCACGTCATCACCGTGCTGCACGACGACCGCCTGGACGTGCGCCGCGTCACCGCCGTGGTCCGCATCTCCCGTTGGGACGGTGAGCTCGCTCTGCCCGAGCCACACCGCTTCGTACGCTGGGAGTTCCACGACTTGAACACCTTGGTGACCCTCGGGAAGATCTTCGCGCCAAGTGCTCAGGCTCTGACCTCGGTGTGGCCCGGGGTGCTGCCGGGGCTCCCGCCGGTCCACTCCTACGCGTGCTCCGCCACCGCCCCGCCGGTGCCCGGGGAGCCGGCCGAGGCGGTCCGGCTGCGCGAGCGGATGGCGGACATCGTGATCAGCAAGGGCTGGGCACCCTCGCCGCGGGTCCAAGCCGCGTTGCGCGAGGTGCCCCGGCACCGATTCGTCCCCGAGACCCGGCTGGAGACGGCCTACCACGACGACCTCGCCGTAGTGACGGTCCGCGAGTCACCCCAGACAGCGCTCAGCTCCGTCTCCGCGGCCTGGCTGCAAGCCGACATGATCGAACAACTCCGGCTGGAGCCGGGGATGACCGTGCTGGAGGTCGGCTCCGGCGGATACAACGCGGAACTCCTGGCCCACGTCCTCGGGGAACGCGGGCGCGTGGTGACCGTGGACATCGACCCGTACGTGGTGCATCGAACGCAACGGCTGTGCGCGGAGGCCGGCAGCGGCCGGGTCACCGCCGTCCTCGGCGACGGCCGGCTCGGCGCGCCGGGCCACGTCCCGGCCGGAGGGTTCGACGGGATCGTGATCACGCACAACGCGTCCGACATCGCACCAGCATGGCGGGAGCAGCTCGCCGAGGGGGCCCGGCTGGTCGTGCCGCTGGAGATGGGCGGCTACACCCGCTCCCTCACCCTGGTCCGGCGCGGCGACGTGCTGCACTGCGAGCACTGGACGTACTGCGGGTTCGTGCGGGACCGCGGTGCCGCCGCTCGTACCGCCCCCGCCGTCCCTCTGGCCGACGGCAAGGTCACGTTGCGGTGGGAGGACGGGACGCCCGCCGGCACCGCCGGTCTCGACGAGGCTCTGCGCGGGCCCCGGCACGAGCGCTCTACGGGCCTGGTCGTCCGGGGGATCTTCAACTTCGAGACGTTGCAGGTCTATGCCGCAACGACCCTGCCGGGGTTCTGCCGTCTGTCCGCGCCGAAGGGGTCCACGTTCGTGGAGCAGCAGGACGCGGCCGCGATCCTGGCGGACGGCTCGCTCGCCTACTTGACCTACCGGAAGGTCAGGGATGCCCCGGAGCCGGCCGACCGCATGACGGAGTTCTTCATCCACGCCTACGGCCCAGCAGCGGAAGAGGTGGCAGAGCGCTTCGCCGAGTGCGTGCGCGTCTGGGACCGCAAGGTGCGCGAGAGCGGCTATCCGCCGATGACCGTCCACCCGGCCGCAACGCCCGACGACCAGCTGCCGCCCGGCGACGTGCTCGACAAGCCCAGCGCACGGCTTGTCCTCCAGTGGCCGGGCCGGACCCCCGCCGGCGCACTGAACCTCTCGACCGCAGGGGGACAGCGTGCCTGACTACGACGAGTTGATCCCCGAGAAGGCGGCGTCCTCCACGATGCCGTCCCTGCTCGGCGTGTTCGCCCATCCCGACGACGAGAGCCTCCTCGCCAGCGGCGTCCTCGCCCAGCACGCCGCCGCGCACGCGCGCACCGCCGTCGTCACCATGACGTGGGCGCCCGACAGGCGTACGGGACGCTCTACAACTACTGGGTCGGCTACTCCGTCCCGTCCCAGTTCAGCGCTACGGTGCCGTCCGGGGTCGTGGCGCCCGGCGGAAGGTGGCTGGCGCGCTGTCCCGCAGACGGACATCCTGCCCTCGCGATCGCGGACATCGACCTCGACTCGCAGGACGAAGACATCGACGTGGCCGTTCGCTGCGCCCGCCCGTGGCGGCGCACTGCGCGAGCCGGACTCTACGAGGGACGGACCCCCGTCGGGGATCCCCGCACCAATGCACGCACAGCGTTCTGAGACCGCCCTACTGCCAGCTTCCCTCGGCATCCCCACGGCCCCTCAGCAACCCGTCACCGAACTCGCCGGCCCGGCTGGCCCGAGTCAGTAACAGGGCGAGGGTCTGGGGGTTGTCGTCGGTGGTGGCGGCAAGCTCGCGTTGGTGGTCAAGGCGCGCGCTCAGAGCTGGCCCCAGCGCCGTCCGATCAGCGGTCGGGGTTTCGGCGCCGGAGGAACTCCCGGGCTCCGCGAAGGCGGGTGGCCAGGTATGTCTGGGTGACGCGGCTGTCGAGGTGGACGCGGAGTCCGCCAAGGAGGCCGCTGTCGGCGCGAAGGCCGGTCGGCAACAGCGATGGGTCAAGGCCGTCCCGCTGTGCAATGAGGATGCCGAGTTCGTGGCGGGTGACGGCGTCCGGGCCGGCGAGGTGAAAGACGCCAGCCGCATCGGACAAGGTGAGCTCCCACAGTGCGGCGGCCAGATCGCCGACGTGGACTGGGCATCGGACATCGTCCGTGAACAGGGCCCCGTCCCGCGTGCCGGCGGCCAGGGCGTGCACCATGCGTTCGTGCTCGGACTGGCCATCGCCGATGATCAGGGAGGTCCGTGCGACGACGGTGTCGTCCAGGAGCCGCACGGCGGTCTCGGCCGCCGCCTTCGCCGCCCCGTACGGCGTTACCGGGTCGGGTAGACACGTCTCGTCGTACAGGTCGTGGCGGCGGCCGGAGAAGACGGCGTCACTCGAGACGTGGACCAGGCGGATGCCGCGTTGAGCCGCGGCTTGGGCCAGGCGCATCCCGCCTTCGGCCGTGACTCCCCACTCGGATCCGCCACTGCTCGCGTTGACGACCGCCGTTGGGCTGACCGCATCCAGGACCTCCCGCAGGCTCGCAGGGTTGCGTAGGTCAAGGCGGTGCCACGTCACTTCGGCGTTCTCGCCGGGGTGTGAGTGGAAGGTGGCGGCCGTCTCCCGGCCCGCTGCACGTCCCTGGCGGGCCAGCTCACCGCCCAGGAACCCGCTGCCACCCACAATGAGTACCGTCATGTTTTCCCACGCTAGGACAGTTAGGTCCGTCCTGAGGGCCGAACCGTCTGAAGTGCATCGTGGGCCGGCGCGTCCAGCCGGTCGGTGCGGAATCACCTGGTGGCGTCGCCGACGCAGCCACGATCGACCGGCGGGGGTCGCGCGTGCAGCCCTGGTGGCGGGGTCATCCACACATCGCTCAGGCGACCCGTGGTCAGGCCAGGTCAGGCGGTACGGGGCATCGGCGCACGGACGGTCTGGTGATGACCACAGCTCGCACGGCAGACGGGGCAACATGCCGAGGAGCAGTTCAGGTAGGCGGCTGGGTTTGCGGGAGGGTTCCGCTGGGCTGTTGCAATGAATGGGAAACGAGCCAGCGCTGGATTTCTCGGTGACGGAATTGATACGCCGGCCCGGCGCGGCGCAGTAAGCCTGAGCCGCAGGCCCAGTCTAGAAATGTGATCAGACGGATGGGCAGGCGGTTTTGGGAACAGAACAGGAAGACAAGATACCGGCGGGTCGCGGGGAAGCCAGCTGCGATGCCGGTGGGAATTCGGGGCAGGATGCCGTCGACGAGCCTCGCTGTGATGCCTGCGGTGAGGCCGACGATGCCGCTGACGAAAGCGACGGTTCCGAAGGCGAGGCCGGTTTGCGGGCCCAGGACAAGCCCGGCCAGTACAGCAGCGGCCAGTCCCCAGGCGGCTCCCGACATCAAGCCATAGGCAAGATCATTACGCAGTATCTGCCGAGGACCTGCAGCGCTCGCCGGCTCCCCGATGGCGCCGACCACCAGACCGCCGATCAGGCCACAAGCGAGGCCGAAGCCGATCCCGAGCAGAGTATCGGCGAAGAGGGAGAGTCCCACGCCAGCGATAAGACCGGCGGTCAGCCCAAGGGCCAGATCAATGCGCCCGTGTGGCGTGGTGAGGCGGCCCCAGTGCAGGCGATGAGGGACAGGTGAGGTGTTGAGGGCAGCGACAACACCTGCGCCGGCCGCGACCACGACGACGCCGGGCGCGAAGACCGCCGGGTACGGAGTCACCCAGGCAACAGGAAGGGTGAAAAGGACGGTAACTGCGCTGAGTACGGCGTCCACGATACGGACTCGTTGGCGACCGGCCGATGGCCACAGCTCGTGGAGAAGTAAATCCGTTCTCGCAGCTCCAGCTGGTTCTGAGGGCGTGCCGGGGTGAACAGAAGCCAGATGGATGGCGAGCGTAGACAGCCAGCGCTGTACGTCATCCGCCTTGTACCGGCGCCGGAGACCTGTAGCGGAATGCTGGCGTGCAACTGCGTCGAGTTCTGTTGCGGCGGGGATGAGACGACTGAGTAGGTGGTTGTCGAGGGATGCCGGAGTCGTATGCTCCAGCAATTCGTTGGGATCTCCACTGTACTGGTAGATCGTTGCCGCGAGACTGAGCCGCCACGGCGTGGACAAAGCCCGGGCGGCGGGGCCGCCCGGATGGGAACCAAGGTGATGCAGAAGGGAATGCCAGCGGGGGGAGCCGCCGCTGCGCTGGGCGAGAAAGGCGGTAGCTCGCTGAGGGATGATGTGGGCGATATGGATGCGGGCGGCAGTCCGCAGCCGGTCAGCTTCGGGCAGGGCGTCGTAGTGGGCCCCGCGGCAGGTCAAAATTAGTGGAGCGGGTGAGAGGCCGTCCTGGTAGGTGTTGAGCAGACTCAGGGCGGTGCGGGCACGTGGTGCGTCGGGATCTGGCTGGGTGTTGCCTTGGGCGTCGAGGACGGGAAGACCATCGTGGCTAAGCAGGGGATCCATTTCGTCCAGGCCATCCAGGACCGGCAGCACCAAGCGGTGCTGGACCAACCGCGTGGCAAGGCGCGGCGGCCAGTCCAGGGCGTGTACGAGATGCCGAACAAGAAAGGCCTCCAGGCCCATGGCGGACGTGTCCCATTCAGCCAGCGACAGACGGACGGGAACCGGCTCAGTCTCGGACCGGTTCTCGATGATGGCCAGCAGCAGTTCCAAGGCCAGAACGGTCTTGCCGCCGCCGGGCGAACCGGTGACAACCAGTCGCGCTGGACGGGTGTCTCGGTAGAAGGTCACAATGTCCGGCACACTGGCAGCGCCGTCATTGAACAAAGTGCCCGAGGATGCTGTAGTTGCTGCGGCCCGCCGTTGACCGTCGGTCCGCAGCGTGAAGTGAAGGTTTATGCGCTCGGCGTCTCCTCCGACCAACCGTAGCCACTCGCGTTGTTCTGCTCGGCGAATCTGCTGGGCCAGCGTCGCTGCGGCAGCGCGGGCCGCAGCAGCGTCGTCCGGAGCCTGCGTCATCGCGCTCACAGCGGCAGGAACACCGGCGACCGCCACCACCAGGCTCGCAAGCGCCACTGGAAAGCCCAGCAGCGTGGCAGAGTCGACCGCCGACGCTCCCTCCCCCAGGACCCATACCGTGGCAATGACGACCACGAGGCCGCCGGCCCCAGCCAGCCCAACAAGAAACGTGCGCCCTCTGCGTCCCCAGGCCATGCCGGGAGCTTCCCCAGTCGCGCGGTGTCGTAGACCCAACGGCATCCGGTTCTGTGTGGGTAGGGCCGAACCCTGCACGGCACTTCCACTAACCGCGCGGCTGCTCAAGTCTCTCGTGGCATGCAGCGACTCCTATTGGCTCACCAGCACCCGGGCGCGAACCGCGAATCGGTCTTTGGTGCGCCCGCAGCGAGCCGATCGGACCCGGCGTCCGGGCGCACCCCTCGTAACACTACTGCTGCTGGAGCCACCAGCCGATGCCCGCCACTAGTGCTGAGCCCAGGGCCCAGCATGCGCCGCGGACGAGACTGAAGAGTGCGGCATGGCCCAGCTTTCGGGCGATAGGGGTCATGGTGTCGTGTTCCTCTCCTCGGTGGCTGCCGGCTCGTGGGCCGGACGTGGAGAACGGTTGCGTGTCGGGGTGGACGCTGTCCGAAAGGGCGGGCAAGGCGGGAGAACTGCCTCTACGCTCCTGGTCATCGGCGTGCCCGCCATGCCCCGAGGCGGGCAGTGCAGGGCAGGCGGGCGCAGGGGGAAGGTGGCGTGGGTGGGCAAGTCATCCAAAGCCCGTGAGCTGTACGAGGCGCTTCGGGCCCTGGAGGTCAGGGCTCGAGCTGGTTACGGCGAGCAGGTAGGGCACGCGTATTCGCGTCGCGCTCTTGCCAAGGCGGTCGGCGGCCGGCATTCGAAGCTCGACCGGCGCTTGGCCGGTTGGCTGCACGACGAGTGGGAAAGGGCAAAGACCCCACGGCTGAGCAGCACCGAGCAGTTGATCGCCGTTGTCCGACAGTTGAGCGCGTGGGCGGATGAGCGGTTTGACGAAGGCTGGTGGCGCACGCTCCTGGATCAAGCCCAGCCGCCCCGCTCGCCGCTCCCGTCCGCAAGGGCACGAGAGCGGGGGGACGAGAGCTACGCCGCGTGGATCGAAGACCACATCCTGTCGGCGCAGTTGGTGGACAGGGAGGACGAGCTTCAGGAACTGGCCGAGTTCTGTTCCGGACCGGATCTCCCCGGCGTGTCCGCGTACAGGTGGTGGCAGGCGCCTCCTTGGGCGGGCAAGTCCGCCTTGGTCGCTGACTTCGCGCTCCGGCACCGGCCGGACAGCGTGGACGTCGTGTCCTGTTTCATCACCGATCGCCTGGGCCGCAACGACCAGTCGGCATTCCTAGAGACGGTGATGCGACAACTGGCGCTGATCGCCCAGCGGGAAATCGAAGCAGCGGGAAGCCGTCCCGAGGATTTGCCCGGGCTGTACCGGGCCGCGGCGGAGGCGTGCCAGAGCCGGGGGCGGCGCCTGGTGCTGATCGTGGACGGCCTGGACGAGGACCAGGGCGCCGCATCCGGCGGGCCGAGTGTTGCCGCCCTGCTGCCGAGGGTCCCGCCGGCCGGGATGCGGGTGGTGGTCACGAGCCGGCCCAGTCCGCCCGTTCCGGACGACGTTCCAGACGACCACCCCCTCCGGGCCCGAGACGTCATCCGCACGCTCGCCCCGTGGCCCCACGCCACGGGCATCAGCGTCCTGGCACGGCATGAGCTGCGGCGGCTGCTGGACGACGAAGCGGTCGGGGTCCCGCTGCTCGGATTTCTGGTGGTGGCCCGGGGTGGCCTGACGGCCGCCGACCTGGCCCGTCTCGTCGGGGTACGCCCGTACCGGGTGGACCGACTCCTGCGGGGGATCACCGGCCGCAGTTTCGTACCGGGAAGCCACGGCCAGGTCCTGCTGCCCGACTCCCCTGTCACCCCGCACGCCCACGCCTTGGGCCACGAGGAGCTTCGCCAGGGAGCCCTGATCGCCTTGGGCGATGTGAGCGGGTATGAAAGGCAGCTGCACGTCTGGGCGGACGGCTACCGCGACCGGGAGTGGCCGTCGGACACCCCGTCCTACCTGCTCTACGACTACCCACGCATACTGCACAGCGCCGGCGATCTGAAGCGGCTGACCGACATCGCCCTCGATCCGCATCGTCAACGGGCCCTGATGGAGCGCGCTTCACTGGACACCGCTTTCACCCACATCGAACTGACCGCCCAGTTGGTGCGACGTCAATGCCCCGAGGACCTGGTGGCGTTGACGGCGCTCGCGGGGTCAACGGCCGTTCTTGCCGAGCGGGCCAGAGCGCTGCCGGCCGAGGTGCCGCTGACGTTCGCCCGGCTGGGACATGCTCGGCGTGCCATGGACCTTGCCCTCGTCGCCCCCTTCCCGGCGGAGAAAGCCATCCGTCTCGCAGGGGTCGCCCGTGTGCTGGTGGGAGTCGGCGACCGGCTCGCCGCCGAGGCGGCATCCGAGGCAGCACGATGGGCTGATCGCGCGCGCTGGGAAAGCGCTCCACCGAGCGGGGATGAACAGGACGCGAAGGAGGCCACCGGGGAGGCGGCCATAGCACTGATGGCCGTCGGCGAACTGAACCGGGGCCGCGAACTGGTCGGCTGGCTCGGGGCGTCGCCACATGCCGGCGACGAGGCGGGAGCCACTGTGGTGGCCCGGGCCGCTCTCGCCGCACGTTGCCATAACCCTGCTCTGACCGAGGAGTTGCTCGACCAGGCCGAGCGGTATGCCGAGGAACTGGCCACGATGTCTCCCGCCGATCCGAGCGCGCCGGTCGCGGCCTGGGCCGCCGTCGCCGCGGCCGACAAGGGGCCACGAGCCGACCGGATGTACGGGCGGATCAGCCAGTACGCCCTAGAGTTCCCGTCCCGGCTCACCGCCTGCTTCGTCCACGCCTCCGCAGCCTCAGCCCTGGCGAACGTCCGCCCGAAACAGGCAAACACGCTGGCAGACCAGGCGGCGGAACGTCTGGAGGCCGCGCTCGACGATCCCGAAGGTCTGCCGACGGACGACGGACGTGACCTGACCGTGCTGCTCTCACCCATGCTGACTGCCGTCGTACGGGCCCTCGTGAAGACCGGGTCGGTGGACCGTGCACGTGCTCTCGTCGCATGCGTACCAGAGGACAGGCACACCAGGGTGTGGGGCATGGACACGCTCGCAGGTGCTCTGGCCGTGCTCGCCGATGACGTCGACGACTCGGATCAGGAACCGTCGGCGCGGACACTGGCACAGCAGGCCTACCGCCTCGCGGAGCTAGGCGAGCGTGACGCGGCGAGCCGACGGCTGTCTCAAGCGCTGGAAGCGCTCGGCTCTACCCAAGGCCAAGGTCCCCGGCGTCTCCTGCCGCGGGAGACCTGGCTCATCTCGTTGTGTTCGGCGCTTTCGGCCATCGGCAGGCAGGGTGAGGGCGCGCAATTGGCTCGGAGTCTACGAAACCCGGTCGAGCAGGTGCAGGCGCTCGCTGCAGCAGCTGTCTCGGCCTCGCGGGCCGGGCATCTCGAGGATGCTCGACGCTTGGCGCACGAGGCTGCGGACCGAACCCGGGCCTTGGAAGGAGGCGACAACTTTTCCATCTTCGACGGCGCTCCGGGCCGAGATGTGGCCGACGCGAAAGGAGCTGCCGCGCAGGCCTTGGCCCACGCCGGCGACCGTGACCGCGCCCTGGCCCTTGCCGAGGAGACCGGCCCGGCGGATCACGACAGAAGACACCGTACCCTCGTGGCCATCGCGGCCGGCCTGCGGTCCTACGACCCGGTCCTCGCCGTAGACCTCATCGACCGCCAACGCGAACGTCTCCTCACCGCGGACCCGCACCGCAGTTGGAGCGGACGTATGGTCGATCTCAGCGAGCTCATCGCCGCCATCGCCGATGCCGACGCAGGATGTGTCGACCGTCTTCATCAGGCCGCCGAATGCGTGGCGCAACAACTCAGCACCTCGGTGACCTGGCTGGACACGGAGGATCGGCTCACAGTGCTGCTCCTACTCGCCCGAGAAGAACGCGACGAGGTCCGCAGCACGCTGATGTCGTGGGAGCAGAAGTCGACCGGGAGCGCCCCTTGGGGGCTGCCGACCGGGGCCATCGCCATCGCCCACGCAGCGCTCGGCAATCTTGACGCTGCACGCCATCGAGCGAACCGCCACAACGTCCCGTCCGACCGAGCCGAAGCCTTCGCGGCCGTGGCCGGTTACCTCGCCGGAATGCCAGCAGGTCTCCGCACGGTCTCGGACTCCACCAGCACCGCCTTCACCGAAACGTTCCGGACGTTCGCTCTGACGCACATTCCGCCCGACACGACGGAAACGGCTAAGGAGGCCCGGAAGTTCACGGCCAGTGCACTCAGGGGCGACGGTTGGCACTGCGCCTTGGACATCCTGGCCCACATCGCGCCGGCAGCTGTAGAACGCGTGCGGGACATCGTCTTTGCTCACCGCCGTCTTCCCCCCGCCTAACGGCTGAGCCGCGCACGAGGCTGGCTAGGCAGTTTCACGAACTCGCCGTCGGTACCGGGCGGCTGGACGTACGCGCCGATTGACCGGCTGGTGCCGGGTACGGGTGGGTAGCGCGGGCCGCGATCTTCACACGCGCAGTGAAGAGGCGGAAGTTCTTGGGGGAAGTGGGGAGGCGGTCACTAGAATCCCGTCGACAGCGGTGGGGATCGCCGGGGGGGGCATGTAGTGGACAGAGGAAACTCCCCGGCCGGAACGGGCGGCGCCGGCACCTTCTACGAATGCCACATCGCGGCCTTGGACCTGGGTTTCATGCTGTGTCGCGTGCCCGTGACAGGGCTTCACGCGGCGCCGACGGAGATCCGGCTCCAGCAGGGCGACACGGGGTTCCCGCTCGACGACGTGGTCGCCGTCGACCGGTCGGGACCGTTCGAGTTCGTGGTGGAAAAGCAGGTCAAGCGGACGCTGAAGGTTGCGCCGGGCGAGGAGGCATGGCGCAAGACGATCCGGCAATGCCTTGCGAGCCTGGAGAGGTTCGGAACACAGCTGGACCAGCGCCAGCGGTGGCTCGGCATTGTCGCGACCGGCCCGATGTCCGCCCTTCAGGACCTTCAGCGGCTGGCAGAGGCAGCCGACAAGCCGCATCTGGAGGACTTCCTCGCCGATCTTGGGATCCCCGGCCGACGGGGCGAGCCGTACCAGAAGATGTGGCGACACCTGACGGCGACAGTTGGCCAGTTGCTGACTGAGCCCCACGGACCTGCGCCGGAGCAACGGCACATCGACGAGACGGCCTTCCGCCTCGCGCGCCGGCTGGTGGTCCAGATCGAGCCCGAGCGGGAGGGCCCCAGCTACCAGGCGCTGCTCGGTCTGCTGGACACCGTGGTCGACAGTGCGCGCGGTCCGGGCCCGGCCGCGGTCTTCAGGATGCTGGTGGAGATCGCGCGAGAGTTCGGGCCGCAGGCCGGTGTGATCGATGTGGCGATGCTCCGCGATCTGCTTCACGTCCGCCACGCAGTACTGCGGGGCGATCCCCCAGCCCGCCCGGAGCTGGAGGCGGTGGACCGGTGGACGCAGCGGTTCCTGGACGGCGGCCGCGTCGCTCACCGGGTGGGTGGCCGGCTGCACCTGGAGCGGCAGCACCTGTCCCAAGCCCTGCGGAAAGCGGTAGGTACGCACGAGCGGGTACTGCTGACCGGGCCGGCGGGTGCCGGCAAGAGTGCCCTGGCCCGGTCCTTCGCCCGCACGGTGCAGGCCGCGGGCGGCACGGTCTTCGCGCTGTCGCTGACGGAGCGCACCTGGCGGTCGGCGGCCGACGTCGGGCAGGAGGTCGGGGCACGGCTGGAGCGGACGTTCGCCGCGGCCGCGGGCGGGGAGCGGCTGCTGCTTGTCGACGGCTGCGAGCAGGTCCTCACCGATGGCGGTGCCCTGCTGGCGTCGCTGCTGGACGTACTCCCCCGCGCCGACGGCGGCCGGTGGCGGGTTGTGGCCGTGGCCCGTGAGCAGGCGGCCGACAGGGTCGAGAAGGTCCTGGGCGGCGCCGAGCAGGGTGACGTCCACCGGTTACAGACGCCGGGGCTGGACGAGGACGAGGTCCGTGCCGTCCTCGCCGCGTTTCCCGCGCTGGCCCGGCTGTCCCGCTCTCGCCGTTCGGCGCGGCTGCTGCGCAACCTGTTCGTCGTCGAGCAGCTGGTGCGCGCAACGGTCGACGGTCATGGCCCGCGGCAGGTCCTGGGCGAGGAGGACGTCGCCGCATGGGTGTACGGGGGCCTGGTGCGTGGTGAAGATGTCCACCAGCCGGGGCGCGGGGGACCGGATGAGCGCACCGACGCCTACCTGGCCATGGCGGACATCGTCATCGGCGGTCGCGCCTGGGCTTCTCTGCGCGGTGTACCCGGCGCTGCCCGGGAAGGGCTCGTCAGTGACGGCATCCTGGTGCGCGACAGAGCCGAGTTCACCTTCGCCCACGACGTGCACCAGGACTACGCCATCGCCGTACGCCTGGACATGAGCGACGCCCCGGACCTGGCCGACGTGCCCAACCCGCGCCGGCTCCTGCGTGGGTTCCGGCTGTGGGCGCAGATGCTGCTGGCCCGCACCGCAGAACGTGCTCCGGGCCGGCTTGCGGCGGTCTGGCAGGACATCACCGCCCGGGCCCAGGCCGTAGCAGGCGTCGACGATGTCCGCTGGACGGACGTGCCCTACGAGGCGTTGTTCGAACTCGGCAGCGGCACGGCCGTATTGGAGGCCCTGACCGCTGAACTCCTCGACGACGGCGGGCTGATGCTGGCCGCCGCCGTCTCCCGCCGATTGCCCGACCCCGAAGCGGCTGTGCCGGTCCTGGCCTTCCTCCTCGCCCATCACGCGGACCTCGCGCCCCTCGCCGCCGACACAGCTTTGGTCTGCACGGCCACGTGGCTCCTGGCGCTGGGGGAACGGGTCCCGAAGGATCTGCTGGCGCGAGTGCCGCAGGCGGTGGCGGGCTGGTACGACGGCGAGCGGCGCCGCGCTCAGGAGGCGGCGTGCGCGCTGGCCGCGGCCGCCGGCCACCTGGACGACGCCGGCTGTGCGCTGCTCGCGGGCATCGCTTTCCGGCATCCCCTGTCGGTGCAGTGCGTGCTCGAGGACCGCCGGCTCAGCCGCCCCCTCGCACGCTGCGCGCCGACCCTGCTGGCCCGTCTCGCGAAGGCCTTCTACCTGGGCCATCCCTACGCGCGCGGCCATGTCGACCCCCGCGAGGGTGTGCGCGAACTCGGCTGGCCCTTCGTGGACAAGGTGACACGGGACCTGCGTGGCGGGCCGGACCCCGCGGGCCTGGGGCCCTTCGGCCTGCTGCTTGAACATGCGCCCGAGCACGGCCTTGCTCTGATCGGCGCGGTGGCCGACGCGGCCACCACCGCGGTGACCCGCCGCGGCGACGAGCACGCGGAGCGGCAGCTGGTGGTGACCTGGCCCTTGGCCGACGGCCCACGCACCTACACCGGCACGAGCCGGGTGTGCGAGTGGCCAACCGCAGGACAGCCAGGGCCGGCACCGGCGATCGCCGCACTCGCGGCGCTGCACCGGTGGGCCGACGCCCGCGCCAAGCAGGGTGCCCCGCTGGCCGAGGTCGTGGAGCAGGTGATGGGGTGCGGCACGAGCATCGCCCTGGTGGCTGTCATCGTGGATGTGCTGTGCGGACAGGCAACCCGCGTGGAGACAGAACTGGACCCGGCACTGGAGCAGTTACAGGTCTGGCTGATGCCCACAAGCAGCCGTCTGCACACGGCCATCCAGTCGATCGTGGTGCGCGCGGGGCGCGAACGCCAGGACGCCTACCGCCTCCTTGGCCGGCGGATCACTGCCGAGCACGCCAGCATGCGTGATCCGTGGCCCACCGCACCGGGAACCAAGGAGCGTCGGCGCACCCGCGATCAGATCGTGGAGACGATAGCCAAGCTGCTGGATTTCAACGAGTACGTCCCGGTCGACTTGGAGGGCACCAGGTACCTCACGTTGGTCCTGGTGCCGAACGTCCTTGCCACGCGCGAGGAGGGCTCCGCCGACCTGTACCGGTTCGCCGAACAGTACGTGCTCCGCGACGACGCCTGCCGGGCCCGGGACACCGGCAGCGCCGTCGACGTCCAGCGGCTGATCGAGCGGATGGCCGTGCTGGAGACCTCTCTCGAGGCCTCTCCCACCAGCGAGGACATCGGCGCGCTCAAGGACATCCGCGCGGCCGTGGCAGCCGTCATCCTCCAGAGCGCCGGCCGCCAGGTAGCTGTCGAGCCATGGCAACTGGACTGGGCGGCAGGGCAGATCATGGCTGCGGCCGCGGCCACCCCGGCAGCCCTCACGGAAACGGACCTGGTGTGCGAGGAGCACAACGACCAGGCCGGCGACCGCTCCGCCGCCGTCATCGTGCCCGTCCTGCTCGGCGATGAGGATCTGCGGCGGCGAACCGGCTTGAGCGCGCAGGAGGCGATCGACGCAGTCGCATGGCTGGCGGGCAGCGGCTTCGTCGAGGTCCGCGCGGCCCTGGCCGCCTCCCTGGCCAACCAGTGGGCGCACAGCCCGTGTCCGGGACCGTCCGACCTGCTCCATGGCGAAGGGCTCGCGGCGCTGACCACGATGGTGGCCACCGCCGGCCTGCACCCGGCCGACGAGCAGGGGACGAGACACCGCTACCAGCTGACCGATCCCGCCCAGACACTGAGCACCAGCACCACAGCCCTTCTTGACCTGCGCCTGGCGGCGCCGGCCATCGCCGCGCTCCACCACGCCGCCCGCACCGACTGCGGTCACCAGGCCCAGGCCGCCGCGTTGTCCGAGGCCCTGTGGGCCCACGACCGACGCACCTGGACCAGTCAGGACGCGAGTATGGCCGCCCACTCCCGATCCTGGCGCCAGGCCCACGACGAGATCACCGCCGCACAGGCACTCGCCGGGGACCGGCGACGCCTGGAGCAGTCCGTGGAGGCCTGTGCCGGTGCACCCAACGCGATCGTCGGCCTCCTGCTCGCACTGGCCCGGCAGGCCGTCACCCCCGCCCACGTCACCGAACTGCTCGCCCTGTGGCCAGGGCTTCTCGAGCACTTCCTCAGCCCCGAACGGCCACTGACCTGGCACCTGCGCGAGGCACTCCTCCCCTTCCCCGCCGACGGTGTCGACTGGCCTCCTCTGCCGACCGAGCACGTGATCAAGACATGGGCCACGGCGCATGCCGGGCATGCAACGTGTGCGGACCACCTCATCCGGGTCCTCGACCGGCACCGGCTGGACTCGCCCGCCGCCATGAATGTCGTGCTCGATGTCCTGGGCACCGACGCCGCTGCCATCACCTGCTCCAGTCGCAGCGCCGTCGCCTTCTTGCACCACGTCCTCAGCACCCCGCCGGTGCGCACCAGCGCGACCGGACAGCGCGCCCACCGCCTGCTCGACGCCCTGGCTGCCACCGGGGACGCCGACGCCCTGCGCGCACAGCACACCCTGGAGGAAGCACCCACCCTCGACTGACCGAACCACCGTAGGGGACTCTGCTTCGGTGCCGCGCGGCTGGTCGCCAACTAGCCACGCAACTGAACTGCTCGAAATCGAGATGGCATCTTGGGCATGGCCACGCCCCTTCCGCTGATGGGCCTATCCCTGAACCACTGGTACAGCCTCGGAGACGCACTCGCCCCCCACAGTCGAGGCCGTGGTCTTCCGCCCTCGCCAAGCGTCCTGTCCCCGGCTGACTCCTGTCAGCAACGAACACGCCCCGGCTTACCGGGGGTGTTCGTGTGTGTCAGGTCAGCGCAGGCCGTCTGTGTCGTCGTGCTCTTCGCCGACTAGGAGTGGCCGACGGTCGTCCCCCGGGTCCTCGCTGTAGATAACCGCGGAGACCGCGCTGTCGTAGGCATCGCTGAGGCCGTTGCCGCTTGTGCCGAGCATGTTCTCCCAGTCGATTCCCATGCCTACGGAGCCTAGTCGTATTGTTCGAGGAGCTCGGCAATGCGGGCGTTGAGCTCGTCAGCCCGGGCGAAGAGCGCTGCTTCTTCTTCCGGAGTGATGGCCGCCGCGCGACCGACTTTTCGCCGAACAGCTCCCTTGCGGGAAGCCGGTCGTTGCCGTGGGGGACTGCATCTGCGCCATCTGCGGACAGCCCTGGCGCCCAGCGGCTGGGGATCGAGGAAGCCGAGCGCGGCATCACGTGCACGCACGAGGGAACGTGGCGGCCTGCCCTCCGGTAGTTCCCATGACAGGGGGCCCGGTGCGCTACCCCGCGCATACCGGGCCCCCGTCGTCAGCTCACGCCGACTGAAGCTTCGCGACTGCCACGTCGATCCGCGCCGACGTCCGCTCCCGGCCCAGTACCTGCACCGACTCGAACAGCGGCAGCCCCATCGTCCGGCCCGTCACCGCGACCCTGCGCCTGTTCCCGTGCGCTGGTCCTGCGCGATCCGATCATCCCTGCGGCCCAGTCGTCCCACACCTCATCCGTTGCGGGGCTCTGGCGCGTGCGGGACGGTCATCGCAGAGCGCGCCTCGAAACACTTAGTGATCAAGTGAGGCAGAGGCGTCACAGGCATGTCCTACACGATGAGGTACGACAGTCCGGCCACGATCGATTCAGGTTCGAGTGGCGACGGATCGCCAGGTAAGTAGTGACACAAATTGAAGAACCATAGACTTGATTGACTAGTCGATACACGAGTCGATAGGCTATTCAGACAGACTTGATAGGTGAACCGGGGAGACGCTACTCGTGAGAACTTGACATGCGCCGGGAACCGACTCGACATCATCGCCATTCGCGTTGTCCAAGGACCAGACCAACCCCAGCCCGACCGTGCTGCGGCTGATCGCTGAAGAGCTCCACAGCCGGCGCCGCACCCGGGCCGTGATCGCCGAGATCACCGACACCGAAACCGAGGCATCCCATGACCAGCCCCCCGGCTGAGGACTCCCCCCACCTCACCGTCGCCGAACTGGCCAAGCGCTGGAAGACCACCCCGAACGGCATCCGAATCCGCCGCCATCGAGGTCGCGCTCCGAAGGGCTTCAAGAGCGGAATCCAAGTGCTCTTCCCGCTCTCCGAGGTCGAGGCATGGGAGGCCAAGCGGATGGCTGAAGACAAGCCCTCCCACCGCGGCACGACGGTCGAGCACCGGCCGGCCGAGCGGCTCCGTGCCCGCCGTGCGAAGGTCTAGCACCCCCTGAAAACGCCGAAGGGGCCACTCCGACTTGCTGGCCTCTACCGTTGCGAGCGCGGGGCGGACGAGCGGCCTACCCCTGACGCCACCTCCGCTTTGCAGGCGCCTGCAAACCCAGCAATACGTCCGCGTCCGGCGGTCGTACGGCGGAGCTAGGCGCTGCCGCGGTTCCGATCCTCTTCCTCTGTCTGAGGCAGCCGCTGGTCAGACAGCTGCTTTAGGCGAGCGTGGGCGGCAGCAGCTCCAGCGTCCTCTCCGATTTACCTCGCGAGTGCCCGCATGGTTGCCCGCGCCTGGTGTCGGCGGCGGCTGAAGTCTGGATCACTTCAGTGCCAGAGCTACGGAGGGTCACCCACCCGCGATCATGAACGGCCTCGCGTGGCGAGGAGGTCTCGTTTGCGGAGGAGGTCGAAGTTGGCGCGGCCGACCATCTACACCTTCAGCATCTTGATCATTCTGTGAATCAGGCTTGTAGAGTTTGGCTGAAATGAGCCAGAGGGGTACGCGTCAGCGACGTCGGGCAATGGTGAGCCCGTCACGCACCGGTAGCCTCACCGAGTTCATTCGCTCATCGGCCGCAACCCGGTCGTTCAGGCGCCGAATCGCCAGGTGGTGGTCCTCCTGGTATGCGGGATCGAGGGCGCGGCCGCCGAGAAGAGGTTGTCCAGCGCCACCAGTCAGCCGGGGCGCAGCCGGTGCACGACCTCCTCGAAGTAGGCCAGGTAGTTGTCCTTGTCGGTGCCGATGAAGGCGATGTCGATGACCGGCTCGGGACTGAGTGCGCACAGTGTCTGCAGCGCGGGGGCGATGCGTAGGTCGATTCGGTTGTCGTCGGCCAGGCGGCGGGCGATGCAGAGGGGTCGAGTAGCTGGTGAAGACGCCGACCTCGACTGCGAAGTGCGCGCCTGCCAGCCGGGGCAGCATCGTGATACCACGTGCGCGTGCTGCGCGAGGCCGGATTGGTCCGGCTGGCCGGACCGCCAGGTACGCGGCGGCACCGAGCAGTACTTCGCGCTCGTCAGCCATGGGTAGTTGACCCGGGGCGGGGCCCGATGGCGTGGGGATGGCCGCGAGGCGTTCCAGGAGCCGGTTGAGCGCGGCCTGGCCATCGTCGACGGTGGCTTGTTCGTCGTCGGTCAGCGGGATCGCTGCCCGCTTGCGTTGGAGATTGTCCTTCGCCTCTAGGAGCTGGGCCTTGCTGGAGTGTTTCGGCGTGTAGTCGTAGCGGGCGCAGGCCATGCGGTGCGGGGCACTGCTCGAAGCAGGTGTAGGTGTGCACCAGCCGTGGCCGAGGTCGAAGTACTGCCAGGGCTCACCCGGCGCGGCGGCGCCGGGGGTGACCGCGACGCGGTCGACCAGAACCTCGATCGTGCGGACGTTGCGGGAGAGGTACCCCGCGCCGTCGTAGGCCCGGGTCAGCGTGGTCGGGTTGATCTTCGCGTGAAATTGAACTGAGTGGACTGCGGCGAGCGGTGGCCGAGCCAGGCCAGCGCATCGGAAGTCCCCGTGCATCCTCAGATGGCGCAGGGGCCTGCCATTTCCCAGCTCACAGCCCTCTCCGCGAGGGTGATGCCAGGGAGTTCTCAGGGGGTGGGAGTCCGGCGAGGGAGTTCTCAGGGGGGTCCCGAGCGAAAGACACTGGAACATCGGGAAACACCACGAAATACGCTCTGGTCCTGGTCACAGCCCCATAAGAAGATCCCACCGCAGTTCAAGCCCACATCTTCTCGATGTACGAGGAGTACAAGGAGCCGCTGTACGCCGCTCCCCCGCTGCTCCAGCGCATGGTCGACGCGGGCCGGCTGGGCCGCAAGACCGGCTCGGGCTTCTACACCTACGGCTGACCCGCACCCTGTCCCTTCCAGGGTGCTGATGACACAGTGCTACGAACGCGGGCCCGGCACTCCTCGGAGCGCCGGGCTCGCGTCATTCACACACCGTGTGCGCGCCGGGCCCGCATATGCCTGTCGCACACTCTCCCCACGCGCCCACCAGGCGAGTTGACTCTTCATGCGCATGCAAGGGATGTGACGACTACGGAAAGGAGCGGACCTGTGACCGCCGAACCGGAGCATCCCGTGGTCCATGGAGAACTCGCAGAGTTACGACGTCGCCTCGACGTCGCGTACGCACGTGTCGAGGGCGGTCTCGCCCTGCTCAGTCACCGTACGGAGGAGACGGACAAGGAGATCGACGATCTGAGCGCACGGATCATCGCCCTGGAGCACGCCCGCTGGCCGCTTCCCGCGGTCGCGGCGATCACCGCCGTGGGCGCGCTCGTCGTGGCGATCTGGCAGGCCCTCGGTCACTGAGGCCTCGGGACATTCCGGTGGGGGATCAGGGCAAGGTGTCCTGACCGAGCCTCAGATGATGCAACAGGAGTAACGCGGCCGCCATGTTGGCGGCCGGGACCTCCCCACGGGCGACCATGTCGGGAACGAGCTTCAGGGGGACCCATTCCCGACGGTCCGACTCGAAGTCGTCCACGGGGTGCCCGATGTACTCGCCCTCGTCGGCCCAGTAGATGTGGTGCCGGGCGTCGGTGAGTCCGTTGGAGGGCTCCACGCTCATCAGGTGCTGGAGCGGCCCCGGTCGCCAGCCGGTCTCCTCCTCGAGTTCCCTGGCGGCCGCGAAGGCGATGTCCTCGCCGTCCTCGACCACGCCCGCGGCGAGTTCCCAGCCCCAGCTGTCAGTGATGAAGCGGTGGCGCCACAGCAGCAGGACCTCGTTGGCCTCGTTCACCACCGTGGCGACGGCGACGGGCCTCAGCCGTATCAGGAAGTGGTCGAGATGCCGGCCGTCCGGCAGTTCGACATCGGCGAGATTGACGCTGAACCAGCGGTTTTCATACACAGTTTGTTCGTTCTGTTTCGTCCACTGCACGGTTCTGCCACCTTCCGTCGAGTAAGTGGCAATATCGCAGCAGGGACTGTGGGGTGTCGGCCTCCGTGTGCCGGTCTACAGGGGCACTCGCAGTGCGCCGTCGATCAGTTCGGCTGCCTCGGACGTGCCCGCGCAGCCGCTCCGGACCAAGTGTTCGCGTACCGCTCTGAGTCTGTCGCGCAGGCGCTGGGACTCCATTCCCCGCGCCTGTTCCGCCATCTGCACGGCGGTGGCCACCGCCTTGTCGGCGTTGCCCTGGCGCAGCTCGATCGTGCTGAGCATGGCGAGCCGGTGCACCCGGCCCCGGTCGTGGGCCGGGTTGTCGACGGCTGCCGCCGCGTGCGCGGCGGCGGCCGCGAGTTCGCCGAGGCTGAGGAGCGCCTCCGCCACCTGGACGTTGACGAGGCCCGGCTGGACATAGCCGGTCTCGTCGGGCTCGTATCCGCGCCGGATGCGTTCGGCGGCCTGCTCGGCCCGCCGGATGCAGGACAGGGCGGTCGTGCCGTCGCCGAGGTGGGCGTACGCCTTGGCCTGCATCGCGTAGAGGTCGCAGGCGAGCGCCGGGGTGATGTGCTTGCCGGCGGCCCTGAGCGCGGCCTCGGCGAAGGCGACGGCCTGGCGGTACTCCCGCATGAACAGGGACTGGTTGACCAGCAGCGCGATGACGTACGCGCCGAGGCCCCTGTCCCCGCTGGCCTTGGCGAGCCTGAGGGCCTGGTGGAAGTAGCGCTGGGCGAGGCCGTGGGCGTCGGAGTCGTAGGCGCAGATGCCGGCGACGGCGACCAATCCTCCGGTGGCGCGGTGCAGTTGGCGGCCCGTCTCGTCGGTGTAGCTGCCGCGCAGCAGCGGGGCCGCCTCGGCGTTGAGGAAGCCGACGATCCGGGTGCGGGTCGCGATGCCTCCCGCCTTGCGGTACATCTGCTCGTAGTGGGTGCGCGCCGCGCGGAGCATCTCGATGTCGGCGGAGGTGACCCGGTGCCTGCCGCCCCGGGAGACGTCTACGTCCTCGGGCGGGTTCTCCCACTCCCACACCGGCATGACCGCGGGCGTGCCGGTGACCGCGGGGGCGCCCAGGATGTGCGGGCGCTGCTGTTCGTCGGAGCGCCACAGGGCGGTGGCCCGCTCGACGAAGCCGGACAGCGAGGTGCCGTGCGGGGCGGACGGTTCGCCGGGCACGCCGAGGCCGATGTCGTCGAGGGTGACGGGGCGTCGGAGGCGGCCCGCGAGCACCTCGCAGATCAGGTCGGGCACCTGGCCTCGCGGGCGCTGGCCCTTCAACCACCGTGCCACGGCGGTGTGTTCGTACCTCAGCGCGAGGCCGCGTGCCCTCCCGGCCTGGTTCACATGTGCGGCAAGCCCCGCGTGCGAGATCCCGGCTTCGTCGAGGATCGCGTCGAGCAGAGTGTTGGGCTGCATGGATGCCCCCCGGGTGGCTCGGTGCCGTCAGAGTAGTGGGTTCGTCTTCACACGGGGTGTGATCGGAGTGCTCGAATCCGCAGGGTGTGCGCACTGTTGCGGAGAGTTTCCAGCCGGTTGACTGAAATGCCTCGCAAGAGGCCGGCCGGGCCGCCGGCTCCCCCTCGTACAGTGCGGTGGCCTGGCCGTGGGCTGAACGGTCAGAGGTGTGTTGTCGGCTACGGGTGCGTGGTGGCTGGTCGCGCCCGCGCGGCGGAGCCGCTGATGTCGCCGCCCCGCGCCCCTTGAGCGGGTTGCGGTTGACGGTCGTTTCTCAGTACCAGTAAGGCCACGTCGTCCTTCGGTGTGCCGGCCGTGTGGTCGAGGAGCTCGGTGAAGACGGTGCCCAGCACGGACTGGGGAGGAGCCTCCACCGCCTTGCCCATTGCCTCGGGCAGCGAAAAGAACCGGCCACGACCGTCCCTCGCGTCTTCGACGCCGTCCGTGTGCAGCACCAGAGTCTCCCCCGGGAGCAGCTGACCGCACTCGAGTACCGGCGTCTCACCAGGCAAGGGGAACAGGCCGAGAGGAGGGAGAGGGTCCGCGCAGGACATAGGCTCGACCACTGAGCCGCTGAGCAGGTACGGCCACGGGTGACCGCAGTTGAGGGCGCTCAGCTCGCCGTCCACACCGATCTCCAGCAGCAGCACGGTCACGAAGTCCTCCACGGCCGTGCCGTCCCGTTCGGCGCGCTCGCGCAGGTGCCGGGCCAGCGCGCGGTCCAGTCTGCGCAGCACTCCGCCGAGGTCGGCCTCGTCGTGGACGGCCTCACGGAAGCTGCCGAGGACGGCGGCGGTCGTCCCGATGGCGGCCAGCCCGTGGCCGCGGACATCGCCCATGACGACCCGTACGCCGTGCTCCGTGGCGACGGCCTCGTACAGGTCGCCGCCGATGCCGGCGCCCCGGTCGGCGGACATCTGGGCCGCGGCCACGGTGAGTCCGTCGATGCGCGGGGGCAACGGCCGCAGCAGCACGCTCTGGGCGGCGCCCGCGACCTGGCGGGCCTGCCGGAGCTCCCGCAGCAGGGCGCGCCGGACGTGGACGATCAGGCCGGTGCCCACCGCGAAGAACACGGCACTGGTGGCGACCCGGGCGCCCAGACCGTTCTGCTGAGCGAGCGGGCAGGTCAGCTTGTAGGTGACCGCGACGGCACCCCACATGGTGGGCAGCCCCATCGAGAGCACACGGCGCAGCGATCCCAGCCGGGGAACCGCAGCCTTGACGCACATCATGCCGATGGCCCCCCCAAGCAGGCCCTGCACACGCAATCGGACCGGCCTCGTAAGGCCGGTCCGATTCTGTCGAGCGTGGCGGCCGAAAGGGCCAGATCGCCAGGAGAAGTCACCCTATCGAGTGAGGTGACCGACTATGGGGGTGCGCAGCTAGCTGCGCAGCGCCGCCCCCGTCCGCTCACTCGCCAGGGCGACCGCCGCGTCCCGAGCCGCGGAAGCCTCGTCCACGGTCAGCGTCCGGTCACCCGCGCGGAAGCGCAACGCGTACGCCAACGACTTCTTGCCGTCGCCGAGCTGCTCCTCGTTCTCGTACACGTCGAACAGCCGGATGCCCTCAAGGAGTTCACCCGCGCCCGCACGCAGCGCGGCCTCGACGTCGGCGTGCGGCACGAACTTGTCGACGACCAGGGCGACATCCTGCGTGGCGACCGGGAACGTGGAGATGCCGGGCGCCTGCGGGGTGTCGTCGCCGGCCGCCTCCAGGACGTCCAGGTCGAGCTCCATCGCGCAGGTGCGCGCGGGCAGCCCGAACGCCTTCACGACCCGCGGGTGCAGCTCACCGGCGTGCCCCACCACGGTGTCCCCGACGACGAACTCGGCGCACCGCCCCGGGTGCCACGGCCCGTACTGCCCACGGCGGACGACCAGTTCGACCCCGGCCTCCCGCGCGACCAGGCGCCCGGCCTCGACCGCGTCGGCCCAGTCGGCCGGACGGCCCTTGCCCCACCAGCCGGCCTGCTCGCGCGCACCGGCGAGCACCACGGCCACGTGGCGCGGCTGTTCGGGCAGCGCGGCGTCCAGCTCGGCGATCTCCTCGTCCGTGGGACGCCGGTCGACCGGCAGCACCGCGGCCACCCGCTGCTCCGAGCGCGGCAGGAACACCAGCCCGGTCTCGAACAGCGCCAGGTCGTGCGAACCCCGCCCGTCGTTGCGCCGCAGCGCACCGAGCAGCCCCGGCAGCAGCGAGGTCCGCAGCGCGGGCTCCTCGTCGTTGAGCGGGTTGGTCAGCTTGACGACACGGCGGGCCGGGTCGTCGGCCTCCAGGCCCAGCTGGTCGAAGACCTGCTCGGAGACGAAGGGGTAGTTCGGCGCCTCGACGTACCCGGCACCGGCCAGCACCCGCCCGGCCCGGCGGTGCAGCCGCTGGCGGTGGGTCAGGCCACGGCCGGCCGGCGGCCTGGGCAGCGTGGAGGGCAGGTTCTCGTAGCCCTCCAGCCGGATGACCTCTTCGGCCAGGTCGTTGATCTCCTGGAGATCGGGGCGCCAGGACGGCACGGTGACGATCAGCTCGTCCTGCCCGTACACGTCGCAGCCGACCTCCTGAAGACGCCGTACGACGGTCTCGCGGCCGTAGGAGACACCCGCGACCTTGTCGGGGTGGTCCGCCGGGACGCTGATGGTGTGCGGGGCCGACGGCGCGACGACCTCGGTGACACCGGCCTCGGCGGTGCCGCCCGCGAGCAGCACCAGCAGGTCGACCGTGCGCTGCGCGGCAGCGGCGGCGGCCTGCGGGTCGACACCGCGCTCGAAGCGCCGGGAAGCCTCGGAGGACAGCTTGTGGCGACGGGCCGTACGCGCGATGGAGACGGCGTCGAAGTGGGCCGCCTCGATGACGACGTCGGTGGTGCCCTCACCCTCGACGTGGTCGGCGATCTCCGTGTTGGCGCCGCCCATCACACCGGCGAGGCCGATCGGGCCCCGCTCGTCGGTGATGACCAGGTCCTCGGCGTGCAGCTTCCGCTCGACGCCGTCGAGGGTCTTGATCCGCTCGCCCTCCTCGGCCCGGCGCACCCCGATGGTGCCCTGGACCAGGGAGCGGTCGTAGGCGTGCAGCGGCTGGCCGAGCTCCATCATCACGTAGTTGGTGACGTCGACGGCGAGCGAGATCGGGCGCATGCCGACCTTCTGGAGCCGGCGCTGGAGCCAGAGCGGGGAACGGGCCTCGGGGCTGAGACCGGTGACGGTGCGCGCGGTGAAGCGGTCGCAGCCGAACGGGTCGGAGACCTGGACCGGGTAGCCGAAGGCGTTCGGGCCGGGTACGTCGAGCAGAGCCGGGTCGCGCAGCGGGAGGCCGTAGGCGATGGCGGCCTCGCGGGCCACACCGCGGATGGACAGGCAGTCGCCGCGGTTGGCGGTGACGGCGATGTCCAGGACCTCGTCGACCAGCTCCAGGAGCTCGATGGCGTCCTTGCCGACCTCGGTCTCCGGCGGCAGCACGATGATGCCATGGCTGCCGTCGTCGCCCATGCCCAGCTCGTCGCCGGAGCAGATCATGCCGTGGGAGGTCTTGCCGTAGGTCTTGCGCGCGGAGATCGAGAAGCCGCCGGGCAGCGTGGCACCCGGGAGGACCACGACGACCTTGTCGCCGACGGCGAAGTTCCGGGCGCCGCAGACGATCTCCTGGGGCTCGCCGGTGCCGTTGGCCTGGCCGACGTCGACCGTGCAGAAGCGGATCGGCTTCTTGAAGCCCTCCAGCTCCTCGATGGTCAGCACCTGGCCGACGACCAGGGGGCCCTTGAGGTCGGCGCCGAGGTGCTCGACGGTCTCGACCTCAAGACCCGCGGAAACGAGCTTGGCCTGGACGTCACGGCCGGTTTCGGTCGCCGGCAGGTCGACGTACTCCCGCAGCCAAGAAAGCGGGACCCGCATCAGATCTCCATCCCGAACGGCCGGGTGAACCGGACGTCACCCTCGACCATGTCTCGCATGTCCTCGACGTTGTGGCGGAACATCAGCATCCGCTCGATGCCGAACCCGAAGGCGAAGCCGCTGTACTTCTGCGGGTCCACGCCACAGGCGGTCAGCACCTTGGGGTTGACCATCCCGCAGCCGCCCAGCTCGATCCAGCCCTCGGAGGAGCAGGTGCGGCAGGGGCGGTCGGGGTTGCCGACGGACTCGCCGCGGCAGACGTAGCACACCATGTCCATCTCGGCGGACGGCTCGGTGAAGGGGAAGAAGTTCGGGCGCAGCCGGGTCTTCATGCCCTCGCCGAACAGGGCCTGGACCATGTGGTCCATGGTGCCCTTGAGGTCGGCCATGGTCAGGCCCTCGTCGACGGCCAGCAGCTCGACCTGGCGGAAGACCGGGGTGTGCGTGGCGTCCAGCTCGTCGGTGCGGTAGACGACACCGGGGCAGATCACGTACACCGGCAGCTCACGGCTGAGCAGCGAGCGGATCTGCACGGGCGAGGTGTGGGTGCGCAGCACGACTCCGGACTCGGTGCCGCCCTCGGGGCCCTCGACGAAGAAGGTGTCCTGCTCGCCGCGGGCCGGGTGGTCCGGGCCGATGTTGAGCGCGTCGAAGTTGAACCACTCGGCCTCGACCTGGGGGCCCTCGGCGACCTCGTAGCCCATGGCCACGAAGACGTCCTCGATGCGCTCGGAGAGCGTGGTGAGCGGGTGGCGGGCGCCGGCCGGTACGCGGTCGTACGGCAGGGTGACGTCCACCGCCTCCTCGACCAGCACGCGCTGGTCGCGCTCGGCCTCCAGTTCGGCCTGCCGGCCGGCGAGGGCCTTGTTCACCGCGCCCCGGGCCTGGCCGACGAGCTTGCCGGCGGCGGCCTTGGCGTGCGGGGGCAGGGCGCCGATCTCGCGGTTGGCGAGGGCCAGCGGGGAGGTGCCCCCGGTGTGGGCGACCTTGGCCTCCTGGAGCGCGTCGAGGGAGTCCGCTGCGGCGAAGGCGGCGAGCGCCTCTTCCCGCATGCGCTCGATCTCTTCCGGTTTCAGGGCCTCGACCTCTACAGGGTCGTACGACTTGTTCGGTGCCGACATCTCTTCCCGTGCTTCCGATTGGCTGGCTGAAGGTCCCCGTCACCGACTCACTCAGAGGTCAGAGGGCCGTCCATGGGACACATGGGTGCCAAAGGCCGAGTCTAACGGGGTGGGGATGTACGCATGTGCCCGCGGGCACTCAGGTCAGATAGGCCGGAGCGCTCACGGGCAACGTAAATCGGAACTCGGCGCCGCCCTGGGGGCCGCGGCCGACCGTGATGGTGCCGCCGTGGGCTTCGACGATGCCCTTGACGATGTAGAGCCCGAGGCCGGTGCCACCGCGCTTGCTGCCCCGCCAGAAGCGGGTGAAGACGCGGTTCATGGACTCCTCCGGGATGCCGGGACCCTCGTCGCTCACCGTGACCGACGTGCCGGTGTCCTCCCCTTCGCGGGGGGACGCCGTGGGCGTGATGTCAATGGTGACGGTTCCCTCGCCGTGCCGCACCGCATTTTCCAGCAGGTTGCTGAGCACCTGGTCGATCTTGTCGGGGTCGGCCCAGAGCATGGGCAGCGGCTGCTCCAGGCGGAGCAGGAACCGGTCGGCAGCGAGACCGGCGGCGACGTAGGCCTGGATGTGGCGTCCGACGGCGGCGCCGATGTCGACGGGCTGGCGGCGCACTTCCAGCCGCCCCGAGTCGATCCTCGAGATGTCCAGCAGCTCGGCGATGAGCCGGGTGACCCGGTCGGCGTCCGCGTCGACGGTCTCCAGCATCAGCCGCTTCTGGTCGTCGGTGAACCTCTCCCACTTGGCGAGGAGGGTCGCGGTGAAGCCCTTGACGGAGGTGAGCGGGGACCTGAGTTCGTGGGCCACGGTGGCGATCAGCTCGGCGTGGCTGCGCTCGGTGCGGCGGCGGGCCTCGGTGTCCCGGAGGGCGACGACGACACGGTGGACGGGCCCGGTGGGTCGGGTGCGCACGTACTGCGCGGAGACGAGGACCTCACGGCCGCCGGGCAGCAGCAGGTTCCGCTCGGGCTGTCGCCTGCGGATCGCGAGCCCGCCGTAGGGGTCCGTCACCTGCCACCAGCGCCGTCCCTCCAGGTCCTCTAATGGGAGGGCTTTTTCCAGCCGCTGTCCGAGGGCGTCCTCGGCGGGCAGGGCGGTGATCCGGGCCGCGGCGGCGTTGAAGCAGATCACGTGGCCCTGCTCGTCGGCGACGACGAGTCCGTCGGGCAGCTGGTCGGGGTCGATGCCGAGCCCGGCGAGACCACCGGCACAGGCCTCGGACACGCCCCGCGTGCTCCTCGTGCCGACACTCATCCCCGTACCCCACCTCTCAGGCGTCTGAGGGGCCCCCGAGCTGGTCACCCTACTGGTTCTGGGTGACGGAGCGGCACCCTCCGGAGGCGCGCTGTGCACGAGCCGACGCATAGAGACATACGGCGGCCGCGGTGGCGAGGTTCAGGCTCTCGGCCTTCCCGTGGATCGGGACGCGCACCACGGCGTCCGCGAGTGCGCGGGTCTCCTCCGGGAGCCCCCAGGCCTCGTTGCCGAACACCCAGGCGGTCGGGCCGCCCATGGTGCCCTGGTCGAGTTCGTCGTCGAGGTCGTCGGTCCCGGCGCCGTCGGCGGCGAGGATCCGCACCCCGGCCCGCCTGAATCCCTCGACGGCCTCCTCCACGGGCACACCGACGGCCACGGGCAGGTGGAACAGGGAGCCCACGGAGGCCCGTACGGCCTTGGGGTTGTACAGGTCGACGGAGGCGTCGGTCAGTACGACGGCCTCGGCACCGGCGGCGTCCGCGCAGCGCAGGACGGTGCCGGCGTTCCCCGGGTCCCGGACGTTCGCGAGCACGGCGACGAGCTTCGGCCGGGCTGCGAGGATCTCCTCGAAGGGTGTGTCGAGGAACCGGCAGATCCCGACGACCCCCTGCGGGGTGACCGTCGTCGAGATGTCCGTGATGACGTCCTCGGAGGCGAGGTGCACACGGGCCCCGACGGCCCGGGCCTCGCCGACGATGTCGGCGTACCGCTCCGCCGCCTCCACGGTGGCGAACAGCTCCACCAGCCCGTGCCCGGCGGCCTCCCGCACGGCCTGCGGCCCCTCGGCCAGGAACAGCCGCTCCTTCCCCCGGAAGTTCCGCTTGGCGAGCCGCCGGGCGGCGGAGACGCGGGGGGAACGGGGGGAGATCAGCTCGGGGGTGACGGGGGGCATGCTCTTCACCTTCGGAAGTGTTCGGGAAACAGCGGACCCGCAGGCTTCACAGCCTGCGGGTCCACTCAGTCACGTCGGCCTGGGCCTAGCGCGGCGTCACGCGGCCTTCGGCGCGTTCACGTCCGCGGGCAGAGCCTTCTGCGCGACCTCGACGAGCGCCGCGAAGGCGGTCGCGTCGTTGACGGCCAGCTCGGCCAGGATCTTGCGGTCGACCTCGATGTTCGCGGCCTTCAGACCCTGGATGAAGCGGTTGTACGTGATGCCGTTGGCGCGGGCAGCGGCGTTGATGCGCTGGATCCACAGCTGGCGGAAGTCACCCTTGCGCTTCTTGCGGTCGTTGTAGTTGTAGACCAGCGAGTGGGTGACCTGCTCCTTGGCCTTGCGGTACAGGCGCGAACGCTGACCGCGGTAGCCGGAGGCCGCCTCGAGGATCGCCCGGCGCTTCTTGTGGGCGTTGACTGCCCGCTTGACGCGTGCCACTTGTTAACTCCTTGTAGCGGGGCCGTGGTTGGACTCACACGGCCCGGAAACGATTGGGTCCCGGTCCTGACGTACGGCGCTCACGGGGGCGCCGGTACGTCACTTGCCGAGAAGCTTCTTGATCTTCTTGGCGTCGCCCGGGGCCATCTCGGCCGTGCCGGTGAGGCGGCGCGTCAGGGTCGACGGCTTGTGCTCGAGGTAGTGGCGCTTGCCGGCACGCTCACGGAGCACCTTGCCGGAGCCGGTGATCTTGAAGCGCTTGCTGGCACCGCTGTGCGACTTGTTCTTCGGCATAGCGCCGTTCTCTCCTCGTCGGTGGCGCTCCGGTGCCCGGTCCTGAAACCGGGCACTGTGAGCGTCGCTCTTGTATCGGTTGTGTCCTGGGGACTGGCGTCCCCCGGGGTCACGCCTCGGCGGAAGCCTCGGCCGGGGCCTCGGCCTCGACGTCGGTCTCGTCCTCGACGTAGTCGGACGCCGCGGCGTTCTGCGACTTGCCGGGGTTGGCCTTCGCGTCTGCCTTGCGGGCTTCCTGCGCCTGGCGGGCCTCGGCCATCGCCTCGGTCTTCTTCTTGTGCGGACCGAGAACCATGATCATGTTTCGGCCGTCCTGCTTCGGGTTCGACTCCACGAACCCGAGGTCGGCCACGTCCTCCGCGAGACGCTGCAGCAGTCGGTAGCCGAGTTCCGGCCGGGACTGCTCGCGACCACGGAACATGATCGTGATCTTGACCTTGTCGCCCTGCTTGAGGAACCGGACGACGTGACCCTTCTTGGTGTCATAGTCGTGCGGGTCGATCTTCGGCCGGAGCTTCATCTCCTTGATGACCGTGTGCGCCTGGTTCTTGCGCGCCTCACGGGCCTTCATGGCCGACTCGTACTTGAACTTCCCGTAGTCCATGAGCTTGCACACGGGCGGACGGGCGTTCGCCGCGACCTCGACCAGGTCCAGGTCGTACTCCTGCGCAAGCTCCAGTGCCTTGGCCAGCGGGACGATGCCCACCTGCTCGCCACTGGGACCGACAAGTCGCACCTCGGGAACGCGAATCCGGTCGTTGATGCGGGGCTCGGCGCTGATGGATCCTCCTCGGTTAGCACCACACGGCGGTCTGGCGGACAGCCGCGTATGTCATTTTCGTCAGACCTAACCGCGCCGAGGCACAAAAAATGCCCCGGACGATCACAGACGGGGCTCCAAACACTGCCGGAGCACCGCCGCGATGCCGCGGGGCGCGCTTTCGGGCGACTCCATCGTCCGTACGGAACGATGGTGGCCGCCTGACCGGGGTGACCCGCCGTCCCAGGGGGCGGTCGGGTGGGAGATCGGAGCCTCCACTTGTGGGCCGGACACGCGAATGTCCAGCCGGTCGTCACATAAGGTTAGCAGCAACCCGGGGGTGGTGCGAACCGCCGAGCGCCGGGCCCTATCGTGTGGGACATGAGTGACACCCCTCCCCCGTCTGCTGACACCGCCGGCTCTCCCGACTTCGACGAGATGACCCGCGACATCGCCGAGGTCCCCGCCGTCGAGGTGATCGTGACGGTCGCGGTCAACCTGATGAGCGCCGCCGCCGTGAAGCTCGGTCTGACCGAAGAGGGCGACAAGTACAAGGACCTCGACGAGGCCCGCAAGCTGATCCACGCCCTCGCCGGTCTGCTGGACGGCAGCGCGACGGAGATCAGCTCCTTCCACGCGGCCCCGCTCCGGGACGGCCTGAAGTCCCTCCAGCTCGCCTTCCGCGAGGCCTCCCTGGTCCCGGACGAGCCGGGCCAGGGCCCCGGTGAGAAGTACACCGGGCCGATCTACGGCTAGTTCATCCCCGTACGTACAAGGGCTCGCCCGGAGGCGTGGCACCGGCCGGCAGCAGTGCCAGGTCGAGGCCGCGCACCAGGCGGGCCCTCAGTGTCTCGTCGGCGGCGAGGCGCTCGGCGACGGCCCGCGCGGCCTCCGCGGGCTTCGCGGACGGCTCCAGCACGAGGGCCAGGGTGCCGTCGGCCTGCCCCGGCCCGAGGTGGGCGCGGAGCACGGCGGGCTCGGCGGCCACGGCGTCCCGTACGGCCCGGATGACCGCCGGATCGGCCAGCGGGTCGGCGCTCACGCGCCCCTCGGCGAGCGCGAGCAGCGCGGGTCCGGTCAGCTCGAAGGGCACCGGCCCCGCCAGGTCCAGTACGACGGTGTCGGCCTTCTCGTGCGCGGCGGCCTGGAGCGCCTGGTGCAGGGGTACGGCGACGGGGCGGGCCCCGGGGTCCCAGCGGGCCAGCGAGTCGGTGGAGGTGAAGGCCGGCAGGGCGGTCCGGGACCCGGCTTTCAGCGTCGGCACGGCCATGTCGCTGGTCTTCTCGCGGCGCAGCCCGTTCTCGTCCTCCTCGACCTCGCCGAGCACGGCGACCACGGGGACGAGCAGTCGGGCGCCCTTGAGGGCCTCCAGGACGGGGCCCACGGCGGCGCGGTCCTCGGCCCAGGCCGCGAGCGCCGCGTTCAGCCGGGGATCGGCGGAGCCGTCGTCGTCGGAGAAGCCGGGGTCGGGAATGTTCTTGTTCGCCACGGTCACCGACCCTATAGGGGGCTTGCTGCTGCGGTTGTGCGGGCCCGGAAACCCGCCCGTGACGGCTTTCACGGGTTTCTCAGAGTTCGCTGACACAGCTCTAACGTCCGCCTAACGGCCCGCACAGCCGACGGCCCGAGCATCGGCGCCATGGAGTCCTCCAGAGCCGCCCGGCGCCGCGCCCGCAGGTCCCCTCGACGGCCTCTGACGTACACCGCGCTCGCCGTCGTCGCCGTCGTCGGTGCCACGGCCGGCGGGACCGTGTACGTGAAGGCGCGGGCGCACCCCGCGGCGAGCGCCGTATCGTCGGCGGCGACGCCGTCGGTCTCGTCCTCGTCGGCGGACACGACTCAGGAGGCGGCCGTGGCGGACCCTGTGGTGGATCTCGACGTGCGGCTGGCCGACGCCATGAGGGCGGTGGACGTGACGGGCGAGCAGAAGGTCTCGGCGGCGGTGCTCGACCTGGAGACCGGCGACAGCGCGGTCCACGGCGACGCCGCCTTCGACACGGCGAGCATCGTGAAGGTCGACATCCTGGCGGCGCTGCTGCTCCGGCACCAGGAGGCGGGTACCCGGCTGAGCGAGCGGGAGAAGGCGTACGCCACGACGATGATCGAGAACAGCGACAACGCCTCGGCGTCCGCGCTGTGGGACGCCATCGGGCGGGCCGCGGGGCTCGACGCCGCCAACGAGACGTTCGGGCTGACCGGTACGGAGGGCGGCGACGGGGCGTTGTGGGGGCTGACCCGGACGACGGCGGCCGACCAACTCACGCTGCTCCGGCAGGTGTTCGGGGACGACTCGAAGCTGAGCGAGGCCTCGCGGTCGTACCTGCGGACACTGATGGGGCGGATAGCGGCCGATCAGCGGTGGGGGGTGTCGGCGGCGGCCGACGGGTCCGGCTGGGCGCTGAAGAACGGCTGGCTGCCGCGCAGTACGACCGGGCTGTGGGACGTCAACAGCATCGGGCGGGTGACGGTGGCCGGGCACCCGTACCTCGTGGCCGTGCTGTCGGACGGCAACACCACGCAGGCGCAGGGGATTTCGCTGGTGGAGGCGGCGGCGAAGGCGGCGGTGTCGGTGTTCACCGCCGAGGACGTGTCCGCGGCGGCCGACGCCACGAGTGCGGCGGCGCGCTGAGGGCTTCGGTCCGGCCTCAGAAGCTCTCGGAGGACCGACGGGGACCGCGGCGGCCGCGCCACAGGACCACCGCGGCGACCAGCAGGGCCACACCCAGGCCGCCCGCCAGCGGGGCCGCCCAACTGGCCGTGTCGTCCCCGGACTCGGCAGTGTCGGGGCCCGAGCCGAAGTACTTCTCGCCGTAGGACGCCGGTCGCAGGCCCTCCGGCTTCAGGCGGTCCGCCGCCTTGAGCGCGGCCGCGGGGTCGACGAAGCCGAAGCCCCGGGAGTCGTCACGGCCACCGGTGGGGGCGTTGCGGGCCGTGTCCTCCAGGAGGCGCTTGATCTGTGCGGGCCTCAGCTCGGGATGGGCGGCCTTGACGAGGGCTGCCGCGCCCGAGACGAACGCGGAGGCGGCGCTGGTGCCCCACCCCTCGTAGTACTTGTGGTCGGGATCGGCGATGACCACGTCGTCACCGGGTGCGGCGACCGTGGCGTACCAGCGGCGGGTGGAGAAGGAGGCGCGGGTGCCGAACTTGTCCACGGCGGTGGCGGCGATGACGCCCGGGTAGGCGGCCGGGTAGGAGATGTGGTCGCCCTTCTCGCCGCCGTTGCCCGCCGAGGCGACGACGACGGCGCCCTTCTTGAGCGCGTACTGGACGGCGTCGTCCTCGCCGGCCTCGGGGTGCGCCGAGGCCGAGTCGTCGCCGAGGGAGAGGTTGATGACGTCGGCGCCGTGGTCGGCGGCCCAGCGGATGCCCTCGGCGAGGGCGTTGCCGCGGGTGTTGCGGGCCCTGGCGCGGGCCGGGTCGCCGTCCTCCAGGATCACGCGGACGGGGAGGATCTTGGCCTCGGGGGCGATGCCCATGACCCCGTCGGCGTTGCCGGGCCCGTGTCCGTGACCGGCGATGATGCCGGCCATGGCGGTGCCGTGCCGGGCCCAGGCACGCTGGCCGCGCACGGCCCCGAAGCCGATCATGTCCTTGCCGGTGAGGACGTTGCCGACGAGGTCGGGGTGGTCGTTCTCGACGCCGGTGTCCAGGACGGCGACGGTGACGCCGGCGCCCTTGGTGGTCTGCCAGGCCTGCTGGGTGTGCATGGCGTCCAGGGCCCACTGCTTGGCGCGGATGCCGTCGGCGTGCGCGGCGGTGGGCGGGACGAGGGCGACGGAGGCGGCGAGGAGGACGCTCAGGAGGCCGGCCCTGCGGGTGGTGAGGCTCATGAGGACTGCTCCGGGGGCGAGGTGACGGTCTTGCGCAGGGCGCGTTCGACACGGTCGGCCAGGCCCTTGGCCTCGTTGCCCAGACCGGCCTGGGCAGCGGGGGTGGTGTCGCCGGACTCCATGGCCTTCTCGGCGGGCTCCGGGGTGTCGACCGCGCGGCCGTCCGCCCAGCCGGAGACCGCGTAGGCGACGACGGGGGCGTCGGTGAGGACGGAGATCGTCCAGGAGGCCCGCTGCCTGGCTCCGAACCCCGCCGCGAGGGTGTTCTTCGCGGCGTACGGGAGGGGCATCAGGTCGGTGCGGGTCTCCAGGCCCTCCCGGGTGAAGCGGGTGTCGAGGTCGCGCATGGCGGTGGCGTCGGCGTCGGCGAAGAGGAGGCCGACGGTGGTGACGTAGCTCTGGGTGGCGTCGGTGTAGGTGGCGCGCAGGAGGCGTTCGCAGCCGACGGGGGCGAGGGCCTTGCGCAGCAGGGGGTCGAAGGCGTTCTGGCAGCCGCTGTCCGGGGCGACGGCGATCCGCGTCCAGGTGCGGTCGGCCCCGCCGGGCCCGGCGCCCCGGCCGTCCACGGTCGGCGGGAACAGTTGGTCGACGGGCACGCTGTGCCACAGCTCGCCGGCCTGGGTGAAGGTGTCGCCGCCGCCTTCGTCCCCGGAGCCGCCGATCAGCCAACTCCCGGTCACGGCACCGCCGATGAGCCCGAGCCCGAGCACGACGCACGCGGCCACGGCGGCGATCCGGGGAGGGATCCGCACTCCCCACGACCGCTGCTTGTAACCGACCTCGGGCTCCCCGAACGACACGACGGGCCGCCCACTGCCGGGAGTTCCGGCGTGCGGGGGCATGGCGGCGCTCCACGAGAGGGCGGGGTCGGGAGTGAGGGGGGCGGCGGTCCGAGGCGGCGCGGCGGGCGGCGGAGGCGTACCCGTGCCACCGGAGGCGGGCGCCGCACGCGTGGGGCGCGGCGGGAACGCCGGGCGGGCGTCGGGCCCGGGCGGTACGGCGGTGCCGCCCGAGTCGGCCCGGCCGTCCCGGGCCGTCGGAACGGGCCGCATCCGGAAGGTCGTCTCCGAGGCGCTCTCGGCGGGGGCACCGGTACGCCGCGGGGGCACCGAGGGCTGGGACCGCGGCCGGGGCGGCGCGAACGCGCTGCCGGTGTCCGCCGAACGCGACCGGGCACCCGAAGCGGGCGGCATGGGGCCGGGGGCGGCCGATCCGGGGTTCGTGGAGGAGCCACCGGTGCCCGGCCGGTACGACTCACGCGGCGCGCTCACCGGACGCGACTGGGCACCCGGAGCGCGGTTCCCGGCGCTCGAAGCGGGCGGCATCGGGCCGGAGGCGGCCGGACCGGAGTTCGTGGAAGGGGACGCGGAGGAGCCACCGGTGCCCGGCCGGTACGACTCACGCGGCGTGCTCGCCGGACGCGGCTGGGCACCCGGAGCGCGGTTCCCGGCGCTCGAAGCGGGCGGCATCGGGCCGGGCCGGGGGGTGGAGTCCGTGCCGTCGGAGGCGGGTGGGGCGTCGGGGAAGCGGGCCGAGGCCGGTGGCGGGGGCGGGGTGCTGCCGGGGTGCGGGGGCTTCTGGCGCCGGGTGTCCTGGGGGCCGGAGTCCGCGGGCGTCGAGGGGGCGGGGCCGCCGGAACCGTCCCCGGCGGTCCTGCGGCCGTCCGACGCGGTGCGTGCCTCGTCACGGGTCGGCGTCGCAGCCGGGCCGTTGCCGTTCGTCGTGCGTATCGGCGGCCGGCCCGCGGCGGTCGGTCCCTGGGAACGCTCCCCGCCCGGCCGGCCGGACTCCCGTCCCGCGTTCATGGCGCCGGGCGCGCGGGACGCCGTAGCGCCGACGCCGTCCGGCGTGCGGGCGTCGGTGTCTGCCGCACCCTGCCAGTCGAACCCGGCGAACGCCTGTCGAGGCGCCGTCCCGGAACCGGAGCTCCTTCGGGTCCGTTCACCGAAGGCCTGCCAGTCGGAGTCGTCGTTCATCCGTCCGCCCGGCTCGACGATCTCCCGTCCGACCGACTCGACGGCTTCCCGTCGGCCCGGCTCATCGGACGGCTCGGGGCCGGGTCCGCCCGCGCCCACGGTCGGCGGCTGGGCCGGCCTCGGCGGGGTCGTCGGGCGTGGGGGAATGGAGGCGCGGCGTGCTTCCGTGCTCATGCGCCCCCCGTTTCCTCATGTCCGGGCCGTTCGGTCGTGCGCGGGCCTCGTCGGGGTCGTCGGTGTGGAAGACGGCCGTCCGGGCACGCATACCCGCACGGGAGGGCCGGCATCCCGGCGCGGCGGCGACGGGGGGCGTACGGCCCTGCGTGCGTGCGCGTCACTCTACGGGTTGTTGCCGGTCGAACGGGAACCAGTCCGCCAGGCCGGGGGCATCTGCCCGGAACGTCCCCCTACCCTGCGGTAATCCTGTCTGGCAGGCTTCGTTCATGACTGCGCGCGCCGCCGACCGGGCCCGTTACGACCGGGCCACCGCCCATCTCGACGCCCCTCTCGCGATCGTGGACCTGGACGCCTTCGACGCCAACGCGGACGATCTCGTCCGCCGGGCGGCGGGGAAACCCATCCGCGTCGCCAGCAAGTCCGTGCGGTGCCGGGCGCTGCTCGAACGCGTCCTGGCGAAGGAGGGCTTCGCGGGGATCATGTCCTTCACCCTCGCCGAGTCCCTGTGGCTGGCCCGGAGCGGCTTCGAGGACATCCTGCTCGCCTACCCCTCCGCCGACCGCGCCGGATACGCCGAACTCGCCGCCGACCCCAAGCTCGCGGCCGCCGTGACGGTGATGGTCGACGATCCCGCGCAGCTCGCCTTCATCGACGCCTCGCGCGCGGGCGGCACCGAAGTGATCCGGGTCTGCCTGGAGTTGGACACCTCGCTGAAGCTCCTCGGCGGCAGGGTCCGCGTAGGCGCCCGGCGTTCGCCGCTGCACTCCCCCGCCCAGGTCGCCGACATGGCTCGCGCGGTGGCCCGGCGCCCGGGGTTCGAGGTCGTGGGGATCATGGCGTACGAGGGACACATCGCCGGTGTCGGGGACTCGGTCGCCGGACGGCCGCTGCGGTCCCGGGCGGTGCGGCTGATGCAGGCCACCGCCCGCCGGGAGCTCGCCGAGCGCCGGGCCGCCGTGGTGCGCGCGGTGCGGGCCGTCGTACCGGGCCTGGAGTTCGTCAACGGTGGCGGCACGGGCAGTGTGCAGCACACCGCCGCGGAGGACGCCGTCACGGAGATCGGCGCGGGTTCGGGGCTGTACGTGCCGAGGCTGTTCGACAACTACACGTCCTTCAGCGGGCGTCCGGCCGCCCTCTTCGCGCAGCCCGTGGTGCGCAGGCCGGGCGTCGGCGTGGTGACCGTCCTCGGCGGCGGCTACCCGGCCTCCGGCGCGGCCGGTCCCGACCGGCTGCCGGTGCCGTATCTGCCGGAGGGGCTGAAGTACGACCCGCAGGAGGGGCCCGGCGAGGTGCAGACCCCGCTGCTCGGCGCCCCCGCGGACGACCTGCTGCTCGGCGACAAGGTGTGGTTCCGGCACGCGAAGGCCGGTGAGCTGTGCGAGCGGTTCGAGAGGCTGCACCTGATCGAGGGGGACGAGGTGACGGCGACCGTCCCGACGTACCGCGGGGAAGGCCACACCTTCCTCTGAGTCGACGCTCGGCCGGCCGGATCCCGCCGGTGATCCGGTCCATGTCGGTGAGCGGCGGCCCGTCCGGACCGGCGTCGAAGGCGAAGCGGACGAGGACGGCGTCCGGGGGTCCGCCGCGCCCGGTGTGAAGGCCAGCGACTGGACGTAGCCACCGGGTCCCTGGGCCGTCCGCACCCGCCAGCGGACCAGGTATCCGGCGCATCCGGCGACGGCCACGCGCTCCGACCTGACGACCCGGTGGCCGCGGATGCCGCCGTAGGAGCGGTCGGCTGCCCGCGGTATGTCCTTCTTCGCGAGGGCCGCCGCGGAGGTCCCGGAGACCGTATGCGTGAAGACCCTGCCCCCGTCGGTGGTCATCACGACGTTGTCGCGGGTCACGTGCCTGGAGGGGACCCAGCCGTCGGGCAACGGCAGGCTGATGCCGTCGAGTTCGTCGACCACGGCCGTCGGTGCCGTGTCCGCCACCACGTCGTCCGCCTCCCCCCGGGCGAGGGCGACGGCCCTGGCGCGCCCCGACGCCCCGCCGACCGCTCGTGGCGGGCCGGGGGCCTAGGGGACGCGCCGGTGGCCGGTCCAGGCGGTCCCGTCCCACCAGCGCTCCAGCAGCGGAGCGTCGGGGTCCGGGTACGAGCCGGGCGGGAGCGTCCTGCTCATCCAGGCACGGTAGGGCGGGACCTACAGCGGTGTGACGTACGCCCCCGAGATCCCGCCGTCGACGAGGAAGTCGCTGGCGTTGACGAAGGAGGAGTCGTCGCTGGCCAGGAAGGCGACGGCGGCGGCGATCTCCTCGGCCTCGGCGAACCGGCCGACCGGAATGTGCACGAGCCGGCGCGCGGCCCGCTCGGGGTCCTTGGCGAACAGCTCCTGGAGCAGCGGGGTGTTGACCGGACCCGGGCACAGGGCGTTGACGCGGATGCCCTCCCGCGCGAACTGCACGCCCAGCTCCCGGGACATGGCGAGCACGCCGCCCTTGGAGGCGGTGTACGAGATCTGGGAGGTGGCCGCGCCCATCCGGGCCACGAAGGACGCCGTGTTGATGATGGACCCCTTGCCCTGCCGCCGCATGTAGGGGATCGCGGCCTTGCAGCACAGGTAGACGGAGGTCAGGTTGACCTCCTGGACGCGCTTCCAGGCCTCGAGGCCGGTCTCCAGGATGGAGTCGTCGTCCGGCGGGGAGATGCCCGCGTTGTTGAAGGCGACGTCGACGCTGCCGTAGGTGTCGTACGCCGTCTTGAACAGGGCCTCGACCTGCTCCGGGTCGGTGACGTCGACCTTGACGAAGAGCCCTCCGACCTCCTCGGCGGCGGCCTTGCCGCGGGTCTCGTCCACGTCGGCGCAGACCACGTGGGCGCCCTCGGAGGCGAGCCTGCGGGCGGTGGCGAGGCCGATGCCGCTGCCGGCTCCGGTGATGACGGCGGTACGGCCGACGAGGCGGCGGCACACGATCTGCTCGGTCGGAGAGGTCGAAGAGGTCACTGGGTGGGGCCTTCCGTGCTGATGAAGACGTTCTTGGTTTCGGTGAAGGCGGTCAGGGCGTCCGGGCCGAGTTCCCGGCCGAGTCCGGACTGCTTGTAGCCGCCGAAGGGGGTCCAGTAGCGGACGCTGGAGTGGGAGTTGACGGACAGGTTGCCCGCCTTGACGGCCCGGGACAGGCGCAGGGCCCGGCCGATGTCGCGGGTCCACAGGGAGCCGGAGAGTCCGTAGGGGGTGTCGTTGGCGAGCCGGATCGCGTCCTGTTCGTCGGTGAAGGGCAGCAGGACGGCGACCGGGCCGAAGATCTCCTCACGGGCGGCCTCGGAGTCGGACGCCTCGCCGGTGAGGACGGTCGGCGCGAACCAGAAGCCGGGCCCGTCGGGGGCGCTGCCGCGCAGACCGGGGGCACCGGAGGGCACCAACCGCCGTACGCGGTCCAGTTGCTGACGGGAGATCAGCGGTCCCATCTGGGTCTTCTCGTCGGCCGGGTCACCCACCACGACGGCCTTCAGGGCCTCCGCGAGCAGCTCCCTGACCTCGTCGTACACCGACTCCTGGACCAGGATCCGGGTGCGGGCGCAGCAGTCCTGGCCGGAGTTGTCGAGGAAGGAGAAGGGGTCGACGGCCTGGGCGAGGTCCGCGTCCGCGAAGACGATGTTGGGGCTCTTGCCGCCGAGTTCGAGCGTGACCGGTTTGATCTGGCGGGCGCAGCGTTCCATGACGTCACGGCCGGTGCGGGTGGAGCCGGTGAAGACGATCTTCGCGACGCCGGGGTGCTCGACGAGTGCGGTGCCGGCGACCGGTCCGTGGCCCGGCAGCACCTGGAACACGCCCTCCGGGAGCCCGGCCTCCAGGGCGAGTTCGGCGAGGCGCAGGGCGGTGAGCGGGGTGGTCTCGGCGGGCTTGAGGACGACGGCGTTGCCGGCGGCGAGCGCGGGTGCCGTGCCCCAGGCCGCGATCGGCATGGGGAAGTTCCAGGGCGCGATGACGCCGACCACGCCGAGGGGTTCGAGGATGGTGACGTCGAGGCCGCCGGGGACCGGGATCTGGCGGCCGTTCAGTCGCTCCACTCCCCCGGCCGCGTAGGCGAGCAGGTCGCGGACGTTGCCGGCCTCCCAGCGGGCGTTGCCGAGGAGGTGGCCGGCCTCTCGGACCTCCAACCGGGCCAGCTCCTCGACGTGCTGGTCGACGACGTCGGCGAACCGGCGCAGCAGCCGGGCCCGGTCGGCGGGGGCGAGGGCCGCCCAGCCGGCCTGCGCCCTGGTGGCGCGGGCGACCGCCGCGTCCACGTCGGCCGCGGTGGCGGCGGGGACGGTGGCGACGACCTCCTCGGTGGCCGGGTTGAGGACGGTCAGCTCATGCTCGTACGACAACGAAGAACCTTTCACGAGCGGTCGGGATCACGGACTGTCGGGATCACAGGCGTTCGAAGGAGCGGCGCAGCTCCCAGTCGGTGACCGCCGCGTCGAAGGCCTCGAGTTCGACGCGGGCCATGTTGCGGTAGTGCGCGACGACCTCGTCACCGAAGGCGGCCTTGGCGATCGGGCTGTTCTCCCAGAGTTCGGCGGCCTCGCGCAGGGTGGTCGGGACGTGGGCGTACTCGCCGGTGTACGCGTTGCCGGTGCAGACCTCCGGCAGCTCCAGTTTCCGCTCGATGCCGTACAGCCCGGCCGCGACGAGTCCGGCGACGGCGAGGTGCGGGTTGACGTCGCCGCCGGGGAGCCGGTTCTCGAAGCGCAGCGAGCGGCCGTGGCCCACGACCCGCAGGGCGCAGGTGCGGTTGTCGTGGCCCCAGGCGACGGCCGTGGGGGCGAAGGAGCCCGGCTGGAACCGCTTGTAGGAGTTGATGTTGGGGGCGTAGAGGAGCGAGAAGTCCCTCAGGGCCGCGAGCTGCCCGGCGAGGAAGTACCGCATTACGTCCGACATGCCGTCCGGGCCCGCCATGGCGTTGTCGCCGTCGGCGTCGGTGAGTGAGAGGTGGATGTGGCAGGAGTTGCCCTCGCGCTCGTTGTACTTGGCCATGAAGGTGAGCGACACGCCTTCCTGGGCGGCGATCTCCTTGGCCCCGGTCTTGTAGATGGCGTGCTGGTCGCAGGTGGTCAGGGCCTCGTCGTACTTGAACACGATCTCGTGCTGGCCGGGGTTGCACTCCCCCTTGGCGGACTCGACGGTGAGACCGGCGGCCGTCATGTCGTTGCGGATGCGGCGGAGCAGCGGCTCGATGCGGCCGGTCCCCAGCACCGAGTAGTCGATGTTGTACTGGTTCGCCGGCGTCAGCCCCCGGTAGTTCGCGTCCCAGGCCTGTTCGTAGGTGTCCTTGAAGACGATGAACTCCAGCTCGGTGCCGACCTGGGCGGTGTAGCCGAGCTCGGCGAGCCGCTCCAGCTGGCGGCGCAGGATCTGGCGCGGGGCGGCGACCACGGGCGAGCCGTCGTTCCAGGCGAGGTCGGCGATCAGCATGGCCGTACCGGCGTTCCAGGGGACGCGGCGCAGGGTGCGGAGGTCGGGGTGCATGGCGAAGTCGCCGTAGCCGCGGTCCCAGGAGGACATGGCGTAGCCGTCCACAGTGTTCATCTCGGTGTCGACGGCCAGCAGGTAGTTGCAGCCCTCGGTGCCGTGGTGGAGTACCTCGTCGAGGAAGAAGCGGGCGGCGAACCTCTTGCCCTGGAGCCGCCCTTGCATGTCGGGGAAGGCCAGGACGACAGTGTCGATCTCACCGCTCGCGACGAGGGCGTGCAGCTCCTCGACGCTGAGCGGGGGTGTGCGGTCTGCCACGGGAGAGCTCCTTCGGCTGCTGCGCGTTTTTCCGACCGGGCCGGGAGCCATAAGGTATTGCTCTGAACCATTGCTTGGGAAGGGGGCTCGGCCATATGTCGGTGGACGCTGACGGCGGCCCGGACGACCGGTTGACCCCGGTGCTGCGGCCGGTCAGGGCGGGCAACGGCTTCGAGGAGGCGCTGGAGCAGATCCTCCAGGTGGTGCGGCTCGGGCTGGTGCCGGGGGGCGAGCGGCTACCGGCCGAGCGGGAGCTGGCGGAGCGGCTCGGGATCAGCCGGGTGACGCTGCGCGAAGTGCTGAAGGTGCTCCAGGACCAGGGACTCGTGGAGTCGCGGCGGGGCCGGTACGGGGGCACGTTCGTACTGCCCCGCGCCCATGCCGCGGTCGGCGAGGAGGAGCTGCGGCGCCGGATCGCCGAGGTGGACATCGAGGACGTGCTGCGTTTCCGGGAGGTCCTGGAGGTGGGCGCGGCGGGCCTGTGCGCGGCGCACGGCCTCGCGGACGAGCAGGCGCGGCGGCTGCGCGAGGCGCTGGCGGCCACGCAGGAGGCTCCGCTGGCGGACTACCGGCGCCTGGACACCCTGCTGCACCTCACCCTGGCGGAACTGTGCGGTTCCCCGACCCTGACCGCGCAGTACGCGGCGGTCCGGGCCTCGGTCAACGACCTCCTGGACTGCATCCCGCTCCTGGTCCGCAACCTGGAGCACTCGCAGCGGCAGCACGCGGCGCTGGTCGAGGCGGTCCTGGACGGGGACGCCGACGGGGCGCGGGAGATGATGCGGGAGCACTGCGCGGGGACGGCGGCACTGTTGCGCGGGTTCCTGGCGTGACCTTGCCTCCCGGGCCGCCGAGCCGCAAAGGTATGCGTATGGGCCATTGCAAGCCTGGGAGGACCGAGTGTCGACCGTACGACCGCTGATCGGCGTCAGCACCTATCTGGAGGCCGGTGCGCGCTGGCGCGTCTGGGAGCTGGAGGCGGTGCTGCTCCCGGCCGGCTATCCACGGCTGGTGCAGCGGGCCGGCGGCCTGGCCGCGATGCTCCCGCCGGACGCCCCGGAGCACGCGGCGGCGACGGTGGCCCGCCTGGACGGCCTGGTGATCGCGGGCGGTCCGGACGTGGAGCCGGTGCACTACGGCGCCACGCCCGACCCTCGCACGGGCCCGCCCGACCGCGCCCGCGACACCTGGGAACTGGCCCTGATCCAAGCGGCGTTGGCAGCGGGCGTCCCCCTGCTGGGCATCTGCCGGGGCATGCAGCTCCTGAACGTGGCCCTGGGCGGCACCCTCACCCAGCACATCGACGGCCACGCGGTGACCCCGGGCGTCTTCGGCCACCACGCGGTCAAGCCGGTCCCGGGCACGCTCTACGGCGACCTCGCCCCGGAGGAGACCTCCGTACCGACCTACCACCATCAGGCGGTGGACCGGCTCGGGAAGGGCCTCCTCCCCTCGGCGCACGCGGCGGACGGTACGGTCGAGGCCGTCGAACTCCCCGGCCCGCATTGGGTGTTGGGGGTGCAGTGGCATCCCGAGATGGGTGAGGACGTGCGGGTGATGCGGGGGCTGGTGACGGCCGCTAGCTCCAGGTGAGCCGTCGCCTGAGCCAGGCCAGGGCCGTGTCGCCCTGGGCCCGTTGGAAGGCCCGGAGGGTCGGGATGCCCGGGGGCGGGGGCAGCAGGGAGTGGTACAGGAAGTAGCCGGTCAGGGCGGCGAGGGCGGTGGTGACGGCGTCCGGGTCGGCGGTCGCTCCCAGCGGATGTGCCGTGAACAGTTCCTCGGGATCCGGGCCGCCCTGGGCGCGGACGCACGGCAGCATCACCAGCAGGTCGAACCAGGGGGTGCCGCGCAGGGCGTGCGGCCAGTCGACGAAGACGGTGCGGCCGTCGTCGGTGAGCAGGATGTTGTCGGCGCGGAGGTCGCCGTGGGCGAGGGTGTCGCCCGTGACGGCGTCGGGCCAGGGGGTGGAGAGTTCCGCGAGGCGGGTCAGGTGGGCGGCGGTCCAGGGGTCGAGGCGCTCGGCGAGATCACCGTGGCCAAGGAGCTCCTGCCAGCCGGTGAATGAGCCTGCCAGGGCCGTGGCGGCGGGCGGTGCGTCGAGCGGGGGCGGGGTGAGGGTGCGGCTCAAGTCCGTCACGGCGTCCAGGACGCGCGACAACTCGTCGCCGCGCCACGGGACATGAGGATGCCGGCCGGGGACGTCCTCGTAGACGAGGGCTACCCAGGTGCCGTCGTCGTAGGTACCGAGGAGACGGGGTGCCGGGACGGTGGCGGGAAGCGCGGCGGCGTTGCGGGCCTCGGCGCGGTGGAGCCCGGGGCTGTGGGGGTTGGTGTCGCCGCTGACGGCCTTGACGAAGGCACGGTGGCCGGTGGCGGTGCGGACGCGGGTGGCGGCGCCCGGGGAGAATCCGCCGGGCTGGGTGGTGGCGTGGGTGACCGGATCGCCGAGCAGGTCCACGACGGCGTCGCGCACGCCCGCGGGGAGTCCTTCCCAGGGGACGCGGACGCCGGTGGCGGGTGGAGCGGTGGCGGTCATGCGCACATGGTGCGGGTCAGCGGGGTCGCGGTGCGAAGGGTTTTTGGGCCCGGCCATGCGGACACGGAACCGGTCCACGGGGCCGCGACGCGAAGGGTTCTTGGACCCGGCGGGGGTGAGCCGAGGTTCACACCCGCGTCAGCGACAGCAGGTCCCGGGCCGGGCCCACCGGGCGGTGACCCGTGGGCCACACCGCCCGCAGGTCCCGGGCCAGCGACACCCCGTCCACCGGCACCCGCACCAGCCGGCGCATCGACAGTTCCTCGCCCACGGCCAGTTCGCTCAGGACCGCCGGACCCGCCCCGCTGACCGCCGCCGCCTTCACCGCCGTGGTGGACGAGAGCTCGATCAGGGGCCGGGCCAGGCCGCCCAGAGCCGCGTCCAGGACCTGACGGGTGCCCGAGCCCTTCTCCCGGAGGATCAGCGGCGTCGCGGCCAGTTCGGCGGCTTCCAGGGGGCGCCTGCGGCGGGCCCAGACGTGCCCCGGGGCGGTCACCACGATCAGGTGGTCGTGGGCTATCACCACCGAGTCCAGCCCTGACGGGACCGTCAGGCCCTCCACGAAGCCGAGGTCCGCCTCGTCCGAGAGCAACCGCTCCGCGACCGTCGCGGAGTTCCCCGCGTGCAGCGACACCGCCGTGTCCGGGCGGCCCGCGCGCAGGGCGAGCAGCCACCCCGGCAGCAGGTACTCCGCGATGGTCATGCTCGCGGCCACCCGCAGCCGGGAGTCCCGGCGCACCCGCAGCGCCTGCGCCCCGGCGTCGAAGGCCTCCGCGGCCTCCACGATCCGTCGCGCCCAGTCGGTCACCAGCGCCCCGGCGTCCGTGAGCCGGGATCCGCGGGGCGAGCGGTCGACCAGGGCCACCCCCAACTGCCGTTCCATGGAGCGGATCCGGCTGCTCGCCGCCGGCTGGGTGATGTCCAGCTCCCGCGCCGCCCCGCCCAGACTGCCCAGCCGCGCCACGGCCAGCAGCAGCTCCAGCGCGCCCAGATCCGGCACCCGGTGGGACAGTCCGCCGCTCACCGCCGCCCCTTGCTCCACACCGCTCATAAAGACAGCTTATGCCCCCATAGACCCGAACTCCCTGGTCGCCGCCCTCCCCGCACGACACCGTGGGGACATGGTCACCGCCGTCCGTCACCTCGGGCCGAACTGGTACGCCTGCGTCATGGGCACCGCGATCGTCGCCACCGCCGGCGTCGCGCTCCCCGTGCACCTCCCCGGCCTGCGCACGATCTGCGCCGCCGTCTGGCTCCTGTCCCTCGCCCTGCTCCTCGCCCTCCTCTGCGCCCGTGCCCTGCACTGGCGCCACCACGCCGACCAGGCCCGCGCCCACCTCCTCGACCCCGCCACGGCCCCCTTCCACGGCTGCCTCGCCATGGCCCTGCTGGCCGTCGGCGGCGGCGCCCTCACCGTCGGCAAGGACTGGATCGGGACGACGGCCGCGATCGCTCTCGACGCCGTGCTGTTCACCGCCGGTACGGCCGTGGGGCTCGCGGCCGCCGTCGTCGTGCCGTACCTCATGGCCGTACGGCAGCGGGCCGAGCCGGGGCAGGCCACGCCGGTGTGGCTGCTCCCCCTGGTCGCGCCCATGGTGTCCGCCGCCCTCGGGCCGCTCCTCGTGCCGTATCTCCCGGCCGGCCAGCCGCGCGAGACCCTGCTCCTCGCCTGCGTCGCGATGTTCGGGCTCAGCCTTCTCGCGACCCTCGTGATGCTGCCACTCGTCTTCGCCCGGATCGTCACCGGCGGCCCGCTCCCCCTCGCCCTGACCCCGACCCTCTTCCTGGTGCTCGGCCCGCTCGGCCAGTCCACGACGGCCGTCGGCAAGTTCGCGGACGCGGCCCCCGGTGTCGTGCCGGCCCCCTACAACCAGGGCTTCGGCGTCCTCGCGGTCCTGTACGGCGTTCCCGTGATGGGGTTCGCGCTGCTGTGGCTGGCCCTGGCCACCGCGCACGTGGTCCGCGCCCGTCGGCACGGGATGCGGTTCTCGATGACCTGGTGGGCGTTCACCTTCCCGGTCGGCACGTGTGTCACGGGCGCCGAGGCGCTGGCCCGGCACACGGGGCTCGTCGTCTACGACTGGCTCGCGACGGGGCTCTACGTCCTTCTCGTCGCCGCCTGGGGCACGGCCGCCCTGCACACCGCGCGCGGGCTGCTCAGCGGAGCGCTGCTCGCAGGGCCTCGCCCAGTGCCCGTGGTGCTGCGGCCAGTGACGGCCCGTACCACGTCAGGTGCCGTCCGCTGACGAGCGCGCAGGGCAGACCGGGGAAGGCCTCGGGGCCGTCGTCGGGAGTGAAGCGGTACGGCTCGTCGGGGAGGACGACCACGTCGGGGGCCGCCGCCCGCAGCTCCTCCAGCGGGATGCGCGGATAGCGGTCCGCGTGGGCGGCGTACACGTGGTCGACGCCCAGGCGGGAGAGCACATCGCCCGCGAAGGTGTCCCGGCCCAGCACCATCCAGGGCCGCCGCCAGATCGGCACGACCGCCGTCGCGCGCTGTGCAGGGGGTGCGAGCGCCGACCACGCCTCCTCGGCCTCGTCCAGCCAGCGCGGCCGTACGACGCCACACGCCTCGACGACCCGGGCCAGCTCCCGGAAGGCCTGCGGGACGGTGCGCACCTCGGTGACCAGGACCTGAAGGCCCGCCTCGCGCAGGACCGCGAGATCCGACTCCCGGTTCTCCTCCTCGTTCGCGATCACCAGGTCGGGGGCGAGGGCGGTGATCCGGTCGAGCTTCGGGTTCTTGGTGCCGCCGATCCGGGTGACGTCGAGGTCCGCCGGACGGGTGCACCAGTCGGTGGCGCCGACCAGGGCGCCGGGTGCCGAGCGGGCGATCGCCTCGGTCAGCGACGGGACCAGGGAGACGACCCTCACTGCCGGGGCCGGTCCCAGGCCGCCTCGACGTGCTCGGCCACGGCGACGACGACCACGCGGGTGTCGGAAACGGTCGCCCGCCAGCGGTGCCGTACCCCGCCGGTGAGGTACAGGGTGTCCCCGCGGCCCAGCCGGTACGCGCGGCCCTCGGCCTCGACGTCCACCGCGCCGTCGGCGACGTACAGCAACTGGTCGTTGCGGTACTGGAATTCACGGCCCGCGTCATGGTCGCCGGTGAACTCCTGGGCGTGCATCTGGTGGTGACCGCGCACCAGGGAGCGCATCCGGGGTTCACAGCCCGGCTCCGGGTCCTCGGCGTGCACGACGTCGACGCTGCACGCCGGGTCCGCGGCGGCGAGGAGCTCGACGGCCGTGGTGCGCAGGGCGTCGGCGACCTTCTCCAGGGAGCTGCGACTGGGGCGGGCGCGTTCGTTCTCGATCTGGCTCAGGAAGGGGACGGAGAGGCCGCTGCGCTCGGCGACGACGGCGAGGGTGAGCTCCAGCGCGCGGCGCCTGCGGCGCACGGCCGCGCCGACCCGAAGGGGCTGTTCTTTGTGGTCGCCCATGGCTCCGGCTCCCTCCTCCGCTCGTCGGTCCTGTGACCCGTCCCCTGATGAGTTGTCTGCACCCTACGCATGTTCGGCAAACCGTTTCATGCGGCCGTCGCATCGAGGTCACACGGCGTGCGACCGTACCTCACGATTCGCGCCAGCCGAACGGCCCCCTGGAAACAGCCAGGGGGCCGGGTTTCGGTCACCCGTCCGTCGCGGGCCGCCCAAGTCCCCTCGTCGGCATCGGAGTTCGGGCGATGACGTAGCTCTATGTGGTTGGCCGGATCCTTACCGTGCTCCTGGAGCGGTTATGACGGTGTCATCCGCCCGACCATCTCCGGGTGCTCCTTCAGCCAGGCGACGACCGCCCGCTCCTCGTGCCCCTGGCCGTACTTGTTGATCTCGCTCTCCAGGGTACCGAGCTCGTCCTCACTCATATGGAAACCCTTGATCCACTTGGTGAGCCGGGGGTACCGGTCGGGGAAGTCCTCGTTGGAGATGGTGCGGATCGTGTTGCCCTCGCCGAAGAGCTTCTTGTCGTCCTTCAGCTTGGTCAGGTCGTACCGGCTGTACGCCCAGTGCGGGGACCACAGGACGACGGCGACGGGCTGCTTCCTGGCGTAGGCGCGCTTCAGCTCGGCCAGCATCGCGGGCGTGGAGCCGTCGACGACCTCGTACTCCTTGTCGAGGCCGTAGCCCGGCAGGACCTTGTTCTTGAGGAGGTTCATCTCACCGGTGCCCGGTTCGATGCCGATGATCTTCCCGTCGAAGAGTGACGCCTTGCCCTTGAGGTCCTCGTACGTCCTCACGCCCTTGACGTACGAGGGCACGGCGACCTCCAGGGAGGTCGGCCGGTACCAGGTGCCGAGGTCCTCGAGTCTGTCCTTGCTCTGGTCCCAGTAGTTCTTCTGGGCGTACGGCAGCCAGGCGTCGAAGTTGAGGTCCAGGTCACCGGAGGCGAGGCCGGTGTAGACCGGGCCGACGTCCATCTGCTTGAGGTTCAGCCGGTAACCGCGCTTTTCGAGGACGTTCTTCCAGAGATACGTGACGGCGATGTCCTCGTCCCAGGGGAACCAGGCCACGTTCACCGGCCGCTTCGCCTCGGCCGGAGTGCCGCTGTCCTTGACGGGGGCCAGCTTGTCGACCAGGCCGGGGTTCCGCTTCAGCCAGGTGCGCACGGCGTCCTGCTGCCTGCCCTTGCCGGCCTTGTTGATCTCGGCCTCCAGGCTGGTGAGCTGCTTCTCGTCCAGCTTGAAGTTCTTCAGCCACTGCCCGACGACCGGGTTGTCGTCGGCGAAGCCCTTGCGGGCCACCGTGTGGATGCCGTCTCCCGAGCCCCAGGCGCCCTCGGGGTCCTTGAGCTTCTTCAGGTCGTAGTCGTTGTACGCCCAGTGCGGCGACCAGAGCGTGACGACGATCGGCGCCTTCCGGGCGTACGCCCGCTTCAGCTCGGCCAGCATGGCGGGCGTGGAGCTGTCGACGACCTTGTACTCCTTGTCGAGGCCGTAAGCCTTGAGCACCTTGTTCTTGAGGAGAGTCATCTCACCGGCGCCGGACTCGATGCCGGTGATCTTCCCGCCGAACCGCGAGGCCCTGCCCTTGAGGTCGGCCAGGGAGTCGACGTCCTTCATGTACGACGGGACGCTCAGCTCCAGGGACGTCTTGTCGTACCAGGCACCGAGGTCGTCGAGTTCGTTGCCGTACTTCTTCCAGTACTGCTCGTGGGTCGTGGGCAGCCAGGCGCCGGTCATGAAGTCGGCGTTGCCGGAGGCCAGGGAGGTGTAGAGCGGCCCGGCGTCGAACTGCTTGGCGTCCACCCGGTAGCCGCGTTCCTCCAGGATCTCCTTCCAGAGGAAGGTGGAGGCGACGCCGTCGTCCCAGGGGACGTAGCCGATGGTGATCTTCTTGCCCTGGCCGACGTCCTTGCCGGAGACGGCGGTGGCCTCGCCCGAGGTTCCGCCGAAGATCCCCATGCCGCCCGCGACCAGGGCGAGGACGACGACACCGATCACGGCGATCTGGGGGCGGGGACGGTACGACCAGATCCTGAGCCCCTGGCTCGCGCGGGCCTTGGCGGCGGCGCGGCGGCCCAGCGGGGAGACCTGGGTGCCGAGCGCGCTGGTCATGCGGTCGAGGTAGATCGCCAGGATCACGATGGCGACGCCGGCCTCGGAGCCGAGGCCCACGTTGAGCTGGCCGATGGCCTCGTTGACGTCGCCGCCGAGGCCGCCGGTGCCGACCATGCCGGCGATCGCGGCCATGGACAGGCCGAGCATGATGACCTGGTTGACGCCGGCCATCACGGTGGGCAGCGCCAGGGGGAGCTGGACGCGCAGGAGGGTGTCGCGAGGGGTGGTGCCGAACGCCTCGGCCGCCTCGACGAGTTCCTTGTCGACCTGGCGGATGCCGAGCTCGGTCATGCGGACGCCGGGGGCGAGGGCGAAGATCAGGGTGGCGACGATGCCGGCGGAGGCGCCGGTGCCGAAGAACAGGATCGCCGGGATGAGGTAGATCATCGCGGGCAGCGTCTGCATGAAGTCCAGGACCGGGCGGACCAGGCCGCTGACCCGGTTCGAGCGGGCCGCCCAGATGCCCACGGGGACGGCTATCACCAGCGCGATGATCGTGGCGACGAGGACCAGCGAGAGGGTCGTCATCGCGTCCTCCCACAGGTCGAGGGAGTCGATGAAGGCGAATCCCGCGAAGGTGAGGACGCCTGCCAGGGTGCCGCGCAGCCAGAACGCGATCACGGCGAAGATGCCGGCGAGGAGAAGGGGCTGGGGCGCCTGGAGGACGGCGTCGATACCGTCGTAGGTGCCGGTGAAGACGGTCTTGAGGAAGTCGAAGAGCCAGGCCACGTGGTCGAGCAGCCAGTCGACGGTGTCGTTGACCCAGTCGCCGAGCGGGATCCTAGGCATGGGCGGCCTCCTGAGGGGATTCCGCGTCGCCCATGAAGGCGATCAGGCGCTCCTGGCGGACCACGCCGACGAGCTCGCGCTTCTCGTCGAGCACCCTCACCGGGCGGCCGGAACGGGCGCTCATCGCGCAGAGTTCGGTGAACGGCGTGTCGGGCGTCGCGGTCTCGCCGTCGTCCGTGCCCTCGTCGCCGCGCACGTCCGTGTCCATGACGGCGGACGCGGTCAGGACGCGGGAGCGGTCGACGTCCTTGGTGAAGGAGGCGACGTAGTCGTCGGCGGGTCGCACGAGGATGTCCTCCGCGCTGCCGATCTGGACGATCCGGCCGTCGCGCATGACGGCGATCCGGTCGCCGAGTCGCATGGCCTCGTTGAGGTCGTGGGTGATGAAGACGATGGTCTTCTTGAGGGTCTTCTGGAGGCCGAGGAGCTGGTCCTGCATGTCCCGGCGGATCAGCGGGTCGAGCGCGCTGAAGGACTCGTCCATGAGGAGCAGGTCGGCGTCGGTGGCGAGGGCGCGGGCCAGGCCCACCCGCTGCTGCATGCCGCCGGAGAGCTCGTCGGGCCAGGACTTCTCCCAGCCCCCGAGGCCGCACAGCTCCAGGGCCCGGGTCGCCCGCTCGACGCGCTCGGCCTTGGCGACGCCCTGGACGGCGAGGCCGTAGGCGGCGTTCTCCAGGACGCTGCGGTGCGGGAAGAGCGCGAAGTGCTGGAAGACCATGCTGATCTTCCGGGCGCGGACCGCACGCAGTTCGCGGTCGGTGAGCGCGGTGAGGTCCTGTCCGTCGAAGCGGACGTGGCCCGCGGTGGGCTCCAGGAGGCCGTTGAGCATGCGCAGCAGGGTGGACTTGCCGGAGCCGGACAGGCCCATGACGACGAAGATCTCGCCGGGGTCCACGGTGAAGGAGGCGTCGATCACCGCCGCGGTGGCGCCCTCGGCCCGGAGCCCCTCCCGGTCGGCTCCCTCGCGGAGTCTCTCGACCGCCTCGTCCGGCCGTCTTCCGAAGACCTTGTACAGCTGCTCTGCCTCAAGCCTTGATGACACGCGTGCCTCTCGTCTCTTCGACCACGGGGGGAGACGAAGGGCCGCGAACAGTTGAAGGTGCAACCTGCCTCGCTCCGGGGCCGCGCCTGCCCACATGTCCCTGGGCCAAACACACGGATGTCCCCGGTTCACAGGACGCTGCCCTCGGTTCACAGGTCGCTCACACCGCCGAACGAGTCAAGCGGCGAGGGCCGGTGTCGGTGCCGTACGGCATGATGCGAGGCGTGACCGGACGACTGATGCTCCTCGACACCGCCTCGCTCTACTTCCGTGCCTACTTCGGCGTGCCGGAGTCGGTGAAGGCCCCGGACGGCACGCCGGTGAACGCCGTGCGCGGCCTCCTCGAATTCATCGACCGCCTGGTCAAGGACCACCGCCCCGACCTGCTCGTGGCCTGCATGGACGCCGACTGGCGGCCCCAGTGGCGGGTCGACCTCATCCCCTCCTACAAGGCGCACCGCGTCGCCGAGGAGCACGAGAGCGGCCCGGACGAGGAGGAGGTGCCGGACACGCTGTCGCCGCAGGTGCCGGTCATCGAGGCCGTCCTGGACGCGCTCGGCATCGCGCGCGTGGGCGTGCCCGGCTACGAGGCGGACGACGTGATCGGCACGTTCACCGCCCGGGCGACGGGCCCGGTCGACATCGTCACCGGCGACCGCGACCTGTACCAGCTGGTGGACGACGAGCGTCAGGTGCGGGTGCTGTATCCCCTCAAGGGCGTCGGCACACTCCAGCTCACGGACGAGGCGTGGCTGCGGGAGAAGTATGGCGTCGACGGCCGTGGGTACGCGGATCTGGCGCTGCTGCGCGGCGACCCGAGCGACGGCCTTCCGGGCGTGCCCGGGATCGGCGAGAAGACGGCGGCCAAGCTGCTGGCCGAGTTCGGCGACCTGGCCGGGATCATGGCCGCGGTCGACGACCCGAAGGCGAAGCTCACGCCGTCGCAGCGCAAGCGGCTGGACGAGTCGCGGCCGTACGTGGCCGTGGCGCCGAAGGTCGTGAAGGTGGCGGGGGACGTCCCGCTGCCGCGGGTGCAGACCGCGGTTCCGCGCGCGCCGCGTGATCCGGCGACGCTGGAGAAGCTGGCAGAGCGATGGGGGCTGGGTGGATCATTGCAGCGACTGGTTGCGACGCTCGGCGCGTAAATATTGCCGTCGCTTTTCCCGAGTGGCATGCCATCGCCAGGGGGGCTGATGCTAACTTAGGTAAGCCTAAGCATAGGGAACTGGGAGGTCGCCATGGCAGAAGGACCGGGACGCAAGCCGCGGAAACCCCATTCCGCGCAGGTCGTCCGCACCGAACGCCTCACCCCGCACATGCAGCGCGTGGTGCTCGGCGGCGACGGACTCGCCGAGTTCGCGGCGGACACCTGCACCGACCACTACGTCAAGATCCTTTTCCCGGCCGAGGGCGTGACCTACCCCGAGCCCTTCGACGTGCAGCGGATCCGCGAGGAGTTCCCACGCGAGCAGTGGCCCGTGACCCGCACGTACACCGTGCGCCACTGGGACCCCGAGCACCGCGAGCTCACGCTCGACTTCGTGATCCACGGCGACGAGGGCCTGGCCGGCCCCTGGGCGGTACGCGTCCAGCCCGGCGAGACCGTGCACTTCATGGGCCCCGGCGGCGCCTACGCCCCGGACCTCGACGCCGACTGGCATCTGCTCGTGGGCGACGAGAGCGCGCTGCCCGCGATCGCCCGTTCCCTCGAGTCACTGCCCGACGGCGCCCGGGCGCACGCCTTCATCGAGGTCTCCGGGCCCGAGGAGGAGCAGAAGATCGACTCCGACGTGGAGGTCGTCTGGCTGCACCGAGGCTCCCGCCCGGTCGGCGAGGCCCTGGTGGAGGCGGTTCGCGCGCTGGAGTTCCCGGAGGGGCGGCTGTGCGCGTTCGTGCACGGCGAGGCGCACTTCGTGAAGCAGCTCCGCCATCTGCTGCGGGTCGAACGCGGAATCCCGCGCGAGGACCTGTCCATCTCCGGCTACTGGCGCCTGGGCCACAACGAGGACGGCTGGCAGGCCTCCAAACGGGACTGGAACGCCCGCATCGAGGCGGAGCAGGAGGGCGCGGCGCCCGCCGCTTAGGACTCCGTTCCGGGCATTCACGTCCGAAAGGGGCGGCACCTTCGAGGGTGCCGCCCCTTTCGCGCGCCCGGGAGGGTTACATCTTCGCGTGCCCGTGAGGGGGCACACCTTCGCGTGCCCGTGAGGGGGCACACCTTCGCGTGCACGGGAGGGGTCACACCGACCGCTGGCACGACCGGAACGTCCGGAGCACAGGGCGGGGACGGCGGCGACCCCGTCGTCGGCGCGGACGCTGACACGGTGGACGTCGAGGGTGGTGACTTCACCGGCGCGGGGGTCGTGATCCGCGACAGCGCGACAGGACGTCCATGGACACGACGCATCGCGTACGGCCGGCCCGCGCGAGACCGGGAGGACGGGAGACCGCGAGACCGCGAGACCGAGGCGGCCGCGAGACCGCGAGGACGTGAGACCGCGAGGACGTGAGGACTTGGGCGCCACTTCGACATGCCTGCGTCACGCACCCGAAACAGCCCCTCCCTAATTTCTGTCACCCGACAGGAATTCAGCTCCCGCACCGCTGTTCCGCTCCCCGCCCTCATGCCGCCGAAGGCAGGTGCCGCCGTGACGACGACCAGTCCCTCCGACGTCCGTCCCGATCCCCCGCACTCCTCCTCTCCCTCCCCCTCCGACGACCGGTCCCTCGCCGAGTTCGGCTACCCCCAGGAGCTGCACCGCAGCCTGGGCCGGTACGCGTCCTTCGCGGCGGGGTTCTCCTTCATCTCGGTCCTGACGACCGTCTTCCAGTTCTTCGCCTTCGGGTACGCGTTCGGCGGCCCCGTCTTCTTCTGGGCCTGGCCGGCGGTACTGGTCGGACAACTGCTGGTGGCGGCCTGCTTCGCGGAACTGGCGGCGCGCTACCCCCTCTCGGGCGCGATCTACCAGTGGTCGTCCCGCCTCTCCACCCCGGCCTTCGGCTGGTTCGCCGGCTGGATCATGGTGATCGGGCAGATCGTCGTGGTCGCCGCGGCCGCGCTGGCCCTGCAGATGGTGCTCCCGGCGATCTGGTCGGGCTTCCAGATCGTCGGCACCGACCCGTCGCCGGCCTCGGCGGACGGCGCGGCGAACGCGGCGGTCCTCGGCGTGATCCTTCTCGTCCTGACGACCCTGGTGAACGTCCTGGACAACCGCGTCATGTCCGTGATCAACCGGGTCGGCGTGACCGCCGAGATCATCGGCGCGGTGCTGATCATCGTGCTCCTGCTGACGCACTCCGAGCGCACGCCGAGCATCACCTTCCACACCGGGGGCGCCGCGCAGAGCGGCCTGTTCGGGGCACTGCTGGTGGGCTCGTTCACGGCGGCGTACGTGATGATCGGCTTCGACAGCGCGGGCGAGATGAGCGAGGAGACCCGCAACCCCCGGCGCACCGCGCCCCGCACGATCCTCACCGCGCTCGGCGCGGCCGGCGCGCTGGGCGGCCTGATCGTCCTGGGCGGTCTACTCGCCGCCCCCAGCCTCACCGACGGGCGCCTGTCGGTCGACGGCCTCAGCTACGTCCTCACCAGCAGCCTCGGCGACGGCGTCGGCAAGGCCCTGCTGGCCGATGTCGTGGTCGCGATCGCGGTGGCCACCCTCGCCATTCAGACGGCGGCCTGCCGCATGCTCTTCTCCATGGCCCGCGACGGCCAACTGCCCTTCGCGGGCCGCCTCGCGCGCGTGAACCCCCGCACGGGCATGCCCACCGCCCCCGCCCTGGCCGTCGGCATCCTGGCCGCCGCCCTGCTGCTCCTCAACTTCGCCTCACCGGAGGCGTTCCTGGCGATCGGCACGACCTGCATCGTGATGCTGTACCTGGCGTACGCGATGGTCACGGGTCCCTTGCTGATCCGCCGTGTGCGGGGCGAGTTCACCTCGTCGGGCACCGACGAGGAGGGCGCCCGCCTGTTCTCGCTGGGCCGCTGGGGCATCCCGGTCAACGCCCTGGCCCTCCTCTACGGCCTCCTCATGACCGTCAACCTGGCCTGGCCCCGGGCCGCGGTGTACGACCCGGCGGGCGGACACTGGTACTTCCAGTGGTTCACGGTGCTGTTCCTGGCGGCGACGCTGGCGGTGGGCGTGGCGTGGCGCGCGGTACGGAGGCGCGCGGCGGCGGGGTAGCGGGACGGGTCGGGCCGGGTCGGGTCGGGTACGACCGCGGCTGCCGTCGGTGGTCTCTAGTCGCCCCGCACGCGCGCGTGCAGATGCATGTCGTGCCAACCGTCCGGATGCAGAACCGCACTCCGCTTGGTCCCTTCCAGAAGGAAACCCGTCTTGGTCGCCACCCGACAGGACGCCTCGTTGCGGACGGCGTGCATGAGCTCGAGACGGTGGAAGCCGACGTCGTCGAGAGCCCAGCGCGCCAGGGTGGTCGTGGCGCGCGCCGCGACACCCCTCCCCCGGGCCTCCGGGGTCGTCCAGTACGCCATCTCGGCCTGTCCGTCGTCGAGATGGATCTCGCGCAGGGCCACCCGGCCGAGCAGGAGATCGGTGTCCGCGTCCACCACGGCCCACTGAGCGGTCTGCTCCTGGGTCCAGGCCTTGCGCCACTCCTCGATCCAGCCGCCGACCTCGTCCAGGGAGTCGGCGGCACGGGCGTGCCACTGGTGCATCACCGGGTCCTGGAAGGCGGCGTGCACCGCGGGAGCGTCCTCGGGCCGCCAGGGACGCAGGAGCAGCCCGTCACCGGTGGGGAGGGTGGGTTGGGCGGTGCCGGCGAGGGTGCCGGGTAGGAGCACCGGGTCGGTGAGGTACGGCATGACCCGCATCCTGCCAACGTCGCGAAGCGCATCCCAACGGGTTTTTCCGCTCACGGACGATGAGACGCGGGCCCTCTCGCCCCACCCTCGGGCGCCCGATGTCGTGGCCCCGACCGCCCGGGCCGATGTGCCGTCCCCGCGCCGAACTTGCTTCCCAACTGCCGCAAACGAGGGTGGTACCCGCGGCGCATCGACGGGCTGAAATGCGCGGCCGTGCATCCGGCGGCCAGGGGATCCGCTCCGTGCGCCGGGGCTGCGCCCCCTTTTCCCCGGCCGGAAATCGTCGCATGGTGCGAAGTGGTGGGCTGTCAGGGCGAATTGCGAGCATGAGCGGTGTCGCACCCGGGCCCGTGAGGGTGGTGGCCGAATGCCTGCGACGGTCGGCGGAGGGCCTCGGGGACATAGTGCGTGCGAGGCACGGTCGCGGTTTGTTGAGTCGTGTACCAGTGCGAATCCACCCGGGATGAGCGCCGGCCTCTTACCAACCGGGCTGTCCGAAATGTCGCCGGGAACAGCGAGCCGGCGGCCACCCGGCAGGCCTGTCGCAGCGGTCCCCCGCGGCGCCTCGCACCAGCGCCAACTCGCCCCGCACAGTTGACGAAACCCACGGTGGCACTGGAAGGTAGGGATGATCCACGACCTCGCCTCCGACAACGCTGTCGCGGCGGTGGTGGCCACCGATTCTCCGTACCGTCCGGCTGCCGCCGCGAAGACAACGGCCGCCGGGCGCGCAGTTGACGAGGCCGGGTTCGTGCACGAGTTCAGCCACGCTGCGGTCGCAGCGTATGGAACACAACGCGTAGTTCATGGACTTCGTCGGCTCCGCCACCCGGAGGGCATCATGAATGGCTCTGCTCCAGGCGAGTCGCCCGAGCCGTTCCACTGATCGGGCACGCACACCTCGCTCGGCGCACGTCACCCTGGCCGTGACCCGCGCCCCCTCGCGTCCCGTATACCCCCGGAACGCCTGACGATTCCGTGTTCTACCCAAGCCGAAGGACCTGAGAAGGACTGGCCGTTCCAGGTCTTGAATACGCGACGGGAGATCAGCACGATGAGTATTACCTCGTCCTCGATACCTTACGCGTGGCGGGAAAATCCGAGCGTCGACCTGCTGCGCCGCGACGGCGACGCGTGGACGTACAGCATGGAGCTCCTGCCCGTCTCAGCCACTCCGGACGAGTGGTCGGCCATTCGACTCCCCGAATGTGCCGCATGGTGCTATCCAGCCGCGCCGAGGGACGAGTTGTTCCTGATGTACCACGTGTACGCGTGGATGTTCGCTCTGGACCTGCTGTTCGTGCGGACGTTCAAGGCCGACCGCGACCTCGCCGGAGCACGCGCCATGGTCGACCGGCTTCCTCTGTTCATGCCACTGGACGGCACCGCCCGCGCGATGCCCGAGCCGGAGAACCCCATCGAGAGGTCCCTCGCCGACATCTGGCTGCGGCTGGCCCCGACCCGCTCCACCGCGTGGAAACGCGACATGCTGAAAGCCCAGATGGAATATGCCGACGGGCAGTGCTGGGAGCTGGAGTGCATCCGAAACGGCCGGATCCCCGATCCGGCCGAGTACCTCGTACGCCGTCGCGGCTCGTACGGGGGCCCCGTCGGGGTCTGCCTCGCCGAGCACGTGGCAGGTGCGGAGGTTCCGGTGCGCGTGCGCCGCTCACGGCCGTTCCGTGCGCTGATGGACGCTTGGACGGACATCCAGGCGCTCCACAACGACATCCGCTCGTATCGCCGCGAGGTCGAGGACGAGGACGAGACATGCAACTCCGTCCTGGTGTTCGCGAGGTTCCTGGAGCTCACCATCGACCAGGCCGCGGCCTCGGTCACGCGGCTGCGCGCGGCCAGGTTGTCGGAATACGAACACTTGGAAACCACTCAGCTCCCCGAGCTCTGCGACCAGCTTCGGCTGGACAGCGAGGACCGCGCGCAGGTGTACGCCGTCATGAAGGCCCTGCGGGACCACCTCACCGGCTTCCACGTGTGGCAGGACAGCGCCACGCGGTATCAGACTCCGGCCCCGGGCCAAGGCCCCTCGAAGAGGCTTGGATATTGACAGGCCGCTTCCGTCACCGCTCCGGTGGCACACCCCTGCCGGCTCGCGGCTCGCCGCCGCTGTCGGTACCACCTCGTACGCTTGATCGTGATGAGACGCCGTACCCCGCCCCCGCCCTCTCCCCTGCCGCAGCGCGACGGGGTCGATCCGGTGCGGGTGCGGCTGCCGCCCGGCGACACCTGGGCGACCGTGCGGGATCATCTCGTGGCTCGGCTCGCGGCCGGGGCCGAGGTCATCGACGGGATGCTGGAGACGGGGCAGATCGTGGACGCCACCGGACGTCCGGTGACACGTGACTCGGCGTACGTGCCGGGGACGTCCGTGTGGTTCCACCGGGAACTGCCCGACGAGGAGCGGGTGCCGTTCCCGATCGACATCGTCTACCGGGACGAACACCTGGTGGTGGCCGACAAACCGCACTTCCTCGCCACCACCCCGCGCGGCAGCCATGTCGCCGAGACGGCCCTGGCACGGCTGCGCCGGGAGCTGGCCATCCCCACGCTCGGCGCCGCACACCGGCTGGACCGGCTGACGGCCGGCCTGGTGATGTTCACCGTGCGCCCCGAGGAACGTGGCGCCTATCAGTCGCTGTTCCGGGACAAGCGGGTGGCCAAGGAGTACGAAGCCGTGGCCCCGTACGACCCGGCCCTGCCCCTGCCCAACACCGTGCGCAGCCGCATCGTCAAGGAGCGTGGGGTCCTGGCGGCTCGGGAAGTCGAGGGGGAGCCGAACGCCGTCAGCCGGATCGAGTTGCTGGAGCACCGGGGCGAGCGTGCCCGGTACCGGCTGACGCCGCATACCGGGCAGACGCACCAGCTCAGGGTGCATATGAGCGCTTTGGGCGTGCCCATCCTCGGAGACCCCCTCTATCCGGTGGTCACCTCCCCCGTGGCACCCGGCGACTTCCGGCGTCCGCTGCAACTGCTGGCGCGTGTACTGGAGTTCACCGATCCGGTCACGGGACGCGAGCACCGGTTCGTCAGCCCGCGCGTGCTGCGGGCCTGGTCGTCCTACGAGGAGTGGGCGGCCGGATAACCCCGGTGGCCCAGGCTCACTCGCCACGCCACCAGCGCAGGAGACGTTGGAACGCACCGAGCCGTACGACGGGTTCGGGCACCGGAACCGGAGCGGCGGGCGCCGGAGCCGTCGGCTCCGGCTGCGGCATGCTGACCTGCCAGTCGGTGCGGCGCTGGGACGGAACCGGGTGCGCGGGGCGGGCCATGACGTCCTGCTGGGGCTTGGGCGCGAACTTCACCGGCAGCGCCACCAGATGCCGGTTGGAGATGGTCTCCTCCCACTCCAGCTCGTCCTCGTCGCAGGCGAGTTCGGCGTCGGGAAGCCGGGTCAGCAGCGCGTCGACGCCGACATCCGCGATGGCACGGCCGATGTCCTGGCCCGGGCACTCGTGCGGACCTCCGCTGAACGCGAGGTGGGAACGGTTGCCATGCATATGGGCCTTGGTGTCGGGACGGACACGCGGATCGACGTTACCCGGAGCGATGCCCAGGATCAGGCCGTCGCCCTTTCGAATGCGCTGCCCGCCCAACTCGGCGTCCTGCTTGGCGAAGTAACCCAAAATGGTACTGAACGGCGGTTCGTCCCACATGGACTGCTCCACCGCTTGCGGCACCGTCATCTGTCCGCCGTTCAACTGGGCACGGAACCGCGGGTCGGTGAGTACCACCCTCAGTACGTTGGCCAGCAGGTTGGCGGTGCTCTCGTACGCGATGATCAGGACGAGTCGCAGGTGCTGGCTGACCTCCTGATCGGTGAGCCGCGCCGGGTGGTTGATGAGGTGGCTGGTGAAGTCGTCCTCGGGTTCGGCCCGGCGGCGAGCGGTGAGCCGCATCAGGACGTCCATGATGTACTCGTTGCTTGCGATGGCTGTCTCGGTGCCCTTGGGCAGGTCGCGGGCGGCTTCGACGATCCGGTCGTTGTACTCGTCGGGCATGCCGAGGATCTCGCACATCACCATCATTGGCAGGCGCTCGGCGAACTGGCTGACCAGATCGGCGCTGCCCCGCTCACAGAACTTGTTGACGAGGTGCTGGGTCGCGCGGTTGATGTGGCGGCGAACACCACGGTGGTCGATGGTCGAGATGGCGCCGTTGACCGCGCCACGGAGCCTCAGGTGCTCGTCGCCCTCGGCGTGACAGCACAGCGGCTGCCAGGCGAGGTGCGGCATGAGCGGGTGGTCCGGCTTGACGGTGCCGTCCTGCATGGGGCCCCACAACCGGGTGTCACGGCTGAAGTGCGAGGGGGTGCGCACCATGTGCATGTTCTCGCTGTGGCCGAGTACCACCCAGATCGGCACGTCATCGTGCACCAGCGCTGGGGCCACGGTTCCGTGCTCGGTGCGGAGTTCCTCGTACACGGCCTCCAGGTCCTCCGCCCCGGGACCGTACAGCCGACGCAGTCCTCCGGGGCCGATGCCGTGCGCGGGGCAGCCGGGCGGGGGGCCCGCGGGGTCGTACGTACCGGCCGGGGTAAAGGGTTCAGGCGTCACGATGGTCGCTCCGGAGCTGAGGTCGATCTGGTCTGAGGGAAGTCATGGGCTGCCCCGGCCCGAGGGGTTCGGATGAGGCCGGGAGCGTGGGAGAGGGTCGTGCGGCGTACGGCTCTGCCAGGTCTCGCCTCACACAGGCGCCTTCTCCACCGCCAGCGAATGAAGGAACCGCATCAAGGTCATCAGCACGTCCCGGCTGGACGCCCGCCGGCGCGCGTCGCACTCGATGATGGGGATGTCCTCGCTGAGGTCGAGCGCGGTGCGGAGGTCCTCGATGGCGTGGCGGGGGCCGTCGGGGAAGGTGTTGACGGCGACGACGAAGGGCACGCCCCGTTCCTCCAGGCGGTCCATGACGTCGAAGCTGACTTCGAGGCGTCGGGTGTCCACCAGGACCACCGCGCCGAGTGCGCCTTCGAACAGGCCGTTCCACAGGAACCAGAAGCGCTCCTGGCCTGGGGTGCCGAAGAGGTACAGCACCAGTTGCTCGGTGATGCTGATGCGGCCGAAGTCCATGGCCACGGTGGTGGCCGTCTTGGTCTCGGAGCCGTAGTTGTCGTCGACCCCGATGCCGGCCTGGGTCATGGTCTCCTCGGTGGTCAGCGGTTTGATCTCGCTGACCGAGCCGACCATGGTCGTCTTGCCGACGCCGAAGCCGCCGACGATGACGATCTTGACCGCGGCTTCGGCGGTCTGGGGCAGGTGGTCCTCTGTTCGCGGACCGGGGATGGTGTCAGAGCCTTTGAAGTCCATGCATCACCGCTTCGAGGAGGGAACGGTCGGCCAGCGCCTGGCGGATCACAGGGGCGCGCGCCGTCACCAGTTCGGCCGTCAGCAGCTCGGTGAGCAGGACGGTCACCACGCTGAACGGCAGGCTGAGATAGGCGGACAGCTCGGCCACGGACAGGGGGGCCGTGCAGAGCCTGAGCAGCGCCGCCTGTTCGGGCGTGGCGGAGGGCGGTGGGTCGGCGTGCGCCACGATTAAGGTGACCAGGTCGAGTTCCGAGCGCTCGGTCCCGTCGGGGCCGGTGATGACGTACAGCCGCTCGGGGTTCTTCTTCGGTCCCTCGGGTGGGTCCTGGCCCTCCTGCGGGGGCTGCGGGGCCTGCGGGGTCGGTTCCTGACTGGCCTTGGGGAATCGCCGTCGGCGTTGTGGAGGAGTCATACGGTCTGCCCGTTGCGGCGGGGCGGACTCGTCAGGTGCGCGCCGATGCGGACGACCAGGTCGCTCATGCGAGCGCTCATGTGGCCGGGTTCGGTGATGATGTCGGAGAGCACCGCGAGATAGGCGTTGGGGCCGGCGGCCATCAGGTAGAAGTAGCCCCCGTGGATCTCGATGAGGACCATCTTCATCTTGCCGTCGCTGCCGGGGATCTCCCCGGCCACGGCGCCCGCCAGGCTCTGCAGGCCCGCGCAGGCGGCGGCGACGCGGTCGGCGGTGTCCGGGTCGCCGCCGTGCCGTGCGATGCGCAGGCCGTCGGCGGAGAGCACCACGATCATCTGGATGCCCGGTACGCCTTTGGCGAGGTCCTGGAGCATCCAGTCGAAGTTGCCTCGCTGCTGGATCACTTGAGGTTCCCCTCGTCTTCGGCCTCGGTACGGGCCGGTTCGTCGGTCGGCTGGGTGACTGCGGAAGAGGTGGGGCGCTTGAGGCCGTCCATGAACGCCTGGACCCACAGGCCCGGCGGGGTGTCGTCCGGCTTCGGCCCGGGCTCGGGTTCGCGCCGGGCCGTCGACCAGATGGTCGGGCGGCCTTCCCGCTCGGCGCGTTCGATCTCGGCCTGCTCGGCGTAGCGCTGGGTGAGGGAGGTCTTGACCCGGCTGCGGCGCTGCGGCAGCCCGTTGGCCGTCCACTCGGTGACCTCGGGGACGTCGTCCTCCATGGAGACCGGGGTCGTGAACTTGGGGCTGGTGGGGCGGCGCTTCTTGATCGTGCGCTTGGGGCCGGGCAGGGCGCCGAGTTCCGCCTTGGGCACGGCGGTGGCGCCGATGCCGTGGGCGAGTCCGACGCCGGGCTCGTCGGTGAGCATGTCGCTGGGCACGACGAGGATCGCGCGGACGCCGCCGTACGCGGAGGCACGCAGGGAGACCTGCATGTCGTACGCCTGGCAGAGCCGGCCCACGACGGCGAGGCCGAGGCGCGGAGACTCGCCCAGGTCCTGGAAGTCCACGCCGGCCTTGGCCCGCTCCAGCATGCCCTCGGCCCGCAGCCGGGCCTCCTCGCTGAGGCTGACGCCGGCGTCCTCGATCTCGATGCAGACGCCGGTCTGCACCTCGGTGGCGGTGACGTGCACCTTGCTCTGGGGCGGCGAGTACCGCGTGGCGTTGTCGAGGAGCTCGGCCGCGGCGTGGATGACCGGCTCGACGGCGGTGCCCTTGACGTTGACCTTGGCGATCGAGGAGAGGTCGATGCGCCGGTACTCCAGGATCCGGGACATGGCGCCGCGCAGCACGCTGTACAGCGCGACGGGCTCGGGCCACTGGCGGCCGGGGCGGCCGCCGCCGAGGACGGAGATGGAGTCGGCGAGCCGGCCGATCAGCGCGGTGCCGTGGTCGATGCGCAGGAGGTCGTCGAAGACCTCGGGGTTGCGGCCGTGGTCCTCCTCCATCTCCCGCAGTTCGTTGGCCTGCTGGTGGACGATGGCCTGCACGCGCCGGGCGATGTTCACGAAGGAGCGCTGCGCGGCGTCACGCATGATCTCCTCGGTGTCGACGATGGTGAGCACCGTCTTGAGCAGCCGGATCTGCGGCTCGGGCAGGTTCGCCCACGCGGGGTCGAACTCACCGAGTCGGCGAATCACCTCTCCGGGGGAACTTCCGCGGCGCAGCCAGTCCAGCGCGGCGGGGGCGATCTCCTTGGCGAACCGGATCATGTCCCGGTCGTGGTCGGCGATGCGCTGCTGGAGATGAGCCGTGTGACGGATGTGCTCGAGTCGCTGCTCACGCAGTTCACGACCGCGCCGGACGGCTTCGGCCGCCACCGCGATCACCAGCAGCGTGGCGACGGCACCGCACCAGCCGACCGCGGCCCTGGCGGGCTGCTGCACCAACGCGACACCGGTCCCGGTCACCGCGGCCATGACTATGGCGGGGAGCAACAGCACGCGCGCATACGGCAGTTCACGGCGTCCTGGGGGGGATTGAACACTCACCATGTGGGCCCTCTGAGACGTATCGACGGGGAGTCGCACATATAGGGAACAAGCGCACGAATACACATCAACTCGGTGCGCTGCGGGCGAGCTTAGTCCGACCGGATCATCGCCGTGTCATATTCAGCAAGCGCCTGAAACGGGCATTGCGACTGGAGTACCCTCAGCCCATTTACACGCTCCGACACCACTCGAACACGCCGAGTCATGGCGTACGGGCATACGAAACCCGCTCACCGTGGCGAGTGAAGATCAGCTTCCGGCCGGGTGCCGGACCGGGATCCCGGCGATGCGCAGGGCCGCGTCCGCCGCGGCCTCCGCGAAGACGGAGGCGGGCCGCTCGGGGTCGGAGCGGTGGACGAGAATCACGCCCTCGATCAGGCCGAACAGCAGATCGGTACGGAGTTCGAGCTCACTCTTGGCCAGCGCGCCGCCCGCGGCCGTCGCGGCCAGCAACTGCCGGTAGGCGTCCTTGAGTTCGGCCCGCACGGCATGGAAGCCGGCGAACCGCTCGGTGCGCACCTCGGGGAGCAGATAGAGCCCGCCGAGGTTGTGCGGACCGTCGCACAGCACCTCGACGTCCGCGCGGCACAGCTCCCACAGGCGGCTCTCCGCCGGAACCGTGTCGTCCGCCAGCAGCTCACGGGCGTACGCCAGCGAGGGCGTGACGGTGGACTCCAGGAGCTCGGCGAGGAGCTCCTCCTTGCCGGAGACGTAGTGGTACATGGACGCCTGCCGCATGCCCGCGCGCTCGGCGACGGCCCGGGTGCTGGTGGCGGCATAACCCAGGGTGGTGAACAACTCGGCCGCGGCGACGAGGAGTTCCTCGCGCGGCGCCAGCCCGCTGTCCGGCCGCCGTGCCGCCCGCGGCCTGCCGACCCGCCGCCCGGACTCCGCCGCCCCACCTGTCGTACCCATGCGTTCGATCCTCGCACACGGGGCCCGAGCACCCGGTGCGCGCGGGCGAGTGGTGGGGGCTGATCGCGCAGTTCCCTGCGCCCCTGGGGGTTGCGGCGTGCCGGGGTGCGGTGGTGGCTCGGGGGTGCCTTCGCGGGCCCGCACTCGACGACGCCCCCCACCCACACCCAAGAACGGTGAGCCCCCGGTAACCCCACCGCAACACCCGAGCAATCCTCCCGACCTACCCCGCCCCTAATTTCTGTCAAGCGACAGAAACACCCCCGGAGCCGGAGGTCCGCCATGGCCACAGAGACCACATACGGAGCCCGAGACCACGCCCGTGCCCAGGAGGGCACCCGCGCCGAGGCCATGCCCGTAGTCCCGGCCGGCGACTGGCCGGACCCGCCCTCCGCGGCGGGCCGCCTCGTGTGGGCGGAGACCGTAGCGGGCGGCAACTACACCCACCGCGTCCTCGCCCGCGGCACCGAACTCCGTCTCACCGACCTCCACGGGGACGCCTGCGCCCACCTCCTGCTGTACGCGGAGGGCCGCCCCTGGGAGCGTCTGAACGTCGCCGACACGGTCAAGGTGCAGTGGAACGCCTACCTCGGCGAGGGCCAACTGCTCCTGTCCGACCAGGGCCGCGTCCTCGCGAGCGTCGTCGGCGACACCTCCGGCCGCCATGACGCCCTGTGCGGGACCTCCACCCTGGCCCGCAACACCGGGCGCTACGGCGACGGCACCCCCCAGAGCCCCTCCCCCGCCGGCCGTGAGCTCTTCAAGCTGGCGGCCGCGAAGAACGGCCTCGAACCCCGCGATCTCCCGCCCTCCCTCTCCTTCTTCCAGGGCGTACGGATCCGCGAGGACGGCACCCTCGACTTCACCGGCTCGGCGGGCCCCGGCGCCGCCGTCACCCTCCGCGCCGAGCAGGACGTGACCGTGCTGATCGCGAACGTCCCCCATCCTGCGGACCCACGCCCCGCGTACGTCAGCACCCCGCTCGAAGTGCTCGCCTGGCGCGCCGAACCCACCCGCGCCGGCGACCCCCTCTGGGACGCCACCCCCGAAGGCCGCCGCGCCTTCCTCAACACCGCCGAATTCCTCGCCTCCAAGGGACGCGCATACAGCTCCGAGGGACGCGCATACAGCTCGAAGGGACGCGCATGAAGACCGTGGTTCCGGCCCGCGCCGCCTGGTCCTCCGTAATCCGCGAGGGCGAGACGCTCACCATCACCGACCTGCACGGCAACCAGGCCGTCGACTTCCTCGTCTACGACGCCCACGACACCTCGGTCCGCTACAGCGCCCCCGACACCATCCAGGCGCAGGGCGGCATCTTCCTCACCACGGGCAGCGTGCTCATGTCCAACGAGCACACCCCGCTGATGACGGTCACCGCCGACGACGTGGGCCGCCACGACACGGTCGGCGGCGCCTGCTCCAAGGAGTCGAACACCCTGCGCTACGGCCACCACACCTGGTCGCAGCACGCGTGCGTGGACAACTTCCTCGCCGAGGGCTCGAAGTACGGCCTCGGCAAGCGCGACCTCGTCTCCAACATCAACTGGTACATGAACGTCCCGGTCGAGAAGGACGGCACCCTCGGCATCGTCGACGGCATCTCCGCACCGGGCCTCTCCCTGACCCTGCGCGCGGAACGGGACGTCCTCGTCCTGGTCTCCAACTGCCCCCAGATCAACAACCCTTGCAACGGCTTCGACCCGACGCCGGTGCGGATGACGATCGCTGCCGCGGAGAGCGCCGACGGCCTCGCGCAGACCACGAACGGCGCCGCCGCATGACCTTCGACACCCTCCTCATCGCCAACCGGGGCGAGATAGCCGTCCGGATCATCCGCACGGCCCGCGAGCTGGGCCTGCGCACCGTCGCGGTGTACTCCGACGCCGACCGGGCCGCACCCCACGTCCGGCTCGCCGACCAGGCCGTACGCCTCGGCCCCGCGCCCGCGAAGGAGTCGTACCTCGACGCCGACCTGGTGCTGAAGGCGGCCAAGGACTCGGGCGCGGGCGCGATCCACCCCGGTTACGGTTTCCTGTCCGAGGACGCCGTCTTCGCCCGCCGCTGCGAGGAGGCGGGGATCGTGTTCGTGGGCCCCACGCCCGAGCAGTTGGACCTGTTCGGCGCGAAGCACACGGCACGGGCCGCGGCGGAGGCGGCCGGAGTGCCGCTGGCGCCGGGGACGGGCCTGCTGCCCTCACTCGACGAAGCCCTCGCCGCGGCCGGAGCCATCGGCTACCCCGTCATGCTCAAGGCCACCGGCGGTGGCGGCGGCATCGGCATGTCCGCCTGCCGCTCCGCCGACGAACTGACCGACGCCTGGGACCGGGTGCAGCGTGTGGCCGCCGCCTCCTTCTCCTCCGCCGGCGTCTTCCTGGAACGGCTCGTCGAGCACGCCCGCCACGTCGAGGTGCAGGTCTTCGGCGACGGCGAGGGCGAAGTCGTCACCTTCGGCGACCGCGACTGCTCCCTCCAGCGCCGCAACCAGAAGGTCCTGGAGGAGGCCCCGGCCCCCGGTCTCCCCGCACACGTCCGCGCGCAACTCACGAAGAGCGCCCGCGACTTGTGCGCCTCGGTCGACTACCGCTCCGCGGGCACCGTCGAGTTCGTCTACGACGCCGCCCGTGAGGAGGCCTACTTCCTGGAGGTCAACACCCGTCTCCAGGTGGAGCATCCGGTCACCGAGGAGATCTACGGCGTCGACCTGGTCGCCTGGATGCTCCGGCTGGCCCGGGGCGAGCGGGACGTCGTACGCGAACCGGGTTCCCCGCGCGGCCACGCCGTCGAGGCTCGCGTGTACGCCGAGGACCCCTCCCGCGAACACCGGCCCAGCGCGGGCCTGTTGACCCGGGTCGAGTTCCCCCCGGGGGTCCGTGTCGACGGCTGGGTGGAGACCGGCACCGAGGTGACGACGTCGTACGACCCGATGCTCGCGAAGATCATCGCGTACGGCCCGGACCGCGCCCACGCGCTCCAGCGGCTGGACGAGGCCCTGACACGCACCCGTGTCGACGGCATCGAGACCAACCTGGGCCTGGTCCGCGCGGCGCTGACGGACTCCGGTTTCAGGACGGCCACCCACTCCACGACGACCCTCTCCGGGATCCAGGACCCCACCCCGCGCATCGAGGTCGTGGCCGCGGGCACCCTCACCACGGTCCAGGACTGGCCGGGCCGCACCGGCTACTGGCAGGTCGGCGTTCCGCCGAGCGGTCCGATGGACGACCGTTCCTTCCGGCTCGGCAACCGGGCGCTGGGCAACCCGGAAGGCGCCCCCGGCCTCGAATGCACCTTGCAGGGACCGTCGTTGAGGTTCACCCACACCACGACCGTCTGTGTGACGGGCGCCCCGGCCCCGGTCACCGTCGACGGCACACCGGTCGGCACGTGGGAGCCGGTGACCGTGCCCGCGGGCGGAGTCCTGGAGGTCGGCGCCCCCGCCGAACACGGGCTGCGCACCTACGTCCTGTTCGCTGGGGGCCTCGACGTCCCGGCCTTCCTCGGGAGCGCGAGCACCTTCACGCTGGGCCGCTTCGGCGGCCACGGCGGACGGGCACTGCGGACGGGCGACGTACTGCACGGAGGGCGCCCGCACGAGGGGACGCCGATCACGCCGACACCGGTCGACGACCGCCCCTGCTTCACCTCCACCTGGCACATCGCCGCCGCCGAAGGCCCGCACGCCGCCCCGGAGTTCTTCACCGAGGACGACATCCACGACTTCTACGCCGCCGAGTGGAAGGTCCACTTCAACTCGGCCCGCACCGGAGTCCGCCTGATCGGACCCAAGCCCCGCTGGGCCCGCGCCGACGGCGGCGAGGCCGGCCTGCACCCGTCCAACATCCACGACACCCCGTACTCGGTCGGCGCGGTCGACTACACCGGCGACATGCCGGTGCTGCTGGGACCGGACGGGCCCTCCCTCGGCGGGTTCGTGTGCCCGGCGACCGTGATCAGCGCCGAGCGCTGGAAGCTGGGCCAGCTGCGCCCCGGCGACACGGTCCGCTTCGTGCCGGTGCACACCGACGGCTCGGCGCGCCCGGCGATCGTGGACGGCGGCATCCTCGCCCGCGACGGCGACGTGACGTACCGCCGCAGCGGCGACGACAACCTGCTGGTCGAGTTCGGCCCCATGCAGCTGGACCTGGCGCTGCGCATGCGCGTGCACGCGCTGATGGAAGCGGTCGGCGAACAGGGCCCGGACGGCATCACCGACCTCACCCCCGGCATCCGATCCCTCCAGATCCGGACCGACCCGAACCGCCTTCCCCAAGACGAACTCCTCGCCGCCGTACGGGAGATCACCGCGTCCCTCCCCCCGTCCGACGAGCTGGTCGTCCCCTCCCGCACGGTCCACCTCCCGCTCTCCTGGGACGACCCGGCCACCCGCGAGGCGATCGCCCGCTACATGGCGGGCGTCCGCGACGACGCCCCCTGGTGCCCGTGGAACATCGAGTTCATCCGCCGCGTCAACGGCCTGGACTCGGTGCACGACGTCTACCGCACGGTCTTCGACGCGGAGTACCTCGTCCTGGGCCTGGGCGACGTCTACTTGGGCGCCCCCGTGGCCACCCCCCTCGACCCGCGCCACCGCCTGGTGACCACCAAGTACAACCCGGCACGCACCTGGACGGCCGAGAACTCGGTCGGTATCGGCGGGGCGTACCTGTGCGTCTACGGCATGGAGGGCCCCGGCGGCTACCAGTTCGTGGGCCGTACGACCCAGGTGTGGTCGCCCTGGCAGCAGCGCGGCGCGTTCGAGCCGGGCTCGCCCTGGCTGCTGCGCTTCTTCGACCGCGTCAAGTGGTACCCGGTGGAGGCGGACGAACTCCTGGAGCTGCGCGCCGACATCACGTCCGGCCGCTTCGTGCCCCGCATCGAGGAGGGCACCTTCTCGCTCGCCGAGTACCAGGCGTTCCTCTCCGAACACGCCGAGTCCATAGCGGAGTTCAGGGCGACCCAGCAGACGGCCTTCTCCGCGGAGCGGGACGCGTGGGAGGCGGCGGGCGAGTTCGCGCGGGCCGAGTCCGTGTCCGCCCCGGCAGCCGACCCCGCCGACATCGCGGTCCCTCCGGGCGGCCGCCTGATCGAGGCCGAGTTCGCCGCGTCCGTGTGGCAGTTGAACGTCGAGCCGGGGGACGAGGTGACGGCCGGACAGCCGCTCCTCGCCCTGGAGGCGATGAAGATGGAGTCCAGGGTGCACGCGCCGACGGCCGGCGTGGTCGCGGAGATCCTGGCCAGGCCGGGCGACCAGGTGGAGGCGGGGACGGCCCTGCTCGTCCTGGCCCCGCCCGCACAGTGACCCTCGTCCCGGCCCCGCCCGCACAGTGACACTCGTCCCGGCCCCGCCCGCACAGTGACCCTCGTCCCGGCCCCGCCCGCACAGTGACCCTCGTCCCGGCCCCGTCCGCACAGTGAAAGAGAGCGACCCATGTCCAGCACCCTCACCCGGGTCCGTGCCGCCTACGAGCGCGTCGAGGCCGTGGACCGCCCCGAGATCTGGATCGACCTGCGCCCGCGCGAGGAGGTCGAGCGGGAGGCCCGAGCGATCGACGAACGGCTCGCGAGAGGCGAGCGACTGCCCCTCGCGGGCCGCCTGTTCGCCGCCAAGGGCAACATCGACGTGGCCGGCCTGCCCACCACCGCGGGCTGTCCGTCGTACGCCTACCGTCCCGGGGCCGACGCCCCGGTGATCGCCCGGCTCCGCGCGGCGGGCGCGATCGTGCTCGGCACCACGAACCTGGACCAGTTCGCGACGGGCCTGGTCGGCACCCGCTCCCCGTACGGCGCGGTCCGCAACGCGTACGACCCCACGAGGGTGAGCGGCGGTTCCAGCTCCGGCTCGGCGGTCGCCGTGGCGCTGGGCATCGTCGACTTCGCCCTGGGTACCGATACGGCGGGCTCGGGCCGGGTCCCGGCCGCCTTCAACGGCATCGTGGGCCTCAAGCCCACCCGCGGCCTGGTCCCCACGGCCGGGGTCGTGCCGGCCTGTGCCTCGATCGACTGTGTGACCGTCTTCGCCCGCACCCTCCCCGAGGCCGAGCAGGCGCTGTCCCTCATGACGACCGGCACGGCCCCGTCCCTGCCGGGGCGCGGGCCCGGCCCCTGGCGGGTGGCGGTCCCTCCCCGCGAACAGCTCGGCGAACTGGACGAGGGCTGGGCGGAGGCGTACGAGCAGGCGGTGGAGCAGCTCGCGGCGGCGGGCGCGACCCTGCGCGAGCTGGACCTCACCCCCTTCACCGAGGCGGCGGCGATGCTCTACGAGGGCGCGTTCGTGGCCGAGCGCTACACAGCGGTGGGTGCCTTTGTCGACAAGGCGACAGCGGCGAACGACGACACCCTCGACCCCACGGTCGCCACCATCATCACCCGGGCCCGCGACCTCCCGGCCCACCAGCTCTACGCCGACATGGACCGTCTTGCCGAGCTCCGCACCCGAGCGCTGGCCGAACTGGCCGACGCGGACGCCCTGCTCCTGCCCACCACACCCGGCCACCCCACCCTCGCCGAGGTCGCCGCCGACCCCCTGGGCGCCAACGCCCGTCTGGGCCGCTTCACCAACTCCACGAACCTCTTCGACCTGGCCGCGGTCGCGGTCCCGGCGGGTGAGGTGAACGGCCTCCCGTTCGGCGTGATGCTGATCGGCCCGGCCCACACCGACGACCGCCTGGCGAGGATCACGGGCCTGCTCCGGCCGGAGACCCGCCTGGTGGTGGTGGGCGCCCATCTGACGGGCCAGCCGTTGAACCCTCAACTCCTGTCCCTGGGCGCCCGCTACGAGCGTACGACGACCACGGCCCCGGTCTACCGCCTGCACGCCCTGAAAACGGACCCGCCGAAGCCGGGCCTGGTCCACGTGGGCGAGGGCGGCGCGGAGATCGAGGCGGAGGTCTGGCGCCTGCCGGCGGAGGGCCTGGGCCGCCTGCTGTCGGCCCTCCCCCGCCCGATGGCGCTGGGAAGGGTGAGACTGTCGGACGGCACCCATGTGCCCGGCTTTCTGTGCGAACCGAGCGCACTGGAGGACGCCGAGGACATCACGGAGTACGGAGGCTGGCGGCCCTATGTGAACGCCGGGTAGCGCAACTCCCCCAGGGGCGCGGGGAACTGCGCGACCAGCCCCCACGCACCCGCACCCGCCTCCCGGCCCGTCACCCCACCGACGAGTAGGCCACAACCCCCCGCAGCAGCAGATCAACGGCCTTGCGCGCGTTCTTCGCGACGGACGAGGACCCCTCACCTCCGGCCACCGGCGCCGCCGCCGAGATCTGCCCCAGCACATCGATCACCTGCTTGCACCACCGCACGAAGTCCCCGGCCGGCATCTCCGCCTCCCGCAGCACCTCGTCCAGGCCCTTCCCCGAGGCCCACATGTACGCGCACCAGGCGAACCCGAGATCCGGCTCCCGCTGCCCGACCCCCTCGGTCTGGCTGATCCGGAAGTCCTCCTCCAGGGCGTCCAGCCGCCCCCAGATCCGCACCATCTCCCCCAGCGCGGCCTTCGCCTTGCCGGTCGGCAGCTTGGGCGCCATGGCGTCGTCGCCCACCCGGGACTCGTACACCAACGCCGACACGCACGCGGCCAGTTCGGCGGGGCCGAGGCCCTCCCAGACGCCTTCCCGCAGGCACTCGCTGGCCAGCAGATCGAGCTCGCCGTACAGGCGGGCCAGCCGCTTGCCGTGCTCGGTGACCTCGTCGCCGCGCAGGTAGTCCAGCTCGGTCAGCAGGGCCACGATCCGGTCGAAGGTCCGCGCGATGGTGTTCGTGCGCCCCTCGATGCGCCGCTCCAGCTGCGAGGTGTCACGCAGCAGCCGGTGATAGCGCTCGGCCCAACGGGCATGGTCCTCGCGGTCGTTGCAGCCGTGGCAGGGGTGTGCCCGGATGGCCGTCCGCAACCGCGCGATCTCGCGGTCGTCGGCCGCCTGCGCCCGCTTCTTGCGGGCCCGCTCCGGCGGAATGTGCCCGGCCTTGGTGCGCAGCGCGGAGGCGAGGTCCCGACGGGACTGCGGTGAGCGCGGGTTGAAGGTCTTCGGGATCCGCATCCGCTCCAACGCCTCGACAGGCACCGGGAAGTCCATCGCCGCGAGCCGCTTGACCTGCCGCTCGGCGGTCAGCACCAGCGGCCGCGGACCGTCGTGGTGGTCGAAGCCCCGGTGGCCGTTGGACCGCCCGGCGGGCAGCCCCGGATCCAACACCAGCGCGAGACCGGCGTACTTGCCCGTCGGCACATGGATGACGTCACCCGGCTTGAGCTTCTCCAGCGCGACGGCCGCCTCCGCTCGCCGCTGGGCGACTCCCTGCCGGGCCAGCTCCGTCTCCCGGTCCGAGAGTTCGCGGCGCAGCCGCGCGTACTCCTCGAAGTCGCCGAGGTGGCAGGTCATGGAGGCCTTGTAGCCGTCGAGGCCCTCCTCGTTGCGCTGCACCTGCCGGGAGATCCCGACGACCGACTTGTCGGCCTGGAACTGCGCGAACGACGTCTCCAGGAGCTCACGCGAGCGGTGCCGCCCGAACTGCTCCGTGAGATTGACCGCCATGTTGTACGACGGCTTGAAGCTGGACCGCAGCGGGTACGTGCGCGTGCCCGCGAGTCCCGCCAGGTGCTCGGGGCTGCTGCCGCGCTGCCACAGCACCACCGCGTGCCCCTCGACGTCGATGCCGCGCCGCCCCGCACGCCCCGTGAGCTGGGTGTACTCGCCGGGTGTGATGTCGGCGTGCTGCTCGCCGTTCCACTTGACGAGCTTCTCCAACACCACCGAACGGGCGGGCATGTTGATGCCCAGTGCCAGCGTCTCGGTCGCGAACACGGCCTTGACGAGGCCGCGTACGAACAGCTCCTCGACGACCTCCTTGAAGGTCGGCAGCATGCCCGCGTGGTGGGCCGCGATACCGCGCTCCAGGCCTTCCAGCCACTCGTAGTACCCGAGGACGTGGAGGTCCTCGGTCGGGATGGACGCGGTGCGCTCCTCGACGAGGGCGCGCACCCTGCCCCGCGCCTCGTCGTCGTTCAGCCGCAGACCGGCGTACAGGCACTGCTGTACGGCCGCCTCGCAGGCGGCGCGGCTGAAGATGAACGTGATGGCGGGCAGCAGGCCCTCGGCGTCCAGCCGCTCGATGACCTCGGGCCGACTCGGCGTCCACACCCGCGACCGCTGCCGCCGCTCGCGCTCCCGGTCGGCCTCGCGCATCGCCCGGCCGCGCCTGCGGTCCTGGTACGACGGCCGCTGGGCCTCCATCCGGGCCAGCCGCACGAGATCGGGGTTGACGGCCTTCTTGTTGCCCTCGCCCTCCTCGAACAGGTCGTACATCCGCCGTCCGGCGAGCACGTGCTGGAACAGCGGCACGGGCCGGTGCTCGGAGACGATCACCTGGGTGTCGCCGCGGACGGTGTCGAGCCAGTCGCCGAACTCCTCGGCGTTGGACACGGTCGCCGACAACGACACCAGGGTCACCGACTCGGGCAGGTGGATGATCACCTCTTCCCAGACGGCGCCCCGGAAGCGGTCGGAGAGGTAGTGCACCTCGTCCATGACCACGTAGCCGAGGCCGAGGAGGGTCTGCGAGCCCGCGTACAGCATGTTCCGCAGGACCTCGGTGGTCATCACGACCACGGGGGCGTCGGAGTTGACGCTGTTGTCGCCGGTGAGCAGGCCGACCTTCTCCGCGCCGTAACGGCGGCTCAGGTCGGCGTACTTCTGGTTGGAGAGCGCCTTGATGGGGGTGGTGTAGAAGCACTTCTTGCCCTGCTGGAGGGCGAGGTGGACGGCGAACTCGCCGACGATCGTCTTGCCGGAACCGGTGGGGGCGGCCACCAGCACGCCCTTGCCGGCTTCGAGCGCCTTGCAGGCCTCGATCTGGAAGGGGTCGAGACCGAAGTCGTACATCTCGCGGAAGCCCGCGAGCGCGGTGGCCTGCTCGGCTGCCCGCAATTTGGCTGCCGCGTACCGCTCGGCCGGTGAGAGGTCCTCTGTCATCGTGCTTTCGAGCGTACCCGGCACCACTGACAACAGGACGATCATTATCCGGATCGGATTCCGTGAAACCTGCCCTTCACGCAGTTCAAGGGCCGACCACCGACACCGCCGCGCGGACGCAGCGCGCGCTCAGCGGCAGGGGCCCGAGCGGCTCGCCGTCCGCGTACCCGGTGACGCCCTGCGCGGTGATCTCGACGCCGGCCGCCCTCATCACGGTCACCTTGGGATGGTCGACGTGGGTGCCCCGGTACACGCTCGGGAACACCCGCAGCAGGGTCGTACGGCTGCAGTCTCCGACGACGGTGATGTCGAAGAGCCCGTCGGCGAGGTCCGCGCCCGGGCAGATCCGCATGCCTCCGCCGTACGACGATCCGTTGCCGACGGCCACCAGGGTCGCCTCGACCTCGTGGACCCGGCCGTCGTCGAGCGTGATCCGGTACGGGACGGGCCGGAAGGCGGCCAGTTCGGCGAGCATCGCCAGGTCGTACTTGAGGCGGCCCGCGGGCCATCTCATGCGGTTGCCGCGGTCGTTGACCCGGGAGTCGAAGCCGGAGGCGAGGACGGTGCCGAACCAGTGGTCGCCGACCTGCCCCAGGTCGGTGTCGTGGACGCGGCCCTCCTTGAGGGCCTCGGCGATCAGCCGGCCCGCGGCGGCGGGGTCGCGCACCGGCAGCCCCAGGGCGCGGGCGAAGTCGTTGCCGGTGCCGGCGGCGACCAGGCCGAAGGGGGTGCGGGTGCCGGCCACGGCCTGGAGGGCGAGGTTGGCCATGCCGTCGCCGCCGACCGCGATCAGGGCGCCGGTGCCGTCCCTGACGGCGGCACGCGCGCGTGCGAGGGCGTCGGCGGCGTCCCCGCCGAGCACGGTCCGCACGGCGAAGCCCGCCGCCCGCAACGCGGAAGCGGCCGGCTGCGCCGCGTGGGCGCCCCGGCCGCGACCCGCGGTGGGGTTGACGAAGAGGGTGATCTCGCTGGTCACAGAAGTGACCTTACGAGCCGCTTCCCAGTCGTCAGGTCACGTCGTCATAACCGTTGACCCGGTCCGTGCCGGCCTGCTCGGGCAGGGCCCGGCTGGCGGAGACGGTCTCGACCTCGCCGATGTCCTCGGGGGTGAGATCCAGGTCGGACGCCTCGTCGTCGGCGGGGCCCTCGGCCTCGCGGCGGCGTCGACGCTTGTCGTTGACCAGGGAGAAGAGCACCGCGAAGAAGTACAGCACCCAGATCGGGCCGGCCAGCGCGAGCATGCTCAGCGGGTCCGTGCTCGGGGTCGCGACGGCGGCGAACACGGTGATGCCCATGATCATGCCCCGCCACCAGCCGAGCATCCGCTTGCCGGTGATCAGGCCGGTGAGATTGAGCATGACCAGCAGCAGCGGCAACTCGAAGGACAGGCCGAAAACGATCACCATGCGGGTGACGAGTTGCAGCAGGTCGTCGAGCGGGAGCAGGTTGTCGATGCTGCCGCTCGGCGTGAAGTCGATCAGCACCTTCGCGGTGGTGGGGAGCACCGAGTACGCGAAGTAGGCGCCGCCGATGAACAGCGGGGCACCGGTGAAGACGAACGCGTACGCGTACTTCTTCTCGTGCCGGTGCAGGCCCGGGGCCACGAACGCCCAGAGCTGGTACAGCCAGATCGGCGAGGCCAGCACGATACCCGCCGTCAGGGAGACCTGGAGGGCCAGCGTGAACGGCGCGAGCAGGCCGTTGATGGTGATCCTGGCGCACTTCTGCGTGGAGTCGTCCGCCGATGCCTTGGCGAGTTCCTCGAAGCTCTTGCTGCACCCGATCGAGTCCAGGATCGGCTTCGTCAGGAAGTTGATGATGTCGTTGTAGAAGAAGGCGGCGACGACCGTCACGATGACGATGGCCAGCAGGGCCTTCGCAAGCCGGTTGCGGAGCTCACGAAGGTGATCCGCGAGAGGCATCCGCCCCTCGGGATCCCTCTCCTCTTTGCGGGCAGACTTCAGCAACCCACGTTCCCATCTCGTGCGGGCGGGCCGGAGGTCACCGGCCCCGCGTCAGCGCTTGGTCGTGTCCGTCGGCTCGGTCACCGGGCGCGAGCTGGTCACGTCGCCGGGCGAGGCCTGGATGGTGCGCTGAGCCGGGGTCTGCTCGTCGGTGTTGGGCGGGCCGGCCGGGGTGGCCGTGCTGCTGCCCTCGTCCTTCATCGCCTTGGCCTCGCTCTTGAGGATGCGAGCGGACTTGCCGAGCGAGCGCGCCATGTCGGGAAGCTTCTTCGCGCCGAACAGCAGGATGATGACGACGAGGATGAGAATGATCTCGGGGGCGCCGAGCCTTCCGAACATAAGTCTTTACCTTCTCACCGAGGCGGCTTGTGGGGTGCTGTCCGACCGGTCGGACAAGTGTCCGATCAGTCGTGCTGGCAGCGATCGTAACGCTCAGGGGTGAACGGCTGGCAATCCCTGTGCGTACTCCCGGTTCGCGGCCGAGCCTCGTTATCCGGTCCGCGACCAGCAGCGTACCTGCCGATCCCGTCACGGTGACAGGTCGAAGTGGCCCAAAACGCATGCGGGGCTCGACTCACACCGAACTCGCGGCCGTACTCACAGCGAGTCCACGGAGCGGGCCGTGCTCACCGCCGCGCGCTCCAGGTCCTCCGCCGCCCTGCTGATACGCCGCGCCGAGTCCGTGACCTGGCGTCCGAGGCGCTGGGCCTCCAGGAAGACCCGGACGGCGAGCACGCCCAGCACGACGAGACCCACGAAACCCACAGCTACCGCGAACATCGGCCAGAACATGACACCGAGCCTAAAGGGTCTGGAGGGTCTGAAAGGTCTGGAGGGCCTGGAGGGTCTAGAGGGTGGAGTGCAGTCGCAGCGTACGGACCCCGCCGCCGGTCAGCAGTTCCACGATCCGCTCGCCGGCGGGCTTGCGGACGGCCGCGCCGCACTCGGGGCAGGTGAAGGAGTAGAAGGTGGTGCGGCTGGTCGCGCCGATGGCCAGGCGGAACGCGCCGGCGCCCAGCTCGAACCGCTCCCGGCAGTCCGGGCAGCCCGCCTTGAAGGTCACCGGGGCCGCGCTCCGCATCCCCGCGAAGGCGGCAGCCACCGTGATGCCCGCACCAGACGTCGCCGACTCGCTCAAAGCCCCTGCTCCTGCCTGTCGTACTGACCGTCGTCCTGCCTGTCGCGCCCCGTGTCCGCCGCGTGCGCGCCCTGCGCCTCGACCCCGTCGTAGGCCGCCAGGGCCTCGCGGGCGGCCTCCCGGGCGCTGTCGGCGAGGTCGCGCGGCGAGACGATACGACCGTCGCGGCCGAGCCGGAGCGCCAGCCTGCGCAGCGACGCCGGGTCGGGGGTGCGGAGGGTAATACGCAGCCCGCCGTCGGAAAGCTCATCCGCACTGTCGTGCGGGTAGTACTCGGCGACCCAGCGGCCGCCCGGACCGACCTCCACGACCACCTCGGGGTCCTCGGCCGCGGGCTGCACGAGCCCCTCGGAGAGGTCCCTGAGCTCGATCTCCGGGGGCGCGGACGGCTCGTCGAGGATCTTGATCTCGGCGACCCGGTCGAGCCGGAAGGTCCGTCGCGCCTCGGAGCGCCGGCACCAGGCCTCCACATAGGTGTGACCGACGCTGACCAGGCGGATCGGGTCGATCTCGCGTTCGGTGACCTCGTCGCGGGCCGGGGAGTAGTAGCGGATCCACAGTCGGCGCCGCTCGGAGATGGCGCGGTCGACGTCCGCGAAGACCCCGCCCTCGGCCTCGAAGGTCACCGACAGCCGGGAACTGGCGCCCGCCTGTTCCCCGGCCGCGGTCTCGACCTTGGCGGTAGCCCGCAGCAGCGCCTGCCGGTCGCTCTCCCTGAGGCCGGGCAGTGTGGAGACCGCGCGGGCGGCCACCAGCAGCGCGGTCGCCTCGTCGGCGGCGAGGCGCAGCGGTTCGGCCGTCTCCTCGCCGAGCGCGGCGGGGTTGTGCCACCAGATCCGCTCGCCGTCGGTGTCGATGTCGAGCAGGTCGCCGCCGCGGAAGCTGGTGCCGCACATGGGCAGCACATCGAGGTCGGAGACCAGCTCGTCCTCGGTGATCCCGAAGGCGCGGGCCACGTCCTCGACCCGGGCTCCGGGGCGCTCCTTCAGATAGGTCACCAGCGAGAGCATCCGCCGGGTCTGGTCGATGGCGTTCGTGGGCCTGACCGGTTTGCCTGCCACAGTTCTCTTCCGCTCCCCCTCAGCCCTTGGCCACGGCACGCAGCCGGTCCACCACGTCGGCCCGCAACTCGGCGGGCTCCAGGACCACCACGTCGGGACCGAACTCGACCAGCCACGCGTCCAGACCGTGGCCGTACGGGATCTCCAACTCGTCCCACCCGTCGCCGAGTTCCCGCACGGCGGTGGCTTTCGCCCGCAAGGGGTACCCGGCGCCCATGCGCAGCCGGATCAGCGCGCTGCGGTCGGCGGTCTCCCCCGCCCAGCTCGCCACGGTCTCGCGGACGGTGACGACATCGGGGACCGGGGCCGTGAACCGCGCCCCGCGCGAGCGCACCTTGCCGGTGATCCGCGAGAGCCGGAAGACCCGCTCGGCACCCCGGTCCCGGTCGAATCCGGCCAGGTACCAGTGGCCGCGCCAGCACTCCAGCGCCCACGGCTCGACATGGCGCGGCTCGGGGCGGGCGGCGGTCGCCTTGCGGTAGTCGAAGACGACCGGGCGGCGGTCGCGGCAGGCGAGCATCAGCGGCTCGAAGGAGGCCTCGTGCACCGGGATGCGCGGCTCCAGGGCACCGTGCGCCTCGTACGGGTCGACGTCCTCCGGCAGCCCCGCCGCGCGCAGCTTCTGCAACGCGCCGCTGGCCGCGCCGGCGAGCCGGGCCTGCTGCCACACCTTGGCGGCCAGCCCCAGGGCGGCGGCCTCCTCGGCGTCGAGGGTGATGGGTGGCAGCCGGTTGCTGTCCCGGCGGGCGAGATAGCCGACTTCGCCGTCGAGGTTCTCAACGGTCTCGATCACCAGCCCGAGTTCGCGCAGATCATCCTTGTCGCGCTCGAACATCCGGTTGAAGGAGTCGTCGGAATTGGCTTCCAGGTAGGCCTCGATGGACTCCCTGAGCTCGCGCTTGCTCAGCGGCCGTCGCGTCCCGAGCAGACACAGCGCCAGATTCATCAGCCGCTCGGCCTTGGCAATGGCCATCGACGCCCTTCGCCTCCCTATGGTGCTTACGGACGATGACCGTACCGCCCCGAAGGAGCAGGGCAAAAGCCGAGGGCCCATGCCCGGACAGGCATGGGCCCTGGTCGATCAGGTCCGGTCGGATGCCGCACGGCGATCAGACCGTGACGCGATCTTTTAACGACTTCTCGGTGACTCCGGTACGACGATCAGACGCCGAGGAGGTCGACCACGAAGATCAGGGTCTCACCGGGCTTGATCGCCGGAGTGGGGCTCTGGTTGCCGTAGGCGAGGTGGGCGGGGATGGTCAGCTGGCGACGGCCGCCGACCTTCATGCCCTGCACACCCTGGTCCCAGCCCTTGATGACCCGGCCGCCGCCCAGCGGGAAGCGGAACGGCTGACCGCGGTTCCAGCTCGCGTCGAACTCCTCGCCGGTGCTGAAGGCCACGCCCACGTAGTGGACGGTGACGGTCTGGCCGGCCTGCGCAACCTCGCCGTCGCCCTCCCAGATGTCCTTGATCTCCAGGTCCGCCGGGGGCTCGCCGCCCGGGAAGTCGATCTCGGGCTTGTCGATGCTCACGTCACTCGCTCCTGCTTGTTCACGGAAAGGCAACAGGGACCAGTCTTACATCCCCGCCGCGAGGACCTGCGCGCATGTCCCCCGTGCGTCACATCTTCGCGAGGATGTCCACGGTGAAGACCAGCGTGGAGTCCTTCTCGATACCGCTGCCGGCCGGCGGGTTGTCGCCGTAACCCAGCTTCGGCGGAATGGAGATCAGCACCCGGCTGCCGACCTTCTTGCCGGTCAGACCCTGCGCCCAGCCCTTGACGACCTGCTGGAGCGAGAACGACGCCAGCTGCCCCCGCTTGTACGTCGAGTCGAACTCCTTGCCGGAGTCCCACACCACGCCCTTGTACTGCACGAGCAGCGTGCTGTCGGCCGCGACCTCGTCGCCGTCGCCCTCGATGACGTATTCCGCCACCAGCTTGGTCGGCGCGTCCGCCTTGGGAATCTCGATCGAGGGGGCCTTGCCGTCGGTGTTGGTGCCCACCTTGGGCAGCTTGGCGTCAGCCTGCGCGACGTTCTTGCCCTTGGCGGAGCTCTTCGCGTTGAACGTGGCCTGCACGTCGACGACGAACACCAGCGTGTCGGTGCCCTTGATGCCCGCCTGCGCGTTGCCCTCCTTGCCGTACCCCCAGGTGGGCGGGACGGCCATCTGGACCCGGCTGCCGGCCTTCTTGCCCGTCAGGGCGTACCGCCAGCCGTCGATGATGCTGTTCTGCGCGAGCTGGATGACCAGCGCCGTCTTGCGGTCGTAGGAGTTGTCGAAGACCTTGGCCGTGTTCCACACCTGGCCCAGGTAGTGGGCCTGGATGTAGTCGCCCTCGGCGATGGTGGTGCCACCGCCCGCGATGAGCGTCTTGACCGCGAGGTCCTTCGACGGGTCCCCGCTGCCCTTGGCGACCGTCGGCTTCTCACCGAACTTCCTGCCCGCCGTGATCGCCGGCAGCGGACCGTCGACGATCTTCGGCGGCGGCGCCTGGGAGGCCGAGGAAGACGCCGAGGGCGACGCACTGTCGCTCGCCTTGCTCGAGTCGGACTTTTCGTCACCGCATGCGGCGAGAGTGGCCAGTCCTGCGGGAACGGCGATGAGAAGTGAGCGTCGGCGCACGGTGGGGGCCTCGTAATCGGTCGATCTTGTTGATGGCGTGCGCGCAACTCTACGGCGTGCGAAGGGCGCCGTACGGGAAACGTACGGCGCCCGTGTTGCGTTCCGGCGGTGACGCGGAACGCTTCGCTCACATTCCGGCGATCAGTTTCTCCACCCGGTCGTCGACCGATCGGAACGGGTCCTTGCACAACACGGTGCGCTGTGCCTGGTCGTTGAGCTTGAGGTGGACCCAGTCGACGGTGAAGTCCCGGCGCTGTTCCTGGGCCCTGCGGATGAAGTCACCGCGCAGCCGGGCCCGAGTGGTCTGCGGCGGAACGGACTTGCCCTCGAAGATCTTCAAGTCGTTGCAGATCCGGGCGGCTTGCCCCTTCTTCTCCAGAAGGTAGTAGAGCCCACGACGGCGGTGGATGTCGTGATACGCGAGGTCTATCTGCGCGACCCGCGGGTGGGACATGGTCATGTTGTGCTTGGCCCGGTACCGCTCGATGAGCTTGTACTTCATGACCCAGTCGATCTCGGTGCCGATCCGGTCGAGGTCCTCCGCCTCGATCGAGTCCAGCGTACGGCCCCACAGCTCCAGGACCTGCTCCACGGTTCCGGTGCGGATGCCCCGGCGCTCGCAGAAGTCCACGGCCTTCTCGTAGTACTCGCGCTGCACCTCCAGCGCGGAGGCCTCCCGGCCGCTGGCCAGACGTACCTTGCGCCGGCCGGTGATGTCGTGGCTGACCTCGCGGATGGCCCGGATCGGGTTCTCCAGGGTCAGGTCACGCATGACGGTGCCCGCCTCGATCATGCGCAGCACCAGGTCGGTCGCGCCGACCTTCAGCAGCATGGTCGTCTCGGACATGTTCGAGTCGCCCACGATGACGTGCAGACGACGGTAGCGCTCGGCGTCCGCGTGCGGTTCGTCGCGGGTGTTGATGATCGGCCGGGAGCGGGTCGTCGCCGAGGAGACGCCCTCCCAGATGTGCTCGGCGCGCTGGCTGACGCAGTACACCGCGCCCCGCGGGGTCTGCAGCACCTTGCCGGCACCGCAGAGAAGCTGCCTGGTGACCAGGAACGGAATGAGAATGTCCGCGAGCCGGGAGAACTCCCCGTGGCGTGCGACGAGATAGTTCTCGTGGCAGCCGTAGGAGTTGCCGGCCGAGTCCGTGTTGTTCTTGAAGAGGTAGACGTCGCCCGCGATTCCTTCCTCGTGCAGGCGTCGTTCGGCGTCCACCAGGAGTCCTTCGAGAATGCGCTCGCCCGCTTTGTCGTGGGTGACCAGTTCGGTCACGTTGTCACATTCGGGTGTCGCGTATTCCGGATGTGAGCCCACGTCGAGATAGAGGCGTGCGCCGTTTCGCAGAAAGACATTGCTGCTGCGGCCCCATGACACGACACGGCGGAAGAGGTACCGCGCCACCTCGTCGGGAGACAGGCGTCGCTGTCCCCTGAACGTACACGTGACGCCGTACTCGTTCTCCAGCCCGAAAATGCGGCGGTCCATGACTGAACATTACGCCCGATCCCCCGAGCTGAAACGGGGTTCGGCCGCACGGTTTGGATCATTTTCCGATGAAGCCGCAAGCACCCCCTGCCGCGCGGGAGCTGCGAGGACCCGTCCGGTGGCCAGCAGGACCACCAGTGAGACACCCCCCGCGACAGCCGGCACGGCGAAGCCCCACAGGGCCCCGCCGCCCTCGACGACCGGGCCCGCGAGCCCCGTTCCGACCGAGGCGCCCACGGTGAACGTCGTCACGATCCAGGAGAACGCCTCTGTGACCGTCCCGGCCGGCGCGTGCCGGTCGACCAGGACGAACGCGCAGGCGATCACGGGCGCCAGGAACACACCCGCGAGGACCATCAGCAGCGTCATGGCGACCGCGCCCGGCATCAGCGTCAGCGGGAGATAACACACCGCCAGGAAGCCCACCAGCACCTGCAGTCGCCGCGCGGGCTCACCGGCCCACTGCCGGGCCCCGTACACCGTGCCGCCCACCAGGGCCCCGAGACCGATCCCGGCCATCAGCCAGCCGTACACCGCGTCCCCGCCGTGCTCGTCCGCGTACGGCACCGAGGCGACCGTGATGGACCCGAGCGCGATCCCGACGAACAGGAAGGCGCCGAGCAGCGCCAGGAGTCCGGACGAGCGCAGCGCACCCAGCCAGTGCGCCTCACGCGGCCCGGACCGCCACGCGCGCGAGGGCGGCGACACGACCACCGACAAAGCCCCGAGGACCCCGACGACGTTCAGCACCACCAGCGCCGCCTGCGCCGACCACAGCGACACGCACAGCGTCACCAGCAACGGCCCCACGGTGAACATGACTTCCTGCGCCACCGCGTCCATGGCGTACGCCGTGTGCACCTGGTCCTCCCGGCGCAGCACGCTCGGCCACAGCGCCCGGAGGCCGCCCTCCAGGGGCGGCGTGAAGAGCCCCGCGGCCGCCACGGCCACGTAGGCGAGCGGGAGCGGATCGGTGCCGGTGAAGGCGAACAGGGCCATCGCGAGGGCCGACACCACGGCGGACGGGAGCTGCACCCGCGGCTGGCCGTGCAGGTCGACGAGCCGCCCGAGCACCGGCTGCCCCACGGCGTTGGCCACCCCGTAGACGGCCGCGAGAGCCCCGGCGAGGCTGTACGTACCGCCCTCCGCCCGGACGAACAGCACGATCGCGATCGCCGCGGTGGCGTTCGGCAGCCGCCCCACCAGCGTCCCCGTCAGCAGGCGCGCCGCATGCCTCGCCCTGAGGATCTCCAGGTATCCCGCGGCCATGTCCCGCCTCCAAGTCATACGTATAACGTCCGCTCCCATACGTACCATGTGCGCTGTTCGGACGTCCAGACGAAGGAGCGGACCCACGGTGGCACGCAGCAGCACGCGACCGACCAGCCGCGACGTCGCCCAGGCGGCCGGAGTCTCCCAGGCCGCCGTCTCACTCGTCCTCGGCGACAAATGGCGCGGCCGCGTCTCCGAGACCACCGCCGAACGCGTCCGGGAAGCCGCCCGCGACCTCGGCTACCGCCCCAACCTCGCCGCCCGCAACCTCCGCCTCGGCCACACCCGCACCGTCCTCCTCGTCGTCCCCGCCCTCACCACGGAGTTCTTCGCCGGCGTCTACACCGGCGCCGCACGCGTCGCCGCCGAGAACGGCTTCGGCGTCGTCCTGTACCCCTCCCCCGAGGGCATCGGCCCCGCCCGCGACCCCTTCGCCTCCGCCCAGGCCGCCCTGGACGGCGTCATCGCCTCCTCCATGGCCGCCGACGCCCTCACCGCCATCCGCGGCGACCAGCTCCCCCTCGTGATGCTCGACAGCGACCCCTCCGGCAGCCTCGGCGCCGCCATCGTCAACCTCGACATCGCCGACGGCGTCCGCCAGGTCGCCGCCCACCTCCTGGACCTCGGCCACCGCCGCTTCCTGCACCTCGCCGCCGACGTCCCCTCCTGGACCTTCGAGGTACGCGCACGCGAACTGGCCACCCAGCTCGACGCGGTCCCCGGCACCTCCGTCCGCACGGCCCGCGCCCCCATCTCCATCGACGGCGCCCTGACCGCAGCCGAGGCCGCCCTCGCCGCCCCCGGCCCCCGCCCCACCGCCCTGGTCTGCGACGACGACAAACTCGCCGCCGGCGCCTACAAGGCCGTACGACGACTCGGCCTGCGCGTCCCCGACGACATCTCCGTCACCGGCCTCGACGACCTCGCCCTCGCCACCGCCATCGACCCCGAGCTCACGACCGTACGACTCGACGCCGAACTGTTCGGCGAACGCGGCATGCAGGCCCTGCTGGCGGTCCTGGAGGGCCGCACACCCGAGGCAGGCGACATCCCCGTCGAGTTGGTCGTACGAGGCTCCACAGCGCCCCCCAGCGCCCCGTGAACGCCCTGTGCCCCGGCCGGAAAATCGGCCGGGGCACAGAAAGGGTGAGGATCAGGCAGGACGGACGGGCTACTCCTTCCCGGAGTCCTCCGCCTCGTCCGCGCTCTCCGCCTCGGTGGACGCACCGCCGGCCTCCAGCAACCGGCCGAGCTGCCGCCCCACGATGCGCTTGAACTTGCGCTGCTGCGGACGCGTACGGTCCAGCACCGCGACCTCCAGCCGCTCCGCCGGGATCTCCCGCTCACTGCCGTTCGTGTCCCGGGACAACGCCTGCACGGCCAGCTTCAGCGCCTCCGCCAGGCTCATACCGTCCTGATGACGCTGGTCCAGATAGCTGCTGATCGTCTCCGCGTTGCCACCCACCGCCACCGAGCCGTGCTCGTCCACGATGGAACCGTCGTGCGGCAGCCGGTAGATCTGGTCGCCGTCCGGCGTCTCACCCACCTCGGCCACGACCAGCTCCACCTCGTACGGCTTCTCACCGGCCGAGGAGAAGATCGTGCCCAGCGTCTGGGCGTAGACGTTGGCGAGACCGCGCGCGGTCACGTCGTCACGGTCATAGGTGTAACCACGAAGATCGGCATACCGGACGCCACCGATCCGCAGGTTCTCGTACTCGTTGTACTTGCCGGCGGCCGCGAAGCCGATCCGGTCGTAGATCTCGCTGAACTTGTGCAGCGCGCGGGACGGATTCTCGCCGACGAACACGATGCCGTCGGCGTACTGCAGCACGACCAGGCTGCGACCACGGGCGATGCCCTTGCGGGCGTACTCCGCCCGGTCGGCCATCGCCTGCTGGGGAGAAACATAGAACGGCGTCGACACCGGTTATCCGTCCCTTTCTGTGGAAGTCACTGCGATCACCTCGAACAAGACGGCAGGCGCCTACAGCAGCGCGGCCCGCGGGCCGTCGGGCTGCTCAAGGCGCCGCTCGAGAATCGAACGGGCGATCTCGGAGGACTCCTCGTCGGTGAGCCGACGGAAGCCGTCCTCGGTGATCACGGTGACGATCGGGTAGATCCGGCGGGCGACATCGGGACCACCGGTCGCCGAGTCGTCGTCAGCCGCGTCGTACAGGGCCTGCACCACGAGGGTGGTGGCCTCCTCCACGGTCAGGTCGTTGCGGAAGAGCTTCTTCATGGCACCGCGCGCGAAGATCGAGCCCGAGCCGGTGGCGGCGAAGTTGTGCTCCTCGGAACGGCCGCCGGTCACGTCGTAGGAGAAGATCCGCCCCTTCTCACGATCGACGTCGTACCCCGCGAACAGCGGCACCACGGCTAGCCCCTGCATCGCCATGCCCAGGTTGGAACGGATCATCGTGGACAGCCGGTTCGCCTTGCCCTCCAGCGACAGCTGGGCGCCCTCGACCTTCTCGAAGTGCTCCAGCTCCAACTGGAACAGCTTCACCATCTCCACCGCGAGGCCGGCGGTGCCGGCGATCCCGACGGCCGAGTACTCGTCGGCCGGGAACACCTTCTCGATGTCCCGCTGGGCGATGACGTTCCCCATGGTCGCCCGACGGTCACCGGCGAGCACGACGCCCCCGGGGAACGTGACGGCGACGATGGTCGTCCCATGCGGCGCCTCGATCACGCCCTGCGTGGGCGGCAGTTGCCGGTTCCCCGGCAGCATCTCCGGCTGATGCTCGGACAGGAAGTCCATGAAGGACGACGACCCAGGCGTCAGGAAGGCAGCTGGTAGACGCCCGGTGCTACGAGTGTTGGCTTCCACGCGATTCCTTCCACGTAAGCAGCAGCCCGCCTTATGGCATCGGGCCGATCCTTGAACTGCCCCAGTGCGGCATTGCAGCTGAAGCACAGTACGCCTCGGACCCTACCCGTCTTGTGGCAGTGATCCACATGCTCCGGCAGAGCCGACAAACATATGCAGCAGACGCCCCCTTGAGAGGCGAGCAACTCATCACGCTCGGCTTCGGTGATGCCGTACTGACGCATCAGATGGTCCTGGCGCCCCTGGATCGACCGACACGCCTTGCAGCGTGTCGACAGGCCGTCGGACGCACTGGCATTTCGATGCCAGTCGCCGTGCGGCTTGACCTCACCGCACGTGCGACAGAGCTTGTGTCCGTCCGGAACATCCACATGCTCCCGAACCGACTTACCCACGGCCTCCCGGCGCCGCCGGTAGTGCGCGGCGCTGTACTCCGCCACGCACTCCCGGCAGTGCACCTGAAGGCCGTCACGCCGATTCCTGTCACGCGCGAAGGCCGCAAGAGGCAGATCCCGGCCGCACTTCCTGCATTCCTTGGCGTCGAGCTCCTCAGCCACCCAGCTCCCCCGCAACCTTCACTTCAAAGGAAGACTGGCCAATCGGCCTTTACTCTCCACCCTTTTGCACGAAGGAGCGCACGAAATCCTCGGCATTTTCCTCGAGTACGTCATCAATCTCGTCCAGGACGGAGTCGACGTCGTCGCTCAGCTTCTCCTGGCGCTCCTTGAGGTCCTCGGAACCCTGCGCTTCCGCAGTCTGCTCCTCGACCTCCTCGGTGTTGCGGGTGGCCTTCTGCTGTCCGCCGCCGGTGTCCTTGGTCGCCATAACCCCTCACCCCGCTCGGTTCGACGTTCTTGATCAGACCCTACAAGCAGGGTCTGACATCGGCCCCGCAGTTCTTACAACGTACGGGGGCCATCTCGATGATTCCCTCTGGCCGGGTTTTCCACCCTGTCGGAACGCCCGGCCCAAGGACCCGCTCAGCCTCCCGACAACACCCTGACCAGGTCTTCTGCCGTGCGGCAGCGGTCCAGGAGCTCCTTGACGTGATTTCGCGTTCCGCGAAGCGGTTCGAGGGTTGGGACCCGCTGGAGCGAGTCCCGGCCCGGGAGGTCGAAGATCACCGAGTCCCAGGAGGCCGCGGCGACGTCGTCGGCGTACTGCTCCAGGCAGCGGCCGCGGAAGTACGCGCGGGTGTCCTCCGGGGGCTTGGTGCGGGCCCGCTCGACCTCGTCCTCGTCGAGCAGGCGCTTGATGCGGCCGCGGGCCGCGAGACGGTTGTAGAGGCCCTTGTCGGCCCGTACGTCGGCGTACTGGAGGTCCAGGAGGTGCAGCTTGGCGGCGTCCCAGTCGAGGTCGTCACGGCGCCGGTAGCCCTCCATGAGTTCCCGCTTGGCGACCCAGTCGAGCTCGCCGGCGAGGCTCATGGGGTCGTTCTCCAGGCGGTTGAGGGTGTCCTCCCAGCGGGCCAGGACGTCCTTGGTCTGGTCGTCCGCGTCGGCGCCGAAGCGTTCCTCGACGTACTTGCGGGAGAGTTCGTAGTACTCCATCTGGAGCTGGACCGCGGTGAGTGTGCGGCCACTGCGTAGGGTGACCAGGCGCTGGAGCGTCGGGTCGTGGGAGACCTGGTGGAGAGTGCGGACGGGCTGGTCGACGGCGAGGTCGACGGCGATGAAGCCGTCCTCGATCATGGACAGGACCAGGGCCGTGGTGCCGAGCTTCAGGTAGGTGGAGATCTCCGAGAGGTTCGCGTCGCCGATGATCACGTGGAGGCGGCGGTACTTCTCGGCGTCGGCGTGGGGTTCGTCGCGGGTGTTGATGATGGGGCGCTTGAGGGTGGTCTCGAGGCCTACCTCGACCTCGAAGTAGTCGGCGCGCTGGCTGAGCTGGAAGCCGTGTTCGTGGCCGTCCTGGCCGATGCCGACGCGGCCGGCGCCGGTGACGACCTGCCGGGAGACGAAGAAGGGCGTGAGGTGGCGCACGATGTCCGAGAAGGGGGTTTCCCGCTTCATCAGGTAGTTCTCGTGCGTGCCGTAGGAGGCGCCCTTGTTGTCGGTGTTGTTCTTGTAGAGGTGGATGGGCTGGGCGCCGGGGAGCTGGGCGGCCCGCTCGGCGGCCTCGGCCATGATGCGTTCGCCGGCCTTGTCCCACAGGACGGCGTCGCGGGGGTTGGTCACCTCGGGGGCGCTGTATTCGGGGTGTGCGTGGTCGACGTAGAGCCGTGCACCGTTGGTGAGGATGACGTTGGCGAGGCCGATGTCCTCGTCGGTGAGCTGGCTGGAGTCGGCGGCTTCGCGGGCGAGGTCGAAGCCCCGCGCGTCCCGCAGCGGATTCTCCTCCTCGAAGTCCCAGCGGGCCCGGCGGGCCCGGTGCATCGCCGCCGCGTAGGCGTTGACGATCTGGGATGAGGTGAGCATGGCATTGGCGTTGGGGTGGCCGGGGACGGAGATCCCGTACTCCGTCTCGATGCCCATTACTCGCCGTACGGTCATGCGGCCCTCCTTGCCCGGCGGCGCCCTCGGTCGGGGGCGGCGCTCAAGTACCGCTGGCGCTCCGGTGCGTGTGCGGTGCCCGTCCCCGCACTGCGCGACTCGGCGGTACCGAAGAGCCTAGAACGGCTCTGCGCTGGTGGGGAGATCATTTGCGTCATTGCCTTGCTCGCCTTTGTTCCGGTTAGTTGCCTGAAAAACAGTCGGCTGCGGGTACCCCGTCGAGGGCACCCGCAGCCGCCCTGTCTTTACAGGTACTGACCGGTGTTCGCCACCGTGTCGATGGAGCGTCCGGTGTCGGCGCCCTGCTTTCCGGTGATGAGGGTGCGGATGTAGACGATCCGCTCGCCCTTCTTGCCGGAAATACGGGCCCAGTCGTCCGGGTTGGTGGTGTTGGGCAGGTCCTCGTTCTCCTTGAACTCGTCCACGCAGGCCTGGAGGAGGTGGGAGACGCGGAGACCCTTCTGGTTGTGGTCGAGGAAGTCCTTGATCGCCATCTTCTTGGCGCGGCCGACGATGTTCTCGATCATGGCGCCGGAGTTGAAGTCCTTGAAGTAGAGGACTTCCTTGTCTCCGTTGGCGTAGGTGACTTCCAGGAAGCGGTTTTCCTCGGATTCGGCGTACATGTGTTCCACGGCCGTCTGGATCATGCTCTGGACGGTGGTGGCCTTGCTGCCGCCGTGCTCGCCGAGGTCGTCGGAGTGCAGGGGGAGGCGCTCGGTGAGGTACTTGCCGAAGATGTCCTTGGCGGCTTCGGCGTCCGGCCGCTCGATCTTGATCTTCACGTCGAGCCGGCCGGGGCGCAGGATGGCGGGGTCGATCATGTCCTCGCGGTTGGAGGCACCGATGACGACCACGTTCTGCAGGCCTTCGACGCCGTCGATCTCGGCGAGGAGCTGCGGGACGATGGTGTTCTCGACGTCGGAGCTGACGCCGGAGCCGCGGGTGCGGAAGAGGGACTCCATCTCGTCGAAGAAGACGATGACGGGTGTGCCCTCGCTGGCCTTCTCACGAGCACGCTGGAAGACGAGGCGGATCTGCCGCTCGGTCTCGCCGACGTACTTGTTGAGGAGCTCGGGTCCCTTGATGTTGAGGAAGAAGCTCTTGCCGGTGGCCTGGCCGGTGACCTCGGCGACCTTCTTGGCCAGCGAGTTGGCGACGGCCTTGGCGATGAGCGTCTTGCCGCATCCGGGGGGTCCGTAGAGCAGGACGCCCTTGGGCGGCCGCAGTTCGTGCTCCTTGAACAGGTCCGGGTAGAGGTACGGGAGCTCGACGGCGTCCCGGATGGCCTCGATCTGGCCGCCGAGTCCGCCGATCTGCTCGTAGCCGATGTCGGGGACCTCTTCGAGGACGAGTTCTTCGACCTCGCTCTTGGGAACGATCTCGTAGACGTAGCCGGATCGGGGTTCGAGCAGCAGGGCGTCGCCGGGTCGGATGGTGACGTCCAGCAGCGGCTCGGCGAGCCGTACCACCCGTTCCTCGTCGGTGTGCCCGAGCACCAGGGCGCGTTCGCCGTCCTCGAGGATCTCCTTGAGGGTGACGATGTCCCCGACGCGCTCGAACTCCATGGCTTCGACCACGTTGAGCGCTTCGTTGAGCATCACTTCCTGGCCGCGCCGGAGCTCTTCGAGTTCGACGCTGGGGCTGACGTTCACCCGCAGTTTGCGGCCGCCGGTGAAGATGTCGGCGGTGCCGTCCTCGTTCGCTTCGAGGAAGACGCCGAAGCCGGCCGGTGGCTGTGCGAGCCGGTCGACCTCCTCCTTGAGGGCCACGATCTGGTCGCGGGCCTCACGGAGCGTGTTGGCGAGTCGCTCGTTCTGGGCGGACACGCCGGCCAGGTTGGTCTGCAGCTCGACGATCCGCTCTTCGAGAATCCTCGTGTGTCGCGGAGAGTCGGCGAGCTTGCGTCGCAGGACGGCGATCTCCTGCTCAAGGTAGGCAATCTGCCCGGACGGGTCGTCGGACCCTCGTCCCGGGCGGATGCCGCGGTTCATGTCGTCGTCGTGGGCTGCCACGGTCCTCACCTCCTCCAAGGGGAGCTGGACGCTTCCAGACCCTACCTGGGTGGGTGTCGATTGAAACCCCTAGATCACAAAGACTGTCGAGGTGTGTCCGATCTTCACCCTTGCGCTCTCCCTCACGCCAGGGGAATACCCACCGAACAAGATTGGAAAGCTGCCGAAGGTAGGGTCGAAGTGTTCAACACCCGTCAGAGCTGGCCGGATTCCCGTTCGGCTCGACGCATAAACGGCAGGAGAGATGAGAGTGCAGCAGGAGGTCGGGGCCGGCGGCGAGACCCTGGAGGTCTGGATCGATCAGGACCTCTGTACCGGTGACGGCATCTGCGCGCAGTACGCGCCGGAGGTGTTCGAGCTGGACATCGACGGTCTGGCCTATGTGAAGGGCGCGGACGAGCAGCTTCTGCAGGACAAGGGCGCCACAACGCCCGTACCGCTGCCGCTTCTCACCGATGTGGTCGACTCGGCCAAGGAGTGTCCGGGCGAGTGCATCCATGTACGTCGGGTTTCGGACAGCGTCGAGATCTACGGTCCGGACGCAGAGTGACCGGAAAGACACCCTGCGTGATGGCTGTCTGATTTCTCACAGATGTGATCGCTTCGGTCAGACGGTGTGCGTGCCCGCGGGTGTCGAGCGGATGAACGAGCCGTCCTTCCACTGCCACTTCGCCTCGTCCTTCACGTCCGGGCAGCAACTGGGTACGTCGGACGTGGAGTAGCCGAGCAGGGTCGCGAGGACGGCGCCGTCGCTCAGCGTGAAGTCGGTGACGGTGTTGCGGGTCTTCGGGCTCAGCAGGGTGGCGACGACGCGGGGTTCGCCGGTGTCCTTCGCGTGTGTGATGACGTAGACGGCGTCGGGCGGGGTGCCCATGGGGGCGTCGCAGTGCACCACGACGACTGTTTCCGGCCGTCCGTCGCCGTCGAGGTCTCCGGAGACCTTCTTCTGCACCTTCGCCTTGACCGGGCCGCAGTCGATCGGGAAGTGGACGTCCGCGGGGTCGGGCGCCGTCGTGACCACCGGGGCGGGTCTGGCTCCGGGGCCGGCCGCCTGCGCCGCCGTCGCGGGGTTGGGCTGCAGGACGGAGGAGAGGGCCACGACTCCTGCCACGGCGGTGGCGGTGGCGACCCAGTGGATGGGGCGGGTGTGGGTGTGTGCCAGTTCCGGGACGGCGGATTGCTGCACTAGGAGCGTCTCCTGTGAGGGCTGTGCCGGTGGGGGGGTGGCCAGCATGGTGCCACACGTCACAGGTCGGGGGAACGGCGGGGTGGGTACTCGTGCGGGTTTGCCAACCGCAGGTCTCTGTCGCTCCTTCAACGCGGAGGCGCCGGGGTGGAGTTCCGCTGGTCTGCGGGAACTCCACCCCGGCGCCTGTACGTTGGCTGCGGCACGGGGCCGTCTCAGCGGCCGGAGCCGCCGTCGGCGTTGGGGCCGGTGTAGTCCTCGCCGTAGGCGCCCTTGGCGGGGCGGCGGCGGCGCATGGGGGGCTCGACCCCGTCGGCGAGGCGACGAGCGGTGAGGAGGAAGCCGGTGTGGCCGATCATGCGGTGGTCCGGGCGGACGGCCAGGCCTTCCACGTGCCAGTTGCGGATCATCGTCTCCCAGGACGTCGGCTCGTTGAAGGAGCCGATCTCGCGGATGGACTCGACGGTCCGGGCGAGCTGGGTGGTGGTGGCCACGTAGCAGCACAGGATGCCGCCGGGCACGAGTGCCTTGGAGACCGCCTCCAGGCATTCCCAGGGGGCGAGCATGTCGAGGATGACGCGGTCGACGTCGGCGTCGGACAGGTTGTCCTGGAGGTCGCCCACGGTGAGCTGCCAGGCGGGGTGCGGGCCGCCGAAGTAGCGTTCCACGTTCTGCTGGGCGATCTCGGCGAAGTCCTCGCGGCGCTCGTAGGAGTGCAGCATTCCCTGATCGCCGATGGCGCGCAGCAGGAAGCTGCTGAGCGAGCCGGAGCCGACGCCGGCCTCCACGACGCGGGCGCCGGGGAAGATGTCGGCGAAGGCGAGGATCTGCCCCGCGTCCTTGGGGTAGACCACGGCGGCGCCGCGGGGCATGGACAGGACGTAGTCGGGGAGCAGGGGGCGCAGCGCGAGGTACGCGACGTTACCGGTGGTGCGGACAACGCTGCCCTCGGGGGCGCCGATCAGCTCGTCGTGCGGGAAGGAACCCTTGTGGGTGTGGAAGTTCTTTCCCTCTTCGAGCGTGAACGTGTAGTGGCGGCCCTTGGGGTCGGTGAGCTGAACCTGGTCCCCGACCTTGAAGGGCCCGCGCCTGCGGGCGGCACCGGTCGGTTCGGACATGTGAACAGCCTACCGGTCCGCGGAGGGGCCGCTGACCACTAGGAGGGTCTGGCCATGGCCTTCACGAAGGCCCGCTCCACGTCGGCCGCGGACAGGACGCCGTAGATCTCGCCGGTCTCCTCGACGACGAGGTATTCGGTGGCGGGGGTCGCGCGGAGGGTGTCCAGCAGGTCCTCCCCCGCGAGTTCGGCGGAGACGCGCATGCCGTCGGTGAGGTCCTGGGCGAGGCCGCTGACGGCGACCCACGGGCGGCGGTGTTCCGGTACGCCGACGATGGCGGCCTCGCGGACGAGGGAGAGCGGGGTGCCCTCGGCGTCGACGACGACCAGGGCGCGGGCGCCGGCGTCGTTGGCGCGGCGCAGGGCCTCGGACAGGGGGGTGTCGGTCTCGACGGGGACCGCGCGGCGGGTGAGGGTGCGGGCGCGCAGTTCGGGGAGGTGTTCGCGCAGGCGTGCCATGCGCAGGCTGTTGCCGGCGCCGGTCCAGATGATCGCGGCGAGGATCGCGGCGAGCAGGGCGTCCATCACGGTGTCCATGCCGACGTTGTCCTCGGCGGAGGAGCCGAGGGCTCCGGACTGGGTGAGCAGCGGGAGGCCGATGAGGACGCAGACGGCGAGGGCGCGGCCGACCCAGGCGGCGGCGATGGTGCCGCTCATGGGCCTGCCGGTGATCTTCCAGACGACGGCGCGGAGCATGCGGCCGCCGTCGAGGGGGAGGCCGGGCAGGAGGTTGAAGGCGGCCACGATGAGGTTGGAGACCATCAGGCCGGCGAGCAGGACGCCGGGGACGGTGCCGGGTTCGACGGGCTGCATGGCGAGGTAGAAGAGGCCGGCGAGGACCAGGGAGAGCAGCGGGCCGACGAAGGCGAGCACGAACTCCCGGCCGGGGGTCTCGGCTTCTTTCTCGATCTCGGAGACGCCACCGAAGAACTGAAGCTGGATGCGGCGGACGGGGAGCTTGAAGCGCAGTGCCGCGACGGTGTGGGCCAGTTCGTGGACCAGGACGGAGGCGTAGAAGGCGACCGCGAAGAAGAGGGAGACGAGGTAGCGGGCGGCGCCGAGTTCGGGCAGCACGCGCTCCAGTTGGCCGCCGAACACCCACGTGATGAGCGCGGCGACGAGGAACCAGCTCGGGGCGACGTAGACGGGCACGCCGAAGGGACGGCCCATCAGCAGTCCGCCGCGCGGCTGGGGGGACTGGGGCGGGCGGTTCTTGGGGGCGCCGGAGTGGGCGAGGGTGCGGTGCTCGTCGGCGGGGTGGGGGTCGTGGGGCGCTGCGGGTTTCCGCAGGTCGGTGGGTGCCGGGGGTGTCGTGTCGGCGTGCTCGCCGGGGGCGGGAGCGTGCGGGGCGTTCCCGGTACCGGTGTCGGTGTCGTCCGGCGTCGGTGGGTCCTGGGCGGCGTTGTCGCCGGCGGTCGGCTGTGGCGCGGCGGGGGTGCCGTCGGTCGTGGCTTCGGTCGCACCGCCGACGTCGGGGACCTCGGTGGCGGGGCTGGTGGGCGAGGTGGCCGCCCGGGAACCGTGGTCGTGCTGGTCGGGGGTCGTGGGGTCGGTGGTCTGGGCCGTGGGCCCTGTGTGGGGCTTGGCCGGCCGGTCCGTACCGGGCCGCGGCTGCCCGCTGCCGCCGCTCTCGTCCACGATGTCCCCTCGTTCGAAGCGTCTTCCGCGTATGCCGTGCGGAAGGGTCTCGGGTCGATGGTATGCGGCGGTCGCGGCGCGTTCCGCCCCGGCACCCCCGTGTCTCCTCGGGGCTCACGGCGGTCACGGCCGCGAATGGGTCACTGTCAGTGGCGGCCCGTATGGTCTGTGGTCATGGAGACGAGCACGGAGGGCGTGGCCGAGGCCGCCACCGACGACCCGACCGCAGCGGAAGCGGCGACCGCGGCGCGCCCCGGGACGGCTGGGGAACCGGACGCGGTCGGCGCCGGGACCGGGCCTACGGGGGGCGCGGTCGCGCAAGAGGGCGGGGACGCGTCCGTCGACGGCCCCCGGGCGACCGAAGCGGCGTCCACGGCGCGACCCGGGACGGCTGAGGAACCGGACCCAGCCGGCGCCGAGACAGCGGTCCAGGCGGGGCAGCAACGCGGGGACGCGTCCGTCGACGGCCCCCGGGCGACCGAAGCAGCATTCACGGCGCGACCCGGGGCGGCTGAGGAACCGGACCCAGTCGGCGCCGGGACCGGGCCTACGGCGAATGCGGTCGGCCACGGAGGCAGGGACGCCCTCGCGGCCACGGGAGCGACCGAAGCGTTGCTCACGGAGGGGGCCGCCGGGACGGCTGAGGCACCGGACAGGGCCGACGCCGGGACCACGCCTACGCAGGTCGCGGACGGGCAGGAGGGCGGGGACACGTCCGCCGACCGCCCCGGGGCCGCCGAAGCCGCGCTCGCAGCCCGGCCCGAGACAGCTAAAAAACCGGACGCAGCCGTCGCCACCACGCCCACGGCGGTCCCGGACGGGCAGCAGGACGTGCACACCTCCGCCGACCGCCCCCGGGCCGCCGAAGCCGCGCTCGCAGCCCGGCCCGAGACGGCTGAGGAACCGGACGCAGCCGTCGCCACCACGCCCACGGCGGTCCCGGACGGGCAGCAGGACGTGCACACCTCCGCCGACCGTCCTGGGGCGGCCGAAGCGGCCGACGCCCGGAGCACGCCCACGGCAGCCCCCGTCGGGCAGTCGGACAACGACGTCGCCGTCAATGATCTGCCGACGGCGGACGCGGTCGGTGCCGAGATCGCGTCGGCGGTGGTCGAGGCAGGGGTGGTGACAGGTGCCGGGGGCGGGTCCCGGGCCGGCGGGACGGCCGCGCCCGCTTCCCTGTCCCCTTCCCGTGCCAACGACTTCATGCAGTGTCCGCTGCTGTACCGGTTCCGGGTGATCGACCGGCTGCCGGAGAAGCCGAGTGCGGCGGCGACCCGGGGGACGCTCGTGCACTCGGTGCTGGAGCGGCTCTTCGACGCCCCGGCCGGGGAGCGGACCGCGCCGGCGGCCAAGTCGCTGATCCCCGGTCAGTGGGACCGGCTCCGGGAGAGCCGGCCGGAGGTGCTGGAGCTGTTCGCCGACGATCCGGACGGTGAGCGGCTCGCCACGTGGCTCGCTGAGGCGGAGCAACTGGTCGAGCGGTGGTTCACGCTGGAGGATCCGACGCGTCTGGAGCCCGCCGAGCGGGAGTTGTTCGTCGAGGCGGAGCTGGACTCGGGACTGCGGCTGCGCGGGATCATCGACCGGGTCGACGTGGCGCCGACCGGCGAGGTGCGGATCGTCGACTACAAGACCGGCAAGGCGCCCCGGCCCGAGTACGCCGAGGGCGCGCTGTTCCAGATGAAGTTCTACGCCCTGGTGGTGTGGCGGCTGAAGAACGTGATCCCGCGCCGGCTCCAGCTCGTCTACCTCGGCAGCGGTGACGTCCTGACCTACGACCCGGTCCTCGCCGACCTGGAGCGGGTCGAGCGCAAGCTGCTGGCGTTGTGGGAGGCGATCCGGCAGGCCACCGAGTCGGGCGAATGGCGTCCGCGTCCCACCAAGCTGTGCGGCTGGTGCGACCACCAGGAGCACTGCCCGGAGTTCGGCGGCACTCCCCCGCCCTACCCCCTGCCGGTGAAGTCCGCGACCGGCGAGCAGGGCAGAATGGGGCCGGACTAGCGAAGGAGACTTACGTGGCCATCCGCGTCCTACTGGTCGACGACCAGCCGCTGCTGCGTACCGGGTTCCGGATGATTCTGGAGGCCGAGCAGGACATCGCGGTCGTGGGCGAGGCCGGAGACGGCCTTCAGGCTATCGACCAGGTGCGGGCGTTGCAGCCCGACGTGGTCCTGATGGACATCCGTATGCCGCGGATGGACGGTGTGGAGGCGACCCGGCAGATCACCGGTCCCGGTCGGGACGGTCCGGCCAAGGTGCTGGTGCTGACGACGTTCGACCTCGACGAGTACGTGGTGGAGGCGCTGCGGGCGGGGGCCAGCGGGTTCCTGCTCAAGGACGCCCCGGCCAACGAGCTCGTGCAGGCGATCCGGGTGGTGGCCGCGGGCGAGGCGATGCTCGCGCCGAGCATCACGCGCCGGCTGCTCGACAAGTACGCCACGCATCTGCCGTCCGGTGACGAGCCGGTGCCGGACACGCTGCACACGCTCACCGACCGCGAGGTCGAGGTGCTGAAGCTGGTGGCGCGCGGGCTGTCGAACGCGGAGATCGCAGCGGATCTGTTCGTCAGCGAGACCACCGTGAAGACGCATGTCGGTCATGTCCTGACGAAGCTGGGGCTGCGGGACCGGGTGCAGGCCGCGGTGTACGCGTACGAGAGCGGTCTGGTGCGGCCCGGCGCGCAGTAGCGGGAGCATCGACGGTACGAAGAGCGAAGAGGGCGTCCCCACCTGACTGGGGCGCCCTCTTCGTGTGTGCGGCGCCGGATCAGCGCTCGCCGTCCGGATCAGCCCTTGCTGAGCTCCCAGAAGCGGAACACGGTGGAGGCGTCGAGGCAGTACTCCAGGCCGTAGACGTCGTCGCGGACGACGGCGTACTGCTTGGCCTGCCAGACCGGAAGGACGGGGACGTCCTGGGCGACGAGGTCCTGGAGCGTGCCGAAGTGGTCGTCCGTCGCGGAGCGGTCCGGCTGGGCGGCGGTCTCGGGGATGAGCGAGCCGGTGATCTTGTTGTTGCTGTAGTTGTTGTCCAGCACGTTGCCCTTGCCGAAGAAGGGGGCCGTGAAGTTGTCGGCGTCCGGGTAGTCGGGCACCCAGCCCTTCACGTAGACGCCGTACTTGCCGGCGGCGATGTCCTTCTCGTACTGGTCGAAGGCCACGGACTTGACGTCGGCGGCGAACAGCCCGCTGGCGTTGAGCTGCTCGGCGATCGTCTTGAGTTCCTGGTCGGTGGCCGGGCCGTAGCGGGACGGCGTCGACCACAGGGTCAGCTTCACCTTGCCGGTGATGCCCTCGTCGGCGAGGGCGGCCGCGGCCTTGGACCGGGAGGGCTGGGCGCCGTAGGTGTCGAAGAAGGCCGTGTTGTGGCCCGCGATACCGGCCGGGACGATCGAGTACAGCGGGGTCGCGGTGCCCTGGTAGACGTCGTGGATGAGGGCTTCGCGGTCGAGGAGGTGGGCGATGGCCTTGCGGACGCCGAGCTGTCCCGCGACCGGGTCGTCCATGTTGAAGACGAGGTGCTGGACCTCGGCGCTGGTGCCCTCGACGACCTCGACGCCGGAGTCGGGCGCGGCGTTCTCGATGTCGGCGATGTCGCCCGCGCTCAGACCGCGGTAGGCGATGTCGATCTTGTCGCCGGACAGGGCGGTCTTCAGGGCGGCCTGGTCGCCGTGGAAGAACTTCAGCGTGACGCCGGGGTTCTGGGGCTCGGCGGTGCCCTTGTAGTTCTCGTTGACGGAGAACACGGCCTGGTCGTCGTCGAACGAGTCGAGCTGGTAGGGGCCGGAGCCGACCGCCTTGCCGTCCTCGCGGAGTTTGCCGGCGTCGTACTGCCTGTGGTCGACGATCGAGCCTGCGCCGGAGGCGATCTTGCTCGGGAAGGTCGCGTCGGGGGTGTTGAGCCTGAAGACGACGGTCTTGTCGTCCGGGGTCTCGACCTTGTCGAGCATCGGGAACATGATCGCGGGACCGGCGTCGTCGTTGATCTTCAGCATGCGGTCGAAGGAGAACTTGACGTCCTCGGAGGTGAGCGCGTCACCGTTGCTGAACTTGAGGCCGGTCTTGAGGGTGCACTCGTACACCTGGGTCCGGGTGTCCGTGAACTCGCAGCTCTGGGCGGCGTCCGGCTCCGGTTCCGTGCCGCCCTTGGGGAAGCTGAGCAGCGACTGGAAGACGTTGTTGAACAACATCCAGGAGCCGGGGTCGTATCCGGAGGCCGGGTCGGTGGCCAGGACGTCGTCGGACATCCCCATGACCACGGAGGAGCCGCCGGAACCGGAGTCCCCCGACTCCGTGCCGCAGCCGGTCAGCAGACCGGAGGCCAGCCCCGCCACGATGGGCAGGACCTGCCACTGGATGCGCTTGTTCACGCGAGTGCCTTGTCGTCGATTCTTGTGGAATCCCGGGCCCGTCCGCTCGGGCCCGGGTCGAAGGAGGCGTGCCGGTGGTCAACCGCTCACGCCGTGTGACGAGCGGCCGGTCAGCCGCTCACGCCCTTGCCGAGTTCCCAAAGCTGCAGCGTCGACGAGGAGTTGAGGGCGTAGGCGCTGCCCGTGACGTCGTCGCGGGCGGCGACGTACTGCTTGCCCTGCCACAGCGGCAGTACGGGGACGTCCTTGGCGACGATGTCCTGGATCTCGGTCAGGCTTCCGGACGCGGCGAGGCGGTCGGCCTCGCGGCGGGAGTCCGGGATCAGGGTGTTGCGGATCTCGCTGTTGGAGTAGGGCGATCCGAGGAAGTTGTCCTTGTCGAGGAACGGGGCGAGGTAGTTGTCGGGGTCCGGGAAGTCCGGGAACCAGCCCATGCCGTAGACGTCGTACTGGCCCTTCTGCTCCGCGGGGCGGAAGGTGGACCAGGGGGCGCCCTTGATGGTGATGTCGAAGAGCCCGCTGGCGTTGAGCTGCTTCTGGAGGTCCTCGAACTCCTCCTTGGTGGCCGAGCCGTAGTGGTCGGTCGTGTAGTGGAGGGTCAGCTTCACCGGGGTGGTGATGTCGGCCTGCGCCAGCAGCGCCTTGGCCTTGCTGACGCTCGGGTCGCCGTACTTGTTGAAGAAGGAGTTGGAGTGGCCGGTGATGGTGGCCGGGACCAGCGAGAACAGCGGCTCGGCCTGGGTGCCGTAGACCTTGGAGACGAGCTCGCTGCGGTTGATGACCTGGGCCATCGCCTGGCGCACGGCACGGGACTTCACGGCCGGGGCGTCGGTGTTGAAGGCGAGGTAGCGGATCTCCAGGCCGGCCATCTCGACGAGGTCGACGTCGCCGCCGGACTCGTTCGACAGCTTCCGGATCTGCTGGGGCGACATGGTGCGGGTGATGAGGTCGATGTCGCCCTTCTCGAGGGCGGTGCCCATGGCGTCGGCGTCCGTGTAGGAGCGCAGTTCGACCTTGTCGTTGTTCACCGTCAACGCCCCCTTGTAGTGGGGGTTCTTGGTGAACTCGGCGTCGACGAGCTCGTCGTTCTTGACGTCGGCCTTCATGGTGTACGGGCCGGAGCCGTCGACGTCGAAGCCGTCGCGGAGCTTGTTCTTCGCGTAGTCGTCGGGGTTGACGATGCCGGCGACCGGGGTCGACAGCTTGTACGGGAAGGTGGCGTCGGCGGTCTTGAGGTGGAAGATGACCTCGCGCTCGCCCTTGGTCTCGACGGTGTCGATGGTGGACAGCAGGGCGAAGACGCCGGAGTCGGCCTTGATGGCGCGGGCGCGGTCGATGGAGTACTTCACGTCGGCCGCGGTGACGGCGTCGCCGTTCGCGAACTTCAGGCCGTCGCGCAGGGTGCAGACGTAGCGTTCGTTGCCGCTGTCGCTGAAGCCGCAGGACTGGGCGGCCTCGGGTACGGGGTCGCCCTCGCCCTTGGGCTGGATCATCAGGGTCTGCACGGTCTGGCGCAGGACGTTCCAGGTGCCGACGTCGTAGGCGTAGGCGGGGTCGAGCGGGGCCGGAGCGTCCTTCGTGGCGGTGAACCGGTCCGTGGTGCCGACGGCGATCGCGTCGCCCCCGCCGCTGCCGCTGTCGGACCCGCCGCAGGCGGCGAGCACCGGCGCGAGCAGACCTATGACGGCCGGCAGCACCAAAGTCTTGCGGTTCATGCTCGAGTTTCTCCAGAGCTTCAGTCCGTGTACCCGGCATGCAAGGGTGGCGCGGCGGGTCACGGGGTTAGGGCGATGTTCTCACCAGGAGGTTAGTCCGAGCTTGCAGGAGGGCTCGCTGCCACCGGAGTTGGGCTTCCATCACGCAGTGAAACCGGGTGCGGACACACCGAAAGCCCGCCAGGGGAAGGATTGGTGCAGGGTTTCATCAATCGGGACACATGGACGCGCCCGCGGCCCTTACGGCGGGGTGTCCGGCACAGCCTCGACCGACTGTCGAGGGGCGGTCGAGTGGGGAACCTCACACCCGTAAGGGGGCGCCGACGGGCTGGAATTCAGCCGTCCGGCGCGCTTTCAATTCGGCGACAGGGCTCTGGGGAATTACCGCGTTATGCGCGCTGCACGCTCGGTGAACACCCGAGGCATTTCCGTCATCGAAGAGTGATCAACCCGCGCAGAAATGTCAGGTCGACCTCTTCGAGCGAGCCGACGACCGTGCGGCCGGGGGCCGCGGGGATGGGGGCCACGGACGGCACCGCAACGACCTGGCAGCCGGCGGCCTCGGCGGCGGCGACACCGGTCGCGGTGTCCTCGACGACCGCGCATCTGGCCGGGTCCGCGCCTAGTCCGGCGGCGGCGAACAGGTACGGGTCGGGGTACGGCTTGGTGCGCGGCACCTCGTCGCCGGCGACGGTGAGGGCGAAGTGCTGCGGCCCGAGGGAGTCGAGGACCCGGTCGATGATCCGCCGGTGCGAGGCGGAGACCAGGGCGGTGGGGACCCGGTGCGCGGACAGTTCGGCCAGCAGCCGGGTGGCACCGGGCATCAGGGGCAGGGAGCGGCCGATACGGTCCTCGAAGCCCTGGTTGAGCAGGACGGTGAGCTCGGCGAGGGTGATGTCGGCGCCGGTGGCCTCGATCAGGAAGCCGGCGCTGCGGGTCATGGGGCCGCCGACCACGACATGGCGCCAGGAGTCGTCGAGGGCGTGGCCGAGACCGGCGAAGACCTCGACCTCGACGTCCCACCAGAAGCCCTCGGTGTCCACCAGGGTGCCGTCCATGTCGAGGAGGACGGCCTGGAGGGCGGAGCCGTCTGCCGTACGGGTCAATGGCGCGGGGACCGTGCTGGTCATCCACGTACCTCCTTGAAGGGACGAGCAGGCCGGTTCCCACGAAGGGAACCGGCCTGCGGTGGACCGACCAGTGTACGACTTATCCGATCAGCGTGCTGAGTGAGAGACCTCAGCGGGCGTTGAAGTACTTCGCCTCCGGGTGGTGGATGACGATCGCGTCGGTGGACTGCTCGGGGTGGAGCTGGAACTCCTCGCTGAGGTGGACGCCGATGCGCTCGGGCTGGAGGAGGTCGGCGATCTTGGCCCGGTCCTCCAGGTTGGGGCAGGCGCCGTAGCCGAGGGAGAAGCGGGCGCCCCGATACTTCAGGGCGAACATGTCTTCGACGTCGGCCGGGTCCTCGCCCGCGAAGCCGAGCTCGGAACGCACGCGCGCGTGCCAGTACTCGGCTAGCGCCTCGGCCAACTGGACGGACAGGCCGTGCAGTTCGAGGTAGTCGCGGTAGGCGTTGGACTCGAAGAGCTTGGCGGTCTGCTCCCCGATGCGCGAGCCGACGGTGACGACCTGGAGGCCGACCACGTCGGTCTCCCCCGACTCCTCGGGGCGGAAGAAGTCGGCGAGGCAGAGCCTGCGGCCGCGGCGCTGGCGCGGGAAGGTGAAGCGGGTGCGCTCGTTGCCCTGCTCGTCCAGGATGATCAGGTCGTCGTCCTTGGACACGCACGGGAAGTAGCCGTAGACGACGGCCGCTTCGAGGAGGTTCTCGGTCTGGAGCTTGTCGAGCAGGCCGCGCAGCCGGGGCCTGCCGTCGGTCTCGACGAGCTCCTCGTACGTCGGTCCCTCACCGGTGCGGGCCTGCTTGAGCCCCCACTGGCCCTTGAACAGGGCGCCCTCGTCGAGCCAGGAGGCGTACTCCTTGAGCTGGATGCCCTTGATCACGCGGGTGTCCCAGAACGGCGGCGTGGGCACCGGGTTGTCGGTGGCCACGTCGGAGCGGACGTGCCCCTCCTCGGGCCGCTCCTCCTCGACGGTCACGGCACTGGCGCGCACCCGGCGCTGCTTGAGCTCGGGCAGCTTGGCGCCGGGCACGCCCCGCTTGACGCCGATGAGGGCGTCCATGAGGCGCAGTCCCTCGAACGCGTCGCGGGCGTAGCGGACTTCGCCCTCGTAGATCTCGTGGAGATCCTGTTCGACGTACGCCCTCGTCAGCGCGGCTCCGCCGAGGATGACCGGGAACTCGGCGGCGAGGCCGCGCTGGTTGAGCTCCTCCAGGTTCTCCTTCATGATCACCGTGGACTTGACCAGGAGCCCCGACATGCCGATGACGTCGGCGCGGTGCTCGGCGGCGGCGTCCAGGATCGCGGAGACCGGCTGCTTGATGCCGAGGTTGACCACGTTGTAGCCGTTGTTGGACAGGATGATGTCGACGAGGTTCTTGCCGATGTCGTGGACGTCTCCGCGGACGGTGGCGAGCACGATGGTGCCCTTGCCGGCCTCGTCGCCCTCGACCTTCTCCATGTGCGGTTCGAGATAGGCGACCGCGGTCTTCATGACCTCGGCGGACTGGAGGACGAACGGCAGCTGCATCTGGCCGGAGCCGAAGAGCTCGCCGACGACCTTCATGCCGTCCAGGAGGGTGTCGTTGACGATGTCGAGGGCGGGGCGGTCCTGGAGGGCCGCGTCGAGGTCGGCCTCCAGGCCGTTCTTCTCGCCGTCGATGATGCGGCGCTTGAGGCGCTCCTCCAGGGGGAGGGCGGCCAGTTCCTCGGCCTTGCCGGCCTTGAGGGACTTGGCGGTGGCGCCCTCGAACAGGGCCATCAGCTTCTGGAGGGGGTCGTAGCCCTCGGCGCGGCGGTCGTAGATGAGGTCGAGGGCGGTCTGGACCTCCTCCTCGCTGAAGCGGGCGATGGGGAGGATCTTCGACGCGTGGACGATCGCCGAGTCCAGGCCCGCCTTGACGCACTCGTCGAGGAAGACCGAGTTGAGCAGGATGCGGGCGGCCGGGTTGAGGCCGAAGGAGATGTTGGACAGGCCGAGGGTGGTCTGGACGTCCGGGTGGCGGCGCTTGAGTTCGCGGATCGCCTCGATGGTGGCGAGGCCGTCCTTGCGGGACTCCTCCTGACCGGTGCAGATGGTGAAGGTCAGGGTGTCGATGAGGATGTCGGACTCGTGGATGCCCCAGTTGCCGGTCAGGTCGTCGATGAGCCGCTCGGCGATCTCGACCTTCTTCTCGGGGGTGCGGGCCTGGCCCTCCTCGTCGATGGTCAGCGCGATCAGCGCGGCGCCGTGCTCCTGGGCGAGCTTGGTGACCTTCGCGAAGCGGGACTCCGGCCCGTCGCCGTCCTCGTAGTTGACGGAGTTGATGACCGCGCGGCCGCCGAGCTTCTCCAGGCCGGCCTCGATGACGGGGACCTCGGTGGAGTCCAGGACGATCGGCAGGGTGGAGGCGGTGGCGAAGCGGCCGGCGAGCTCCTTCATGTCGGCGACGCCGTCGCGGCCCACGTAGTCCACGCAGAGGTCCAGCATGTGGGCGCCCTCGCGGATCTGCTCGCGGGCCATCTCCACGCAGTCGTCCCAGCGTGCCTCCAGCATGGCCTCGCGGAACTTCTTCGAGCCGTTGGCGTTGGTGCGCTCACCGATGGCCAGGTAGGAGGTGTCCTGGCGGAAGGGGACCGTCTGGTAGAGGGAGGCGGCGCCGGGCTCGGGCTGCGGGGTGCGCTCGCCGGGCGTGAGGTCGCGGACCCGCTCGACGACCTGGCGCAGGTGCTCGGGGGTGGTGCCGCAGCAGCCGCCGATCAGGGAGAGGCCGTAGTCCCGGACGAAGGTCTCCTGGGCGTCGGCCAGTCCCTCGGGGTCGAGCGGGAAGTGGGCGCCGTCCTTGGTGAGGATGGGCAGGCCCGCGTTCGGCATGCACAGCAGCGGGATGCGGGAGTGCCGGGCGAGGTAGCGCAGGTGCTCGCTCATCTCGGCCGGGCCGGTCGAGCAGTTCAGGCCGATCATGTCGATGCCGAGCGGCTCCAGCGCGGTCAGCGCGGCGCCGATCTCGGAGCCGAGCAGCATGGTGCCGGTGGTCTCGAACGCCATCGAGACCACCAGCGGCACGTCGGCGCCGGTGGCCTCCAGCGCGCGACGGGCGCCCAGCACGGAGGCCTTCGTCTGGAGCAGGTCCTGGGTGGTCTCGACGATCAGGGCGTCGGCGCCGCCGGCAAGCAGTCCCTCGACGTTGGCCTGGTAGCCGTCGCGGATCGTGGCGTAGTCGATGTGGCCCAGGGTGGGCAGCTTGGTGCCGGGGCCGACGGAGCCCAGGACCCAGCGCGGGCGGCCGTCGCGGGCGGTGTGCTCGTCGGCGGCCTCACGGGCGATGCGGGCGCCCGCCTCGGACAGTTCGTGCACGCGGTCGGCGATGTCGTACTCCGAGGCGGCCGTGTGGTTGGCCCCGAAGGTGTTGGTCTCCACGCAGTCGACGCCCACCGCGAAGTACGCGTCGTGGACGGAGCGGACGATGTCCGGGCGGGTCACGTTGAGGATCTCGTTGCAGCCCTCGAGGTTCTCGAAGTCCTCGAGCGTGGGGTCCTGCGCCTGGAGCATGGTGCCCATCGCTCCGTCGGCCACCACCACTCTGGTGGCGAGCGCCTCACGGAGCGCGGACACACGGGTCCGGCTGTCGGCGGAAGGGGTCAGTGGCGACGAGGCCATGAAGGGGCTCCCTCGGTTGCGACGGCTGTCGGCTTCAGGCGCCCGCGAGTCGTCCCACGCCGGGCGCACCACGCCAGGGTAGCCGGGTCCCCTGGAGGATGGTCGGCACGTCCACGGGGCGGACGAAGGTGGCGGGCAGGTCACCGGCCGGATACCAGTGACGCAACAGATGCCGACCGACCATTAGCGGGAGGTCGGCATCGACCGGTAGTGTTCGACATTGCCGAACGGCGACAGTAAAGCCGTAACAGTGGCAGCGACGCCGTCAACGGTCGGCTGTCGAAGGGGACGGAGGCAGAACGGCGATGGCACGGAACATCCAGTCGCTCGAACGGGCGGCCGCGATGCTGCGGCTCCTCGCGGGCGGCGAGCGGAGACTCGGCCTGTCGGACATCGCCTCGTCCCTGGACCTGGCCAAGGGCACCGCGCACGGCATCCTGCGCACCCTCCAGGCGGAGGGGTTCGTGGAGCAGGACGACGCCTCCGGGCGCTACCAGTTGGGTGCCGAGCTGCTGCGTCTGGGCACCACCTATCTGGACGTGCACGAGCTGCGCGCGCGTGCCCTCGTGTGGACGGACGACCTGGCCCGCTCCAGCGGGGAGAGCGTGCATCTGGGCGTGCTGCACCAGCAGGGCGTGCTGATCGTGCACCACGTCTTCCGGCCCGACGACAGCCGTCAGGTGCTGGAGATCGGGGCCATGCAGCCCCTGCACTGCACGGCGCTCGGCAAGGTGCTCTCGGCGTACGACCCGGTGGCGCACAGCGAGGCGCTGGAGAGCGACCGCAAGGCGTTCACCGACCGGACCGTGTGCGACCTGGCGGAGTTCGAGCAGATCCTCGACCTCACACGCGCGCGTGGGTACGCGGCCGATGTCGAGGAGACCTGGGAGGGCGTCGCGTCCATCGCCGCGCCCATCCACGACCGGCGGCGCATGCCGGTCGGCGCGGTCGGCATCACGGGTGCCGTGGAGCGGCTGTGCCGGTCCGACGAGGAGGGCGCGCTGCGCCCCGAGCTGATCGCGGCGGTGCGGGACTGCGCCCGCGCGGTCTCGCGGGACCTGGGTGCCGGGCGGTTCTGACAGGCGTAGGGACAGGGCCGGTACGTCGAATGACGTGCCGGCCCTCGGTCGTACCCCGACGCAATGGCACAAATCACCCGAACAAGATCGTTGACTCACAGTTATGAATAACGATCGTGTTTTCGACTACAGAACCCTTGACGTGCATGTAACCCCGGGGCAAGACTCCCGTCCATCGGTCGGCATTGTCGAACACCTACCGGCAATACGCGCTAGAGTGTGACAACGCCACGGGCCGGCATCGCTCTCACCCCGAGGGCAGCTCGAACCTCCGGAGGGACCCGGGGTTCGGTCCCCTGGACGAAGGACAAAGGAGTCGCGGGTGTCCAGCTCCGACATCTTCATCGGCGAGACCATCGGTACCGCCATACTCATCCTGCTCGGCGGTGGCGTGTGCGCCGCCGTCACGCTGAAGGCCTCCAAGGCCCGCAACGCCGGCTGGCTCGCCATCACCTTCGGGTGGGGTTTCGCCGTTCTGACGGCTGTCTACACCTCGGCGCCGCTCTCGGGCGCCCACCTCAACCCGGCCGTGACGCTGGCGCTCGCGCTCAAGAAGGACGGCATCTCCTGGGGCGACGTCCCGATCTACTGGGGCGGGCAGCTGCTCGGCGCCATGATCGGTGCGGCGCTGGTCTGGGTCGCCTACTACGGGCAGTTCCACGCGCACCTCACCGACAGGGAGATCGTCGGTGCCCCGGGTGCGCAGGCCACCACCGCCAAGGCCGTCGAGGCGCAGGAGAAGGGCGCGGGACCGGTGCTGGGCGTCTTCTCCACCGGCCCCGAGGTCCGGGTCGCCTGGCAGAACGTCGCCACGGAGGTCATCGGCACGATCGTGCTGGTGCTGGCCGTCCTCACGCAGGGTCTCAACGGCGACGGCAAGGGCCTGGGCACCCTGGGCGCCCTGATCACCGCACTCGTCGTGGTCTCCATCGGCCTGTCCCTCGGTGGCCCGACCGGCTACGCGATCAACCCGGCCCGTGACCTCGGTCCGCGTATCGTGCACGCCCTCCTCCCCCTGCCCAACAAGGGCGGCTCCGACTGGAGCTACGCCTGGGTCCCGATCGTCGGTCCGCTGATCGGCGGGGCGATCGCCGCAGGCATCTACAACATCGCTTTCGCTTAGAACATCCGAAGCGGTCGTACAGCAAAGCTGTCGTAGATCAGTCGTAGACAGTCCCCCTTACTCATGGAACCCCGGGAGCACACAGTGACCGACGCCCACACCGCCGGCCCCTTCATCGCCGCCATCGACCAGGGCACCACCTCCAGCCGCTGCATCGTCTTCGACCGTGACGGCCGTATCGTTTCGGTCGACCAGAAGGAGCACGAGCAGATCTTCCCGAAGCCGGGCTGGGTCGAGCACGACGCCAACGAGATCTGGACCAATGTCCAGGAGGTCGTCGCCGGAGCCATCCAGAAGGCCGGCATCACCCGCGACGACATCAAGGCCATCGGCATCACCAACCAGCGCGAGACGACGCTGCTGTGGGACAAGAACACCGGTGAGCCCGTCCACAACGCCATCGTCTGGCAGGACACCCGCACCGACGCCCTGTGCAAGGAGCTCGGCCGCAACGTCGGCCAGGACCGCTTCCGCCGCGAGACCGGCCTGCCGCTGGCCTCCTACTTCGCCGGCCCGAAGGCCCGCTGGCTGCTCGACAACGTCGAGGGCCTGCGCGAGCGCGCCGAGCGCGGCGACATCCTCTTCGGCACCATGGACACCTGGGTCATCTGGAACCTGACCGGTGGTGTCGACGGCGGCAAGCACTACACCGACGTCACCAACGCCTCCCGCACCATGCTGATGAACCTCCACACGCTGGAGTGGGACGAGAAGATCGCCGAGTCCATCGGCGTGCCGCTGGCGATGCTCCCCGAGATCCGCTCCTCCGCCGAGGTCTACGGCGAGGTCACCGGCGGCAGGCTGGGCGACCTGCTCGGCGGGATCCCGGTCGCCTCGGCGCTCGGTGACCAGCAGGCGGCCCTGTTCGGCCAGACCTGTTTCGCCGAGGGCGAGGCCAAGTCGACGTACGGCACCGGCACCTTCATGCTGCTGAACACCGGCGAGAAGATCATCAACTCGTACTCCGGGCTGCTGACCACCGTCGGCTACCGCATCGGTGACCAGAAGCCGGTCTACGCCCTCGAGGGCTCCATCGCCGTCACCGGTTCGCTGGTGCAGTGGATGCGCGACCAGATGGGCCTGATCTCCACCGCCGCCGAGATCGAGACGCTCGCGCTCTCCGTCGAGGACAACGGCGGGGCCTACTTCGTGCCGGCCTTCTCCGGTCTGTTCGCCCCGTACTGGCGCTCCGACGCCCGCGGTGTGATCGCCGGCCTGACCCGGTACGTCACCAAGGCGCACCTGGCGCGTGCCGTTCTGGAGGCCACCGCCTGGCAGACCCGTGAGATCACGGACGCCATGACCAAGGACTCGGGCGTCGAGCTCGCGGCCCTCAAGGTCGACGGCGGCATGACCTCCAACAACCTGCTGATGCAGACCCTCTCGGACTTCCTGGACGCCCCCGTGGTGCGCCCGATGGTCGCCGAGACCACCTGCCTCGGCGCCGCCTACGCCGCCGGTCTCGCCGTCGGCTTCTGGACCAGCACCGACGACCTGCGCGCCAACTGGCGCCGGGCCGCCGAGTGGACCCCCCGCATGGACGCGGACACCCGCGACCGTGAGTACAAGAGCTGGCTCAAGGCCGTCGAGCGGACCATGGGCTGGCTCGAGGACGAGAGCTGAGCGACGGCCCGTAGAGAGGCCCAGCCGGCTCTGAAGAGGAGTAAGAACCCCACATGACCAGTCAGTCCACCCTGCAGTCCGTGCCTGCCCTCGGTACGCGCCCGGCCTCCGGCTCCCTTCCGAGCCGCGCCGAGACCCGGGAGCAGCTCTCCAAGGCGTCGTACGACCTTCTCGTGATCGGCGGCGGCATCCTGGGCATCTCCACCGCCTGGCACGCCGCGCAGTCCGGCCTCAGGGTGGCTCTGGTCGACGCCGGCGACTTCGCCGGCGCCACCTCCTCCGCCTCCTCCAAGCTGCTCCACGGCGGTCTGCGCTATCTGCAGACCGGCGCGGTGAGGCTGGTCGCGGAGAACCACTTCGAGCGCCGTGCGGTCTCCCGCCAGGTGGCACCCCACCTGGCGAACCCGCTCACCTTCTACCTCCCCGTGTACAAGGGCGGGCCGCACGGCGCCGCGAAGCTCGGGGCGGGCGTCTTCGCCTACTCCGCGCTCTCGGCGTTCGGCGACGGCGTCGGCCACCTCCTGTCCCCCGCCAGGGCGGCGCGGGACGTGCCCGAGCTGCGCACCGACAACCTCAAGGCCGTGGCCGTGTACGGCGACGACCAGATGAACGACGCGCGCATGGCGCTGATGACGGTCCGCGCGGCCGTCGAGGCGGGCGCGGTCGTCCTCAACCACGCCGAGGTGACCGGCCTCAGGTTCACCAGGGGCCGGGTGACCGGCGCGGATCTGCGCGACCGGCAGTCCGGCGACGAGTTCGGCGTGAACGCCCGGCTCGTGCTCAACGCGACCGGGCCGTGGGTGGACCACCTGCGCAAGATGGAGGACCCGAACGCGGCACCGTCCATCCGCCTGTCCAAGGGCGCGCACCTGGTCCTCAAGCGGACCGCGCCGTGGCGGGCCGCGCTCGCGACCCCGATCGACAAGTACCGGATCACCTTCGCGCTGCCGTGGGAGGACATGCTCCTGCTGGGCACCACGGACGAGGAGTTCGAGGGCGACCCGGCGGATGTCACGGTGACCGAGAAGGACACCGCCCAGATACTCGACGAGGCCGCGTTCTCCGTCCGCGACCAGCAGCTCTCCCGTGACCTGATCACGTACTCCTTCGCGGGGCTCCGGGTGCTGCCGGGCGGTCCCGGTGACACCGCCAAGGCCAAGCGCGAGACCGTGGTCACGGAGGGCCGGGGCGGCATGCTGTCCGTCGCGGGCGGCAAGTGGACGACCTTCCGGCACATCGGCCGTACGGTCATGCAGAAGCTGGAGGCGCTGCCGGGCGCTCCGCTCGGTGACGACTTCGAGCCCATCTCCTCGCTGCCGAAGCGGCTCCCGCTGCCCGGTGTCGCCAACCCGCGCGCGGTCGCGCACCGCCTGCTGGTGGACAATCCGGCGCCCGGTCCGCGGATGGCCGCCGACACGGCGAAGCACCTGGCGACCCACTACGGCTCCCTCGCCTTCGACATCGCGCGCCTGGCCAACGAGAACCCCGAGCTGGGCGAGCGGGTCCACCCGGACGCCCCGGAGATCTGGGCGCAGGTCGTGTACGCCCGGGACAACGAGTGGGCCGAGACGCCGGACGACGTGCTGCGCCGCCGTACGACGCTGACGATCCGGGGTCTGGCCACGGACGAGGTCCGCGCGAAGGTCCAGGACCTGCTCGACAAGAAGTAGCCCTCGGCCCGGTCCCCGTCCCTCCCCGACCCGGACCGGCGTTCCGAGAACGGCCCCTCTCCCCTAGGGGGCCGGCATGCGAAAGGGGGCGGCTCCCCGCCGACGGAGCCGCCCCCTTTCGCATGCCCCGTTGTCGGTGCGGGGTGCTTTCATGGCACGCATGAACAATGATCACGCCGCCCCCGAGGACCTCGCCGCGCTGCGGGAGGCGTTCGGGGTGGACGACGGGGGTGCCTCGGCCCTCGGATGGGAGGCGGTCCGGGCCTTCGAGGCGGAGCACAAGGTGGTGCTGCCGGAGCCGTACCGGACGTTCGTCGCGGAGATCTCCGACGGTTCGTTCCAGGGTCCGCCGGAGTACGGGCTCGTGGGGCTGGCCGAGTTGCCCGGGGACTGGGGCGGCGACGGAGCGGACCGGGACCTGGGCAAGCCGTTCCCGCTGACCGAGCGCTGGCTCTGGGAGGAGGACGAGGGCCCGTACGAGGACCCCGACGCCGTCATCGACCAGGTGCTCCACCACGGTTCGATCGTGCTCGGCACCGACGGGTGCGCGATGAACTGGCATCTCGTCGTCACGGGCCCCCATCGGGGACACATATGGCACGTCACCGACGTGGGCGCCCTGCCCTTCGGCTCGGAGTTCGGGTACACGAGCTCCGAGCCCGGTTTCGCCGGCTGGGTGCGGCACTGGGCCGCCGGCAAGGAGTGGTTCGACGCCGTGTCAGCCGAGTGAGGTCACGGCCTCGCGGACGGCGTCAGGGGACCGCAACTCCTCGCGGCGCAGGATGAGTTCGCGGCCGAGCAGCAGTGCCCGCCGGGACGCCGGTACCGGGTCCGGGAGGGTCGTGAGGTCGGTGAGGTGGGCGAAGCCGATGATGCGGCGGATGATCTCGGTGCCCGCGTAGCCCAGGGACTCCGTCCAGACCTGGCGCAGGAAGCGGTCCAGGTAGGCGTCGTCGAAGAAGGTGTCCACCCGGGTCGGCCACAGGCGGCGGAACTCCGTCTCGAACGCCTCCCAGGACAGGCCGAGTTGGTCGGCGTGGTCGCTCGACGTGCCGAGTGCGCGGGCCCGTTCCTCCGAGACCAGGGCGTTGGCCCAGTAGAGGCCGAGGTCGAAGCCGATGGGTCCGACGAAGGAGAACTCGGGGTCGAACACCCGGACCACGGGGGCGCCTTCGCGTTCGCCGACCATGATGCTGCCGGTGTGGAGGTCGCCGTGCAGGAGGGCCTGGGCGCTGGTCATGAAGCGGTGCCTGAGGTCGGCGACCTCGGTGCGGAGTTCGGTGTCCGCACGGAAGGACACCGCCAGGTCGTCCACGCCCTCGTGCCAGTGGTTGTGCTCGTGCTCGACGTACGGCTCGGAGAGGACCACGTCCTCGGTGATCTTGCACAGCTCCGGGCTGACCGAGGCGGCGATCAGGGCCTTGCGCTCGGCGGACGGCATGCCGAAGTCGCTGGTGGCGAAGGAGAGTTGCGCGACCAGTTCACCGACGCGCGCCGAGGTGTGGGGGCCGTACGACGCTCCCTCGTTGAGGAGGGTGCGCAGGACCTCCAGGTCCGACATGTCCTCCATGACGAGCGCGTGGTTCTCGGGGTCGTAGCCGTGGATCGCCGGGATCTTGTCGGGGGCGACCTTCGCGATCTGCTCGTAGGCGCGGGCCTCGGCGTCGGCGCGGTCCGGGTTCATCGGCCAGGAGGGCCCCGCCACCCGCACCCAGGGCAGCGCCTGCTTGACGGCGAGGCTGCGGGTGCCGTCGGCCGAGGTGGCGAGGAAGACCCGGTTCATGTTGCCGTCGGAGACCTCGCGGACCTCCGGCTCGCTCCCGCCGTCCCAGTGGCCGCGCTCGCGCAGGTACGCCGGGATGTCCTCGGTCTCCAGGATGCGGTAACCCATCGTGAACTCCCCTATGCGGTGCGGCGCTTGGACAACGTGAAGCTGAAGACCAGGGCGAGGATGAGGACGGCGCCCTCGACCACGTCCTGGGTGTAGTACGGCAGGCCCTTGATGGTCAGGCCGGTGGTGATGATGCCGATGAGCACCGCGCCGAGGGCCGTGCCCCAGACGTTCGGGCGCCCCCGGCCCAGCACGGAGGTGCCGACCAGTGCCACGGCCACCGCCTCCAGGAGCTGGGAGGTACCGGCGGAGACATCGCCCTGGCCGATACGGGACGCGAGGATCAGGCCGCCGATGGAGGCGAGCACGCCGGACAGGACGTAGGCCAGCGCCCGGTACGCGCCCACCCGGATGCCCGCCAGCCTGGACGCCTCGGGGTTGGCGCCGATCGCGTAGAGCACGCGGCCCCAGCGGGTGCGGGCCAGGAAGACCCAGGCGGCGACGGTCAGGCCCCCGAAGACGAGGACCGAGATGGGGATGCCGAGGACCGTGCCGCGGTCGATCTTCAGGAAGCCCGCGGTGAACTTGCCGGGGGCGGTGGAACCGTCGTCCATCGTCATGCCCGGAGTGATCGACTGGCCGTCGACCAGGATCAGCTTGCTGCCCTGGATGACGAACATGGTGCCGAGGGTGGCGAGCATGTCGGGGATCTTCAGTACGACGATCAGGAGCGCGTTGAGCAGGCCCGCGAGGGCGCCCGCCGCGAGGACCGCGATGATCGCGACCGTGCCGACCTGGTTGAAGACGACCATGGTCTGGGCGGCGACCGAGACTCCGAGGCCGGCGACCGCGCCGACGGACATGTCCATTCCGCCGACGGCCATGGTGAGGGTGACGCCGAGGCCGAGGATCGCGGCGACGGAGACGTAGCGGAGGGTGTCGAGGAGGGTCGCCGACTCGCGGAAGGAGCCCTCGCTCAGCGCGAAGTACAGGAAGAGGGCGACCGTGACGAAGATGAAGCCGTACTTGATGACGGCGTTCTGGACGCGGACGGCCGTGCCCGCGGTGGACGGGGTCGCCGTCTTCACCGGGGCGCTCTGGGTTGTGGTCATGGCGAACTACCTCAAGTGGGCCGGGGTCACACGGACGCCGAGATGGTCTGGATGACGCGGTCGCGTTCCGCGTCCTCGCCGTACGCGTCGAGGTGGATCTCACCGGCGGCGAGCACGACGACCCGGTCGGCGATCTCCAGGACCTCGTCGACGTCGGCGGACAGCACGAGGACGGCGGCACCCTCGGCGGCGAGGGTCCTGGCGCGGCGGCCGATGTCCCGACGGGCGCCGATGTCCACGCCTCGGAACGGTTCGTCCAGGATGAGGACGCGGGGTGTCTCGGCGAGCCAGCGGCCGACGACGACCTTCTGCTGGTTGCCGCCGGACAGCTCCTCCACCGTGCTGTGCTCGTCGCGGGCCACGACACCGAGGGCCTCGATGGTGTCGCGGCCGAGGGCGTCCTCCTTCGAGCGCTGGACCAGTCCGGCCTTCGAGAGGGACCTCAGGAACGGCAGCGAGACGTTCTGGGCCAGCGACCAGCCGGGGACCAGCGCGTCGGCGTGCCGGTCCTCGGGGACCAGGTGGATGCCGCCGCGGATGGCGTCGGAGGGCCGCTTCGGCCGGTACGGCTTCCCGTCCAGCTCGACGGAGCCGGTCGCGAAGGGCTCGGCGCCGAACAGGCCGCGGGCCAGCTCGGTCTTGCCGGCTCCCAACAGGCCTACGACGCCGGTGACTTCGCCGGTGCGGAGATCGAGGTCGAGGGGGGCGCGGCCCTCGAAGAGGCGGACGCCCCTGAGGGAGAGGATCACGTCACCGGTCCCGTCCCCGTGAGCGACCGGCCGTGCCGTCGTCGCCTCCTGCGCCTGGGCGAGCATCGCGCGCAGGGCGCTGTCCCAGTCGAAGGGCTTGGTCTGGTCCTCGGTGAGACGGCCGTCCCGCAGGACGACCAGGCGGTCGGCGAGGGCGTCGATCTCGCCGAGGCGGTGGGAGACGTAGAGGACGGCGATGCCGTCGTCGCGCATCCTCTCCACGAGCGCGAAGAGCCGTTCGGCCTCGGCGGCGGACAGGGCCGAGGTCGGTTCGTCGAGGATCAGCAGCCGGGGGCGGGTGGCCAGGGCGCGGGCGAGGATGAGCAACTGGCGGTCGGAGATGCCGAGTTCGGTGACGTCCCGTCTGAGGACCGTGTCGCTCCAGTCGAGGCCGAGGCCCGCCTGGATCTCGCGGGCGCGCGCCAGCAGCTTGCCGCCGTTGAGGAACGGGTTGCCGCGCGCCTGGGCCAGCTCCTCGAAGACCAGGTTCTCGGCGACCGAGAGACCCGGGACGATGCCCTCGCCGATGCGCTGGTGCACGGTCTGGATGCCCAACTGGCGGGCGGCGAGCGGGGACTGGAGGGCAGCGGGCTCCCCGGCGACCCGCACCACTCCCCCGTGGCCGGTGTGCACGCCCGACAGGATCTTGATCAGCGTGGACTTGCCGGCGCCGTTCGCGCCGAGCAGCGCGACCACGCTGCCCGGGGCGATGTCGAGGGAGACAGACTCCAGGACCGTCTTGCCGCCGAAGGCCATGCTGACCTCGCGGAGGGCGACCGCCGGTTCAGTGGGCGACATTCGAGATCCAGTCCGCGGTCGAGACCTGGGACAGGTTCAGCGCGGGAAGGGCCGCCCGCAGCTGGTCCATGTTCTCGATCTTCTTGGCGCGCAGGAAGTCCTGGGTGATGGCCACGGCCGGGAACTCCACCGAGGACTTGTTCAGCTGACCGGCCAGCTCCAGGGCGGTCGTACGGACGACGGCGGCGCCGACCGCGGACGGGTCGGTGCCCGCCGTGGCGACCCAGGGGCTGCCGGCTGCGGTCATCTGCTGGATGTCGGCGTTGGAGACGTCCGCGCCGAAGACCTTCACCTTGTCCTGGAGCTTCTTGTTCTGGACGGCGAGGACGGTGCCCTTGGCGAGCTCGTCGTAGGGCGCGAAGACGCCGGTCACGTCGGAGTGCTGGGTGAGCGCGGCGGAGACGAGCGGGACGTTGTCGGTGGCGGTGGAGTCGGTGACCTTGCCTACCTTGAACTGCTGCTTCCAGCCCTGCGCGGCGAGTTCCTTCGCCCAGACGGTGTTCCGCTTGTCGAGGGCGGCGTATCCGGCGACGTTGACGTAGCCGACCTTGGCGTTCTTGCCGAGGTCCTTGGACATCACGTCGAGGACGGCCTGGGCCATGCTGGCGTCGTCCTGCTCGGTGCTGACCACGCCCTTGGTGGGGGTCTCGACGTCGTAGACGACGACCTTGATGCCCTTCTTCACGGCCTTGTCGATCTCCGGCTGGATCGTCGCCGGGAAGCCGTGGTCGATGATGATCGCCTTGGCGCCGGAGTTGATCGCCGAGGACAGGTCGGTGGCCTGCTTGGCGTTGTCGGCCTGGGCGTCGTACACGGTCAGGTCGATGCCGAGGGCCTTGGCCTGGGCCTTGGCGCCGTTGCCCCACTGCTCGAAGTAGTCGCCGGCGCCGCTCTGCCGGACCAGGGCCACCTTGACGGAGCCCGCGCTGAAGGGGGCCGGCTTCTTGCCGGTGGCGGCGGAGGCGGAGGCGGCGGTGTCGCCGGTGTTCTTGGACGCGTCCGTGGACTGCGAGCAGCCGGAGAGCACGAGGGCGGAGACGGACGCGAGGGAGAGCGCGGCGAGGGGCAGACGGCTGCGGGACATGAGGGGCTCCAGGTGCGGGGTGGTGCGAGGGGATGAAGGGGGTGCTTGGCCCGGAGCAGGGGAAAGGGATGCGCCACCGCAACAGGGGGCGGGCAGGCCGGGGCTCCGGAAGGGGTCAGCGACAGCTGGCTGTGGTCGACCGGAGCAAGTCCACGTACAGCCGCCGCACGAGCAGCAGCGTCTTCATACGCAGATCATGAGAACGATTTCAGCCACACGTCAAAGATCTGGAACCGCTTTCTCACCACATGAGACAACGACTACGTCACACCCGGCCCAGGTCACGGCCGGAGTTACCATCGCAGGACCGGCACCCGACCCGGCACAGTGAGGCCCTGATGACGACAGCTGGCGCGAAAGCGACGCACATGCCCTGCATGCGCCGCTGTTGCCGCGCGCTGTGTCGAGGCTGACCGACCACTGCCGCTCGCCCCTCACCGCCCCTCTTCCTCCCCCGCCCGTCCGGTGCTTGTCTCGGTATCCGGACTTCCCTTCCAGAGCCCTGGAGTTGCTCCCATGACGCTGCTGACCACTTGGTCCGAGTCCGGCCCCGAGACCCTGGTCCGCCGCACCTCGGACCCCGCCGAGATCGCCGAGGCACTGAAGCCGATCGGTGTGCGCTACGAGCAGTGGCCGGTCCGCGAGGACGTCCCGTTCGACGCCGACAGCGAGACCGTGTTCGCCGCCTACGGCCCCGAGATCGACAAGCTGAACGCCGAGGAGGGGTTCACGACGGTCGACGTCCTCGGTCTGCACCCCAGCGACGACCCGGAGTTCCCGGCGAAGGCCAAGGCGGCCCGCGAGAAGTTCCTCCAGGAGCACACCCACGACGACGATGACGAGGTCCGCTTCTTCGTCTCCGGCTCCGGGATCTTCTACCTGCACGTGAACGGCGAGGTGCACGCGGTCCTCTGCGAGAAGGGCGACCTGCTCGGCGTGCCGCGCGGCACCACCCACTGGTTCGACATGGGCACCAACCCCTCCTTCACCGCGATCCGCTTCTTCCACGAAGAGGACGGCTGGATCGGCAACTTCACCGGCTCCACCATCGCCTCCCGCTTCCCGGACTACGACACGATCGCCGCCGGGTACCACGCGTGAGCCCGTACTACGACGTCGACGCCGTGGTGCTCGACATCGAGGGCACCACGAGCGCCACGGGCTTCGTCGTCGACGTGCTCTACCCGTACTCCCGCGCGCGGTTCGCCGCGCTGCTCACCGAGCGGTCCGAGGACCCCGAGGTGGCACGGGCCGTGGCCCAGGTGCGCGAGGAGATCGGCGACCCGGACGCCGACACCGTACGCGTCGAGAAGGCCCTGAACGCCTGGCTCGACGAGGACCGCAAGGCAACCCCGCTGAAGACCCTCCAGGGCCTCATCTGGTCCGAGGGCTTCGCCCGCGGTGACCTCGTCTCGCACTTCTACGACGACGTCGTACCGCGGTTGCGCGCCTGGCACGAGGCGGGCGTACGGCTCCACGTCTACTCGTCCGGGTCGGTCGCCGCGCAGCGGGCGTGGTTCACCAACAGCCCGGAAGGCGACCTCACTTCACTGGTCTGCGGGTTCTACGACACCGAGAACGCCGGGCCCAAGCAGGAGGCGGAGTCGTACCGCCGCATCGCCTCGGCGACCGGCGTCGCGCCGGGCCGCCTGCTGTTCCTCTCCGACCGCCCCGGCGAGCTGGACGCGGCCCGCGAGGCCGGCTGGCACGCCGTCGGGGTACGGCGGCCCGGGGAGCCGTACTACGAGCAAGGTGTCGGCGACCACGCCGCGGCGGGGACGTTCGACGAGATCACCGTTTCAAGGAGCACTTCGTGACCGCCGACATCAGCGCACTCGACCTGGAGGAGGCGGGGGCGGTGCTCGCCGCCGAGTCCGCCCGCTTCGCCTCGTTCGGCTGGATGCGGGGCACGTCAGGGAACCTCTCCGTGGTGCTCTCCCGTGAGCCGCTGCTGCTCGCCGTCACCGCCAGTGGGCACGACAAGGGTGAACTGACGCCCGCGGACGTGGTGTTGGTGGACGGCCAGGGGGCGGCCGTACAGGGCGGGAAGCCGTCCGCGGAGGCCGAGCTGCACGCCCGCGTGGCCGCGCTCACCGGAGCCGGTGCCGTGGTCCACGTGCACACCGTCGCCTCGGTGGCGATGGGGAGGCGTGAGCCGGGCGGCATCGTCTTCAGCGACCTGGAGATGCTCAAGGGCGTCGGCCAGCCCGCGCACGACGTCGAGGTGATCCTGCCGGTCATCGCCAACAGCCAGGACATGAAGGTGCTCGGGGACCGTCTTGAGGAGGCGCGGAACCCGCGGATGCCGGCGGTGGTCGTGGCCGGGCACGGCCTGTACGTGTGGGGCGCGGACCCGCGTCAGGCCCGGCATCACACCGAAGTGGTGGAATGGCTGCTGGAGTTGGAGCTCACGGGCCGCTGAGGCGGCGAGAGGGGATCCCCGGGCAGGGGATCCCCTCTTTGTCTGTACTGGGCGGCTACTTCAGCCGGTCGCCCGGGAGTTCGCCCGCCGAGATCTCCAGCACGCCCCGCTCGGTCACCAGGCCGGTCACCAAGCGGCCCGGTGTCACGTCGAACGCCGGGTTGTGCCCCCGCGACTGGGCCGGAGCCGTCCGCACCCCGGACCACTCCAACACCTCGGACTCGCCCCGGAGTTCGATGTGGATGTCGTCGCCCGTCCTGGTCGAGAGGTCGACCGTCGTGGTCGGTGCCGCGACCAGGAAGGGGATGCCCGCGTCGGCGCAGGCGAGGGCGACGCCCACCGTGCCCACCTTGTTCGCGGTGTCGCCGTTGGCCGCGATGCGGTCGGCGCCGACGATCGCCGCGTCCACCTCGCCGCGCAGGATCGTGCCCGCTGCGGCCCCGTCCGCCTGGACGTAGTGCGGGATGCCCTCCTGGACCAACTCCCAGGCGGTGAGCCGGGATCCCTGGAGAAGGGGACGCGTCTCGTCGGCGTAGACGACCTCCAGGCGCCCGCGCGCGTGGAGTTCACGGATCACGCCGAGGGCCGTGCCCCAACCGGCGGTCGCCAGTGCCCCGGTGTTGCAGTGCGTCAGGATCCTCAACGGCCGTTCCGGGCCCGCCTTTTCGAGCAGCCAGTCGGCTCCGAAGGCGCCCATCGCCCGGTTCGCCTCGACGTCCTCGCGCTGGACCGCGGCAGCCTCCTCCAGCACCGCGTCGAGCCCCTCCTCGAAGCGGGTCATCACCCGGTCCACGCACACCATGAGGTTGACGGCGGTGGGGCGGGCCTCGCGGACACGGGCGACGGCCGCGCGCACCTCGGCCTGCGACCAGCCCTCGCGCTCCCCCTCGATCAGCGCGAGGGCGACCCCATAACCCCCTGCCGCGCCGATCGCGGGCGCGCCCCGCACCACGAGGCGCTGGATCGCATCTACCAGAGTGTCCACATCGCGGACATCCACCGTCTCGGTGCGGTGCGGCAGCAGCGTCTGGTCGATGAGCGCGAGGCCGGATCCGGTCCATTCGACGGCGCGCAGTTCCTGGGGCATTTCGGGACACTCCTGATGTTCCGGTGGGTCTCGCCACCGTACATGACCTGGGCGAACCATAGTTCGAGACAGTCGAGCAGCTGTCTGGAAACGGGTGGTGAAGTCCGGCACCCGGTCCGCGGATCGAGACGAAGGAGGAAACCCGTGCTGCTGACCGAGCGCCGTTTCCTGACTTCAGCCGGTGTGCCGCCCGGCATCTGCGGCCGCTGCACGAACCCTGGTCGAGCCGGCATACGGCGGACTCCTGGAACGGGCGGTGATCGCGGATCCCGAGGCGTACGTCCGGTCGGCCTCCATAATGGGCTGAGACATCCGACGTCTCAGCGCAGTGAGGCGAGAAGGAGGCCGGACATGGCTGTCACCGACGAGGCGATCGAGAAGATCAAGGGCATGATCGTCTCCGGCGCGCTGCGCCCCGGCGACCGGCTCCCCAAGGAGAGCGAACTCGCCTCCGAGCTGGGGCTGTCCCGCAACTCGCTGCGCGAGGCCGTGCGGGCCCTGTCGCTGATCCGCATCCTGGACGTGCGGCAGGGCGACGGCACGTACGTGACCAGTCTGGACCCCCAACTCCTGCTGGAGGCACTGAGCTTCGTCGTCGACTTCCACCGCGACGACACGGTCCTGGAGTTCCTGGCCGTGCGCCGCATCCTGGAGCCGGCCGCCACCGCGCTGGCCGCCTCCCGGATCAGCGAGCAGCAACTGGACGCTTTGAGCGCCCAGTTGGACAGGCTCGGCGACAGCCCGTCGGTGGAGGAACTGGTCGCCTGCGATCTCGACTTCCACCGCGGGATCGTGCAGAGCTCCGGCAACTCCGTGCTCTGCTCCCTCCTGGACGGCCTGTCCGGGCCCACCACCCGGGCCCGGATCTGGCGCGGCCTGACCCAGGAGGACGCGGTCAGCCGCACCCTGCACGAGCACCGCGCGATCCTGGCGGCCCTGCGCGACCGGGACGGCGAGGCGGCCCGCTCGTGGGCGACGGTGCACATCGCGAGCGTCGAGCAGTGGCTGCGCTCCACCCTGTGAGTCACTCGGGCCCGGGCTCCGCCAGCCGGTGCTGGAGGGCGACATGCCGGAACTGGTGGACGGCGCCCACCCGGCGCAGCACACCCCGGTCATGGGCGTCGGCGAGGAAGCCCATGAGGTCGTACGGAAGTCCCCGCCGCAGGGCGAGATAGCAGCGGGCGACCGCGTAGTGGCCCCAGGCCGCCTGCCGGATGCCGACGGCGAGCCCGGTCAGCAGGGCGGGGATCAGTCCGACGACGAACATCCACGGGTAGCCGCCGGTGGACTGCGCGCCCCACACCCGTGTCGACCCCCACAGCGCCGCACACCAGCCCTGGGCGCCGATCACCACGGCGCCGACGACGGCCGAGGTCAGGACGCAGACGCCGAGGGTGCGCCGGTCGTTGGCGAGCAGGGCACGTTCGTCGACATGGGCGGCGAGGTCGACGGGGACGGTCCGCAGGCCGTGCACCAGCAGGCAGGACACGGCGAACACGGCCGCGAGCTGGGCGCCGGCCTCGCAGGCCTCGACCGGGTCGGCGGGCGCGATGTTCTCCACGCCCGAGGGCCCCAGGAGCGCGTACGCGACCAGCCCCTCCAGGACGATGCTCGCGCCCAGCAGGGCCCCGACCAGCAGTCCCCGGCCGACCCCCGCGGTGCTCCAGTGCCAGCGCAGCCGGGCCACGGGACGGACCGGGTCCGCGGGCACCCCGTCCGTGCCGATCACGGCGGCTGTCACGCCGTAGAGGAGGGCGCTGACGATCCCGCACGCGTTGCCGAAGGCGGCCACGTAGCAGAGGGCGGCGAGGGCGCCGGTCAGCAGGGCGCGGCGGTCCCAGCGTGAGGGGCGCCGCAGCCGCGGCCGGACTCCGAAGGCGAACCCGGAGATGATCAGGCCGACCAGGGCGAGCGCCCCGGTGTCGGCCAGCCGGCTGAACAGGAGTTCGGGGAGGCTCCCCGGTGGGGCGGCCGGCACGCACAGCAGCGTGATCGCCGCTCCGGCCGCGAGAGCGCACACCAGCCCGCCGCAGATGCCCGCGGCCACGACGCCGAGGCCGCCGCGCTGCTCCCAGTCGGCCGACATCCCCTGCGCGGTGAAGTGGCCGGTCAGCGCCATGACCGAGCCCTCGAACAACCAGGCCACCACCCCGAGGAGCACGCCGGCGAGGATCTTGGGCAGCACGGCCGGCACGGCGTGGCGCAGTTTCCACCAGGCGACCTCCGCGGCGCCGTCGTGCCCGCGTTCCATGTGCCGGGCGAGGAACCCGAGCGCGCGGCGTGCCTGTGCCGTCGGCCAGTGGCCGCTCCGGCGCGGGTGCGGACGGTAGGCGGCGTCGACGAAGGCGTCGAGGAGGTGGTGCTCCACGGCGGTCCGGTCGCGCAGCCACACCAGGTCGGCCGGGTCGGGCAGCACGTCGTATCCGTCGTCCGGCCGCGGGTTGTACACGGTGCGTGCCAGGGACACCATCAGCGGGCTGGTCAGTGCCCGGGCCACGGGGGTGTCCGTCCGCAGCGCCCGGATCACCGGGTTCCAGCGGCGTGCGGCCGGGGCGCGGGGGCCGCCGGCGTCGTGCAGGAGATAGGCGGCGACGTCGTCGCGGTCCAGGGGTTCGAGGTGGATGCCGGCCAGCCCCGCGAGCCGCGCGGGGACTCCGGTGCGCGGCCGCAGCGCCGCCCGGTACTCGGCGGGACGGCTCGACAGGACCAGCTCGCGCCCCGGCGGCAGCGCCCGGGCGATGCGGTGCAGTGCCGTCGCGGCGACGTCCGCGGGGAGTTCGTCGAACCCGTCGAGCACCGGAAGGATCAGCCGCCGGTCCAGCAGCATGCGGGCGAGGGTGAGCCGTCCGTACGGTTCGGGCGCGGGCGCGGCCAGGTCCGCGTGGTCCTGCACCAGCCTGCGCTCCATCCAGTCGCGCAGGTCCAGCGCCGTGGGGTTCCAGGAGGCCAACGGGAACAGGACGGGCACCGGTTCGCCGGCCCGCCGACGCTCGATCAGCGCGAGCAGGAGCCGTACGAGGAACAGGGTCTTGCCCGCGCCCGGGTCGCCGAGCACCAGCAGCCGGGTGGGTACTCCCGCGGCGAGGACGCCGGTGATCTCCCCCCGGCCGCCGCGCGGGTCGGGGCCGGGTGTCTCGGCCAGATCGGGACCGGCGTCCCGCCAGCCGACGGGCAGCGGATACGGCTCCGCCAGCCGCCGTACCTCCGCCTCCCCCTCCCACTCGTGCCGTACGGCGGCGGCGAGCCGGTCGGCGACGGCCTCCGGGGTCTGCCCGGCGGCGGCCTCGGCCCGCTCGGCCCGGTAGCTGCTCCACGCCAGATAGGCCCCGGCCCAGGTCGGCAGCAGCGCGGCGAGCACGGTCGCCGGGTCGTCGAGGCGCGGGGCGAGCAGCAGCGCGCCCAGGGTGCCCGCGGCCAGCAGGGTCAGATAGATGATTCCGGCGCGCCGCACGCGCGACCTCGGGACAACTTCGCTCACCCGACGAAGAGTTCCGTACGGCAGCGGCGGCGGGCGGCCGTTGGGCGCCGCTCCACACGAGTGGGTGAAACGGTGTGGTCAGGGGGACATCGAGCTCTTCCGCGGCAGGCGGGCACGGTGTCCGGTACGAGGGGTTCGGCGGCGGTGATCGCGAGCCGAGGTCGCCGGGGGTGTTCGGGGGTGGCGAACGGGGCAGTGATCGTTCACGCCCCGTGCAAGGGGGCTGCGGGCGCCCCCGCCGGACGCCGTAAGGTTGGTGCGTTAAGCGAGGGCACGTCGGAAGGAGGCGCTGGGTGATCGAGCTCGAGGGGGTTCCCGAGCTGATCGACCCGGTCATGGTGGCCGCGTTCGAGGGCTGGAACGACGCCGGCGACGCCGCCTCCACCGCGGTCGCGCATCTGGACAAGGAGTGGAAGGGCGAGGTGTTCGCGGCGCTGGACGCCGAGGACTACTACGACTTCCAGGTGAACCGCCCCACGGTGTGGCTGGACGGCGGAGTGCGCAAGATCACGTGGCCGACGACGAGGCTGTCGGTGGTCCGCGTGGGCGGCGAGAAGCCGCGCGATCTCGTGCTCGTCCGGGGCATCGAACCGTCGATGCGATGGCGCTCGTTCTGCAACGAGTTGCTGGGTTTCGCCCACGAACTGGGCGTTGAGCTGGTGGTGATCCTGGGCGCCCTGCTCGGCGACACCCCGCACACCCGTCCGGTCCCGATCAGCGGGACCACGTCGGATCCGGACCTGGCGCAGCGGATGGACCTGGAGGAGACCAAGTACGAGGGCCCCACGGGGATCGTCGGCATCCTCCAGGAGGCCTGCACCCACGCGGGCGTGCCCGCGGTGTCGCTGTGGGCGGCCGTTCCGCACTATGTGTCGCAGCCGCCGAACCCGAAGGCGACGCTGGCCCTCCTGAACCGTCTGGAGGACCTGATCGACGTGCGGATCCCGCTGGGCGAGCTGGCCGAGGACGCGCGGGCCTGGCAGGTGGGCGTGGACCAACTGGCCGCCGAGGACAGCGAGGTGGCGGAGTACGTCCAGACGCTGGAGGAGGCCCGGGACACCGCGGAGCTGCCGGAGGCCTCGGGCGAGGCGATCGCCCGGGAGTTCGAGCGGTATCTGCGGCGCCGGGACGGCGGCCAGCCGGGCCAGCCGGGCGGACACGCGACCGCGGACGGGAGCGACAGTTCCACCTATCTGCGGGACACCCCCGGTGGTCGTACGAAGCCTCCCAAGCCGCCGCGGCCGGAGGCGGAGACCGGACCGGAGCGGGAACCGGGGACGGACGACGAGGACTCGTCGCCGGAGGACTGAGCGGATGAGGGCGGTGCGCACGCACCGCCCCCCCCGGTCTTTCAGATCCGGTCCACCGCCACCGCGTCGTACTCGGTGGTGGGTGTGGGCTCCACGTCGAAGCGCGCGTTGGGCAGGTAGAGCCGCTTCCCCCAGGCGGCGACCGTCGTCGGGATGCGGAAGCGCGGGTCGGTGATGCGGGTGAGCGCGGTGCCGCGGGTACCGGAGTCGTTCAGCCGGAACACGTCGATCGCGTTCTGCTGCTGCTGGACGGCGTACAGGATCCGCCCGAGCAGCAACAGGCCGTCGCCGTTGGGGAGTTTCGCCGCGCCCAGGTCGACGGCGCGGGCGGCGCCGGTGCGCGGGTCGACCCGCATGAGGCCGCCGCCGTTCGCGTAGGCGTTCACCACGAGCAGGGCGCTGCCGTCGGGGGTGCGCTCGATGCCGTTGGCGGTGAAGTCGGGTCCCTGCTGCCAGTCCCCCGTCAGCGGTACGGTCGTCACCGCGCCCTTGGCCAGCTTGTAGAGCACCGGCTTGAAGGAGTCGGTGAACCAGGCGGCGCCCGGGGTGAGGATGACGTCGTTCACGAAGGTGCCGCCGGTGGCGTACACGTGCTCGGTCTCGCCGGAGCGGGCGTCGACGATGCGGATCTCGCCGCTGTCCCCGCCGGCGAGGAAGAGTCTGCGGCCGTGCCGGTCGATCTTCAGGCCGACGGTCGGACGCCCGGAGCCCTTGGCGACGACCTTGCCGCGGCCGGTGGCCAGGCTCGCCCGGTAGACGTCGCCGTTGGCGAGGGAGCCGAACCAGGCGTACGGCTCGGAGCCGATGGTGATGCCCTCGGGCTGGAAGCCGTCGGGCAGGGGGAACCGCGCGGGCCACGCGGTGTGCCGGGTTCCGGCCGCGTGCGCGGTGCCGCCGAGCAGGGCCGCTCCGGTCAGCGCGGCGGTCGTGGTCAGGAGTGTGCGACGTGCGAAGGAACGGTCTGCGGGTGCCACGGTGCGTCCTTCCGCCAGGGGGCCGGCGCACGGCCGGCCGAACAGTCAAGCGAGGCTCCCACCCCATCACATGACGGCCGCCTCCACAGCCGTTGGCCGGTTTGTGACGTGACATCAGTTCCCGGACGGATCGCATTGTCCGGCGCCGGAGCGGCAGGAAGGGGTGCTTCCGCCGCGCGGCGGAAGCACCCCTTCGTCCCGTCCTTCTACAGGGCCACGCCGAGCAGCGCGTCCACCGCGCGGGACACCACGCCGGGCGCCCCCATGTCGGTGCCCCCCTGCTCCTCCTGGAGGGCGGCCCAGCGGTCGACGGCGGTCAGTGCGGCGGGCGCGTCGAGGTCGTTCGCGAGGGCCTCGCGGATCTCCTCGACGAGCGTCTCCGCGGGCGGTCCGTCGGGCCGGGAGACGGCGGCACGCCAGCGGCCCAGCCGGTCCACGGCGTCCTGGAGGACCTGGTCGGTCCACTCCCAGTCGGCCCGGTAGTGGTGGGCGAGCAGCGCCAGGCGGATGGCGGCGGGGTCGACGCCCTCGCGCCGCAGTTGCGACACGAAGACCAGGTTGCCCTTGGACTTGGACATCTTCTCGCCGTCGAGGGCGACCATGCCGGCGTGGACGTACGCCTTGGCCATGGGGAACTCGCCGGTCAGCACCTGGGCGTGCGAGGCGCCCATCTCGTGGTGCGGGAAAGCGAGGTCCGAGCCGCCGCCCTGGACGTCGAAGGTCATGCCGAGGTGGTCCAGGGCGATCGCCACGCACTCGATGTGCCAGCCGGGGCGGCCGCGCCCCAGGGAGGCACCGTCCCAGCTGGGCTCGCCCTCGCGGGCGGCCATCCACAGCATCGGGTCGAGGGGGTTCTTCTTGCCCGGACGGTCCGGGTCGCCGCCGCGCTCGGCGGACAGCAGCCGCATGGCGGCCGCGTCGAGGTTCGAGACCTTGCCGAAGTTCGGGTCGGACTCGACGGAGAAGTAGACGTCCCCTTCGAGCTCGTAGGCGGCGCCGGCGTCCCGAAGCCGCTCGACGAGCGGCACGATCCCGGGTATCGCCTCCACCGCGCCGATGTAGTGCTGCGGGGGCAGCATGCGCAGGGCGGTCATGTCCTCGCGGAAGAGGACCGTCTCTTTCTCGGCGAGGGCGGCCCAGTCGAGGCCGTCCCGCTCGGCGCGCTCCAGGAGCGGGTCGTCGATGTCGGTGACGTTCTGGACGTAGTGAACCTGGCGCTTGGTGTCGAGCCACACGCGCTGCACGAGGTCGAACGCGTTGTAGGTCGCCGCGTGCCCCATGTGGGTGGCGTCGTACGGCGTGATGCCGCAGACGTAGATACGGGCGACGGGACCGGGGTCGAGGGAGACCAGACCGCCGGTCGCGGTGTCGTGGATCCTCAGGTCGCGGCCCTGACCAGGCAGGGCGGGGACCTCGGAAGCGGGCCAGGCATGCATGTCATGAGCCTAACCGGACTGATGTTCCGTATACGAACCGGACCGGGCCGGATGGCCGGTAAGGCCTTCTTGCGCGGTACGGGCCCATGTGCGAGGTGCCCCACGGGCCCGTGTGCGGTGGGCCGCTAAACCGGTGGCCAGGGGATCGCCGGCCACTCGCCGCTCGGTTCGGGGTGCTTCCCGGAGTCCAGCAGCGCGTCGACACGCGCGCGTGTGGCGTCGAGCTCGGCGGGGGTGATCAGCGCGGCCAGCCGGTCGGCCAGCTCGCCCGACAGTGCCTGCCTGAGGCCCTTCAGGACGTCGACCGCCTCCCCCGTCAGGGGCTCCCCCGCCCAGCCCCACAGCAGGGTCCGCAGCTTGTTCTCGACGTTGAAGGTCACACCGTGGTCGATGCCGTAGAGACGGCCGTCCTCGGCGGGCAGCAGATGGCCGCCCTTGCGGTCCGCGTTGTTGATCACCGCGTCGAGGACGGCGAGCCTGCGCAGCCGCTCGTCGTCCGCGTGCACCAGCAGCGCCGTCCTCCCCTCGCCGACCTCGGCGAGGCCGATGGCCTTCCAGCCCGGCTCGGGCTCCTCGCCGTCGACCAGGGCGAGCAGCTCACCGCCGGGCGCCCCCTCGATCCACAGCTGGCACATGCCCTCGCCGAACGGCCCGTCCCGCAGCACGGTGGGCGGCACCAGACCCCAGCCGGTCGCCTCGGACACCTCGTACGCGGCGACCTCGCGCTGGGCGAGGGTGCCGTCGGGGAAGTCCCACAGGGGCCGCTCGCCGCGGACCGGCTTGTAGACGCAGAGAGCCTCCTGGCCCTCGTACGCGACGGAGCAGTGCAGCACCGCGTTGGAGGCGTCCCGGATCTGCCCGCGTACCGTCAGCTCACCCCGGGCGAGCAGCTCGGCCGTGGTCACGCTCCGCGGCGGTATCCGTTCTGGCGCGGACATACGTGTCCTTCCGGGTCGAGCGGGAGGCTGCACAGCGGGCACGGCGGCCGCCCGGCGTTGACGACGTCCAGGGCGCGCTTGGCGAAGGCCCGGGCCTGCGCGCCGGTGAGCCGGACCCGCAGCATCGGGGGTCCGTTCTCCTCGTCCTGGAGGAGTCTCTCCTCGGCCTCGGCCAGGTCCTCCTCGGACTCGGCCTCCAGCTCCACGAGGGCCTGCGCCTCGACGATCATGCGCTGCTCCTCGCCGTCCCAGGCGAGGGCCATGGTGCCGACCCGGAACTCCTCCTCGACGGGGGTGTCGAGGGGCGCGGTGTCGGCGATCTCGGTGGGCGGCACGGCCGGCACGGAGGCACTGCCTCCGCTGCGGCGCACGACCTCGTCGAGGAGTTCGTCCATCCGCTCGGCCAGGGCGGCCACCTGCGTCTTCTCCAGAGCCACGCTGGTCACACGGGGGCCGGCCGTGGCCTGGAGGAAGAACGTACGGCGCCCGGGCAGTCCGACCGTGCCGGCCACGAAGCGGTCCGGTGGGTCATAGAGGAACACCTGACGGGACACGTCCTGTCTCCATTGGATTCGTGAGTACGGGAACGACGGGAACGTCCATGTGTGAACGCGCTTGTGTGAACCGCTTCACCCTACTGCGCCCGACGATCACGGTGCGCCCGCACCACCACCGACCGGGGCGTCACCGCCCGCGGCCTCCTCGCGCGGCACCAGGGAGGCGAAGTCACCGGTGTCGCCGAGGCGGACGAGGAACGGCCTCAGGCGGGTGTAGCGGATGACGGTGATGGAACACGGTTCGACGGAGATCCTCTGGAAGAGGTCGAGATGGAGTCCGAGTGCGTCGGCGACGAGCGACTTGATGATGTCGCCGTGCGAGCACATCAGATAGACGGCGTCGGCTCCGTGATCGCGCTCCACGCGCGCGTTCCACTCGCGTACGGCCTCCGCCGCGCGCGTCTGCATCGCCCGCATGGACTCGCCGCCGGGGAACGCGGCCGCCGACGGATGCGCCTGCACGACCTCCATGAGCGGTTCGTCCATGAGCTCGGCGAGCTTGCGCCCGGACCAGTCGCCGTAGTGGCACTCCCCGATGCGCTCCTCGGTGTGCGCGGGGAGGCCGGGGCGGGCGTCGAGCAGCGGCTGGACCGTCTCCTGGCAGCGCTGGAGGGGGCTGGCGACGATCTCGGAGATCGGCACCCCTTCGAGCCGGCCGGGCAGCGAGGCGGCCTGTGCGGTGCCGCGCTCGTCCAGGGCGACCCCGGGCGTCCACCCGGCGAGCAGTCCCTCGGTGTTCGCGGTGGAGCGTCCGTGCCTGACAAGGATCAACGTGGGCATGCGGCAAGAGTAGGCGTACGCCGGAATGCAATGTCTTGCGAGCGACGGGAGAATACGCTCCGTGATCGTCGACTGTGCCATCTACCGGGAGGGACACCGCTCGGAGGGGCCCGAGGACCTGTCGGACGCGCTGGATCAGGCGCGGCTGGCGGGCGGGTTCGTCTGGATCGGGCTGCATGAGCCGACGGAGAAGGAGTTCGACCTGGTCACCAAGGAGTTCGGACTGCATCCGCTGGCGGTGGAGGACGCCCTCAAGGCGCATCAGCGCCCCAAGCTCGAGGTGTACGACGACTCGCTGTTCGTGGTCCTCAAGCCCGTGGTGTACGAGCCGGAGAGCGACACCGTGTCCACGGGCGAGGTCATGCTCTTCCTCGGCGACGCCTTCGTGGTGACGGTCCGTCATGGCGTGGGCTCGCCGCTGAAGGCGGTGCGCGAGCGTCTGGAGCATGAGCCGAAGCTGCTCGGCAAGGGGCCCACGTCGGTGTTGTACGCGGTGGCCGACGCCGTCGTGGACCACTACCTGGAGGTGGCGACGGAGCTCGGAACCGATCTGGAGGAGCTGGAGGCGGAGGTGTTCTCGCCGGACGGCGGCGGCTCGCGCAACACCGCGTCGCGGATCTACACCTTCAAGCGGCAGGTGCTGGAGTTCCGCCGGGCCACCGTCCCGCTCACGATGCCACTGAACCGGCTCGCGGGAGTGGGGTCGTCCGGCGGGACGGTGCCGTTCGTGAACGATCGGGCGCGGCCCTTCTTCCGGGACGTCAACGACCACCTCGCGCGCGTGAACGAGTCGGTCGAGGGCCTGGACCGGCTGGTGTCGGACGTCCTGTCGGCGCATCTCGCGCAGATGAGCGTCCGGCAGAACGACGACATGCGCAAGATCTCCGCGTGGGCGGCCATGGCGGCGATCCCCACGATGATCGCGGGGATCTACGGCATGAACTTCGAGCACATGCCCGAGCTGCACTGGGTGTGGGCGTACCCGGCGGTGATCGTGCTGATGGCCGTGCTGGAAGTACTGCTGTACCGGACGTTCAAGCGCCGGGGCTGGCTGTAGCGGGCGCTCAGGCGAACTCGGGGGCGGAGGTGGCGGGTCCGCCGAGGGCGTCGCGGCGCTCCGGCTGCTTCAGGGAGACCATGCGGCGCCAGCCCGTGGCGCGTTCGTAGACGTAGACGGCGTGGATGCCCGCGGCGAGGATCGCGGACTTGGCCCGGGACCAGCCGAGGATGCGGCCCATGTGGGCCATCACCGCGAGGCTGACGTCCCGGTAGACGCGGATCTCGGCCAGCGCGCACTCCCTGAGCGTGTGCTGGATGGCGCGGCCGTGGCCGGCGTGGGCGAAGCGCAGCAGTTCCTCGTGGCAGTAGGCGAGGTGGTTGTCCTCGTCGGCCGAGATCATGCGCACCGCCCGGCCCAGGTCGGGGTGGTCGGCGAAGTGCTTGCGCAGCAGCTCCATCTGCTCGGAGGCGCGCTGTTCGGTGACCCGGCTGTGGGCGAGGTAGGTGACGATGTCGTGCACGGTCAGCGGCTCGTCGCTGTGCAGCTTCTCGTGGGCGAGACCGATGCCGTGCTTCTCCAGGAGCATCGTGTAGTCCGTCTCCGGGGGCACGGGGACGGGCGCGAGGCCGCGCTTCTTGAGCAGCGCGTTGAAGATCCGCCCGTGCTTGTCCTCGTCGGCGCCGTGCCGGGTGATCTTGGGGGCGAGTCCGCGTTCGCTCGGCGGCACGAGCGCGGCGATCCGGGCGTTCTCCCAGCCGCCCTGCGACTCCCCGCTGGCGGCGATGGAGCAGAACAGGCGGAAGGACTCGTCGTGGTCGAGGATCTCCTGGAACAGACTCTTGGCCGAAAGCATCGTGGGCACCTCTCTGCCGGACTCCGCGGCAATCCGCAAAGAACGAGTCAAATGCGGCGCGAGGGGTGCTGCAACAGCAGTGCCGGACAACTCCGCCAAAAGGAGGACCACGGGGGTCACCACAGGGGCGTAACCGCGCGGGCGTGGGCGCGTTGAATCACGTGACGGCCGTGGCGGGGAAGACCCCCGAGCCCCCACCACGGCCGCTGAAGCCTCCGGCGGTGGAGCCGGGCACGCGCGAGGTGGGGACCACGCCGGGGCCGCTGCGCCCGAGCGGCGTCGCGGCCCCGGAGACGGGGGAGGGAGCCGACGGATGGCCCCTCCCCCGCACGGTTGCCGAGAGCTTGCGTCCGAGACTCAGGCCAGTCCCGCGCGCTCCAGGGCCTGCGTGCCGGCGCGGAGGGAGGCGAGGCGCTCGTCGAGCGTGAAGCCCGCGGGGGCGAGGCTGAGGGTGGTGACACCGGCCGCCGCGTACTCCTTCATCCGGTCCGCGATGCGGTCCACGGAGCCGAGCAGCGTCGTCTTGTCGATCAGCTCGTGCGGGACGGCGGCCGCCGCGCCCTGCTTGTCGCCGGCCAGGTACTTCTCCTGGATCTCGGCGGCCGCGGCCCCGAAGCCCATGCGCTGAGCGAGCTGGTTGTAGAAGTTCTGCTTGGCGCTGCCCATGCCGCCGACGTACAGCGCGGTGTAGGGACGGAAGGCGTCGGCGAGCGTGGTGACGTCCTTGTCCTCACCGACGGCGAGCGGGAGCGTCGGGCAGACGTCGAACCCGTCGAGGGTCTTGCCGGCCTTCTCGCGCCCCGCGCGCAGGTACTTGATCGTGGTCTCCTCCAGGTGCTCGGCGGAGGGGAAGATCAGCAGGGCGCCGTCGGCGATCTCACCGGTCTGTTCGAGGTTCTTCGGGCCGATCGCGGCGATGTACAGCGGGATGTGCTCGCGCTCCGGGTGCACGGTCAGCTTGATCGGCTTGCCGGGGCCGCCGGGCAGCGGCAGCGTCCAGTGCTGTCCCTCGTAGGAGAGGCGCTCGCGCGTCATGGCCTTGCGTACGATCTCGACGTACTCACGCGTGCGTGCCAGCGGCTTGTCGAACTTGACGCCGTACCAGCCCTCGGAGACCTGCGGTCCCGAGACGCCGAGGCCAAGGCGGAAACGGCCGCCGGAGAGGGAGTCGAGGGTGGCGGCGGTCATCGCGGTCATCGCCGGCTGCCGGGCCGGGATCTGGAAGATGGCCGAGCCGACGTCGATGCGCTCGGTCTGGGCGGCGACCCAGGTGAGCACGGTGGCCGCGTCCGAGCCGTAGGCCTCGGCGGCCCAGCAGACGGCGTATCCGAGCCGGTCGGCCTCCTGGGCGACGGCGAGATTGTCCGCGTCCATTCCGGCGCCCCAGTAGCCGAGGTTGATCCCGAGCTGCATGGCCGATTCCCCTTACCGATCAGTAACGTCCTTGTCGGCAGACCTTAGCGCGGCAGGGCCGCCCCGGGCAGGTCGCGGCCGTGCCAGGACCGGACGGCGATGGGCGCGCACCTGTCGGAATCCGTTGTCCACAGGCCCCCACGCGACAGGTTCTGGCCAGTAATCTCGGCGTTCATGGAGCAGAGGCATCTCGGCCGGACCGGCCTGCGTGTGTCCCGCATCGGGCTCGGCACCCTCACCTGGGGCAGGGACACCGACGAGCACGACGCGGCGGACCTCCTGAAAACGTTCTGGGAGGCGGGCGGGACGCTGGTCGACACGGCGGACGTGTACGGCGACGGGGAGGCCGAGTACCTGCTCGGACGCCTCATAGAAGGCCTGGTCCCGCGCCGGGACCTGGTCATCTCCACGAAGGCGGGCAGCGTGCCCGACCCGGAGGTCCGCGTCGACGGCTCGCGCGGCCACCTGCTCGCCGCGCTGGACGACTCACTGGCCCGGCTCGGCACGGACTACGTCGACGTGTGGCACGTCCACTCCTACGACCCCCGCACCCCGCTGGAGGAGACGCTCGGGGCCCTCGACCTGGCCGTCAGCAGCGGTCGCGCCCGCTATGCCGGGGTCTCCAACTTCTGCGGCTGGCAGCTCGCCAAGGCGGGGACGTGGCAGTTGGCCGCGCCCGGGACGCGGACCCGGCTGGCCGCCACGCAGCTCGAGTACTCGCTGCTCCAGCGCGGGGTCGAGCGGGAGGTGCTGCCGGCCGCGCTCGATCTGGGCATCGGACTGCTGCCCTCCTCGCCTCTCGGCCGTGGTGTCCTGACGGGCAAGTACCGCACCTCCACTCCGGCCGACTCGCGCGGGGCCTCGGAGCATCTGGCGCCGTTCGTCGCGCCGTACCTCGACGACACCGCGAGCCACATCGTGGACGCGGTGACCACGGCGGCCGACGGGCTCGCGGTGACACCGCTCCAGGTGGCCCTCGCGTGGGTCCGGGACCGGCCGGGGGTGACCGCGCCGATCGTCGGCGCGCGCAACTCGCAGCAGCTCACGGCGGCATTGTCAGTGGAGGCCCTTAGTCTTCCTGACGAGATCTGCCGGGCGCTCGACGATGTGTCGGCGCCCGTGCACCGCTATCCCGATCACGACTGGAGCACGCTGTGAGCACGGAGCCGGAGCCCACGGAGAAGACCGAGCCGGGGACGCGGGGCGACGCGCCCGAGCCGGAGGGCACAGGCGTGGCACCGGGCCGGGAGCCGGACGGCGCCGGGGCCGGCGAGGGCGTGCGCGAGGCCTCCCCGGACGGCGAGGACGCCGACGCGGAACCGGCGGCGGCCGAGGACGGTGACTCGGGCGGCGGTGACGCGGAGGGTGCGGCCAAGCAGTTGTCCGAGGCCGAGGCCGAGTTGGCGGCGCAGCGGATCGAGCGGGAGCGGATCGCCCGGCGCAAGGCCGAGAAGCAGGGGCCGGTCAAGAGCGGGACCAAGCTCAGCGGGAAGGCGGCCGACCTCCTCGCCGCCGTACGGGCCGTGGAGAGCGGGGCGAAGCCCGTGGCCGCCGTCTTCAGCGAGCCCGAGCCACCGCGTCGGCCCGCCCAGGAACCGGCGCGGCCCCGGCCGGTGTCGGCGGAGGCCGCCGCGTCCGGGTCCGGAAGTGCGGCCGGTTCCGTCGGCGTGCCCGTGCCGGAGACCGTGGAGGCCGTGCGGCGTGTGCTGGCCGAGGGCGGGGCGCCGGAGGCCCTCGCGGCGCAGGTCGCCGCGGCCCTCGGGGAAGGAGCCGACGACGGGCTGCGGTCGGACCCCTGGCAGTTGCTGCGGGTCGTGGGCGTACGCCCCGAGCAGGCCGATGGATTCGCGCGGGCGCTGCTCGGCGCGGACTGCGCGCCGGACGACGAGCGGCGCGGGCGGGCGGTCACCGTCTGGCTCCTGGAGCAGGCGGCGCTCGCCGGGCACACCGCGCTGGAGATGCCGGCGCTCACCACCGCGCTGGCGCAGCGGGGCGTGCCGGACGCCGACGCGGCCGTCCAGAGCACGATCGCCGAGGCCGAGGCCCTGGTCTTCCAGGACGCCCTGGACCCGGCGGCCCCGGAGCCCGCGGAGGACGACGAGGAGGGGGCCGAGCGGCCGGTCCGGATCCTGGTCGGGCTGGAGCGGTACGCCCTCGCGGAGGAGAGCCTCGCCGACGGGCTGGCCCGGCTGATCAACTCGGTGCCCAAGGAGGACGGTTCGGCCGAGGACTGGGAGCGCGCCGCGGCGTCGGCCAAGGGGTCGGCCGCCGAGCTGATCCGCGCGGTCGCGGCGGGCGGACTGGTCCTGCACACCGGCGGCGAGGCGTCCCTGACGGAACCGGCGGCGCTGCTGGCGGCGGCGCGAGGGCTGGGGCTGCGGGCGTGGGCGGCCACGCACGGCCCGCTGGGCCGTGACCGCTTCGGCGCCCTGCTCTCCGGCCCGGACCAGCACGACACCGCGGCCCCCGCCGATCCCGACCGGCCCGGCGGGCCCGCTCACCCCGTCGCCACCGTCGCCGGGCTCCTCTCCGGTGCGGAGGGGCCCGGCCGGGATACCGACGGCACGTTCGACCTCGACCTTCTCGTCGTGCTCGACGCGCCCCAGCTCGACGTCGAGACGGCCGCGCTGCTCGTGGAGTCCCTGCCGGACGGGGCGCGGCTGGTGCTGTGCGGGGACCCGGCGGTGCTGTGGTCGGCGGGGCCCGGGCGGGTGTTCGCGGATCTGCTCGCCGCGCGGATCTGTCCGCAGATCGCCTCGCGCAGGCCGGATCCCGGCCCACTCGGCGAGCTGGTCTCCGGGATCGGCATCGGTGAGCTGAACCAGGTCGAGGCGCCCGGCAAGGAGGTCGTGATCGTGCCGGTGCGGGACGCGGGCGAGGCCGTGCACCGGACCGTGCAACTGGTCGCGGACTCGGTGCCGCGGGCGATCGGGGTCCCCGCCGAGGAGACCCAGGTGATCACCCCGGGTCACGGCGGCGCCGCCGGCACCCGGGTGCTCAACGCGGCCCTGAAGGAGCGCCTCAACCCCGGCCCCGGCCGCTTCGGCGGCTTCGACCCCGGTGACCGCGTCGCCTACTCCCCCGCACCGGGCCGTACGCTGCCGGGCCAGGTGGTGGGGGCCGGTGCCGACGGCCTGCACCTGATCTGCGACGGGGTGCCCGTGGTCGTACCGAAGGAGCGGGTGGAGCAGTCCGTGCGGCACGGCTGGGCGCTGACCGCGCACCAGGCGGTGGGCGGGCGGTGGCCCGCGGCGGTCGTAGTGCTGCCCGGGGACGCGGCGCAGGCCCTCAGCCGGCCCTGGGTCTACACGGCGTTCGGCAGGGCGGACCGCCACCTGTCCGTGGTGCACGGCGTGGAACAGGCCCTCGCGAGGGCGGTCGCCGAGGTCCCGGCCAAGCCCCGCACGACCCGGCTGCCCACCCTCCTCGCGACGCAGTCGCCGACGTCCGGCTGACCAGCCGGAAAAGGGGCGCGGCCCCGGAGATCGTCTCTCCGGGGCCGCGCTCGTATCGCCTCAGTGACGGTCCACGTCCAGCGGTTCCAGATCATCGTCCTCGACGTCGGGCCCGTCGCCGTCGTCGTCGAGGTCGTCGTCGAACATCGCGCTGACATCGAACCGGCACACCACCCGCTCCACATCGACCTGCTCGAACGGCGTCTCCAGCCACTCCCCCGGCTCGGCCGGTTCGTCCGCCGCGGTCACCCACAGCGTGGAGTCGCCCTCCTCGAGACCGAACTCCTTGTGCCGGGAGGCGATCTCGTCGGGCTCGAACTCACCGAACAGCACTTCCAGCGCACCGTGGACCGTGCCGGAGGCCTCCGTGCCGAGACCCTCGTCGGCCGCCTCGACCCGCTGGGCCTGTGCCAGCAACCGCTGCGGCTCCACCACGGCGTAGTCGCGGCGGATCAGCACGCTCAGCGCGTTCGGCTCCTCGGGGCCCGTGTACGGCGGGGCGTCCTCCGCGCCCGGGATCTCGAAGGGGGTGACCTCGTCGTAGCGGTCGTAGAGCAGCTCGTCGTACACCTCGGCGGCCGCGGCCAGTTCGTTGAAGGCCTCGTAGACGGCGGGGTCGTCCTCCCCCGACCTCCGTTCGACCGCGGCCAGGTGGCGGTCGAGCGCGGTCTTGACCGCCTCGGCGGCGGCACGTACCTCGGCAGCGGTGGGCTGCACAGCATCAGACATAGTGCAGACGCTATCCGTAGCGGGCCCCGGCCCGCACAATAGATGCGATGCCGGAATACGAATTTGTCGACGTGTACGTACCGCGGGGGGTCTCCCGCAAGGACGCCACACGTCTGCTGACGGACCATGCCGAGTACGGACACTGGGAGTTGGACCGACTGAGCCTGATGCGCGATGGCAGCCGCAGGGTGCGGTTGCGCCGGCGGATCATCCGCCAGGTGCGTGCCACGTGGTGAGACAGGACGAACGGAGTGGGCCCCGCCTCGGCGGGGCCCGCTCCGTTTCAGGCGGTGTGACCTAGGCCGAGGCCCGTGCCCTGCGGTAGAGGACCGTGCCCGCCAGCAGCGCTCCGGCGCCCACCGGGAGGGCCAGCCCGATCGGCAGGTCGCTGCCGGTCTGCGCGAGCTGCGCGCTGCCCAGGGGCTGGGAGAGCGTCTGGGTGCCGGGGTGGTTGCCGCCGCCCGGTGTCCCGGTGCTCGCTCCGGGCGGGGTGGCCGGGGAGCCGGGGTGGCCGGGCTGTTCCGGGTTGCCGGGCTGTTCCGGGGTGCCGGGCTGTTCCGGGGTGCCGGGCTGTTCCGGCGATCCGGGCGGGGTGTGCCGCCCGCCGCCGGAGCCGCAGTCGTTGCCCATGGCGGGGTTGCCGATGCCGATGACGTCGACGCTGTTGCCGCAGACGTTCACGGGAGCGTCGACCGGGACCTCGACGTGGTTGCCCGAGCCCACGCCGGGGGAGCCACCGGTGTGACCGCCGGCGTGCGAGCCGCCGGAGCCCGAGCCTCCGGAACCGCCGTGTCCGCCGTGTCCACCGGGCCCGTGCCCTCCGTGACCGCCGCCGTGTCCTTGGGAGCCGCCCGAGCCGCCGTTCCCGCCGGGCGTTCCGCTGCCACCGCCCTTGTTGGCGCAGCTGTTGCCCATGGCGGGGTTGAGGACCCCGACGACGTTCACGGTGTTGCCGCACGCGTTCACCGGGGCGTGCACCGGCGCCGAAACCGTGTTGCCCGACAGCACGCCGGGAGAGTTCGCGCTTGATCCGCTCGCTCCCGAGTCGGCGTGGGCGGCTCCGCCCGCGGCGGCGATCACGCCGGTCGCGGCCGCCACTGTCATCAGGCCCTTGCGGGTGACTTGTCGCATGTACCTAATCCCTGCTTTCGACCTTGCCTCGAAATACCGCTGCACCGCGGTTCTGTTTCTTTTCGAAAAGGCCGGTCGGCCCCGGAGCGCATGGCTTGCGCTCCGGGGCCGACGGGCTCAACCCTCTTAACTGAGGGCGAGGCACAACGTCACTGGTTGACGCACGTGTTGCCGAAGGCGGGGTTCAGCAGGCCGATCACGGAGACCGTGTTGCCGCAGACGTTCACCGGGACGTGAACGGGAACCTGCACGACGTTGCCGGACAGCACACCCGGGGAGCCCACAGCGGCACCCTGCGCACCCGCATCGGCGACGGCAAGGCCCGCGCCCGCGAGAACCAGGCCACCAGTGGCAGCCGCAGCGGCGACGACCTTCTTGATCATTATTCCTCCTTGTTGGCAATGCGATCCCAAGCAGCGGATCACATGAGTTGTAACGAGGAGGGAGTAATGGGGATACGAGCTTATGAGCGCATTCACCCTTCCCGGCCGATCTCGTACGCGCGGCCGAATAGGAGCGTCAACACACGTCAGCTCGCGTCGATGAACCGGTCGAGAACCCGCACGCCGAACTTCAGCCCGTCCACGGGCACCCGCTCGTCGACACCGTGGAACATCCCCGCGAAGTCCAGCTCCGGGGGCAGCTTGAGCGGCGCGAAACCGAAGCCGCGAATGCCGAGCTCGTCGAAGGACTTGGCGTCGGTGCCGCCGGAGAGCATGTAGGGGATCGCCTTGGCGGCCGGGTCCTCGGCGACCAGCGCGGACTGCATGGCGTCCACGAGCGCGCCGTCGAAGGTGGTCTCGACGGCCTTGTCGGAGTGCACGTCCTCGCGCCGGACCTTGGGGCCGAGGATCTTGTCGAGGTCGGCGAGGAACTCCTCCTCGAAACCGGGCAGGAAGCGCCCGTCGACGTGTGCGGTGGCCTCGCCCGGGATGACGTTGACCTTGTAGCCGGCGCCGAGCTGGGTGGGGTTGGCGGTGTTGCTGAGGGTCGCGCCGATGAGCTTGGCGATACCGCCGAGCCGGGCGAGCGTGCCCTCCATGTCCTCCGGGTCCAGTTCGGTGCCGAGCGCGTCGCCGAGCTCGTCGAGGAAGGCCCGGGTGGTCTTGGTGACCCGCACGGGGAACTTGTGGCGGCCGAGGCGCGCGACCGCCTCCGACAACTCGGTGATGGCGTTGTCCCGGTGGATCATCGATCCGTGCCCGGCGGTGCCGGCCACCGTCAGCTTCATCCAGTGCATGCCCTTCTCGGCCGTCTGGATCAGGTAGAGCCGCCGCTGCTCGTTCACGGTGAAGGAGAAGCCGCCCACCTCGCTGATCGCCTCGGTCACCCCTTCGAAGAGGTCCGGGTGGTTGTCGACGAGGTGCCGGGCGCCGAACGTGCCGCCGGCCTCCTCGTCGGCGAGGAACGCGAGGACGATGTCCCGAGGGGGCTTGCGGCCGCTGCGCAGCCGGTCACGGACGACCGCCAGGGTCATCGCGTCCATGTCCTTCATGTCGACCGCGCCCCGCCCCCACACGCACCCGTCCGCGACCTCGCCGGAGAACGGGTGGTGGGTCCAGTCCTGCGCGTTGGCCGGTACGACGTCGAGGTGGCCGTGGATCAGCAGGGCGGGCCGGGACGGGTCCTCCCCCGCGATCCGGGCCACCGTGGAGGCGCGGCCGGGGTGCGACTCGAAGATCTGCGGGTCGAGGCCCACCTCGGCGAGCTTGCCGGCGACCCACTCGGCCGCCTTGCGTTCGCCCGGCCCTGAGTGGTCGCCGTAGTTGCTGGTGTCGAACCGGATGAGCTCGCGGCAGAGGTCCACGACCTCGTCCTCGCCGGTGACGCCCCTGGCCGTGTCCGTGTCGCTCACGCTGTTCCTCCCGCTGTCACTGCTGGTGGTTGCCCTCATCCTCCCTCCGTGAGCCGGTCGGCCCAAGACGGGGCCCGGCCCGTCACACGCCGTTCACGCCCGCCCGGGGCGGGGACGGGGGGTGATCGGGCCCCTTCGAAAGCCTGGTAATGTTTCCTTCGTCGCCGCGGGGAAAACCCGCACGACAGACACCTTGTCCGGGTGGCGGAATGGCAGACGCGCTAGCTTGAGGTGCTAGTGCCCTTTATCGGGCGTGGGGGTTCAAGTCCCCCCTCGGACACATGTAACGGTGCTGACCGGTTCTCGGTCGGCACCGTTTTCTTTTGCCGTGGAGCGGGCGTCCTCACGCACTGTGTGGGCGATCTCTCTCACGAGTGAAGACGCCCAGGTCACAGCGTTCCCGATGCTCATGAAGGGCCCCCGATCGGCCCTCCCGCGTGGCCGACCAAGCGGCACGGACCTAGCTTCGTACTAAAATTTCCGGCTTGTTACGAGCTGGAGCCGGACAACCCCAGGCAGACCTGCGGGCCCGCCAGCGCCCCGGGGGCTCCGGGATCGAGACGCGAGGACCGATGGCAGCCATAGACGAGAGCAGCGCTCTCGGCCTGCTCAACGAAGAGCTCAGCGCAGAGATCCGTGAACAGTTCGAACAGTTCGGTGACACCGCCCGCTTCTCCGGGGGCCCCGCGGCCTCCCCGCGCACCCTCGTCGACGTCTTCGACGCGTCCGTGCGGTCCTACCCCGACGAGCTCGCCCTGGACGACGGGACGACCCGGCTCACCTACCGCGCCCTGGCCGTCGAGGTCGAGCGGCTGCGGCGGCGGCTCGCCGAGGCCGGGGTGGGGCTCGGCGACCGGGTGGGCGTCCGGGTGCCGTCCGGCACCAACGACCTCTACGTCGCGATCCTCGCCGTGCTCGCCGCCGGTGCCGCCTATGTCCCCGTCGACGCCGAGGACCCCGACGAGCGGGCCGAGCTGGTGTTCGGGGAGGCGCAGGTCCGGGCCGTGGTCGGCGCCGGGCACGAGCTGACCGTCAACGGCCGCGGTGACTCCCCCGCCGCCCGGCCCGGCGTCGGGCACGACGCGTGGATCATCTTCACCTCCGGCTCGACCGGCAAGCCCAAGGGCGTCGCCGTCTCGCACCGCAGCGCCGCCGCCTTCGTGGACGCCGAGGCCGCGCTGTTCCTCACCGACGACCCCATCGGTCCCGGTGACAGGGTCATGGCGGGCCTGTCCGTCGCCTTCGACGCGTCCTGCGAGGAGATGTGGCTGGCGTGGCGCTACGGGGCCTGTCTGGTGCCGGTGCCGCGTTCCCAGGTCAGGAGCGGCGCGGACCTCGGGCCCTGGCTCGTGGAGCAGGAGATCACGGTCGTCTCGACCGTGCCGACGCTCGCCGCGCTGTGGGAGCCCGAGACCCTCAACGACGTACGGCTGCTGATCTTCGGCGGGGAGGCCTGTCCGCCCGAGCTGGCGCAGCGGCTGGTGACGGAGGGGCGGGAGGTGTGGAACACCTACGGGCCGACGGAAGCGACCGTGGTGGCCTGTGCCTCGCTCATGTCCGGCGAGGAGCCCATTCGGATCGGGTTGCCGTTGGACGGCTGGGAGCTGGCCGTCGTGGACGAGGCCGGGGAGCCCGTGGCGATGGGTGCCAGCGGGCAGTTGGTGATCGGCGGGGTCGGGCTGGCCCGGTACCTGGACGCCGAGAAGGACGCGGAGAAGTACGCGCCGCTGAAGTCGCTGGGCTGGGAGCGGGCGTACCGCAGCGGTGACCTGGTGAAGGCGGAGCCCGAGGGGCTGGTCTTCCTCGGGCGGGCCGACGAGCAGATCAAGCTCGGTGGCCGGCGGATCGAGCTCGGTGAGGTCGACGCGGCTCTCCAGGCTCTGCCGGGGGTCGCGGGAGCGGCCGCCGCCGTGCGCACCGCCCGCAGCGGCAACCAGCTCCTCGTCGGGTACGTCGTCACGCAGGACGGCTGGGACCACACGGCCGCGGTGGAGAGGCTGCGGGCCGAACTGCCCGCCGCGCTCGTGCCGTTGCTCGCCCCGGTCGCCGACCTGCCGACCCGGACCTCCGGCAAGGTGGACCGCGACGCACTGCCCTGGCCGCTGGAGGGGCTCGAAACGGGCGGTCCCGCCGAGGAGTTGTACGGCACCGAGGCCTGGCTCGCCGAACAGTGGGCGGAAGTCCTCGGCATCCCGGTCTCCGGCGCCCGCGACGACTTCTTCGCGATCGGCGGCTCCAGCCTGGCCGCCGCCCAGTTGACCACCCGGCTGCGCACCCGCTACCCGAGCGCGGCCGTCCTCGACATCTACCAGCGGCCCACCCTGCGGAAGCTGGCCCGCCATCTGGAGGAGTCCGCGCAGGACGACGGGGCCGCGCGGGTGATCGCACCGGTGCCGCTCCGGGCCCAGGTGATCCAACTCCTGCTGCTGCTCCCCCTGTTCACGCTGATGGGGCTGCGCTGGCTGGTGCCGCTGGCCGCCGTCGGGAACCTCCTGCCTTCCTACGGCTGGCTGCCGACCGCCTCCTGGTGGCTCGTCGGCGCCGGTGCCCTGCTGCTCTTCAGCCCGCCCGGGCGGCTCGCTCTGGCGGCCGGCGGGGCCCGGCTGCTCCTGCGCGGCCTCCAGCCCGGCCGGTATCCGCGCGGTGGCGGCGTCCACCTGCGCCTGTGGACCGCCGAGCGGCTCGCCGAGTTCAGCGGGGCGACCTCGCTGACCGGCTCCTGGCTGGAGCGGTACGCGCGGGCGCTCGGCGCCAAGGTCGGTCCCGATGTGGATCTGCACTCGTTGCCGCCGGTCACCGGCATGCTCAAGCTGGGCCGGGGCGCGGCCGTGGAGTCCGAGGTGGACCTGTCCGGCTGGTGGCTGGACGGCGACCGGCTGGAGATCGGCCAGGTCAAGGTGGGCGCGCACGCCGTCGTCGGCACGCGCAGCATGCTCTTCCCGGGCGCCAGGGTCGGCAAGCGGGCCGAGGTGGCGCCGGGTTCGGCGGTCACCGGGCAGATCCCGACCGGTCAGCGCTGGGCGGGCGCGCCCGCGGTCAAGCTCGGCAAGGCCAAGCGCAACTGGCCGAAGGAACGGCCGGCGCGGGGCACGTACTGGCGTGTCATGTACGGCCTCACAGGGCTCGCCCTCACCGCGCTTCCCGTGCTGGCGGGCGGCGCCGCGTTCCTGGTGGCCCGGCCCTTCGTCGCCGGGTCCGCTCCGCTGGCCGGCGCCTTCCTGGCTCTCGTCCCGGCGACGCTCGCCTTCGGGCTGGCGTACGCGCTGCTGCTCCTGGTCTCCGTGCGGTTGCTGAGCCTGGGGCTGCGCGAGGGGACGTATCCGACGCACAGCAGGGTCGGGTGGCAGGCGTGGACCGTGACGCAGCTGATGGACCGCTCGCGCGAGACGCTGTTCCCGCTGTACGCCGGGCTGGTCACGCCGGTGTGGCTGCGGCTGCTCGGGATGCGGATCGGGCGCGGTGCCGAGGTGTCGACCGTGCTGGCGCTGCCGAGCCTGACAACGGTCGGTGAGGGCGCGTTCCTGGCCGACGACACGCTGACCGCGCCGTACGAGCTGGGTGGCGGCTGGGTCAGGATCGGGCGCGCCGAGATCGGGCGGCGGGCGTTCCTCGGGAACTCCGGGATGACCGCGCCGGGGCGGACCGTGCCGGACGGCGGGCTGGTCGGGGTGCTGTCGGCGACGCCGAAGAAGGCGAAGAAGGGCACGTCATATCTGGGGCTGCCGCCGGTGAAGCTGCCGCGCAGCGCGGCCGACAGCGACCAGAGCCGGACGTACGAGCCGTCGGCGGGGCTGCTGTGGGCGCGCGGGCTGGTGGAGCTGTGCCGGATCGTGCCCGTGTTCTGCTCGGCCGGGCTCGCCGTGCTGACGATCGCCGCGCTGTGCGTGCTGGGGCCGTGGGCCTGGCTCCTGGCGGGCGCGGTGCTGCTCGCGGCCGGTGCGGTGGCGGGGCTGGTGTCGATGGTCGCGAAGTGGCTGCTCGTGGGGCGGCACCGCAGTGGGGAGCACCCGCTGTGGAGCGGCTTCGTGTGGCGCAACGAGCTCGCGGACACCTTCGTCGAGGTGCTGGCGGTGCCGTGGCTGGCGGGTGCCGTGCCCGGTACGCCGGTGCTGACGGCGTGGCTGCGCGGGCTCGGGGCGAGGATCGGCAAGGGCGTCTGGGTGGAGAGCTACTGGCTGCCGGAGACCGATCTGGTGACCTTGGAGGACGCGGCGACCGTGAACCGGGGCTGTGTGCTCCAGACCCACCTCTTCCACGACCGGATCTTGCGGACGGATACTGTGGTGCTCCGTGAGGGCGCCACGCTGGGCCCTGGCGGGATCGTGCTGCCCGGCAGCACGATCGGGGCCCGCACCACGCTGGGCCCCGCGTCGCTCGTCATGGCCGCGGAGTCCGTCCCGGACGACACCCGCTGGCTCGGCAACCCGATCGAGGCATGGCGGCCCTGAACGCGGGCCACTCGGAGTCGGTGAGCGGTGTACCGGCGGATCCGAGTGGCGACGCGGCGCAGGGAGCGGAAGCGGCAGTGGCAGTTCAGCAGGCGGCGGGTTCGGACCCGTACTTCCCGGACCACGGTGACGCCCGGTACCGGGTGCACCGCTACGAGCTCGCGCTGGACTACCGCCCCGCCCCGAACCGGCTGGCCGGGAGCGCCCGCGTCAACGCCATAGCGGGGCGCTCGCCGCTCGACGAGTTCATGCTCAACCTCTCGGACTTCAAGATCGGCCGGGTGCGGGTGGACGGCCGGCCGGCCCATTACACGCACCGGGGCGGGAAGCTGCGGGTCAAGCCCGCGAAGGCGGTACGGCCCGGGGCCGCGTTCACGGTCGAGGTGCACTGGTCGGGCAACCCCAAGCCGGTGCACAGCCCTTGGGGCGGGCTCGGCTGGGAGGAGCTGGAGGACGGGGCTCTGGTGGCGAGCCAGCCGATCGGGGCGCCGTCCTGGTACCCGTGCAACGACCGGCCCGCCGACAAGGCGTCCTACCAGATCTCGATCACCACGCCGTCCGCCTACGCGGTCGTGGCGGGCGGGCGGCTGCTGACCCGGACGACCAAGGCGTCCACGACGACCTGGGTGTACGAGCAGGCCGCGCCCACCTCCAGCTATCTCGTCGGGCTGTCGATCGGCAAGTACCAGACGGTGCTGCTGGGCGATCCGGGTCCCGGCGGGGTGCCCCAGCACGGGCACATCCCCGCGCATCTGCTGCCGCGGTTCTCACGGGACTTCGCGCGGCAGCCGCAGATGATGGACCTGTTCCAGGAGCTGTTCGGGCCGTATCCGTTCGACGAGTACGCCGTCCTCGTCACGGAGGAGGAGCTCGATGTGCCCGTCGAGGCCCAGGGGTTGTCGCTGTTCGGCGCCAACCACGTGGACGGGGCCCGGGGTTCGGAGCGGCTGGTCGCGCACGAGCTGGCGCACCAGTGGTTCGGCAACAGCGTGTCCATCGCCAACTGGCGGCACATCTGGCTGAACGAGGGGTTCGCCAAGTACGCCGAGTGGCTGTGGTCGGAGCGCTCCGGTGGCCGTACGGCACAGCAACTCGCCGCCGCCGCACACCGGTTGCTGTCCTCGCTGCCCCAGGACCTGCGGCTGGCCGATCCCGGCCGCAAGTCGATGTTCGACGACCGGCTCTACGAGCGCGGCGGCCTCACCGTGCACGCGATCCGCTGCGCGATGGGCGACGAGGCGTTCTTCCGGATGCTGCGCGGCTGGGCCGGGCTGCATCGGGGCGGGGCCGTGACCACGGCGACGCTGGCGGCCCATGTCAACCGCTTCGCGGAGGAGCCGCTGAACGGTCTGTTCGACGCGTGGGTGCACGGGGCTTCGCTGCCGCCGCTGCCGACGCTGGGGCCGGCGCGGCCGGCGCATCCGCCGACCAACACGGGACGGGTGCAGCCGTGAGCCGACGACGTAACCCGCGGCAGCGGCCCGGCTGCACCTGCGGTCTTCAGGAGACGTACGACAACTGCTGCGGCCGCTTCCACCGGGGCGAGGCCGCCGCGCCGACCGCCGAGGCGCTCATGCGGTCGCGGTACAGCGCCTTCGTGAAGCTGGAGCGGGACTACCTGCTGCGCACCTGGCATCCCCGGACCCGTCCCGGCGTGCTGGACCTCGACGCGGGCATGCGCTGGACCGGGCTCGAGATCCTGGACACGGCCGACGGCTCGGCCTTCCACGCCACCGGCACGGTGACGTTCCGCGCCTCGTTCAAGGGCGGCACGCTGCACGAACGCAGCCGTTTCGAGCGGGTCGGCGGGGCCTGGGTGTACGTCGACGGGGAGTTCCTCGACTGAACTACGGCGCGAGGATGTCGAGTTCCTGAAGGGCGCCCTCGGCGATCTCGCGGGTGAGCTCCTCCGCGTGGCCCGCGTCGCCCGCGCGGACGGCCTCGGCGAGCCGGACGTGGAGGGTGACGGCGGCAGGGTCGGGGTCCTCGAACATGACCTCGTGGCGGGTGCGGCCGGTGAGGACCTCGGCGACGACGTCACCGAGGCGGGCGAACATCTCGTTGCCGGAGGCGTTGAGGATCACCCGGTGGAAGGCGATGTCGTGGAAGAGGTAGCCCTCCAGCCGGTGGCCCTTGGAGTTGGCGACCATGCCGAGCGCGCACTCGGTGAGCTGGGCGCACTGTTCGGCGGTCGCGTTCTTCGCGGCGAGGCCCGCCGCCACCGGCTCGATCGCCGAGCGCAGCACGGTCAGTGAGCGCAGTTGCTGCGGACGGTCGGCGCCGGCCAGCCGCCAGCGGATGACCTGGGGGTCGTAGACGTTCCACTCGGCCTTCGGGCGCACGGTGACGCCCACGCGGCGGCGGGACTCGACGAGGTGCATGGACTCCAGGACCCGGACCGCCTCGCGCATCACCGAGCGTGAGACGTCGAAACGCTGGGCGAGCTCGTCGGTGCGCAGAACACTGCCCGGAGGGTACTCGCCCGCGGTGATCGCGGGTCCGAGGGCGTCCAGTACGCGTCCGTGCAGCCCCCGGCCCAATGTGCTCATGCACTCAGAGTACGGGGCGTGTCACACCCAGAAAAAGTCAGACTTATTTGTCCCTGGGTCTTGAATAGTCCTACCTAATCGGTTTCAGTTGCTCGACATCGAAGGTGTCGACGAGGACAGCAGACAGTGAGGCAGCGATGAGTACCCCGAAGGTCGTCGTGGTCATGGGCGTCGCGGGCACCGGGAAGACCACCATCGGTCCCCTGCTCGCGGCCCGGCTCGGCGTTCCGTACGCCGAGGGCGACGACTTCCACCCGCCGACCAACATCGCCAAGATGTCGGCCGGCACCCCGCTCACCGACGACGACCGGTGGCCGTGGCTGGACGCCATCGGCTCCTGGGCGCACGGGCGGGCGGGGCTCGGCGGGGTCGTCAGCTGCTCGGCGCTGAAGCGGTCGTACCGCGACCGGCTGCGGGCCGAGGCGCCCGGGGTCGTCTTCGTGCACCTGGCGGGCGACCGCTCCCTCATCGAGGACCGGATGTCGCACCGGCAGGGGCACTTCATGCCCACCGCGTTGCTGGACTCGCAGTTCGCCACGCTCCAGCCCCTCCAGGAGGACGAGGCCGGTGTCGTGGTGGACGTCTCCGGCAGCCCGGAGGAGATCACCGGGCGGGCCGCCAAGGCGCTCGCCGAACTGCCGTAACCCCCCTTTCCGAAGAACGTCCCCGTACTGCAAGGAACCCCCGTGACCAGACTCAGCGTCGAGATGCTGGCAGCGGACGCACCCGAGCCGATCACCTCGGCCGGTCACGCTCAGCTGGGCATCGCCGTCCTGGCGGGCATCGCCGTCATCGTTGTACTCATCACCAAGTTCAAGCTCCACGCGTTCCTGTCGCTGACCCTGGGCACGCTCGTGCTCGGCGCGGTCGCCGGGGCGCCGCTCGACAAGGCCATCGCCAGCTTCACCACCGGGCTCGGCACCACGGTCGCCGGCGTCGGCGTACTGATCGCCCTCGGCGCGATCCTCGGCAAGATGCTCGCCGACTCGGGCGGGGCCGACCAGATCGTCGACACGATCCTCGCCAAGGCGGGCGGCCGTTCGATGCCGTGGGCGATGGTCCTGATCGCCTCCGTCATCGGGCTGCCGCTGTTCTTCGAGGTCGGTGTCGTGCTGCTGATCCCGGTCGTGCTGATGGTCGCCAAGCGCGGCAACTACTCCCTGATGCGCATCGGCATCCCGGCCCTCGCGGGCCTGTCCGTGATGCACGGCCTGGTCCCGCCGCACCCCGGCCCGCTGGTGGCGATCGACGCGGTGCAGGCCAACCTCGGTGTCACCCTCGCGCTCGGCGTGCTGGTCGCCATCCCGACGGTGATCGTCGCCGGCCCGCTGTTCTCGAAGGTCGCGGCCCGCTGGGTGGACGTCCCCGCGCCCGACCGGATGATCCCCCAGCGCGCCTCGGAGGACCTGGAGAAGCGCCCGGGCTTCGGCCCCACGCTCGCCACGATCCTCCTCCCGGTCGTCCTGATGCTCTCCAAGGCGCTGGTCGACATCGTGATCGACGACCCCGAGAACCTCACCCAGCGCGTCTTCGACGTCATCGGCTCCCCGATGATCGCCCTGCTGGCCGCGGTGCTCGTGGGCATCTTCACGCTGCTGCGCCCGGCCGGCTTCGGCAAGGAGCGGCTCTCCCCGCTCGTCGAGAAGGGCCTCGCGCCCATCGCCGGCATCCTGTTGATCGTCGGCGCGGGCGGCGGCTTCAAGCAGACCCTGATCGACTCCGGTGTGGGTCAGATGGTCCTGGACATATCCAAGGACTGGTCGATCCCGGCCCTCCTGCTGGCCTGGCTGATCGCGGTGGCGATCCGGCTCGCGACCGGCTCGGCCACGGTGGCCACCATCTCCGCGGCCGGTCTGGTCGCCCCGCTCGCGGAAGGCATGTCGACCGGGGAGACGGCCCTGCTGGTCCTCGCCATCGGCGCCGGCTCGCTCTTCTTCAGCCATGTCAACGACGCCGGCTTCTGGCTGGTCAAGGAGTACTTCGGCCTGGACGTCGGCCAGACGATCAAGACCTGGTCGATCATGGAGACGATCATCTCGGTGGTCGCGGGCGGTCTGGTACTGCTGTTGTCGTTGGTCATCTAGACGTACGACCACGAGGGCACCCGAGCGGGCGAGGCACGGTCTTCCGGCCTCGCCCGTCGCCGTTGCCGGCCTGGGGAACCGGCACCGAGGTGCCCTAGAGTCCCCGCATGCGGCGAAGGACGGGACTGGTGATCGCCGGGGCTGCCGCCCTGGTCTGGGGCGAGTGGCTGAACCGGCGCTGGTCCCGGGGACTCGTGGGTGACGGCGGGGGCGCCTCCTCGGCCGTGGTGGTCCTGGGGTACCGCAACCCCGGGGACACGGCGAACCTGATCAACCGGTGGCGGGTCCGTGCCGGAATCCGCTCCGTGACCGCCGACGGTACGCACGGTGCCTGCCTGATCCTCAGCGGCGGTGCGACCGGCAGCGGCGCGACGGAGGCCCGTCTGATGGCCGATTACGCGACGTCGGTACTCGGGTTCGAGGGCCCGGTGCTCCTGGAGGACCGGTCCACGACGACGTGGGAGAACATCACGAACGTGATCCCGCTGCTCGAGGGCGTGGACCGCATCAAGATCGTCTCCCAGCCGGCTCACGCCCTCAAGGCCCGCGCCTACCTGCGGCGGCAGCGGCCGGACCTGGCGCAGCGGCTGGTGCGCGCGGACGACTACCGCCCCGGCGAATGGATCGGCGTCAAACCGCTGCTGGCGCTGTACGGCCTGTGGACACTGCGCGGCCTCCGGGGCGACGAACGGAAGACCGCGCGGGGTCGAACGGCTGACGTGTGACGCCTGACGTCACGCTACGGCCGCCACAGCGGATGCTCCCGCTCCGCCCACTCCCGGCTCACCGATCCCGTCCGCAGCCCCCGCCGGGCCTCCGGGTCGCCGAGGGCCATGCCGATGTGGCCCGCGAGGACGATGCCGATGGTGAGGGCGAGCCAGTCGTGGACGAAGGTCGCGCTGGTGCGCCACTGGATGGGGGTGAGGTGGGTGAACCACATCAGGAGGCCGGTGCCGAGCATCACCAGGGTCGCGCCGGCGATCCAGGCGGCGTAGACCTTCTGGCCCGCGTTGAACTTGCCGGCGGGGCGGGAGGCCCGGCGTTTGTCGCGGCGCAGGGCGGCGCGCAGCCAGACGCGGTCGTGCGGGCCGAAGCGGTTGAGGAAGCCCAGGTCGGCGCGGAAGGCGCGGGAGGCCAGGCCCAGGAGGGCCGGGAGCGGCAACGCCAGGCCCGCCCACTCGTGGACGCGGACCACCAGCTCGCGGCGGCCGACGAGTTCGGCGAACTGGGGGACGTACAGACAGGCGGCCGTGGCCACGCAGACGCCCATCAGGGCGGCCGTCGTGCGGTGCACCCACTTCTGGGAGCGGCCGAAGCGCCGGATCCGTGCCTGGGGCGGGGCGTCAAGTCGTAGGTTCATCGTCCCGCCCGTTCGAGCGGCCGACCCAGGCGTCCACGTCGTAGCCCCGGTCCTCCCAGTAGCCCGGCTCCACGTCCTCGGTGACGGTGATGCCGGACAGCCACTTGGCCGATTTGTAGAAGTACATGGGGGCCACGTAGAGACGGACCGGGCCGCCGTGCGAGTGGCCGATGTCCTTGTCCTGCATGCGCAGGGCGACCAGGACGTCCGGGCGGCGGGCCTGGTCGAGGGTGAGGCTCTCGGAGTACGCCCCGTCGAAGCAGGTGAAGCGGACGGCGCCCGCCTTCGCGGTCACTCCGGCGGCGTCCAGCAGCGCGGACAGCCGTACGCCTTCGAAGGGCGTGTCGGGGACCCGCCAGCCGGTCACGCACTGGACGTCCTTGACCAGCCGGGTCTGGGGCAGCGCCCGCAGGTCGGCCAGGGTGTAGGTGCGGGGGCGGGAGACCAGGCCGTCGATCGTGAGGCGGTAGTTCCCGGCGTCCTTGTGCGGCACCGACGACGTCACGGAGTAGTAGCGGAAGCCGCCGCCGTTGGGGAGCAGGCCGGTCAGACCTGTGGGGTCCTTGTCGGCGGCGCCGCCGAGGAAGGCCTCCAGGCCGCGTTGCAGGGTGGGCGCGGCGACCACGCCGAGAGCGCCCAGGCCGAGGGTGCCGAGGAGGACCCGGCGGCCGATCGGGGCGCCCTGTCCTTCCTCGGGTTGTCCGGTGTTCACCTAGCCATTCGAACACCCGCGACCCCGGCGGGGCCAGGAATCGCGGGCGCTCGTCAGACTTCCGTAATCAGTTCTCACCCGGATCTCGCCGGACATCCGGTGCCCCGAGGGCTACGGCGCCTCCCCTGCCGCCTTCTCCAGCTGGAACGCCTCGTTGCCGAGCCCGATCCGGGCGTGCGCCTCGGGGCTGCGGGCCTTCAGGAGCAGGCCCTGCGCCAGGCCCACCAGCACGGCGAGCCCGATGATGCCGGGCAGCGCCCAGCTCAGCGCGGAGTCCGGGCCGGCGCCGACCAGGACGTCGAAGTCCTTCACCGTGTAGACGGCGATCACCAGCAGGGCGATCCCCGCGAGGGCCGAGGTGGCGAGACGCCAGGCCTGGGCGCCCGCCGCGCCGCGCCGGACGAAGAAGACGACGACGGACGCGGACGCCGCCGCCATCAGCACGATCACACCCAGGGAGCCGATGTTGCCGAACCAGGTGAACAGGTGCAGGACCGGCACGGTCGGGTCGCCGGTGGGCTTGTCGTCGGCGACGGCGAAGACGGCCACGACCACCACCGACACGGCGGTCTGGAGCAGCGAGCCGGTGCCGGGCGCGCCGCTCGCGCTGTTCGTGCGGCCGAAGGCGGCGGGCAGCAGGCTCTCACGGCCCATGGCGAAGGCGTAGCGGGCGACGACGTTGTGGAAGCTGAGCATGGCCGCGAACATGCCGGTCACGAACAGGACGTGCAGCACGTCGGTGAAGGTGCCGCCGAGGCGGGACTCGGTGAGCCCGAAGAGCAGTCCGGCGCTCTGCTTCTGGGACTCGCCGACGATCGCCGAGGGGCCGGTGGCGACGGTCAGGGCCCAACTGCTGAGCGCGAAGAAGACGGCTACGCCGCCGACGGCCAGGAACATCACGCGCGGCACCAGGATGTGCGGGCGGCTGGTCTCCTCGGCGTACACGGGAGCCTGCTCGAAGCCGAGGAAGGCGGCGATGCAGAAGCACAGGGCGGTGCCGACGCCCGCGCCGCTGAGGGTGTCCGGGTTGAAGGCGTGCAGGGACAGGCCCTGGGCCGCCGGGTCGGCGACGGCGGCGATGTCGAAGATGACGACCAGGGCGACCTCGATGATCAGCAGGACGCCGAGCACGCGCGCGTTGACGTCGATCTTCAGCCAGCCGAGCGCGCCGACGACCAGGGCGGCCACCAGCGCCGGTATCCACCAGGCCACCGACAGGTCGGTGTAGGTGGCGAACAGGCCGGAGACCTCGAAGCCGAAGATGCCGTAGATGCCGACCTGGAGCGCGTTGTAGGCGACCAGGGCGACCATGGCCGCGCTCGCCCCGGCCGTGCCGCCGAGACCGCGGGAGATGTAGGCGTAGAAGGCGCCCGCGTTGTGGACGTGCCGGCTCATCTCGGCGTATCCGACGCTGAACAGGACGAGGACCACGCCGAGGACGACGTAGAGGAGGGGCTGGCCGACGATCCCCATCACCGCGAATGTGGTGGGCATGACACCCGCGACGACCATGAGGGGGGCGGTCGCCGCGAGGACGGAGAGCAGCAGGCCCCCGGTGCCGAGGCGGCCGGCCCGCAGCGCGCGGTCCTCCCCCTTGAACGTGCTGATGCCTGGTCTGCTCTTGCTGGAACTCTCGGTGGCCATGGGACCGTCCTTCTGGGGTTCGGGGGTGCTACACCGTGCCGAGCGCGCTGTCGCGGGCGGCACGGAAGGCGGAGTACGGCTCGCGGTCCGGATAGGACCAGGGGGCCGGGGTGGGGCGTTCGCCGATGCGGTGGAAGAGGGCGGCGGCCTCGGCGCCACGGCCCTCGCAGACCTTCGCGTGGGCGAGGAAGTTGAGGTCGACCAGACGGCGGGGGTGGCCCTCGTGCTCCCACTCCAGCCACCAGTCGAAGGCCGCCTTCATCACCTGCCGAGCCCGGCGTCCGCTCCAGTGGGCGGAGGCGGCGGGGTCGCGCGGCTCGTGTCCCGCGGCGGCCAGCGCGCGGTAGCGCTCGGCGTGCGCGATGACCGGCAGGATCGCCAGCGGAGAGTCGGCGGGTGCCTGCTCGGCGGCCCAGTTGGCGAAGTCGTACACCTCGTGCAGCGGGTCCGGGCCGGTCTCGGCACGGCGCTCGGCGAGCCGGGCGACCATCAGATGGTGGGCGTGGTGGTGGTCGGCGTGCCGCTGCCGGATCTCGCCGAAGACGTCGGCGACCTCGTCGGCCGCCCCGAGGTCGCGCTCCAGCAGGAGCAGGCCGAGCCAGGGGGTGGGGTCGGCGGGCGCCAGGCGGGCCGCGGTACGGCAGGCCTCGCGGGCCGCGGTGGGCTTCCCCTTGCCCCGCTGGACGCGCTGCACCAGGGCGAGGGCGAGCAGCACGGCCGCGTCGGCGGAGTCCGGCTCGGCCACCAGCCAGTCCCTGGCCCAGGCGTCGCTGTACGGCTCGGCCGCGAGCACCGTGACCCGGTGGCCGCGCCGGTCCCAGTCGTCCCCCGTCCGGGTGAGCAGCGCCCTGGCCGCCTGCCATCTGCCCTGCGCCAACGCGGCGCGCGCGTCGATGAGTTCGGCGTCGTCGAGGGCCGCGTCGAAGGCCTGGGAGGCGCGTTTCCGGCTGCGGCCGAAGGGGGGTGGGGGCGGGGACACCGTGTGGGTTTTCCTCACGGAACATGGGGCGTGGCGGGTGGCGGTCTGGGGGGGCGGGAGGGGCGGGAGGGGCGGTCTGTACAGAGGTGGGTGGAGCGGGTGGAGGGGAAGGCCGTGCTGGTGGGGCGCAGGGGGTGCCTGGCGGTGGCGGGCAGGCCGACCGTCGGTGCGGGCAGGTCGGGGGGACGATTCGCACCGCCATCGACTGATCACGGACAGCCAACCCCCCGCCAATGGTTTGCGTCAAGGGCCGAAGGCGCGTTACACGCGTCAACTCTCCATACGTGAGAGGAAGTTGTGACGACACGGTGCTGGTGGGAACGGGTCAAGGCCCCGTTTCTGTGGCGTACGCCATGGCGCCGCCCTCCGGCGCACCGCACCATGGCGGGACACCCGTCGCCGAGAAGGATCCGGCGGCCGAGTCGACGGCCCGATTCCGGGTACTCCCAGGGCAAGCCGGACACTGGGACGCTACAGTCGGCGCCTACCCCCCGCCGCCCGGCCGGACGATCGAGGTACCCGCGTGTCGGTTCTGGTTCTGATTCTCGCCGTGAGTGCTGCCTGTTGCCTGGGCTTCGGCTTCGTGCTCCAGCAGAACGCGGCCCGCCAGGCCCCACTGAGCGACTTCCTCTCGCCCCGGCTCCTGCTCGACCTGGTGAAGGTGCCCCGCTGGCTCGGCGGCATCGCCCTGATGGTCGTCGGCATGGCCCTCGGCGCGATCGCGCTGGGCCAGGGCGAGGTCTCCCTGGTCGAACCCCTCCTCGCCACGAACCTCCTCTTCGCCCTGGCCCTGTCCCGCAGACAGACCAAGCAGCCGCTGGGCCGCCAGGGCTGGGCGGGCCTCCTGCTGCTGGCGGGCGGGGTGACCGCGTTCATCGTGGCGGGCGAACCCCGCGGCGGTACGGCGGTCACCGACCCCTTCCGCCACTGGCTGATCATCGGCGCCATGATCGGCCTCGCCCTGCTGCTCACCACCTACGCCAAACGCTCCCGCCTGAGCGCGGGCCCGGTCCTGCTGGCCCTGGCGGCGGGATTGCTCTACGGCGTCCAGGACGCCCTCACCCGGGTCAGCGGCCAGCGCTTCTCCGCGGGCGGCCTCGCCGAACTGCTGACCGGCTGGCAGCCGTACGCCGTGCTGGCCCTCGGCGTCACCGGGCTCGTCCTGGTGCAGAGCGCCTTCGAGACCGCGCCGCTGCGGATGTCGCTGCCCGCCCTGACCGCGGCCCAGCCGATCGCCGGGATCGTGTGCGGGGTGGGCTTCCTGGGCGACCGGCTGCGCACCGACACCGGCGCGCTGACCTGGGAGGCGCTGGGGCTCGCGGCCGTCGTCACGGGCATCGTGCTGCTGGGGATGCACCCCGCGATGCCCCGCGGAGCGGCCCGATCGGAACCGGCGCGCGACCTTCAGCCGAGCTGAGAGGACGGTCTGCGGGACGCGGGCTCTGGGGTTCGGCGGGGCTCCTGGCGGGGTTCGGGTCGTCTTACGGGGGCGATATGAGGACCGCGTCCCTCGTCAGGTCATGGACGAAGTGAGGGCAGGTTCTCTTGCCGATACAAGTGCGCGCGTCCACACCGACGCCCCCTGCTTGGATGGACGGCATGAGCTCCGCTGATGAGATCCTCGACATCGTCGACGAGCACGACCGTGTAGTCGCACAGTCGCCCCGCGGCCAGGCGTACGCCGAAGGCCTGCGCCACCGCTGTGTCTTCATCCAGGCCAGGGATGCCCAGGGCCGCCTCTTCGTGCACCGCCGGACCCCCACCAAGCTGATCTTCCCGTCCCTCTACGACATGTTCGTCGGCGGAGTGGTCGGCGCGGGCGAGTCCTACGACGACGCGGCCCTGCGCGAGGCCGAGGAGGAACTGGGGGTGCGGGGCCTGCCCCGCCCGGAGTTCCTCTTCAAGTTCCTGTACGACGACGGCGCGGGCCGGACCTGGTGGTCCGCGGTCTACGAGGTCCGCTGCGAGCTCCCCGTCAGCCCCCAGGTCGAGGAGGTCGCCTGGCACGACTTCCTGTCGGACGAAGAGGTGGAGCTGCGGCTGCGCGACTGGGAGTGGGTGCCGGACGGACTCGCCGCCTACGAGCGGCTCAAGGCGTACCGGTCGATGGGCTGAGCGGGCCCGGCCGATAGGCTCGTGCGCGTGATCGATTTCGCACGGAACGTCCGCGTCTGGTTCGCCCCCGAGGAGGTCCGGCAGGAGGGCCGCACCCCCGACTACCGGTTCTCGCTGGCCAACGAACGCACCTTTCTGGCCTGGCTGCGCACCGCCCTCGCGCTGATCGGCGGCGGCTTCGCCGTGGACCAGTTCCTGCCGGATCTGCGCTGGGGCTGGCGGGTCGGCCTCGCGCTCGCGCTGCTCGCGGCGGGCGTGCTGTGCTCGCTGCGGGCGGTCAACCACTGGGTGCGGTGCGAGCGGGCGATGCGGCGGGGCGAGGATCTGCCGGTGTCGCGGTTCCCGGCATTGCTGAGCCTGGTGGTCGCGGTGGTGGCCGTCGCCATGGTCCTCGTCGTGCTCGTCGGGTGGGAGGGATGAGCGAGGGCGCCGCCGCCGAGCGCGACCCGGGACTCCAGCCCGAACGCACCCGGCTCGCCTGGCGCCGTACGACCCTGTCGGGCACCGTCTCCGCCGTACTCGCCGTGAAGACGGCCCTGCACGGCGGCCCGTCCCCCACGACCCTGGTCGCCTGCGCCCTGTGCTGCGCGCTGTGGCTCGGCTTCCTGTACCTCGCCCACCGCCGCATCCACACCCTGACCTCGTCGGACACTCCGGGGGCCCTCACCCCGCGGACCGCCGCGGCAGCAGTCCTGTGCACCGTGGCGATGGCGGTCTGCGGGGCGGCGCTGGTGTTCTGAACGGCTCGGCGCCCGACCCCACGGTCCCGTCCGTGCCCGGCCTCGCCTCTCCGGGGTACTCGTACGCCACGCAGGCCTGAATATCCGCATACGCACCCTTCGCGTGGCAGCCTGTCCGACGTCATCACCCCTCGCTTCGAAGGTGAGCACCATGACCACCCTCCACCACGAACACGCCTCCCACGCCCACACGCACGGCCCGGACTGCGGACACACCGAGGTGCCGCACGAGGACCACGTCGACTACGCGCACGACGGGCATCTGCACCGCGAGCACGAGGGGCACTGGGACGAGTGCGAGCCCGGCGGGCACGTCTCGCACGAGGGGCACGACCACCGGCACGGCCAGGACTGCGGACACGAGAGCGTGCTGCACGGCGACCACGTCGACTACCTCCACGACGGCCACCGGCACGCCAGCCACGAGGGCCACTGGGACGACCACTGACCTGACGTAAAGCCCCCACCCAGAAGCACTCAGAGACACCGAGAAGCACCGACGACAGCTCCCCGCCGCACCACGCGGGGAGCTGTCGTCCTATCGTGGGCCGGATCACGTTCACCGTTCCCCCTGGACGACATACCGACCAGTCGGCATGATGGTCGATGTCCGTTCACGCGCGCGTAAGGAGCCCCGATGAGCCCCGACCATCCGCCAGGCCTCGATCTCGACCGGCTGCGCGGCCTGCTCGACCGTGAGCGGCCCGGCCTGGTGCAGGGCCCCCTGACCGGCCGGCTGATCGAGGGCGGACGGTCCAACCTCACGTACGCCGTGTCGGACGGCACCACGAAGTGGGTCGTACGACGGCCCCCGCTCGGCCATGTCCTGGCCACCGCGCACGACATGAAGCGCGAGCACCGGGTCATCAGCGCCCTGCACCCCACGGACGTGCCGGTGCCGAACCCCGTCCTGCTGTGCGAGGACCCCGAGAACGAGGCGGCGCCCGGAGCGCCGTTCTACGTCATGGAGTTCGTCGAGGGCACCCCGTACCGCACCGCCGACCAGCTCGCCCCCCTCGGCCCGCAGCGCACCCGCGACGCCGTGCTGTCCCTCGTCGACACCCTCGTCGAGCTGCACGCGGTGGACCCCGCGGAGGTCGGGCTCGCGGACTTCGGGCGTCCGGAGGGCTTCCTGGACCGCCAGCTCCGCCGCTGGGGCAAGCAGCTGGACGCCTCCCGCAACCGCGACCTGGCCGGCATCGACGAGCTGCACGCGACGCTCGGCCGCCGTCTCCCCCGGTCCCCCGCGGCCACGGTCGTGCACGGCGACTACCGGCTCGACAACGTCCTGATGGGCGACGACGACCGCATCAGGGCGATCCTCGACTGGGAGATGTCCACCCTCGGCGACCCGCTCACCGACCTCGGCCTGCTGGTGATGTACAGCCTGCCGCTGGGCATGCCCGACTCCCCGGTCTCCACGACCGCCGAGGCCCCCGGCCACCCGGACCCGGCCGAACTCGTCGCGCGGTACGCCGAGCGCTCGGGGCGGGACGTCTCGGCGGTGTCCTGGTACACGGCGTTCGCCTGGTTCAAGCTCGCCGTGATCCTGGAGGGCATCCACTACCGCTACACCAAGGGCCAGACGGTCGGCCGCGGTTTCGACCGCATCGGCGACCTCGTCCCGGTCTTCATCCAGCACGGTCTGACCACGCTTCAAGACGGCATCCAGGAAGGCTGATCCGCATGGACTTCGCGTTCGACGCACGCACCGAGGAGCTGCGCGCCAAGCTGCTCGCCTTCATGGACGAGTACGTCTACCCCGCCGAGGCCGTCGCGGAGGAGCAGCGCGCGCGGCTGGCCTCGCCGTGGGACACCCCGGCCGTGGTGGAGGAGCTGAAGGCCGAGGCCCGCCGCCAGGGCCTGTGGAACCTCTTCCTGCCCGACGCCGAGTACGGCGCCGGCCTCACCAACCTCCAGTACGCGCCCCTCGCCGAGATCACGGGCCGCTCCCCGCAGCTCGCGCCCACCGCGCTCAACTGCGCGGCGCCCGACACCGGGAACATGGAGGTCCTGAGCCAGTTCGGCGACGAGCAGCAGAAGAAGCAGTGGCTGGAGCCGCTGCTGGCCGGTGAGATCCGGTCGGCGTTCGCGATGACCGAGCCGGAGGTCGCCTCCTCCGACGCCACGAACATCACCACCCACATCGAGCGGGACGGCGACGAGTACGTCGTCACCGGCCGCAAGTGGTACATCTCCGGGGCGATGAACCCGGACTGCAAGATCTTCATCGTGATGGGCAAGACCGACCCGGACGGCGAGGACATCCGCCGCCAGCAGTCCATGGTCCTGGTCCCCCGCGACACCCCGGGCGTCACCGTCAAGCGGGCGATGCGGGTCTTCGGCTACGAGGACCACTACCACGGCGGACACGCCGAGGTGATCTTCGATCACGCGCGTGTACCGGCCTCCAGCCTGATCGGCGAGGAGGGCGGCGGGTTCGCCATCGCCCAGGCCCGCCTCGGCCCGGGCCGGATCCACCACTGCATGCGGCTGATCGGCATGGCCGAGCGGGCGATCGAGCTGATGTGCCGCCGGGCCGTCTCGCGCGACGCCTTCGGCAAGGCGCTGGCCCAGCAGGGCGTGGTCCACAACTGGATCGCCGACGCGCGCGTGACCGTCGAACAGCTGCGTCTGCTGGTCCTGAAGACGGCCTGGCTGATGGACACGGTCGGCAACCGGGGCGCCCACACCGAGATCCAGTCCATCAAGATCGCCACACCCCGCGCGGTCGTCGACATCATCGACCGGGCGATCCAGCTGCACGGCGCGGGCGGAGTCAGCCAGGACTTCCCGCTGGCCGAGCTGTACGCCGGCGCCCGCACCCTGATGATCGCGGACGGCCCGGACGAGGTGCACCAGCGCTCGCTCGCGCGCCGGGAGCTGAAGAAGTACCTCTAGAAGGCCCGGAAGGCGCTCTACGGGCGCAGGGCCCGCAGGAGGAGGTCGGCCAGGTGGTCGGCCACCTCCTGGGGGCTCATCGGGCCGTCGGGGCGGTACCAGGTCGACAGGTGGTGGACCGAGCCGAAGTGGTAGTCCACGACGAGGTCGGCCGGGGTCGCCGTCGAGAAGACGCCCGCTTCCTGGCCCTCCTCGACGAGCGCGCGGAAGCGCTCGTGGTACTTGCGCCGCTCGGCCCGGACCTGCTTGTTCTTCTCCGGGCTCAGGTGGTGCATCGAGCGGAAGAAGATCGACGCGTCGTCGAGGTTCTCGATCGTGGTGACCACGACGTCGGCGGCCACCGCCCTGAGGCGCTTCTCGATCGGCTCGTCGGTGTTCGCGAGCACGTCGAGGCGCTCCTGCTGGACGCGCAGCACGCGCGCGTACACCTCGTGCAGGAGGTCGTCCTTGGAGCCGAAGTAGTGGTACAGCGCCCCCTTGGTGACGCCGGCCGCCTCGACGATCTCCTGCACGGAGGTGCGGTCGTAGCCCTGCTCGGCGAAGAGCCGGGTGGCGGCGGCCAGCAGCCGCTGCGGGACGGGCGTACCGTCTCCGTCCGTCGTCCTGGGCACTGTGCCGCCACCTGCCTTCCGAGAGGTCATTCGCCGTTGCGCGGTCGGGAACGCAGTTCCCGACGGAGGATCTTGCCACTGGCCGTCTTCGGCAGCTCGGGCAGGATCTCCACCTGGCGCGGGTACTTGTAGGCCGCCAGTCTCTCCTTGCAGTACGCGGCGAGCGCATCGGGGTCGGTTTCGACACCCGGACGGAGGCTGATGTACGCCTTGACGGTCTCCCCGCGGTACCCGTCGGGCACTCCGACGACGGCCGCCTCGCGCACCGCCGGATGCGTGTAGAGCACGTCCTCGACCTCGCGCGGCCACACCTTGAAGCCGGACGCGTTGATCATGTCCTTCTTGCGGTCCACGACGTACAGCCAGCCCTGCGGGTCCATGAAACCGATGTCCCCCGTGCGCAGCTCGCCGTCCGGGAAGGTCTCGGCGGTCGCCTCCGGCCGCCGCCAGTACCCGGGCACCACCTGCGGCCCGCGCACGACGATCTCGCCCTGCTCGCCGAAGGGCACCTCGGCGCCCTTGTCGTCGACGATCCGTACGACCGTGTCGGGGCCCGGCACGCCCACGGCGAGCGTCCCGGACACCGGGTCGACGGGCGCCTCCCGCTCCGGCGGCACGGAGGCACAGGGGGCACTGCACTCGGTCAGCCCGTAGCCGTTGCGGATGTACGGCCCGAAGCCGGCCCGGAACTTCTCCACCAGGGCGGGCGGCAGCGGGGCGCCGCCCGAGGAGATGTTGACGAAGGACGAGAAGTGCTCGCGGGTGACGTCCGGGTGGGCGGCCAGGGCCATGAACGCGGTCGAGGGGCCGACCGTGTAGTGCGGCCGGTGCTCGGCGAAGGCCTCCAGGACCACGCCCGCCTCGAAGCGGTACGTCAGCACGAGTGTGCCCACGCTGGTCAGACACGCCCCGAGCTGGCAGACCATCCCCGTGATGTGGAACAGCGGCGCCAGGGCGTAGTACACGGGCCCCTCGGGCAGCCCGAGCCCGGTCCGCTGCCGCTCGGCGTTGTACATGATGTTGCCGTGCGTGTTGGTGGCGCCCTTGGGGGTGCCGCTGGTGCCGGAGGTGTAGCTGATCAGCGCGATGTCGGAGGGCGTCACGTCCCGTCCCTCGGGCGCCTTGTGCCCGGCCCGCGCGACCGCGACCAGGTCGTCGGCGTCCTCGGCCCGCGGCAGCCGCTCGAAGCCGAGCACGCGCGCGTCCCCGCGGGTCTGGAAGTCCAGCTCGCACCCGGTGAGCACGATCCGCACCGGCGAGCCGGCCGCCGTCCCGCGCAGATACGACTCCCAGGCCCGGTCGGAGCAGATCAGCGCGGCCACCTCGCCGTCCCGCAGGACATGGCCGACCTCGCCCGACTTGTACATGGGGTTGACGGGCACGACGACCGCGCCCGCCTTCCAGGCGCCGAGCAGCGCGAGCACGAACAGCGGCGAGTTCTGGAGCAGGATCGCCACCCGGTCCCCGCGCTCCAGACCGCGAGCGGTGAGGTGCCCGGCCACGGAGTCGCTGAGTTCGTCGACCTCGCGGTAACTGAGCCGTCCGTCGAAGTAGGCGAGGAAGGGGCGCTCCGGTGCCTCGGCGACGGCCCGCCGCAGGGCGTGCACCAGGGAGTCGTCGGGCTCGATCGGGCCGCGCTGGGCCTCGCTGAGCAGGGCGAGCCAGGGCTTGGCGGCGTAACGGGACTCGCTCATCGGACCTCTTCCCACTTGCGCTGGAGGTGGTTCATGCCGGCCAGCCAGCGATCGGGCTCGGTGGCCCGCGCCTGGTAGTACTCGGCGACCTCGGGGTGCGGCAGGATCAGGAACCGGTCCTCCTCGATGCCCCGGAACAACGCCTCGGCCACGTCCTCCGGCTCGACGGCGGTCGGCTTGAGCACCAGGTCCCCGGCGGTCCCGGTGGCCGCCAGCATGTCGGTCCGCACGCCCTGCGGACAGATCGCGTGCACCTTGATCCCGCGGTGCCGGTACGTCAGCGACAGGTACTCGGCGAAGGCGAGCGCCCCGTGCTTGGTGACGGCGTAGGGGGCGGCTCCGATCATGGTCAGCAGCCCGGCGGCGGAGACGGTCGACACGAACCGTCCGCTCCCCCGCTCCAGCCACTGGGGGAGCAGCGCGTGCGCGGCCCGTAGGTGGGCCATGACGTTCACGTCCCAGGAGGTGGCCCAGGCACTCTCGTCGAGCGAGTCGCCTCCGAAGGCGACCCCGGCGTTGGCGCAGTAGACGTCGACGACGCCGTCCAGGGCGTCACGAGCGTCGGAGATCACGGCGGAGGCGTCCCCGGCGACGGCGATCCCGCCGATCTCGTCAGCGACCGCCTTGGCCCGCCCGGCATCCAGGTCGTTCACGACGACCCGGGCCCCCTCGGCCGCGAACCGCCGGGCCAGCGCAGCCCCGATGCCACCTCCCGCCCCGGTCACAACCACTCCGGCACCCTGCAGGGCTTCCACCATCGGTCTCCTTCGACTCCGGCTCGACTGCCCGGTCAGACTAACCGGTCGGTATGTTGAAGGAAAGGGTGAGGGAAACCTCCCCAGGGGCGCGGGGCTGTATCGATGTGCGGCTCCGCCGCGCGGGCGCGACAAGCCACGACGCACCCGCGCCCTCCCCACAACCTGCGGGAGCGCCTACCGTGCACCTCATGCGCCTATCCAGACGAACCCTGCTGGCAGCAGCAACGGCCACGGCGTCACTCACCTCCGCACCCCCCACCCAAGCGGCCCACGCCCGCAGACGCACCGGTTTCGAGAACCTCGCCGCATCCGGCTACGAACAGCTCCAAGGCCAGCGCGTGGGAATCGTCACCAACCCCACCGGCGTCACCCGAGACGTCCACCACATCGTCGACGTGATGCACACCGACTCCCGAGTTCAGCTCACGGCCGTGTTCGGCCCCGAACACGGCTTCCGGGGCACCGCCCAGGCCGGCGGCTCCGAGGGCCGCTACGACGACCCCGCGACCGGCCTCCCCGTCTACGACACGTACCTGAAGAGCGGGCGGCCGCTCGCGGACATCTTCACCGCCTCCGGCGTGGACACGGTCGTCTTCGACATCCAGGACGTCGGCGCCCGCTTCTACACCTACATCTGGACCCTGTACGACTGCATGGAGGCGGCCCAGCTCGCGGGAAAGCGCTTCGTCGTCCTGGACCGCCCGAACCCGGTCACCGGCCGCGCGGCCCTGGGCCCGGTCCTGCACAGGGAGTTCGCGACCTTCGTGGGCAGGCAGCCCATCTCCCAGGCGCACGGCATGACCGTCGCCGAGCTGGCCCGCCTTTTCAACGGCGAGTTCCTCACCAGCCCCGTCACCCTGGACACGGTCCTGATGACGGGCTGGAGGCGCTCGGAGTTCTACGACGCCTGGGACCTGCCCTGGGTCCCCCCGAGCCCGAACATGCCGACCCCCGACACCGCCCTGGTGTACTCCGGCACATGTCTCTTCGAGGGCACGAACCTCTCGGAAGGCCGCGGCACCACCCGCCCCTTCGAACTGCTCGGCGCGGAGGGCCTGGACGGCCGCTGGGCCGCCGCCGCCAACGAACTCGGCCTGCCCGGTGTGCATTTCAGGGAAGCCTACTTCGCCCCGACTTTCTCCAAGTTCCAGGGAAAGACGATCGGCGGTGTACAGATCCACGTCCACGACAGGCCCGCGTACGACCCCGTCCGCACCGGCATCGGCCTGCTGGTGACGGCCAAGAAGGTCTGGTCCGGGTTCGGTTGGCGCGCGGACAACTGGATCGACAAGCTCACCGGCTCCACCCGGGTCCGCACGATGATCGACGCCGGGGCGAGTACCGACGAGGTCGTGGCGGGCTGGCGGGAGGAGCTGAACGCCTTCCGACGGATTCGAAGGAATTATCTCCTCTACAGATGAGCCGTCAGGTATGGCCAACTTCGCCCCGTAGCAGGACGATGCGCACCACCGCGGGGGACGAGGGGGTCGGTGATGGCGGATCCGGCGATGAGTGTGACGCCGTACTGGGAGCTGACGTTCGACGCGGACGGTGACCCCGACGCCGGTCGGCGGGACCGGCTGCTCGCGGAGGTGGTGGACCGGGGCGTCAGGGACCTGGTGGTCTTCTCGCACGGCTGGAACAGCGACCGCTCGGCGGCGACCCGGCTCTACAGCCGCTTCTTCGAGCCGTTTCCCGAGCTCGCGCCGACCGCGCGGCTCGGGTACGTGGGGGTCGTATGGCCGTCGATGCGGTTCTCCGACGAGCCGATCCCGGACTTCCCGCGGGCCGTGGCCGCCGAGATGCCGCCGCGTCCGGTGCTGGACAAGGACACCCGGCACGCGTTGCTGGAGACCTTCCCCGGACGGGCCACCGTGATCGACCAGTTGGCCCGGCTGCTGGACCAGCAGCCGCGTGAGGACGCCGAGTTGGAGGAGTTCGGGCGGCTGGTGCGGATGCTGGTGGAGGTCGTGCCGCCGGGGCCGCAGGCGTTGTTCGCGGCGGACACGCTGGCGGAGGGCGTGCCGCAGGACGAACCGGAGATCCTCGTCGGGTCCGCGGCGCCGGTGTGCGAGGAGTTGGCGCGGGCCGTCTCCCGTCTCGAATCACCCGAGGGCGCCCAGGAGTTCACGATTCCCAACCCGTGGGACGGGGCGCACGAACTGCTGCGGCAGGGGACGTACTACGCCATGAAACGGCGTGCGGGCACGATCGGTGAACGCGGACTCGGCCGGGTGGTCGGGCAGCTCGCCGCGGCGGCGCCCGGAGTGCGGGTGCATCTCGTGGGGCACAGCTTCGGCGGGCGGCTGGTGTCGTTCGCGCTGCGCGGACTGCCGCAGGGGGTGCGGACGGTCAAGTCCGTCACGCTGCTCCAAGGAGCCTTCTCCCACTACGCGTTCGCCACCCGGCTGCCGCACGACGCGCGGGCGGGCGGGGTGCTCCAGGGACAGCAGAACCGTGTCGACGGGCCGCTCGTGTGCTGTTTCTCCCGCCATGACTCGGCGCTCGGCACCCTGTACCCGCTGGCCTCGCGCATGGCGGGGGACGCGCAGGGGGTCGCGGCCTTCGGCATCGGCCGGGTGCTGGGCGACAAGTGGGGCGCGATGGGATACGACGGGGTGCGGGCGGTGCCGGGCACCAAGGCCCTCACCCTCGCCGACGCCCTCGAAGCGAGGCTGCCCGCGAAGGGCTGTGTGAACGTCGACGCGGCGGCCGTCGTCAGACGCGGCGGACCGCCCGCGGGCGCGCACAGCGACATCTGCCACCGCGAGCTGGCCCGGCTGGTGCTGGCGGCGGGCCGTATCCACTGACCCGCCGCCAACAGCCGTACTCTCCGTCGGTGTTACCGGTGGGAGGTGAACTCCACCACCTGCTGGTAGGTCGGGCGGTTCTGCCAGCTGATGTTGTAGTGCTTGATGCCGCCCAGGGTGCGCTGCACGATCGAGTCGGCGCACCACTGGTCGCCCGCCGAGCACAGGTCGTCACCGGGGTAGACCTGGGCCGCGGTCTTGCCGGCCGCGGTCTTCAGGGTGCTGATGAGGATGTCCCGGCAGGCGGTGAGACTGCCGCCGCCGCAGTACTTGTCCGCCAGCGGCCCCTGCACGCTCTCACCGAGCACCGCGCGGACGTCCTTGTCGACGTAGCTCCACCAGCCGTACTGGAAGGAGCTGCCCGCGTGGGCGCCGGTGGGGCCGTGCGCGGCCGACGGGGACTCGTCGACGGGCAGGTTGGCCTGCATGGCGGTGTACAGGCCGGTGCCGAGGCCCGGTTCGAAGATGCCCTTGGCCAGCAGCGGCCACCACGCGTCCAGGATGCGGATCGCGTCGGCGTCGGCGTACTTCTTCGAACCGGCCGACGTCTCGGTGCGCTTGCCGCCTGCCGTCAGCCAGGTCTGGAGCTTGCTCACCGCGGCCGCGGCCGTGGAGTCGGTGACCGTGGAGCTGTTGACCACCTTGAGCAGGTCCGGGAGGACGTCCTCGGCACGCAGGTCGGCGAGGGAGGCGTCCGCCATGGCCTTCACCAGCGAGGCCCGGGTGACCCCGCCCGCGGCGACCAGTTTCTTGACCCGGTCCTCCAGCAGGTTGCCGCGGTGCACGGACCCATCGCCCCAGGACGCGGTCGTGTAGTCCTTGGCCTGCTTGTTGTTCCAGGAGATGTAGTAGTCCTGGTCGATGGAGTTGGGGTGCGCGGAGGCGGGGGTGTAGTCGGCGGTGTTGGTCGCCGGGTTCCAGTTCTTCCAGTCGTACGCCGACCGCGCCCACACCGGGAACTCCGCGTCGACGCCGGACGCGCGTACCGGGTTGTCCCCGCTGTTGTAGTACGCGGTGTGCGTGGAGTCGGCGTAGAACCAGTTGAAGGTGTAGTTGATGTGCTGCACCGCGCTCTGGAAGGTCTGCGGGCTCTTGACGTAGTCCGGGTCGTTCAGCATCTGGAAGCCGATGATCGAGTCGGCCTCGTGCATGAAGGAGGAGCGCAGGGTGGTGTAGGCGACCTTCTTGCCGCCGACGGTCGCCCGGTACTCGACGGGACCGTACTTCGTGCGCCAGACCCTCATCGTGTACGACCCCGCGGCGGTGCCGTCGGCCGTGGTCGGGGTCCAGGAGTTCTTCTGCTCGATCTTCTCCATGGCCGTGCAGGTGCCGTGGTACAGGTAGTGGTAGTCGTCCTGGCACAGTTCGACGGCGTAGGTGTCGATGATGTCCTGGCCGGAGGTGGTGGCGGACCACGAGTAGTCCTGGCCGCGGCCGAGTTCGACGTACATGCTCAGGCCCGCGAAGGAGGCACCGCGGGCGCTGAGGCCCGGGCCCTGGATCTCCTGGAGCATCAGGAGCTGGGGGGCGAAGTAGCCGGTCTGCGGACCGAAGACGGCGACGGGGTGACCGCTGGCCGTGTACTTCCCGCTGACGACAAGGGCGTTGGACATGCCGCGCTTGGCGGAGGTGAGGGCGTTCGCGGTCGCCTTGGCGGAGGCCGCGTTCGCGCTCTGGTCGGCGCCGGTGCCCGTGGGGTCGTGGACGAGTGGCTCGGTGGTCACCGAACCGGCGTCGGGCAGCGCCTGGCCCTGCGCGTTCGCGGGCTTGGCCGCGTACGGGAAGCTCTCGCCGTTGTGGACGGTCAGTACGGCCTCGGGGTCGTTGCGCTCCCGGAAGGACTCCCAGACCTCGGTGCCCTTCGTCACGCCGTACCGCTCCTGGGCGGCCATCAGCGAGATCGCGTTGTTGACCTCGCCGCCGCCCCCGGAGCCGAACAGGGCGCCGATGACGGAGGCCAGCGCGACCAGGTCGGTGAGCTTGAAGTGGTCGATGGTGCCGGCGTTGGTGACCGAGTCCTTGTGGCCGGTCAGGACGTACTCGCCGGGGAAGTAGCGGCCGCTGTCCGAGGCGTCGATGTAGGCGTTGATGCCGGCGAGGTAGGCGTTGGCGTCGGCGAGTGCCTGCTGGCCGCGGGCGCCGTTGGTCGCGACCGCGTTGTCGATCTGCGCCTGGAGGTCGGCCTCGCTGTAGGGCGCGTTGCGCCAGAACTGCTGCTCCAGGCCCTGGTTGGAGGGGGCGCCGCCCGCGAAGGCGGTCAGTTGGCCGCGGCCCACGTGCCGGAAGACGTCCATGAGCCACAGCCGGTCCTGGGCGGCCGCATAGCCCGCGCCGAACTCGGTGCCGTATCTGGTGGTACCGGTGATGTGCGGTACGCCCGTCTTCTTGTCACGGACGATCGTCACGTCGGTGCGGCCCGCGGGCTTCAGGGTGGAGGCCACTTGATCGGAGGGGACCCCGAACGACGCGTCGTTGAAGAAGGTGTTGATGGTGGAGTTGGTGAGGGTGGGGTACCCCTTGGCCAGGTTGGCGTAGGGGCCGAGCTGGTCCTCCGCGTGGTCGGGCTGGGTGCCGAAGGCCTGGTTGAGGAGGATCTGTGCGAGGGTCGCGTTGCCGTTCTGGCCCGGCGGCAGGATGTCGGAACACTGGCCGCCGCAGTAGTCGTTGGCCGCCGCGGTCTCGGCGGCCGAGGCCGTCTGGGCAAGCGGGGACAAAAGACCGGCAATCAGGACGCATATGGATGCGGACTTCAGGAACCCGGTGAGTCTGCCGGGAGTTCTCAGTCTGTCGAGTGCGGTGCGTGAGGTGCGCCGTGGCATGGCAGCTCCAACCGACGGGGGGTGTGGCCGGACGTTACCGCCGGTATCCCCGAGATTGAAGATGAACATGCGTCAAGTTTTGGCAGGGGTTCTCGAGCTTATGGGGGGCATCGGAAATCGGATGGAGCCAAATCGCTTGTCGATACGTCTATTCGGCAACGCCGCGCGAAGTCCGTGCGACGACGCCGAAGTGACCGAAGTACAGGTGCAGGTGTGACGGAGGTGCAGGGCGATGGCCGGTTTCCGGAGTCTGGCGAGACAGGTGCGGGATCCGCGGTGCGATCTGGCGCTTCGGCGCTACTCGCTGCGCAAGTGCCTTGAGCGGTTCGCCCCTTACGGGCACAGGGCGACCTGGGACCACTTGTGCTCCCGGGCGGGATTCGGTCCCGAGGACCGCTCCCCCGATCCGGCGCGGCTCGTGGCCGCACTGGAGGAGTTGGAGGAAGCGCGTTCGGTCTGGCTGGCCTATGAGGTCGAGTTCGCCGAGCGGCGCAAGAAGGAGAAGCACGACGGGTTGCGCAGGCCGGGCAGTGTGGACGACTGGCACCGGCTGACCTGGGGCGGCTTCGGTGTCGCCTGGTGCGACGATCCCCGGGTGCACCCCGACGATTCGCTGGCCGAGGTGCTGCGCAGGCTGATCTCCGCGCTGGAGCGCGAGCCGGGCGCGGTGTGCCCGGTGTGCGACGGGGAGCGGCTCGTCTGGAAGTACGAACTGGACCATGAACCCTCGACCGGCCCGGTCTGCGTGGACTGCGGAATCCTGGTGCCGCGGCCCGTGCTCACACCCGAGGCCCTGGCGGACGCCAGGCGCGGACGGTTGCTGATGTCGGCCTAGAGCGTACGAGCGCGCCGGGGGTGCGCCGGGGATGCCGCACCCCCTGTTTGGACGGGGTTGACCTGTCGGTGCCGCCTGGCACCATCGAGGAATGGTGCAGGTGTGTCTCAACGGCCCGCGCGGGGCCGCCGACGGTTCGGCGGTGCCGCTCACGCCCTCGGCGATGGCCGAGTCGGCGGCCGCGGCCGTGGCCGCGGGCGCCACGGACATCCATGTCCACCCCAAGACGCCGTGCGGGCGGGACAGTCTGTCGCCGCGGGTGGTCGCGGAGACGCTGGAGGCGATCCGTGCGCGGGTGTCGGTCCCGGTCGGTGTGACGACCGGTGCCTGGGCGGAACCGGACCCGGCGGCCCGGGTCGCCCGGGTCCGGAGCTGGACCGTGCTGCCCGACCACGCCTCGGTGAACTGGCACGAGCCGGGGGCCGAATCGCTCGCCGCTGCACTGATCGCCCTGGGCGTGGGCGTGGAGGCCGGCATCTGGTCCGGTACGGACGCGGCCGAGCGGTTCGCGGTGTCCCCGCTCGGGCCGAAGGTGCTGCGTGTCCTGGCGGAGGTGATGGACACCGAGGCACCGGAGGCCACCGCGCGCACCCTCCTCGCCGAGCTCGGTCCGGCCCACGGCCGCCCGGTGCTGCTGCACGGCGAGGACGCCGGCGCCTGGCCGGTGCTGCGGCTGGCCGGTCGGCTGGGTCTCGCGACGAGGGTCGGCCTGGAGGACATGCTGGTCCTGCCGGACGGCCGACGGGCCTCGTCCAACGCTCAGTTGGTGGCCGAGGCGCTGGTCCAGTACGGGTGGTCCCAGCGCTCGTCGTAGGGCAGGCCGAGGAGGTGGGCGCGGGTCGCGAGGTCGGGTTCGCCCTGGGCGCGGAGCCTGTCGGGGGCGTGGCTGGAGAGCCAGGTCCGCAGTTCGGGCACGGCCGCCTCCTCGCCGTGGAGGAACCAGCCGAACGGCGTCCGGTCGACGAGCAGTTCGCCCAGCCACCAGTCGACGCACCGCGCGAGGTGCGCGTCGGCGACCGGGCTCGGGTGCCAGCGGTCCAGCAGCGGGGTGACCGAGCGCAGGATGGAGGCACACAGCTCGAAGATCTCGAGGATCGAGTACGGCGGCTCCGGATCCGTGAGGACGTCCCGCCACCAGGCGAGCACGAAGGCCTCCACGGCGGCGGACTGCTCGGCGGGCCAGGCTCGCCAGTCGACGACGGCGAGCCCGTGGAAGCCGAGGCCGAGCGGCTCCATCTCCCCCGCCACCAGCGCCCGCGCACCCTGCGGCAGCAGTCGGCGCATCGCGGCGTCCTGGTCGTCGAAGTGATTCGACACCTGGAAGGTGTACTGCCGCACCACGTCCACCGGTATCCGGACGTACGGGGTGCGCAGATACGCGACCTCCTCGGGAAGGTCACAGACACTGCAGGCGGTCTCGCCGGGGCTGGCGAATCCGTTGAAGACGGTGTCGATGTCCGCGAGGGCGGTCTCAAGGGCGGTTGCGTGCATGGGAGTTGATCCCGTCAGGACTCCGGACGCGGTGTCGCCACCGGCCGAAGATCGCGACGCTACCAGGCACGGGCCGGCCCGAACCAGCGGTTTGCGGAGCCCGCCTGTCTTGACCTAGCGGCCTCCCGGCCGTTCCGCGAACAGCCGTGAGCCCGTCAGCCGCTCACCGAAGACGTCGTCCGGGTTGGACAGGACGCAGGTGTCGAGGGACAGGCAGCCGCAGCCGATGCAGTCGGTGAGGTGGTCGCGGAGGCGGTTCAACTGCTTGATGCGTTCGTCGAGTTCGGAGCGCCAGGCCTCGGAGAGGCGGGCCCAGTCCTCGCGGGTGGGGGTGCGCTCCTCGGGGAGTTCGGACAGGGCGTCGCGGATCGTGGCCAGCGGGATGCCGACGCGTTGGGCGGCCCGGACGAAGGCGACCCGGCGCAGCGCGTCACGGGAGTAGCGTCGCTGGTTGCCCGTGGTGCGACGGCTGGTGATCAAGCCCTTGGACTCGTAGAAGTGCAGGGCGGAGACGGCGGCGCCGCTGCGGGCGGCGAGCTGGCCGACCGTGAGTTCATGGATCTTCTCAGGAATCTGGGGCACCCCTCGAAGCCTACCCATGCCGTCACTGTCGCGGTCCGTTGACAGGGGCTTCCCGGCCGACCATGCTAAGCAGTCGCTTAGACATCATGTGCGAGGAGGCCGGGACATGGCAGGACCGAGGATCTTCACGGGCGCCGACGACCTGAAGGCGGCGGTGGGCGAGCAGCTCGGGTACACCGACTGGCTGGAGGTCGACCAGAAGCGCGTCGACCTGTTCGCGGACGCCACGGGTGACCACCAGTGGATCCACGTCGACCCCGAGAAGGCCGCCGCGGGTCCCTTCGGCACCACCATCGCGCACGGCTATCTCACCCTGTCCCTGCTGCCGCTGTTCGGACCGCAGCTCATCAAGGTCGAGGGCGTGAAGATGGGCGTCAACTACGGGACGAACAAGGTGCGGTTCCCCGCGCCGGTGCCCGTGGGCTCCCGTCTGCGCGCCACCGCGCGGATCACCGGCGTCGACGATGTGGCGGGGGGCGTCCAGGTCACCGTCGCCTTCAGCGTGGAGCGCGAGGGCGGCGACAAGCCGGTGTGCGTGGCGGAGTCGGTGTCCCGGTACTACCTGTAGGCGGTACTACCTGTAGGCGGTCACTTGGACGCCCCCACCATCCGCAGCACGAGGTCGGCGTCGAGCGCGCCGACCTCGTCGGGCGTCCAGGGGCCGTCGACGTTGAACCAGCGGGCCACGTCGATGCAGAGCGACATGACGGCGAGCGTGGTGCCCCGCACGTCGAGCACGTCGAACTCGCCGGAGGCCACGCCGTCCTCGATGATCCCGCGCACCTCGGCGTCGCACTGCCTGCGCAGGGCGAGGATCTCGGCGCGGGCGTCGGGGCCGAGGGAGTCGAGTTCGTACTGGACGACCCGGGCGGTGGTACGGCCGCCGGCGTGCCAGCGCACGAAGGAGCTCACCGCGTCCGCGAGCCGCTCGGTCGCGGTGCCCTCGCGGCGGGCCGCGACCTGGAGGATCTCCAGCGCCTTGGCGTGACCGATCCGGCTGATGCGGTGCAGCAGCTCTTCCTTGGTCTTGTAGTGGATGTAGAGCGCGGCGGGGCTCATCCCGGCCCGGCCCGCGATGTCCCGGGTCGTGGTGGCGTGATAGCCGCGCTCGGCGAACGCCTCCACCGCGGCTACGAGCAGCCGCCGCGCCGCGTCGGGCGTGACCTCGCCCCACGCCGACGTCTCGCCGTCGGCCGTCTCCTCCGCCGTACTCATCGCACGCCCCTCTCCACTGTTCAGAACCCCCACCATACCGCCGAACCTGAGCGAGCGCTTAGCTTCCCCGCTCAGGGGGGTGCGGGATGCGGGCCGCAGCGGGGCGAAGGGGGCGGTGGGGTGGGAGTTGTTCGGGGCGGGGCCGGGGAATCTGCTGCTCGGAAGTACGGCCGGGGTATTCGTTCGGAGCCGGGGCGAGGAATTCGCGCAGGCGGCGGCCCCGGCACTCCGCCCGGGACGGGTCTGTGGGGACCTCCCGGGACAAGGCCCTCAGGGATCCGATCGGAGCGGGCCGAGGCGGACTGCTCGGGTCGGGCCCGGGCGGGGCGTGGTCGACGGCCCCGGTTGCCGAGGCCGGCCGACCCTGGGCGCCGCCGACGTCGACCAGGCCCCGGATCACCTCTCGCCCGTCGAGGTCGGCCGGGCATGATCGAGGCAGCTCAAAGGCCGGGTGCAGCCGAGGGGTACGAAGCCGCTGGGCGTCGGACCTGGCAGACGACCGGGCCGGAACCTCACCCGCAGAACCGACCCACGGCCTGGGCCGGAACCTTGCCCACAGAACCGACCCACGGCCGAGCCCTCTCCCCGGCCGTTCCCGTCACAGCTTCTCGAAGGGGTCGTGTTCGGCGAGGAGTTTCTCCAGGCGGGCCTGGTCGACTCGGCTGACGATCTGGCCCGCCTCCTGGCGGTCGCGGATGACCTTGGCGAGGGTGAAGGCGGACGTGACCAGGTACAGGACGGCGATCGCCAGGAAACCCCGTACCCAGGCGTCGGCGTTCAGACGGAAGATGCCGACGGCCGTGGCGGCCATGGCCACGGCGAAGGAGGCGACGGCCTGGCCGTAGAAGGCGGCCGTGTTCTGCTGCTTGACCGGTGTGTCACTCATGGCCAGAGTCTCGGCCACGAGTGGCACGGGCCACATCCGCTCAGGTACTCAGACGGTACTCAGAACGCCGAGACCCCCGTCAGCGCCCGTCCGATCACCAGCTTCTGGATCTGGCTCGTGCCCTCGTAGAGGGTCATCACGCGGGCGTCGCGCAGCAGTTTGCCCGCCGGGTACTCGTCGATGTAGCCGTATCCGCCGAACACCTGCAAGGCGTTGTTCGCGGCGCGCACCGCCGCCTCCGAGGCGAACAGCTTGGCCTTGGAGGACTCGACGGCGAAGGGCTCGCCGCGGTCGATCAGGTCGGCGACCCGCCAGGTCAGCAGCCGGGCCGCGTCCACGTCGACGGCGATGTCGCTGATCAGCTCCTGGACGAGCTGGTGCCGCGCGATCGGCTTGCCGAACTGCTCGCGCTCGCCGGCGTACCGGACGGCCGCGTCCAGCGCGGCCTGGGCGATGCCCACACAGCCCGCCGCCACCGACATCCGCCCCTTGGCCAGCGCGGACATGGCGATGGAGAATCCCTTGCCCTCCTCGCCGACCATCGCGGAGGCGGGCACGCGCACGCCCTCCAGGACCAGTTCGGCGGTGGCCTGGCCGCGCAGCCCGAGCTTGCCGTGGATCGTGCGGCGCGTGAGCCCTGGGGTGTCGGTCGGTACGAGGAAGGCGGAGATCCCCTTGTGGCCGGGCGCGTCCGTCGAGCGGGCGAACAGCAGCACCACGTCGGCCCACGTGCCGTTCGTGATGAACATCTTGGTGCCGTCGATGACGTAGTCGTCACCGTCCCGCACCGCGCGCGTGGCGAGGTTGCCCGCGTCGGAGCCGGTGCCGGGCTCGGTGAGGCCGAAGCAACCGACGTACGCGCCGGAGGTGAGCCCTGGGAGCCAGCGCCGCTTCTGCTCCTCGTTCCCCCACGCGGCGACCGTCTTGGCGACGAGCCCCAGGGAGACGGACACGATCCCGCGCACGGACGAGTCGCCCCGCCCCAGCTCCTCGGTGACCAGGCAGTACGCCAGGTGGTCGCCGCCCGAGCCGCCGTACTCCTCGTCGATCGTCAGCCCTAGGAAGCCGACCTCGCCGAGCTTCTTGACGATGGACCGGTCCACCTCCTCGGCGCGGTCCCAGGCGATGACGTGGGGGGCGATCTCCCGGGTCACGAAGTCCCGCGCCAGTTGCCGGACGGCGGTCTGCTCCTCGCTGAGCCCCAGGTCGACCACGAGATCACCTCACTTGAGAAGGACAGCTTTAAATTAGCACTGCTAGTTTCTTGCTCGCAGCCCTACTATGTGCGCCATGGCCCGACCGCGCAAGCCCCTCCTCAGCACCGACCGCATCGTCGAGACGGCCCGCGCGCTCGTGGACGCGGAGGGCCTCGCGGCACTCTCCACGCGCCGGCTGGCGGCGGAACTCGGCGTCAGCGGCCCGTCCCTCTACAACCACTTCCGGACGAAGGACGAGATCCTGGAGGCGGTCGCCGACTCGGTGAGCGCCCAGGTCGACCTGTCGATGTTCGAGGACGGCCGGGCCTGGCGGACCGCCCTGCACGACTGGGCCCTTTCCTACCGCACCGCCCTGCGCGACCACCCCAACATCGTCCCGGTCCTGGCCCAGGGCCCCGGCCGCCGCCCCGCCGGGCTGCGCCTCGCCGACGCGGTCTACGGCGCGATGGTCGAGGCGGGCTGGCCGCCGGCGCAGGCCACGTCGATCGGCGCGCTGATGCGGTACTTCATCATGGGCTCGGCGCTCGGTTCGTTCGCCGGGGGCTTCGTGGACGACAAGAGCGCGTACGACCCGGCGGATTACCCCCATCTCGGCCAGGCGCACCTTCTCGCCGAGCGGCAGGAGAAGATCGACGAGCGGGCGTTCGAGACGGGCCTCAGGGCTCTGCTGGACGGTCTCGCGCAGCAGTACGAGCAGGTGGGACGGCCCGCGTAGCCATATTTCGGTGGGCACCGAAGCGTCCCTGCCGCATGCTGGAACGCATGACCAAGGACCCGCAGGCGCCCCGACTGGCGAGGCTCGCCGCCCTGATCGCCGACGACACCCGGGCCGCCTGTCTCCTGGCCCTCCTCGACGGCCGGGCCTGGACGGCGGGCGAGCTCGCCCGCCACGCGGGGGTCGCCGCGTCGACCCTGAGCGAGCACCTGGGCAAGCTGGTCGCGGGCGGGCTGCTGGTGGAGGAGCGCCAGGGCCGCCACCGGTATGTGCGCCTCGCCGACGCCCGGGTGGCCCACCTGGTGGAGGACCTGGCGGCACAGATCGCCCCGGAGGCGGGTCAACGTCCGCGGAACCTACGGGAGTCGAGCGCGGGGTCCGCGATGGCTCGGGGCCGCACATGCTACGACCACTTGGCGGGCCGCCTGGGCATCGCGGTGACGGACGCGTTGACGGCTCGTCGACTCCTGGTCCAGGACACGGGTTTCGCTCTCACGGACGCCGGCCTCACGTGGTTCGCGACCACCGGCATCCCCCTCGACCGCACAGGCCGCCGTCCCCTGGCCCGGGCCTGCCTCGACTGGACGGAACGCCGCCCGCACCTGGCGGGCGTGGCGGGAGCGGCCCTCTGCCGACACGCGCTGGACGCGGGCTGGTGCGTACGCATCGGTTCGGAGCGGGCGGTGAAGGTGACGGGGGCAGGTGAGCGGGCCCTGACCGACCTCTTGGGAATCGACGTGACCACGCTGCGATAGACGCGCCCCGCAAGACCGCCCCCTCCCCTCCCTGACCTCAGGAGCATGATGAACCCCCGCCGCACCGAACTCCTCGCAGCCGCCGCAGCCACCGTCACCGTCGTCCTGTGGGCCTCCGCCTTCGTCTCCATCCGCAGCGCGGGCGCCGCCTACTCCCCCGGGGCGCTGGCCCTCGGCCGGCTGCTCTCCGGCGCTCTCGCCCTGGGCGTGATCTGCCTGATACGCCGGGAAGGGCTCCCCCCACGCTCCGCCTGGCGCGGCATCGCGATCTCCGGCGTGCTGTGGTTCGGCTTCTACATGGTCGTCCTGAACTGGGGCGAACAGCAGGTGGACGCGGGCACCGCGGCCCTGGTCGTGAACATCGGCCCCCTTCTGATCGCCCTGCTCGGCGCGCGTCTGCTCGGAGACGCTATGCCACCGCGTCTGCTGGCCGGGATGGCGGTGTCCTTCGCCGGCGCTGTCACCGTGGGCCTGTCGATGTCGGACGACGGCGGCGCCTCGGTGCTCGGCGTGGTCCTGTGCCTGCTCGCGGCGATCGCCTACGCCGCCGGGGTGGTCGCGCAGAAGCCGGCCCTCGCCTCCGGGACCCCGTTGCAGGTGACGGCGTTCGGCTGCTTCGTGGGAGCCGTCGTCTGCCTCCCGTTCGCCGGGCAACTGGTGTCGGAGGCGGCCGAAGCCCCCGCCTCGGCGACCCTCAACATGGTCTACCTGGGCGTGTTCCCGACCGCTCTGGCCTTCACCACCTGGGCCTACGCCCTCGCCCGTACGACCGCCAGCCGCATGGGCGCGACCACGTACGCGGTCCCCGCGCTGGTCGTCCTGATGTCGTGGCTGGCGCTCGGCGAGGTTCCGGGACTGCTCACGCTCGCGGGAGGGGCGCTGTGCCTGGCGGGCGTGGCGGTGTCCCGCTCCCGCCGCGCCCGGGCTGCGGCTCCGGTGACGGCACCGGAGCCGCAGCCCGAGAAGACCTCAGACCCCGCGTGAACGCGCCCTGCCGGCGAGCACCTTGATGCAGAGCAGCGCGATCACCGAGAGCCCGATGATGTACCCGGACACCGCCATCGAGGTGCCGGTGGCCTCCAGCAGCAGCACCATGAGGAAGGGCGCGAGCCCTCCGCCGAGCACGGCGGCGATCTGATAGCCGAGGGAGGCGCCCGTGTACCGCATCTCGGGCGTGAACAGCTCGGCGAACAGGGCGGCCTGGGGGCCGTACATGATGCTCAGGAAGCACCCGGCGACGAACGTGCCGACCGCCAGCCACAGCAGCGACCCGGTGTCGATGAGCAGGAACATCGGTACGGCCCACAGGGCGATGCCGACCGCGCCGAGGGCGTAGATCCGGATGCGGCCGAGGCGGTCGGAGAGCGCGGCGGCGGCCGGGATCAGCACCAGCTGGGTGAGGCTGATGCAGAGCGAGACGGTGAGAACGGCACTGCGTTTCATGCCGAGTTCGCGGGTGGTGTAGTCGAGGACGCCGGTGATCAGGATGTAGAAGGTCGCGGTGTTCACGGCGAAGGAGCCGCCCGCGAGCAGGACCGTGCCGAGGTGGTGGCGGAGGATCGTGCGCAGCGGGGAGTTCTGCGCGGTCTTCTCCTGCTCGGCCAACTCCCGTTCCGCCTGCCGGAATTCGGGGGTCTCCTCGACCTTGGCGTGGATGTACCAGGCGAGCGCGAGGACGAACAGGCCGATCAGGAACGGGACGCGCCAGCCCCAGGCCGCGAAGGCGGTGTCCGTGGTGAACGCCCCGGCCAGCAGGAAGACCGTGTTGGCGGTCACCACGCCGATGGGGACGCCGAGTTGGACGACGCTGCCGTAGAGGCCGCGCTTGCCCTCGGGGGCGTACTCGGTGGCCAGCAGCATCGCGCCGCCCCACTGCGCGCCGACCGCGACGCCCTGTACGACGCGCAGGAGGACGAGCAGGATCGGGGCGGCGACGCCGATCGTGTCGTAGGTGGGCAGGAGGCCTATGCCGGTGGTGGCGATGCCCATGAGCGTGAGGGCGAGCACCAGCATGGGCTTGCGGCCGCGCTTGTCGCCGATCTGTCCGGCGACGACGCCACCGATCGGGCGGGCCAGGAAGCCGACGGCGAAGGTGGCGAAGGCGGCGAGGACGCCGGCGGTGGAGCTGCCCGCCGGGAAGTACAGATCGCCGAGGACGAGGGCGGCGGCTATGCCGAAGACGAAGTAGTCGTACCACTCGACGGCGGAGGCGAGCGCGGCCGCGGTCGCGACGCGACGGCGGTGGGGAGACGCCGGCGCGGCTACGGAAGTGGGGTGAGCGGAAGGAGCCGTGTCCATGTGGTGCACACTCCGGTGGGTGCGTGGGGACCTTGGCGGCTGAACATACTGACCGGACGGTATGGGGTCAACGGTTGTACGGGAAGGTTGCCCGGAGCACCTGTGGCGGGGCTCCGGGCGACCGTCGGTCAGAACACCACCAGTGCCCTGCCGCCCTTGCCCGCCAGCATGTTGTCGAACGCCGCCGGGATCCCGTCGAGTGCGATCCGCTCGGTCACCAGCATCCCGAGGTCCAGGCGGCCCGCCCGGACGTGCTCGGCGAGCACCGGGAGGTCCTCGGCCGGGTTCGCGTTGCCGTAGACGCAGCCCGCGAGGGTGCGGCCCCAGTGGAAGATCTCCAGGGCGTTGAAGGTGACCTGCTGGTCCTTGCCGCCGATGCCGACGACCGTCGTACGGCCGCCCCGGCGGGTGGAGTCCCAGGCCGTGCGGATGGTCGAGGCGCGGCCGACGCACTCGACGGCGACGTCGACGCCCTGCTTCCCGGTCAGGCCCCTGATCTCGCGGGCGGTGTTCTCGGAGGCGATCACGTAGTCGGTGGCCCCGGCGGCACGGGCCAACTCCTCCTTCTCCGGGGAGACATCGACCGCGACGATCCTCGACGCGCCCGCGATCCGGGCGGCCTGGAGCGCGGCGAGGCCCACTCCCCCGACCCCGTACACCGCGACCGTCTCGCCCTCCCGGACCCGGGCCGAGTGGTGGACGGCGCCGTAGCCGGTGAGGACCGCACAGCCCAGCAGGGCGGCGTCGGTGAGTGGGACGCCCTCGGGGAGGGGCAGGAGGCAGGACTGGGACACGACCGTCTCCTCGGCGAACGCGGCGACGTTCAGGCCGGGATGGAGGTCGGTGCCGTCGGCGCTGCGGGCGTAGACGTCGGCGGCGCCGTTGAGGGCGTTGGCGCACAGCCAGACCTCGCCGAGCACGCAGGCGTGGCAACTGCCGCAGGAGGGTGCCCAGTTGAGGACGACTTCGGCGCCGGGCGCCACGCTGGTGACCCCCTCGCCCACGGCGACGACCGTGCCCGCGCCCTCGTGGCCGAGGACGGCCGGGACGGGGACGCGCATGGTGCCGTTGGACAGGGACAGGTCGGAGTGGCAGACCCCGGCGGCGGCGAGGCGGACGCGGACCTGGCCGGGGCCGGGGTCCGGGAGGTCGATGTCGGTGACCTCCAGGGGAGCGCCCACGGCGGGAAGGACGGCGGCACGAACCACGGGAAGGCTCCTCAGAACTGGAGGGACTTGGTCTGGAGGTACTCGGCGAGACCGTGCGAGCCGAGCTCGCGGCCGACGCCGGACTGCTTGTAACCGCCGAACGGGGCAAGGGGGTTGAAGCGGCCGCCGTTGATGTCGACCTGCCCGGTGTCCATGCGGCGGGCGAAGGCCACCGCCTCCGCCTCGTCACCGGCCCAGACGGCGCCCGCGAGGCCGTAGACCGTGCCGTTGGCGATGCGCAGGGCGTCCTCCTCGTCCTCGTAGCGCAGGACGGACAGGACCGGTCCGAAGATCTCCTCCTGGGCGATCGTCATCTCGGGGGTCACGTCGGCGAAGACGGTCGGGGCGACGAAGTAGCCCTGCTCGCGCGGGGATTCGGGCCCGCCGGCGACCAGTCGGGCGCCCTCGGCCACCCCCTTCTCGATGTAACCGCGCACCCTCGCCTGCTGCTTGGCGTTGACGACGGGTCCGATGCGCTCTCCGTACTTCGCGGCGGCGCCGGCGGCGAGTTCGACGGCCTCGTCGTACTGGTCCGTGTGCACCAGCATCCGGGTCCAGGCACTGCATGTCTGGCCGGAGTTGGACATCACGTTGGCGACGCCGACGTTGACCGCCTTGGCGAGGTCGGCGCTCGGCAGGATGACGTTGGCGGACTTGCCGCCCAGTTCCAGGGCTACCTTCTTCAGTGCGGCACCGGCGGTGGCGCCGATCCGCCGACCGACCGCGGTGGAGCCGGTGAAGGAGACCAGGTCGACGTCCGGATGCTCGGCGAGCGCCTGTCCCGCGACCGGGCCGAGGCCGGTGACCAGGTTGAAGACACCGGCCGGGACGCCGGCCTCGTGGACCGCCTCGGCGAAGAGCTGGGCGACCAGCGGGGTGTCCTCGGCGGGCTTGAGGACGACCGTGCAGCCCGCGGCGAGGGCCGGGGCGACCTTGGCGACGATCTGGTGGAGCGGGTAGTTCCAGGGCGTGATCGCGGCGACCACTCCGATCGGCTCCTGGTGGACGGTGGAGTTGCCGACCTTCTCCTCGAAGGGGTGGGTCGCGGCGAGCTCCGCGTAGGAGGCGGCGACCGCGACGGGGACGGCGGCGTGGACGTTCTGCGAGAACTTCAGCGGCGAGCCGAGCTCGGCGGTGACCGTCTCGGCGATCTCGTCCTTGCGGGCGGCGAGGACGTCCCGGAGGGCGGCCAGGCGGGCTGCCCGCTCGGCCGGAGCGGTGGCGGCCCAGGCCGGGAGGGCGGTACGGGCGGCCCGTACCGCGAGGTCGACGTCCTCGGCGGTGCCGGCCGGTACCCGCGCGATGACCTGCTCGTCGGCCGGGTTCACGACCTCGATCACGTCCGGGCCGGTGGCCGGGCGCCACTCGCCGTCGATGTACATGCCGTCGTGCGCCTTCATGGTGCGTCCTCCCGGGCTGGGCCGTGACGTGCTTGTCGTCCGGCTCATAAACTAGCGGCGATAGTTTTCTGGCGCCAGAGCAGGGCCGGACCGGCGGAAGCCGAGCCCGACTCCCCTGTCGACGAAGGCCATGGTGCCCGTCGGTCACGGCCCTTTGCCGTCCCGCCACTGCGTGCCGCGGAAGAGCCGCGTCGCGATGTACGACGCCCCGCGCTCCGGCGCCGAGGAGCCGGCCTCGGCGAGGGCGACGTGGGCGTCCTCACTCGTCCAGGTCCGGCAGGTGGTCCGGGGACGGGCAGATGCGTTCGCCGTGCTGGTCGAAGACGAAGAGGTGGGAGATGTCGACGAGGAGGGGGATCTGCATGCCGCGGCGCAGGTCGATGTCCGGGGTGGTGCGGACGACCAGGTCTCCGGGGAGGCGGGGGTCGGCCGTCGGGGGCTCGGGGTCCGGCGGGTCCTCCAGGACCACGACGGGGCCGGCGCGGAGGGAGACCGCGCGTTCTCTCAGGCGGTCCAGGACCGTGCCCTCGCGGCGCCGGCGCCGGGGCGGGCGGACGGCGGGGCGCGGGGCCTCCAGGTCCGGGACGAAGGCGGGACGGGAGCCGGTGTTGAAGTGGACGAGGACCTCGTGGCCCTGGAACTCCACGTGCTCCACCAGACCGGTGATCGGCATCTCCCCGGGCCGCGCGGCAGTCCGCTGGGCGATGCGGATCGCCTCCGAGCGCAGGCCCACGATCACCTCACGGCCCTGCTGGACGCGGAGCAGCTGGTGGTCCAGGGAGAGGGGTTCGGGCAGCCGCAGGTACTGCTTGCCGAGGCTGATGGTCATCGCGCCGTCCAGCGGGGCCCGGACCACCCCGCGCAGCAGGTTGATGCGCGGGGTGCCGATGAAGGCGGCGACGAAGACGTTGCGGGGCAGCGCGTACACCGAGCGCGGAGAACCGACCTGCTGGAGGACTCCGCCGCGCAGGACGGCGACGCGGTCGCCGAGCGACATGGCCTCGGCCTGGTCGTGGGTGACGTAGACCGTGGTGACGCCCAACTCCCGGGTCAGTGCGGCTATTTCGGCCCGCAGGTGGTTGCGGAGCTTGGCGTCGAGGTTGGACAGCGGCTCGTCCATGAGGAAGGCGGAGGGGTGGCGGGAGATGGCCCGGCCCATCGCCACGCGCTGGCGTTCACCGCCGGAGAGCTGGGCCGGGTAGCGGTCGAGGAGGTCCTCGATGCCCAGCATGCGGGCGGTGGCGTCCACGCGGGCCCGGGGGTCCTCGCCGGGGGCCTCGATGCGCAGCGGGAAGCCTATGTTCCCGCGGCTGGTCATGTTCGGGTAGAGGGCGAAGTTCTGGAACACCATCGCCATTCGCCGCTCGGCGGGCAGCAGGTCGTTGGCGTACTCGCCGTCGAGCCTGAGCTCGCCCTCGGTGATCTCCTCCAGTCCGGCGATCATCCTGAGCACGGTGGATTTTCCGCAGCCGGAGGGGCCGAGCAGGACGAGGAACTCGCCGGGCGCGATGTCCAGCGAGAGCCGGTCCACCACCCGGTTGCCCCGCGTGTAGGTCTTGCTCACGTGGTGCAGAGATATGGCGCGTGTCATGACGGTGCCCCCGGGGGCTGGATCAGGCGCTGGTGCTCCGCGGTCAGAGGCCCCGTGCGGGTCGTACGGGGCTGTGAGTCACGGAAGTTAACGGAATGCACGCGGCCGGGGGAAGAGACCGGGCGGGATCGGGTGCTTCGGTCCAGCCTGCGAGATGACGGCCGGCCGGATCCAGCACGCCGACGCCGTCTCCGGAACGCCGTCAAGCCCTCCGGGACGCCCTCACGCCCTGCCGCCTCGCGCACCCCCAAGCCCTCCGAGACGCCCTCACGCCCTACCTCCTCAGCGCACCGTCACACCCTCCGGGACGCCCTCACGCCCTGCCGCCTCGCGCACCGTCACACCCTCCGGGACCCCCTCACGCCCCTCCGCTTCAGCGCACCGTCGTGCTCTCCGAGGCGCCCTGGCTCGCGGGCGGGCTCTCGCTCCTCGGCGGGACACCCTGACTCACTGGCGGGCCCACGCTCTCCGGCACTCCCTGGCTCACGGGCGGGCTCTCGCTCTTCGACGCCCCCTCGCTCCAGGCCAGGCCTTCATTCCTCGGCGCTGCCTCGCTCCCGGCCAGGGCCGCGCTCTTCGGCGCCCCCTGGCTCGCGGGCACGCCCTGACTCCCGGCCAAGCCCTCGGTGTTCGGCACCCCCTGACGCGCGGGCACGCTCCCGCTCCCGGTCGGCCCCTCGCTCTTCGGCGCGCCCCCACTCCCGGGCAGGGTCCCGGTCCCCGGAGCGGCCTGGCTCGGGGGCGTCCCCACGCTCTTCGGCGACGGCACGCTCTTCGGCGCCCGCGCCTCGCGGGTCCGGGTGAGGTGGGCGAAGACGACGACGTTGCTGGTGTAGCCCGTACGCCGGTTGAAGAGCCCGCCGCAGGTGATCACGCGGAGCTCCGGGCGCCGTGCCGGGCCGTAGACCTCCTTGTCGGGGAAGCCCGCCTTGTCGAAGATCTTCACGCGGTCCACGGTGTAGACGGCGGTACGGCCGTCCGCGCGCGCCGCCTCGATCACTTTGCCGGGCTTCACCTGGGCGAGCGCGGCGAAGACGGCGGGGCCGGTCCTGGTGTCGCGGTGGCCGACGGCGATCGCGGTACCGGACTCGCCGGGCGTGGCGCCGCCCCGGTACCAGCCCACGAGCTTCGGCTTGTCGACCGGCGGGGTGGCCAGCTCCCGGCCCTTGGTGAGCCCGAGGCCGGTGACCGGGGCGTCGATGCCCAGGGACGGGATGCGGAAGGCCGTCGGCCGGGACCGGGGCAGCGGGCGGGGTGGCGGTGTGCGGGTGGGCTTGGGGCGGGCGGAGGGGGCCGGTTCGCCGGCCGCCTCCGCTTCGGGACCGGCGGCCACCACGGTGTCCGGACCGTCGGGCCCGTCCGGAGCGGTCGACTCGTCGTCACCCGTACACCGGACCCCCACCGTCACCAGGACGACCGTGAGCAGGGCCGTCCTGGTGAGGCGGTAGGCGCGGGTCCGGTACCAGGGCCTGCGTCTGCGCCTACGCGGCGCCATTGGGCCGACGGCGGTTCATCCGGAAGTACGCGACACCGCCGACCGCCACCAGGCCGACGGCCCCCGCGGCGGTGACCGGCGCGAACGCGGCCGCGGTGTCGACGAGACCGCCGCCACCCGCGTGCACACCGCCCTTCGGGCCGCCGCCCTCGTTGTGACCCCAGCCGGCGCCCTGCTGGTCCTCGATCTGGTCGCCCGCCCGGCGCTCCCCGTCCCGCTTGCCGTCGTGGCAGTTGACGCGGAAGACCTTCTCCTTGGGGGCGCCCGCCACGATCCAGGTGAGCTTGTACTGTCCGTCCGCCACACCCAGCGGGTCGGTGTGACCGGCGCCCCCGGCGAGCTGGATGGTGCCGGCGACGGTGGCGGCGGTGGGCAGCGGGGGCTGGGGCGTGATGGTGTAGGCGATGGTCGTGAGGACGTCGAAGTTGACGGCGTCCAGGTAGAACTTGCAGACCCGCGGATCATCCTTCGAGACGCCAAAGGGCACGCCCACGTGGTGGATGCGGATGTCGCCGTTCTCGCCGGCGGCCGACGCCGTCGGCGCAGCCACCCAGGACGCGCCGGCCGCGGCGAGGGCGGTGAGGACGACCGTGGCGCCCGCTCGGACGCGGAAGGTACGTGGGAGTGTCAGGGTGGGCATGCGCGCTCCTCCGAATTCAGACGATTTCCATACAAATCGCTCTTTCGGCAGCACTCTCCTTCATGCGCGCGACGGTCGGCCGCATCGGTGCCCGGCGCGCCGTCAGATATCGCTCGTGCGGCGCAATCCCGGGCGCTCGGGCCGCTTGCCCGTGGCCGGACCGTCCCCTTCGGACCGCCCCGGCGACCGCAGCGCCACCCCGGCCGACAGCAGCAGCAAGGTCCCGAGCATCACGAACGGCGCGGCCACACCCACGAGTCCCGCGACCAGGCCCGCGGTGGCCGGTGCCGCGACCTGGCCGAGACGGTTGCCGGTCAGCCGCAGGGCGAGGGCGGTGGAGCGGGCGCCGTCGGGAGCCGCCTGGACGACGGTGGTCATGGACAGCGGCTGTCCCACGCCGAGACAGAAGCCCAGCATCGCGAGCATGACGGCCAGCGCCCACACCGGGACCGGCAGGGCGATGCCCGCGCACAGCAGGGCCGCCAGCAGACACGTCACGGTGAGGAGCAGCGCGCGCCCGAGCAGCCGTAGCAGCGGAGTGAGCACCAGGCGGCAGGCGATCGTGGCCGCCGCGCGCAGGCTCAGCAGCAGGCCGATCACCGAGGGGGCGATGCCCCGGTGCTCGCCGACCACCGGGAGGTACGCGGTGAGGATGTCCGTGGCGGACAGCACGGACAGACTCACGAAGATGCCCCCGGGCACGCCCCGGGACCGCAGGATGCGTCCGACGGGGACCCGATCGCTCTGTCCCTCACGGGAGTTGGCCGCCGTGTCGCGGTGCTCGATGCGCCACAGCGAGGTGCACGCGACCGCCGCACCGGCGCCCGAGACGAGCAGCGCGAGCGCGCTCGTGCCCGCCATGTCGGAGCCGCCGATCAGCGCGCCCGCCGCGACCGGGCCGATCAGTTGGCCGAGGGAGGCGCCGATGGTGAAGTGACCGAAGTTCCGGTCCTGTTCGTGCGGAGCGGACTGGCGGGCGACGAGGGACTGGGCGCCGATGACGAAGCAGAGGTGACCGAGGCCCATCACCCCGCTCCAGACGGCCATGGCCCAGAGGGTGTCCGCCATGCCGCTGAGCGCGCAGCCGCCGGATATCAGCACCACGCCGACTGGCAGCAGCGGCGCGCACCGCCCGTGGTCGGTACGGCGACCGAGCGGTACGGCGGCGAAGAGCGGGAGCAGGGCGTACACACCGGCGATGACACCGATCGCGCGCTCGTCCGCGCCCAGCGCGAGGGCCCGGTAGGAGACGGCGGGCCGTGCCATCGACACCGCCCCCTGCGCGAAGCTGAAGGCGATGACGAGGCGGAGCAGCCAGCCGCGGTTCTCACCGGGCGCCATGAGCGAGTCCTCCGTGGACGTGAGGAAGTGGATCAGATGATGCCGAAGAGGATGCCCGCGCCGAGGATCAACAGGCACGTGAGCGCGGCCCACTTGACCACGAACCTGGTGTGGTCGCCGAACTCCACCTTGGCCATGCCGACCAGGACGTACACGGCCGGGACGAGCGGGCTCGACATGTGCAGCGGCTGGCCGACGAGCGAGGCGCGGGCCATCTCCAGCGGGGAGACACCGTGTGCCGCGCCGGCCTCGGCGAGGACCGGGAGGACACCGAAGTAGAAGCCGTCGTTCGACATGAAGTAGGTCAGCGGGAGGCTCAGGACACCGGTGACCAGGGCCATGTGCGGACCCATGCCCTCGGGGATGACGTCGACCATCCAGCGGGCCATGTGGTCGACCATGCCGGTGCCCTGGAGGACGCCGGTGAAGACGGCGGCGGCGAAGACCATGCCGGAGACGTTGAGGACGTTGTCGGCGTGGGCGGCCAGGCGGGCCTTCTGGTCCGGGATGTGCGGGAAGTTCACGGTGAGCGCGAGCGCGGCGCCGAGCAGGAACAGCACCGGGATCGGCAGCCACTCCATGATCATGGAGGTGAGCAGGGTGGCCGTGAGCAGCGCGTTGAACCAGTACAGCTTGGGGCGCAGGGTGGGGCGGTTGGGGTCGAGGACCTGGAAGCGCTCGGCGTCGCCGGCCTCGTCGTCGGCGTCGGTGCCGGAGCCCGAACCGCCGGTGCCCAGCGCGCCCTTGGCCGTGCCGGATCCACCGGACCCGCCGGAACCCGCGCCGACCAGGACCGCCTCGGTCGCCTTCTCCTCGACGGGCTCCTCGACCAGGACGTCGCCCAGCGTCAGTGTGCCCAGCCGCTTGCGCTCACGCATGCCGAGGACGTACGAGAGGACGAAGACGCCGAGGAGGCCGACGGCGAGGGCCGGGATCATCGGGACGAAGATGTCGCTGGCGTCGAGCTTCAGCGCGGTCGCGGCGCGGGCTGTCGGACCGCCCCAGGGCAGTGTGTTCATCACGCCGTTGGCCATGGCGGCGACACCGGTCATCACGACCAGGCTCATCTTCAGGCGCTTGTACAGGGGGTACATCGCCGAGACGGTGATCATGAAGGTGGTCGAGCCGTCGCCGTCCAGCGAGACGATCGCGGCGAGGATCGCCGTGCCGACGACGATCCGCATCGGGTCGGCCTTCGCGAACTTCAGGATCCCCCGCACGACCGGGTCGAAGAGACCGACGTCGATCATCACGCCGAAGTAGACGATCGCGAACATGAGCATCGCCGCGGTGGGGGCGAGGCTGGTGACGCCTTCGATGACGTAGTCACCGAGCTTGGCGCCCTTCCCGACGAAGACGCAGAACAGGGCCGGGATCAGTACGAGCGCCGCGATCGGCGACATCTTCTTCATCATGATCAGGACCAGGAAGGTCGCGATCATGGCGAAGCCGAGGATGGTCAGCATGAGTGGATACCTAACGTTCGCCCTTGAACTCCCACCGGAGTCGGCAGTGCGATGACGTTAGGTCTCGTCAAGTGGCGTTAACAAGACGTTGACATGCGAGCAATAAGCGCAAAACTGCTGGTCACGGCTTTGCGCTGCTCACAGGGCCACTACGGCGGCCAGTTCCACGGGTACGCCGTTGAGGACCGCGTTGCCCGAGAGCGGGTCGAGCAGGCTGCCGTCGAGGAGCTGGTTGACGTTGACGCCGGGGTCCTTGGCCGCGTGGCCGAGCCGGGTGCCGGGCCGGTCGTGGCCCCAGCCGTGCGGCAGGCTGACCACGCCGGGGCGCACGCCGTCGGTGACCTCGGCCTCGGTGACCACCTCTCCCCCGGCGCCCTTGACCCGCACCGCGGCACCGTCCTTCAGGCCCAGCCGTTCGGCGTCCTCGGGGTGGATGTGCAGGGTGCAGCGGTTGGTGCCGCCGGTGAGGACGGGGACGTTGTGCATCCAGCTGTTGTTGGAGCGCAGATGCCGGCGGCCGACCAGGACGAGCCCGTCGGCTTGACGAACGAGGGCTTCCCGCAGCCGGGGCAGGTCGTCCGCGATGGGCTGCGGCAGCAGCTCGACCTTCCCGCTCCTGGTCTTCAGCGGCTGCGGCAGCCGGGATCGCAACGCTCCGAGGTCGATGCCGTGCGGATGCGCGAGCAGCTTCGTGAGGCTCAGCCCGTCCGGTCGTACGCCGAAGCCGTCGCCGTAGGGGCCGAGGCGGAGCATCATGTCGAGCCGCCGCTCGGGGCCGGTGTCGCCCTTCAACAGCGCCGCCAGCTCGTGCGGCTCCCGGCCGTGCACGGGCGAGTGGGCGTCCTTGACGGCCTTGCCGAGGGTCTGGCCGATGACGAGGTCGTCCACGGCGGACGGGTCGGCACCGTGCATGCCGGTCGCGGCGAGGACCAGCCGGGCGAGGATCTCGGTCTCCGCCATCCGGCCGGGCTCCAGCGGGACGGCGGGGCGGGTGTAGCGGACCTGGTTGCGCACGGCGAGGGTGTTGAAGGCGAAGTCGTGGTGCGGGCTCTGGGAGGGCGGGGGCGGCGGCAGCACGACGTGGGCGTGGCGCGAGGTCTCGTTCAGGTACGGGTCCACGCTGACCATGAAGTCGAGCGAGCCGAGGGCCTTGTCGAGCCGGTCACCGTCGGGGGCGGAGAGGACCGGGTTGGCGGCGACGGCGATCAGGGCCCGGATCGGCTCGCCCTCCGCGGTCGCGGTGTCGATCTCCTCGGCGAGCGCGGAGAGCGGCAACTCTCCCTTGGCCTCGGGGTGTTGGCTCACCCGGGAGTGCCAGCGCCCGAGCGCGAAGCCATGGCTGGGGCCCGCGGGCCGGGGCGTGCGGTCGGTGGCGGCCTGCGGGAAGAGCGCGCCGCCGGGCCGGTCGAGGTTGCCGGTGAGGATGTTGAGCACGTCGACGAGCCAGCTCGCCAGGGTGCCGTGCGGGACCGTGCAGCTGCCGATACGGCCGTATACGGCGGCCGTTGGAGCCGCGGCGAGTTCGCGGGCGAGGGTGCGGATGGTGTCGGCGTCGACGTCACAGGGCTCGGCGACGGCCTCGGGGGTGAAGTCGCGCAGGGACGACCGGAGTTCGTCGATCCCCTGCAGGAGAGAGGTCACCCCCCCCGTGTCCACGAGGTCTTCCTCGAAGAGCGTGTACGCCGTCGCCGCGAGGAGAAGCGCGTCCGTGCCGGGCCGGACGGCGATGTGCCGGTCGGCGAGCCTGGCGGTGCGGGTACGGCGGGGGTCGATGACGGTGAGGGTGCCGCCGCGGGCCTTGAGCGCCTTGAGCCTGCCGGGGAAGTCGGGGGCGGTGCACAGACTCCCGTTGGATTCCAGGGGGTTGGCGCCGATGAGGAGCAGGTGGTCGGTGAGGTCGAGGTCGGGCACGGGGATGGCGTTGGCGTCGCCGAACAGCAGTCCGCTGGAGACGTGCTTGGGCATCTGGTCGACCGTGGAGGCGGTGAAGACGCTGCGGGTGCCGAGGCCGGCGAGCAGGACCGGCGGGTAGAGGGCGCCGGCCATGGTGTGGACGTTGGGATTGCCGAGGACGACTCCGACGGCGTTCGCCCCCTGCCGGTCGACGACCGCCCGGATCCCGGCGGCGACCGCGTCGAAGGCCTCCTCCCAGGTGGCCTCGCGCAGCTCCCCGTCCCGGCGCACGAGGGGGGTGCACAGCCGGTCGGGGTCCCCGTCGACGGCGCCGAAGGCGGCGCCCTTCGGGCAGATGAACCCCTTGCTGAACACGTCGTCGCGGTCCCCGCGGGCGCCGGTGACCCGGGTCCCCTCGACGGTGAGTGTCAGACCACAGGTGGCCTCGCACAGGGGGCAGATGCGCAGAGCGGTGCGGGACACGGGTCCTCCCGGGGCAGCGGTGCCTGTCGCGGTGAGCATACCGACCAGTAGGGATGGAAGGGAGGGGCTGTGGACGGTCGGTCAGTCCAGAACCCTCGCCAGGTAGGCGCGCAGCATCTCCCTGGCCTCCTGGATGATCCGCTCGTCCCCCTCAGGCTCCATCCGGAAGGCCAGGTGGACCAGGGTGTCGGCGGTCTCCACGGCGATGAGGAAGGTGCGGCGCAGGTCGTCGTCCGGTTCGCGGGAGAGGTAACCGGAGAGGAGGTCGGTGAGGCGGTCGGCGACGCGGTGGTTGGGTTCGGCGTGCCGGGCGCCCACGGGGATCTGGTTGCCGAAGTCGACGAGGGAGAAGCCGGGGGCGGTGCGCTTCATGGCGAGGTACTCGTCGAGGACGACGTCCATCGCCGTACGCCAGCCTCCTTCCTCGCCCGACTCCCTGAGCCGTTCGGTGACGCCGCCCGTGAAGCGCTCCAGGTTGCGCTGGGCCAGGGCGTCGGCCATCTGCCGCTTGTTGCCGAAGAAGCGGTAGACCGAGCCGATGGGCACGCCGGCGCGCGCGGCGACGGCGCGGGTGCTGAGGGCGTCGTAACCGACCTCGTCGAGCAGGTCGGCGCAGGCGTCGAGGATTCTGGTCAGCCGTTCGGCACTGCGCCGCTGCACGGGGGCGCGGCGAAGCGAGGTCGCTTGGGGCACGGGCTTCATGATGCCTTTCCGCCGTGGTCAGGTGAACCCCGCCACCTGGTACGGGGCCGGGGACCCACGGCACTCATCGGCTACCGCCGCTGCACGGCACGGGGTGCGCTTGCGGGACTGTGACGCCGGTGGGTGTGCCGACCTGCGAGGTCGGGGGGTGACTGCGGGTGCGCGGCACGAGGCGCGCCTCCCGGGCCGTGGCGCCAGTGCGCGGGACGACCTGCGAGGTCGGGGGGCGACTGCGGGTGCACGACACGAGAGGCGCCTCCAGCGCCGTGGCGCCACTGCGCACGCCGACCCGCAGAGTCGAGGCGTCACCGCCCACACCCCTCGCAAGCCGCGAGCCCAGGGCCGCACCCTCGACGCGCATGCCGACCTGCGGGGTCGTGACGTCACCGCCGGAACGGACAGCGGGGCGCGATCCCGAGGCTGTGGCACCGGCGTCGGCGTCGACCTGAGCGGCCGGGTGCCAACCGGCGGAGGGGCGCGCTCCCGGGACCGAGCCCCCGGCATGTACGCCGACCTGCGCAGCCCCGACGCCACCCCCCGAGCTCGCCACGGACCGCGAGCCCGAGACGTCGCCGCTCGCCCTCACCGTGAACTGCGCTCGTGACGCACGGCCGCTCGCGCTCGCCGTGTGCTGCGACGGTGACGCACCATCCCCCGCACCCAGGGCGAGCTGGGAGCCCGGAATGGCGTCCACGCTCGCCATGGCCCCCGACTCCGACCCCGCACCCCCCATCGCCTGCGGCTTCGACGCCGTCACGTCCGCCGTGCTCTCGACCGGGGTGCCGTCGACGGCCCAGACCGTGCCGTCGTCGGCGTAGAGGCGGGCGGTGACCTTGTGGGTGCCCTGGGGGACGTACGCGGCCGGGAGGCGGCAGGACGGGGTGCGCAGGGTGGTGACGGGGCGGTCGTCCACGAAGAGGACGGCGAATCCGCGGCCGGAGACCGCCTTCGCCTTCGTCGTGGCGGGCGAGAAGGCGAAGTTCTGGACGGTCAGCCGCACGCTCCAGCCGTCGGCGGCGTCCGGCTGCACCACTATGCCGACGTCGGGGGCGTTCTCCTGGTCGACCTCCCGGTAGTGCCGCCCCTCGTGATCGGTGTCGTCGAGGACCTTGCCCACCGGTGAGACCGACTGTCCGTCCTTGTGTTTCCGTGCCCCATCGGCGCCACAGCTCACGGATCCGGTCACCAGCAGGACACAGACCGCGAGCAGGGCAAGGAGTCCCCGCGTCCACGACATGCCGGGGAGCGTAGAACACCGGTACGACAACGCGAATCCCCCTGGGGTCTGGTTCTCCTTGTCCTCCCTGAGGAGGTCACGGCCGGGAGATCGGTTCCAGGGGACGACCCCTTGCGCCGGGGAAAACGCAATCCTACGGTGTTCCATAGGAATCAGAACGCAAGGGAGCGATCATGAGCGGGGACGCAGCGATCACGCGCGGCGACGCACGCAAGACCGCCGAGGGCCTGACCCACCTCTCCGGATTCGGCAACGAGCACGCCTCGGAGGCCGTCCCGGGCGCCCTCCCCCAGGGCCGCAACGCCCCGCAGCGCGCCCCCCTCGGCCTGTACGCGGAGCAGCTCAGCGGTACGGCGTTCACCGAGCCGCGCGCCCACAACCGCCGCTCCTGGCTGTACCGGATCCGCCCGTCGGCCGCGCACCCGGCGTTCACCCACACCCACAACGGCCGGATCCGTACGGCCCCGTTCACCGAGTCGGTCCCGGACCCGAACCGGCTGCGCTGGGACCCGCTGCCGGAGCCCCCCGAGGGCACCGACTTCCTCGCCGGCCTGTGGACCCTCGGCGGCAACGGCGACGTCACCCAGCGCACCGGCATGGCCGTGCACCTCTACCACGCCACCGACTCCATGGACCGCGTCTTCAGCGACGCCGACGGCGAGTTGCTGATCGTCCCGGAGCGCGGCGGGCTGCTGCTGCGCACGGAGTTCGGGCTGCTTCATGTGGAGCCAGGACATGTGGCGCTGATCCCTCGCGGGGTGCGCTTCCGTGTGGAGCTGCTCGACGAGTCGGCCCGGGGTTATGTGTGCGAGAACTATGGCGCTCCCTTCCAGCTCCCCGACCTCGGCCCGATCGGCGCCAACGGCCTCGCCAACGCCCGTGACTTCCTCGCCCCCGTCGCCGCGTACGAGGACGTCGAGGGGCCGGTGGAGGTGGTCAACAAGTTCTGCGGCAACCTCTGGACGGCGACCTACGACCACTCCCCGCTCGACGTCGTCGCCTGGCACGGCAACCACGTGCCGTACGTCTACGACCTGCGCCGCTTCAACGTCATCGGCTCCATCTCCTACGACCACCCCGACCCGTCGATCTTCACCGTGCTGACGTCCCCGTCGGACACCCCCGGGCTGGCCGGCGTCGACTTCGTCGTGTTCGCACCGCGCTGGCTGGTCGGCGAGGACACCTTCCGGCCGCCGTACTTCCACCGGAACGTGATGAGCGAGTACATGGGCCTGATCGAGGGCGCCTACGACGCGAAGACCGCCGGGAAGGGGGGATTCGTACCGGGCGGCGGCTCGCTGCACAACATGATGTCGGCGCACGGACCCGACAAGGAGACCTTCGACCGGGCGAGCGCGGCCGAGCTCAAGCCGCAGAAGGTCGACGACGGCCTCGCGTTCATGTTCGAGACGCGCTGGCCGGTGACGCTCACCGCGCACGCGGCCCGGGCGGACCACCTCCAGTCGCACTACGACGACGTGTGGCGGGGCCTGGAACGCCACTTCCGCCCGTCGCGCTGAGCCGACCGTTGCACTGACCGATCCGCGAAAGGTACGGATAGCCCGTGACCTCCTTCGCTCCGGACTCGATCGTCCTGAACCGCAAGCTGCCGCTCTGGTACCAGGTGTCGCAGTCCCTGCGTGCCTCGATACTCGGCCGCTCCCCCCAGGACCCGCTGCGCCTGCCCACCGAGGAACAGCTCGCGGGGCACTACGGCGTGAGTGTGCTGACCATGCGGCAGGCACTGAAGGAGCTGGAGGACGAGGGGCTGATCACCCGGCACCGCCGCCGGGGCACCTTCATCGAGCCGGACGCCCGCCGGGGCAGCCCGGTCCGGCTGCTCGGCTCGGTGGACGCGATCGTGGCCCAGCAGTCCGGTATGACCACCGAGCTGCTGGAACACGGCAAGTCCGCCGTGCCGTCCGAACTCGCCGAGCACTTCCCCGAATTGGACGAGGTGACGGCGTACCACCGGCTGCGCAGCGACGAGCGGACCGGCGAGCCGACCAACCACGCGCGCAACTACGTCCGCCCCGAACTGGCCGCCCGCATCGACCCGTCCGACCTGGTGCGCTGGCCGATGACGAAGGTGCTGCGGGATGTCGTCGGAGCGGACATCAGCCGCATCACGGACACCGTGGAGGCGCGCCTCGCGGACCCCGAGACGGCCCGGCTGCTCCAAGTCCCGCTGCTCAGCCCGATCCTGCACTACACCGGTCTGGCGTACGACTCCGAGGGCCGCGTGCTGGACGCGGCGGTGATCCACTACCGGGGTGACCGCTTCTCCTTCACGGTCACCCTGGACGCCACGTGAGCCCACCGGCCCCGGCTGCCTGTCGGCGAAAGGTCGTACGATGCCCAGCGTGACGCACGACGACGCTCCGCCACTGGCGGACCTCATGCCGTGGTCCGTCGCACCGCCACGGCTGGGCCGAGGGTGGCCGACGGGCCCCGACGCGGCGTCCCTGAGAGCGCGCTGGGACGCCCTGCTGAAGGCCGAGGGGCCCGACCGGGAGGCCCTGTTCGAGCCCACCCGCTCCCGCACCCTGCGCTCGGCGGTCGGACAGCTTCCGGGGCGTACGGGCGGCACGGAACGGCTCGCCCGTGCCACCGGTCCCTGCCCGGAGCCGGTACGGGTCCTGCACGCGCCCTTCGACGAACAGTGGCTGATCCCGGACCACCGGCTGATCGACGCGGCCCGGCCCGAGCTGTGGCGGGTGGCGGACGAGGACCAGGTGTTCGTGGTGGAGACACCCACGGACGGGCAGGGCCCCCGACTCCTCGCCACCTCGCTGCTCCCCCTGCTCCGCCCGGGCCGCGTCCGCCCGCTGTACCGCCGCCCCGGCGGCACCGAACCGAACCTGGCCCCCGGGCTCCTGGAGTACCTGCGCACGCGGCTCGGGGTCCCGGTGGAGCCCTTGGACGTCCTCGCCTGGATCCTCACGGTGGTCCGCCCGGACCTCACCGTCCCGCTCACCGACGACCCCGAACTGTGGTCCCGTGGCGTCGAGTCGGGCCACCGCACTCTGTGGCTGATGCGCCGCCACGGCGACCGCCCGAAGCTCCCCGGCGGCCGACGCCCCTACGTCCGCGCGCCCCTGCCCTCCCGTCCCCTGACCCTGGACTACGACCGCGACGAGGAGGCCCTGCTGCTGGACGACGGCCGCGTCTCCCCCGTACCGCCGGAGGCCTGGGACTTCGAGGCGGGCGGAGTGCGGGTGCTGGAGCAGTGGTTCGCGGCTCGTGTCGCGGAACCGGAGCCGGGCACGCTGTCCGCGATCCGCCCGGCGACCTGGCCGCAGGCGTGGACGTCGGAGCTGCTGGAGCTGATCACCGTGCTGGCACTGCTGGCCGACCTCCAGCCGCTCCAGGACGAGTTGACCTCACAGGTCACGGCGGCCGAACTGCGCGCGGCGGGGGTGTTGCCGGTGCCGGAGAGCACGCGGAAGCCGGCGTCGGTCTTCGATCACCACGAGGAGGGCCCAGAAGGCCAGTTCGCGCTCCTGTAACTCCCTTGGGGGCGCGGGGAACTGCGCGACCAGCCACAAACGCACCCGCGCCCGGCCCGCAGACAGTCACCCCCGCGGCGCGAACCCGTCCAGCACCCGCCCCAGCATCCGCTCGAACACCGCGTCCAGATCAATGGGCCCGGCGTCCTCCGCGAACGACGCCGCCAGCCGCGGATACGCTCCCGACGCCACCTGAGCGCCCAGATACGCGATCCGCACGGCGTTCTCCTGCTCCTCCGTCCACGGCAGCGACCGCACCCGCTCGGCCGTGGAGAGCTCGTTCGAGACGTACGTGGTCACGCACCCGTTGAGCATCGCGACCAGCTCGATCTTCGTGCCGTAGGGGGCGTCCAGCGGGTCGAGACAGGCCAGGCAGTGCTCCAGGTAGCGCAGGGCGTTGGGGCTGAAGCCGTACACCCCCGACATCAGCCGCACCATCCAGGCGTGCCGGTGCATGAGCGCCTTGGTCTGGCGGGCGTTGCGGAGCATGTCGGCCCGCCAGTCCCCGGTGGGCTCGAACAGCTCGTGCTCCCCGCTGACCGCGTCCACCATCAGCTCGTACAGGTCCTCCTTGCGGGGGACGTAGTTGTACAGCGACATCGTCCCGCAGCCGATCTCGGCCGCGACATGGCGCATCGACACCGCGTCCAGCCCTCCGGCGTCGGCCAGCCGCACCGCGGCCGCCGCGATGTCCGCCCTGGTGAACGCGGGTTTCGGCCCGCGCCCCGTCCGCTCGGGACGGGCCCAGATCACTTCGGGTACGGCCGCTCGGCCCGCCATCGATCATCACCTCGACCACCATCCTAGTTACGTACAGCGTACGTAGTGCGCTATGGTCACACCATGACTTCTACGTACGCTGTACTTAGTGAAGGTCTGGAGAAGCGGTTCGGGGAGGTCCATGCCCTGCGCGGGCTGGATCTCGCGGTCGCTCCGGGCACGGTCTGCGGCATCCTCGGCCCCAACGGCGCGGGCAAGACCACGGCCCTACGGCTGCTGACCACCTTGCTGCGGCCGGACGCCGGCTCCGCGCGGGTCGCCGGGCACGACCTCGTCCGGGAACCGGAGGCGGTGCGGCGCGCCATCGCCGTCACCGGGCAGTACGCGTCGGTCGACGGGGACCTCACCGGACGGCAGAACCTCCGGCTGTTCGCCCGGCTGCACCGGGTCCGGGGGCCGGCCGAGCGGGCCGCCGAGCTGCTGGACCGCTTCGGGCTGACCGGGTCCGCCGACCGGGCCGCGTCCACCTACTCGGGCGGGATGCGCCGCCGTCTGGACCTGGCGGCGAGCCTGATCCGCCGCCCCGAGATCCTCTTCCTCGACGAGCCCACCACCGGTCTCGACCCGGCCAGTCGCACCCTCGTCCGGGACGCCGTGCGCGATCTCGCGGCGGACGGCACGACCGTGCTGCTGACCACGCAGTACCTGGAGGAGGCCGATCAACTCGCCCATGACATCGCCCTGGTGGACAAGGGCCGGGTCGCGCACACGGGTTCGCCCGCCCAGCTCAAGGCGCTGATCGGGGCCCACGTCGAGATCGTCGTCGCGGACGCGGGCGCGCTGGGCAGGGCGGCCGGTGTGCTGGACCAACTCACCGGCGGGGAGCCGTCGTTCGACCACGACCGGAACGCGGTCGGCGCGGTCACCCGGGACACCACGCTCACGCTCCCGCGGCTGGTGCGTGAACTGGACGCGGCGGGCGTGCCGTTGCTCGACGCGAGCATCCGCCCGCCGACCCTCGACGACGTCTTCCTGCGACTCACCAAGGAGCCTGCGGTATGAGCACGCTGGCCTACGACGGCACCGCGATGCTGGGCCGTCAGCTACGACGGGTCCGGAACAACCCGGGACTGCTGATCCTGACCCAGACCATGCCGATCACCATGCTGCTGTTCTTCGGCTACGTCTTCGGCAGCGCGCTGGCGATGCCGGGCGGGGAGTACCGGTCCTTCCTGGTGCCGGGCCTGCTGGTGGCGACGGCGGCGAACGGGATCATGACCGGGATGTTCCAGGCGGCCCAGGACGTCCACCGTGGCGTGACGGACCGGCTGCGCACCCTGCCGATCAGCCGGGCGGCCGTGCCGCTGGGCCAATCGGTCGCGGACGTGGTGGTGACCGCCGCCGGCATGGTGCCGTTCCTACTGGTGGGGCTCGCGGTGGGCTGGCGGATCGAGGGGTCCGCGCTCCGGGCGGTGGGCGCCGTGGCGCTGTTGCTGCTGTTCCGGTTCGCGACGACCTGGATCGGGATCTTCCTCGGTCTGCTCACCGGCAGCGAGGAGGCCGCGGGCCAGCTCGGCGGGGCGACGTTCGTCCTGCCGCTGCTGTCCAACGCCTACATCCCGACCGAGGGGCTGCCCGGGTGGCTGCGCGCCCTCGCCGAGTGGAACCCGATCAGCGCGGTGACGACGGCCCTGCGGGACCTGTTCGGCAACGCCCCCGTGCCGAAGGGGGCCGCCTGGCCGGTGGCACATCCGATCGCCGGGTCACTGATGTGGTGTGCGGCGCTGATCGCGGTCTTCGTACCGCTCGCGGTGCGCAGATACGCGCACGGCGAGGACTGAACACCTCTTGCCGGGAGGGGAGTTCAAGCCCTTCCGGGGCCCGGGCCGACCTCGGAGGCGTGCATGCCAAAGGTGTTGCGTACGGGGAGGCCGAGCCGGGGGACGGGTCCCACGCTCGGCCGACTCACCTGGATCGTGCTGCATGCCGTGGGGATGACGGACAGGATCGCAGCACGAACCGGGCGACGAGGGCTCAGTGCCCGCCGAACAGCGAACGGCGCAGTCGGCGCAGCGGCGCGAACAGCGAGACCCGGCGAACCCGAGCACCCCTGTCACTGCGCTCCTGCTTGGCGGTGTCACGCGCGGTCAGCTCGCGCATCAGTGACGTCGCCTCGGCCGCCTCGCGCTGCGGGACGGCAGGTCCCGAAAGCACCGAGAGATGGCGGTCGAGACGCGAACTGGTCGCGCTGCTCCCGCAGGTGATCGCAGGGACCCTCGCCCTGCGCACTGTTATCTGTTCCATGTCACTCCCCACCCGTACGAGTCCACCCGGCCCGGGCAGGGTAACCCTATCGCCCCGTCGGGGCACACGTGTATCGGCGTCACAGGATTCACCTTCCCCGTAAGGGCGTTGACGACCCCTCCATGATTACTCTCCGAATCCAACAGATTTCAGGGCGAGTTGGACAACCGGCTGGGTAGTGGGCTGTGGTGATCCCCCGTCGGGCTCGACCGTCACAGCGAGTGATGTCGCGGACTTGTCGAGTCCGCCGACGACCAAGGGCGTGTCGGCGGCGAAGAGCCCCAGGGAGCGCGGTTGCTCGTCGGGGCGCATGAGCCACAGTTGGCGCACGCGGCCGCTCGGGGGCGCGTCGTACCCGCTCAGGGTGACGACCGCGCGCCCCTCGGATGCGGAAGCGATCACTCCGATCGTCCGGCCCTGGGCGTCCTGCCCCCGGGTCGCGAGCGCGTCCCCGGCCTGGAGAACGTGGGCGATCTCACTGGCCTGGGCCTTCTGCGCGTCCAGTTCGTCCTGGGTCCGGTTGGCCTGGACGGCGAACAGGGAGGCGACGACGAGGGCCGCGGCCGCGGTGGCCGTCGCGAACGGCGCGAACAGGGGACGCCGCCTGCGCTGCCTGGGCGGCGGCTGGGCACCCCAGACGTGCGGCGGCAACTGCGACCTGCGCGCGCGGGCCGGCTCCGGCCGCGCGCGGGCCGGCTCGGGCCGTGCGGCGGACTCCTGCGGGATGGTGCGTACGGCGGCCAGCACCCGGTCGCGCATCGCGCTCGGCGGCGGGGCGGCGGCCGACCAGGCGAGCCGTACCGCGTCCTCGGACAACGTGCGCACTTCCGCCGCACAACTGTCGCAGTCCTTGAGGTGCCGCTCGAAGCGGGCCCGCTCGGGGGGCTCCAGCGCGTCGAGGGCGTACGGGGCCGCGAGGGAGTGCAGATCTTCCCGGCGGAAGAGGCTCATGCCGCACCTCCCAGGCACTCCCGCAAGCGGGTCAGTCCGTCACGCATCCGCGTCTTCACCGTCCCCAGCGGCAGCGAGAGCCGCTCGGCCACTTCACGGTACGTGTAGCCGTCGTAGTAGGCGAGGGTGACGGACTGGCGCTGGAGTTCGGTCAGCCGCTCCAGGCACCGGCGCACCCACTCGCGTTCCAGGCCCGCCTCGACCTCCTCGGTCACCTGGTCGAAGGCGGTGTGGTGAGCCCGGCGCGCCTCGCGCTGCTCGCGTTCACCGGCGGCGCGGGCACTGCGCACCCGGTCGACGGCGCGGCGGTGCGCGAGGGTGAGGATCCAGGACAGCGCGCTGCCCCGGCGGGGGTCGAACCGCGCGGCGGACCGCCAGGTCTCCAGCAGCACCTCCTGCGACACCTCCTCCGACTGCGCCGGATCACGCACCACGCGTCGTACGAGCCCGAACACCGGCCCGGCGACCAGCCCGTAGAGCTCCTCGAACGCCTGCTGGTCCCCACCCGCCACGAGCAACAGAAGCTCGTCCGCCTCCAACTCGCCGCCCCCTCCCGCAAAGCCGCACCTGGGCCGTCCCGTCCCTTGAGGTATTCGCAACGAACACACCTCCGGATGGGGTTACGGATCAGACGGCCGAAAACGCGGGTCGAGCAGCAGAAAAGAAGTTTTGAGATTCGACCAATCCGGCCCGTCCACCGCTCCGAATCACCGAGCGTCAGGCAAGTTGGACTGAGGACGGACGGCATGACACCTATCTCCATGGGCGGCTCGGGACGCAGGAGTCTCGCGACCCTCGTATGTGGCGCGCTGGCCGCCGGGGGGCTCGCAGCCGCCGGCGTGGCCACGCTGGAACCGGGGGCGGCCTCCGCCTCCAGTCACCGGGAGGCCCCGCTGATCTCGGGTGACCCCCAGTACGACAACACCGACGTGTACGCGTTCGTCAGCCCCGACAAGCCGGACTCGACGACGATCATCGCCAACTGGATCCCCTTCGAGGACCCGTCGGGCGGCCCGAACTTCTACCAGTTCGCCGAGGACGCCCAGTACGACATCCACATCGACAACAACGGTGACGGACAGGGCGATCTGCTGTACCGCTTCACCTTCAAGACGCACATCAAGAACAAGAAGACGTTCCTGTACAACACGGGCGCGGTCGAGAGCCTCGACGACCCGGACCTGAACGTCACGCAGACGTACGACATCGAGCTCTTCCGGCTGAAGCACCAGAAGGTCGAGTACAAGACGAAGGTCGCCGACGACATCCCGGTGGCGCCGTCGAACGTCGGCAAGGCGTCCATGCCGAACTACGAGAAGCTGCGCGACCAGGCGGTCTACAAGCTCCCCGGTGACGCGACGGCGTTCGCCGGCCAGGCCGACGACCCGTTCTTCCTGGACCTGCGCGTCTTCGACCTGCTGTACGGCGGGAACCTCACCGAGGTCGGCAACGACACGCTCAAGGGCTACAACGTCAACTCGATCGCCCTCCAGGTCCCGACGGACATGATCACCGAGTCCTCGCACCAGCCGGTCGTGGGCATCTGGTCGACGACTCAGCGCAGGAACGCGCAGGGGTACTACTCCCAGGTCTCGCGCCTCGGCAACCCGCTCGTCAACGAGGTCGTCAACCCGCTGAAGGACAAGGACAAGTTCAACGCGTCCTCGCCGTGGGAGGACGGGCAGTTCCTGAAGAACGTGACCAACCCCGAACTCCCCAAGCTCATCGAGGCGATCTACAAGATCCCGGCCCCGAAGGAGCCCCGCAACGACCTCGTCGACGTCTTCCTCAAGGGTGTGAAGGGGCTGAACCAGCCGCCCCACGTGCGGCCCGCGGAGGAGCTGCGCCTCAACACGTCCATCAAGCCCACCGATTCTCCGAAGCGGCTCGGTGTGCTTGATGGCGACAACGCCGGGTTCCCGAACGGGCGCCGACTGACCGACGACGTGATCGACGCGTCGCTCCAGGTCGTCGAGGGTGAGCTGGTCGGGTCCAAGAACGACCTCGGTGACGCGGTCGACAAGAACGACAAGGACTTCGAGAAGTCGTTCCCGTACGTCGCGCTGCCGACCGAGGGTTCGCGCGGTCCGCTCGCCAAGGGCACGTCCGGCGGGAACGACGTCCGCAACCAGCTCGGGGACGCGCTGTCGCCGGCCGGTGCCTCCGGGTCGGACAACATGGGGCTGATCGCCGGGTCCGCGGGTGCGGGTGCGGCCGGGATCGTGCTCATCGGGGCGGCGCTGGTGTGGTGGCGCCGAATGCGGAGGCGTGCCTACTGAGGTTGGCGGTGCCTACGGGGGTGCCTCGATCTGCCGTCTGGCGGGCGCGGGTTCGCTGTGGCTGGTCGCGCAGTTCCCCGCGCCCCCAAGGGCCCTCGACGCACCCCCCTGTAACTGGCGCGGCCTGCGCGTACTCATCCCCCACGGTGCAGGCCGCGCCGCAGTACACGATCGATCACGAACGAATCAGGAGAGGGCATGTCCGGGTCTACGACCGACAGCGCACCCGAGAGCGAGCACGACGGATCGTCGGAGACCGTGGAGCCCTCTGCTCAGGCCGATGACGAGAAGGTCGCCGCCGTGCGGCGGGTCTCCGAGGCCGGGCGGCGCTGGCGGGCCGCCCAACTCGCCGGGTGCGCGGCTTTGTTGGCCGTCGCGCTGACGGGTGGGTCGATCGCCTTCGGGGCGCTGCGGGACGGCGGCACGGCCACCGTCGCCAGTGCGTCGTCGGCGGTGTCGCCCGGGCTCATGGCGAGTGGCGACCTCGACGCGAGCATCAGGGCGATCCAGGCCCATCTGCGCGGCCAGCCCAAGGACTTCGGCGGCTGGGCCACCCTCGGTCTCGCCTATGTCGAGCAGGCACGGACCAAGGGTGACCCCTCGCGGTACCCGCAGGCCGAGCAAGCTCTGCGGAAATCACTGGAGTTGAGGGCCGACAACGACCAGGGGCTCGCCGGTCTCGCCGCGCTCGCCGCGGCCCGGCACGACTTCAAGGGCTCCCTGACCTACGCCGACAAGACCCTGAAGCAGAACCCGTACGACGAGCGCGCCCTGTCCTCCCGGATCGACGCCCTCGTCGAACTCGGCCGCTACGACGAGGCGTCGAAGGCCGCCGACCTCGCGGACGCACGGCGGCCCGGCATCCCGGTGTTCACCCGCTACGCCTACGTCCACGAACTCCGCGGCGACGTCCGCACCGCCCGGACCGTCCTGGAGCGGGCCCTGTCGAGCGCGACCACTCCGGGCGACATCGCCTACGTGGCCACCGCGCTGGGCCAACTCGCCTGGAACCAGGGCGACCACGACACGGCACTGACCGACTACGCCCGCGCCCTCGCCGCCGACGACGCCTACCTCCCCGCCCTGGAGGGCAGGGCCCGGGCCCAGGCCGCGAGCGGCGACCGGGCCGCCGCCATCAAGGGCATGGAGGCCGTCGTGGCCCGGTATCCGCTGCCCGGGCCGCTCGTCGCGCTCGGGGAGCTGTACGAGGACCGGGGCGGGGACGGCGACAAGGCGAAGGCCCAGGACCAGTACGCCCTGGTGGACGCCTGGACGGCCCTCGCCCGGGCCAACGGCGTCAACGCCGACCTCGACACCGCGATGGCCGCCGCCGACCACGGGGACAAGGCCGCCGCCCTGCGCGCCGCCCGCGCCGAGTGGGCCCGCCGGCACACCGTGCACACCGCGGACGCCCTCGCCTGGGCCCTGCACGTGAACGGCCGGGACAGGGAGGCCCTGCCGTACGCCCGCCGGGCCACCGCCACCGGCTACCGCAACGCCTCCTTCCTCTACCACCGCGGGATCGTCGAACTCGCCGCCGGCGACCCGAAGGTGGGCCGGAGCCACCTCTCCTCCGCCCTGAAGCTCAACCCCGGTTTCTCCCCCCTCGGCGCCCGCGAGGCCCGCAAGGCTCTCAAGGAGGCGTCCAAGTGAAGCCCCGCCGTCTGTTCGCGTCCCTCACGGCCGTCCTGACGGCGGCCTGTGCGCTCGCGCTGCTCCCTTCCGGCAGCGCGAGCGCCCACCCCCTCGGCAACTTCACCGTCAACCGCTACGACGGTCTCGTCGCCGCCCCCGGCCGGCTCCGCGTCGACCACGTCGAGGACCTCGCCGAGATCCCGGCCACCCAGGCCGAGCCCGACATCAGGAAGCTCGGCATGACCGAGTGGGCCGACCGGCGCTGCCAAAAGGCCGCCGAGGGTGCCGAGGTCACCGTCGACGGCCGTACGGTCGTCCTCGCCGCGCAGAGCAGCCACGCGCGCGTGCGGCCCGGTCAGGCCGGGCTCGACACCCTGCGCGTGGAGTGCCGGCTGACCGCCCCGCTGCCCGAGGACGCCACCGTCACGCTCGCCTTCCACAGCGCGGGCACCGACTCCGGGCCCGGCTGGCGCGAGATCACCGCGCGCGGCGACCGGATGACGCTCGCCGCCTCGGACGTGCCCGAGAAGTCGGTGTCGGACGAACTGACCACGTACCCGCAGGAGTTGCTCTCCTCGCCCGCCGACACCGTGACCGCCGCCCTGCAGGTGCGGCCCGGTGGAGCGGCCCTCGCCGAGGAGCGGTCGGACGCCCCCGCCGCCTCCGTGCTGCCCCGGGGCGCCGACCGCTGGACCCGCGCCCTGGACTCCCTGGTCGCCCGGCACGACCTCACCGTCGGCTTCGCGGCGCTCGCCCTGCTCATCGCGGTCGTCCTCGGCGCGATGCACGCGCTGGCCCCGGGGCACGGCAAGACCCTGATGGCCGCGGTGGCCGCCGCCCGTGGTGGCAGGGCCCGGATGAAGGACGTCCTGCCGCTGGCCGCCTCCGTGACCGTCACCCACACCTTGGGCGTGGTCGCCCTGGGCCTCCTGGTCGCGGCCGGCTCGGCGGCGGCCCCCTCGGTGATCGCGTGGCTGGGCATCGCGAGCGGGGTGATGGTGACCGCGGCGGGCGTCACCCTGCTGCGCCGGGCCCTGCGCACCCGCGCGCATCAGCATCAGCACGGGCCCACGCACACGCATGAGGCGGCTACCGCCGACCGGACCGAGGAACGCGCGCTGGTCCTGGTCGCCGCGCACACGCGGACGGCGTCGGCGTCGGCGGAGACGCACGCGCACACACAGACGGCGTCGGCGTCGGCGTCGGCGGAGACGCACGCGCACCCCCACACGCCCGGCCACACGCACGACCACGGTCACGATCACAGCCACGACCACGACCACGACCACGACCACGACCACCGGCATGATCACGCGCACGGCCACTCCCACGATCACGGGCACCCGCACCCGCACCCGCACCCGCACCCCCTCGACCACTCCCACACCCTCGAACACACCCACGGCGGCTTCACCCACACCCACGCCGTAGCCCCCACCCTCCGCGGCACGATCCTGCTCGGCTTCGCCGGCGGGCTCGTGCCCAGCCCCTCCGCCGTCGTCGTGCTCGTCGGTGCCGCCGCGCTCGGACAGGCCTGGTTCGGGCTGCTGCTCGTCGTGGCGTACGGGGTCGGGCTGGCCCTGACCCTGACCGCGGCCGGATTCGCCGTCGTCAGGCTGGGCAGTGGAGTCACACGACTGCTGGACAGGCGCCCCCGCCTGGCCGCGAGCCCGATGACCGCGCTGGTGCGCAGGACCGCGCCCCTGATGTCGGCGTTCGTCGTGGTGGCTCTCGGGGCAGGATTGGTGCTCAAGGGGGCGGCATCCGCACTCGGCTGAGCTACTTTTGTACAGAAATCATGTGCAACATCACGCGGAGTGGAGATTTCGCCCGGATGCGAATGGGGGACGCCCGTGTCCGAAGAACCGGGCAGTGAACGAGTGATCGCCGGCCGCTACCGCCTCCTGTCCCCGCTCGGCGAGGGCGGCATGGGAACGGTGTGGCGCGCCCGTGACGAGGTGCTGTACCGCGAGGTCGCCGTCAAGGAGGTGCGCGCGCCGCACGGACTGCCGGCACACGAGGTCGAGCGGCTGTACGCCCGCCTCGAACGCGAGGCGTGGGCGGCGGCCCGGGTCGCCAACCGCAATGTGGTGACGGTGTACGACGTGGCCACCGAGGACGGCCGCCCGTGGATCGTCATGGAGCTGGTGCGCGGCATCTCGCTCGCCGAACTCCTGGACGCGGAGGGCCCGCTCAGCCCCCAGCGGACGGCGCACATCGGCGCCGAGGTGCTCTCCGCGCTGCGGGCCGCGCACGAGGCCGGGGTGCTGCACCGGGATGTGAAGCCCGCGAACGTCCTGCTGTCGAACGACGGCCGCGTGGTGCTCACCGACTTCGGCATCGCCCAGGTCGAGGGCAGTTCGGCGCTCACCATGACCGGCGAGGTCATCGGCTCCCCCGAGTTCCTGGCCCCGGAGCGGGCGCTGGGCCGCACTCCGGGCCCGGAGTCCGACCTGTGGTCGCTGGGTGTGCTGCTGTACGCCGCCGTCGAGGGCAACTCCCCCTTCCGGCAGAACACCCCGCTCAGCACCCTGCGCGCGATCGTGGACGAGGAGCTGCCGCCGCCGTACCGGGCCGGTCCGCTCGCGCCGGTGATCGAGGGGCTGCTGCGCAAGGATCCGGCGGAGCGGCTGCCGGCCGACCGGGCCGAGCAGGAACTGCGGATCATCGGGGCGGGAGGCACGCCCCGGGCCGATGCCGTGCAGGCGGGGCCGTACGCCCCGACCGTCGCGGCGCCCTTCCCGCAGGAGCCGCCGACGGCCCCGTACCGGCCGGCGCCCACTCCCCCCTCCACCCCCGTCGCGGCCTCCGGGCCCCCGGAGCGCAACCGTCGCGCGACGGCCGTCCTGGTCGCGGGTGTACTGGCGTTGGCGCTGGCGATCGCGGGGCTGACGTACGCGCTGCTGAACCAGGACAACGGCGACAAGGGCGGGGAGACGGCCAAGGACACCGCCCCGGCGGTGAGTTCACCCGCGCCGACCGGGACCGACGAGACCGGCGAGACCGGTGAGGACACCCCGACCCCGAGTCCGAGCAAGAGCACCACGAGCGCGCCTCCGCCGCAGTCGGTGGACGTCTCGTTGTCGGGTTCGAACACCGACTACGAAGGCACCTGCCCGCCGGACAGGTCCGCGGCCCCCACCTTCACGGTCACGCTGACGGTCGGGCGGCTCCCGGCGACGGTGACCTACCGCTGGGTGTCGGAGAACGGCTCGGTGAACGGCAGTTGGAAGACGCTCACGTTCCCGGCCGGTGGTGACAGGACGCAGGAGGACCGGCGGTTCGTCACCACGCAGGACGACAGCGGGACCTTCCAGGACACCATCAGCGTGGAGGTCCGCGACCCGGTCGAGAAGACGTCCGAGGCGGTCCCCTTCTCGCTGACGTGTGTGGCGGAGACCCCGACCGGCGGCACCGGCGAGGCCTCCCCCACTGCGTCCCCGTGAGAGGAGATCAGGCCGCGCTGTTCAGGACCGGGAGGTAGCCGCCGGACTGGCCGGCCGCGGTCGGGTGGTAGGACTCGCCGATGTTGAGCAGGTTGAGGCTGTGCAGCCAGGCACTGCCGGAGCACAGTTCGTGGCCGGTGAAGGCGGAGCGGACGTCGCCCCAGGCGAAGCCGTGGTCGGCGGCGCGCTTGGCGATCGCGGTGTCGAGGTAGTCGGCGGCGTCGTTGATCGCCTTCCGCTTGGTCTCGGAGAGGCCGAGGCAGGTGGTGCCGAGCTTGTAGAAGCGGGGGTAGCCGAAGACGACCACGTGGGCGTTGGGGGCCCTGCCGCTGATCTGCGAGTAGACGATGTCGAGTTGGCCCGGGAGGGTCGAGTCGACGTACGCCTTCGCGGTGTTGATCCGGGACAGGCAGGAGCTGTCGGACTGGAGCACACAGGTCGTCATGACGTCGGCGAATCCGGCGTCGTTGCCTCCGATGCTGATGGTGACGAGGGCGGTGGCGGAGCTGAGCGGGGTCAGCTGGTTCGCCAGAACATCACCCGTACGGGCGCCCGAGCACGCGGTGAACGCGAACGACGAGGGTGAGTGGGCGGCTGCCCAGAGGTAGGGGTAGGCCTTCGTGCTGCGCTTGCAGTCGCCGCTGGAACTGATGTAGCTGCCCGCGCCGACACCCGAGGAATAGGAGTCCCCCAGGGCCACATAGGGGCCCTCGGCGGCGTGGGCGGTGCCTGTCCCGGTGAGGACTGCGGCGAGGGCGAGGAGGAGTGAGCCGACGTACGCGGCAAATCGGGAACGTCTCATGGAACCTCCCTTTAGCAGGATCTCTGCCGTATCCGTCGTAGCAACGACACGGGGCGACGGGAAGTGTCCATGCCAAAATCGCCCATCATTTCGTGGACATGACAGGTTTGTTGACTCCTCCTCAACTCCCTTGTTCTACCCCCGTAGACGGCCCAGCCTTTACCTCAGCCCGGAGCGGAACGCGACGCTCCCGGTCGTGTGCGCGATCCCGCGCGCACCCCCCACGGACCCGCGCCCGACCCAGGCGCGGGTCGCCCATGAGGAGGACTCCCTCGTAATGGCACAGCTGCGTAGCAAGAAGTTCCGGTTCGCCGCCATAACCACCCTGGCGACCACCGCCCTCGTCGGCGGGCTCACCGCCCTGCCCGCCGAGGCCGCTCCGGCCGAGGGCACGGTCCTCGCCTCCGGCTCCCCCACGGCCGTCAAGGACAGCTACATCGTCACGCTCAAGAAGCACGCGGGCTTCACGTCCTCGTCCAGCGAGGGCAAGGGGCTCATCAAGGGGTACGGCGGGACGGTCAAGAAGACCTTCGGTTCCGCGCTCAACGGCTACACCGCCACGCTCTCCGCGACCGAGGCGAAGAGACTCGCCGCGGACCCGTCGGTGGCCTCCGTGGAGCAGAACCAGACCGTCCACCTCGCCGACACCACGCAGTCCTCCGCCCCGTGGGGCCTGGACCGCGTCGACCAGGCCGCGCTCCCGCTCTCCGGCACCTACACCTACCCGGACACCGCGGGCAGCGGAGTCACGGCGTACGTCATCGACACCGGCGTCCGCATCACCCACAGCCAGATCAGCGGCCGCGCCTCCTACGGCTACGACGCCGTCGACGGCGACACCACCGCCTCCGACGGCAACGGCCACGGCACCCATGTGGCCACCACGATCGCGGGCTCCACCTACGGTGTCGCCAAGAAGGCGAAGGTCGTGGCGGTGCGCGTGCTCGACAACGCCGGCTCCGGCACCACCGCCGGCGTCATCGCGGGCATCGACTGGGTCACCGCCAACCACTCCGGTCCCTCGGTCGCCAACCTGTCGCTCGGCGGCGGCGCGTCCAGCACCCTGGACACCGCGGTCAGGAACTCCATCGCGAGCGGCGTCACCTACGCCGTCGCGGCCGGCAACAGCAGCGCCAACGCCTCCTCGTACTCCCCGGCCCGTGTCACCGAGGCGATCACCGTCGGCGCCACCACCAGCACCGACGCCCGGGCCAGTTACTCCAACTACGGCTCGGTCCTGGACGTCTTCGCCCCCGGCTCCTCCATCACGGCGGGCTGGTACACCAGCGACACCGCGACGAACACCATCTCCGGTACCTCGATGGCGACCCCGCACGTCGCGGGCGCGGCCGCGGTCTACCTCGCCGGCCACACCTCGGCCACCCCGGCCCAGGTCGCCACGGCGCTCGTGAACGGTGCCACGTCCAACGTGGTCACCAGCCCCGGCACCGGCTCGCCCAACAAGCTCCTGAAGATCGTGCGGTAGTACCCGAACAGGTGGCCCCCGGAGTCGTCTCACACCTCCGGGGGCCACGCCCATGTCCAAGTCCGTACCAGTCGGTCTTGACGGCCCCCACGGCACTGCGCGACATTGAAGCCCGGCATCCGGCGCTTTCTGGGGGGAAACGTCGCCCATGCACACCACAGACATCCGGAGATCTGCCCGTGCGTCGGACAGAGACCTGACACCACTGCTCGCGGGCGCCGCGACCGCCGTGGGGGGATTCGGCGCACTGCTCGCGCTCACCGGCTCCGACTCACCGCTGCGCGCCCCGCTCACGCTCTTCTTCCTGCTGGTGGCGCCCGCCGCCGGTATCGCCGCCGCGCTGCGCGGCTTCGATCCGTTCGCCCGGACGCTGGCCGCACTGGCCGGTTCGGTCGTCCTCAACATGCTGGTGGCGCAGGGCATGCTGGCCACGCACCGCTGGTCGGCGCGCGGCGGCGTCATGGCGGTGGCCGTGATCAGCGCCCTCATCCTCCTGCTGGTGCTGCTGCGGCGGCGCCGTACGGCGAAGGGTCAGGACGTCTGACGTGGACATCAGCGTGTACCGCCCCGGCGAGCTGAGCGCGGCCGACCGGGTGGCGTGGACCGCTCTGCAGTCCAAGGCCCATCTTCAGGGCACGCCGGATCTGGCGAACCCTTTCCTGTCCCCCGAGTTCGCGCTCGCGGTGGGCCGGTGCAGGCGGGGCGTGCGGATCGCCGTCGTACGGGAACAGGGCGAGCCCGCCGCGTTCCTCCCCTTCCAGAGGACCGCCGCCGGTGTCGGCCGGGCCGTCGGCCTCGGTGTCTCGGACGCCCAGGGACTGGTGCACCGGCCCGGATTCACCTGGGACGCGCGGGAGCTGCTGCGCGCCTGCGGGCTGGCCGTCTGGGAGTTCGACCATCTGGTGGCGGGGCAGGGCCCGTTCGAGGCGGAGGCCTCCGGCAGGTTCCCCTCTCCGGTCATGGACGTCGAGCAGGGCTACGAGACCTATCTGGCCGGGCTGCGGGAGCGCTCGCCGAAGTTCACCCGCACCACCCTCGCCAAGGAGCGCAGACTGGCCCGCACGGCGAGCGGGGTGCGTTACGTCCACGACGAGCGCGACCCGGCCGCCCTGCGGTCCCTGATGCGCTGGAAGTCCGCCCAGTACCGCAGGACCGGCCGCAGCGACCGTTTCGCGCACGAGTGGATCGCGCGACTGGTGGAGCAGCTCTTCCACACCCGCTCGGAGTCGTTCGCCGGGATCCTCTCGGTGCTGTACGCCGACGGGAAGCCGGTCGCCGCCCACTTCGGGCTGCGCACGGAACGGGTGCTCGCGTGCTGGTTCCCGGCGTACGACCCGGACTACGCGAAGTACTCCCCGGGTCTGGTCCTGCATCTGCGGATGGCCGAGGCGGCCGCCGCCGACGGCGTCGCCTACCTCGATCTGGGCCGGGGACAGAAGGAGTACAAGGACTCCCTGAAGACACGGGAACTGACCGTGTCGGAGGGGTGGGTGACCCGCCGGCACCCGGTCGCGGTCGGACACCGCGTCCGCCGGGTTCCGGTGCGGGCACTGCGCAACGCCGTGGTGGCACGTCCGGAGCTGTTCGAACCCGCGGACAGGCTGCTGAAGAAAATGGGAAAGATCCGCTCCGGCGGGACTGTAACGGTCAAACCAACAAAAACGTGAGACGTCGTTCCAGGTCTTGCCATACAGGTTCAAACGTCAATACCGTCATACATCACACCCGCACCGTCCCGTCATCGAGCGGCTCTAGGGGAGGGCTCAAGGACCGCGACGGGGGGCGCGGGGCGCGGTAGGGGGGTGCCGTGCTCGGTGACCGCAGTTTGTGACCGAGTCGTGCCGCGCGACCGGCCGTCGTCTCTTCGAACAAGCACGTCTTCGGAACAAGCACGACACGACGGCGGTCGGCCAGCTTTGCCAGCTCACCCGGCAGGTACGGAGACGTCCTCCGGCATGCCGTGAGTGAGAACCCCCCTTTCGAACCGGAGCAACAAACCGGACCGCCCAGGGGCGGGCGGTCCACCGGACGAGAGGGAACAAGACTCATGAGTTCAGTTCTGCGCCCGGCGGCTGCCGGCCAGGATGTGCCGACAGCCAGCCAGTACCGGCCCATCTCCACCCACCTGGCCATCACGCCACCGGTGAGTGTGGTCATACCCGCCATGAACGAGGCGGAGAACCTTCCGTACGTCTTCAAGACCCTGCCCGACTGGATCCACGAAGTGGTCCTGGTGGACGGCAACTCCACGGACGACACCGTCGCGGTGGCCCGCGAGCTGTGGCCCGAGGTCAAGGTCGTGAAGCAGCACGGCAGGGGCAAGGGGGACGCCCTGATCACCGGGTTCGAGGCCTGCACCGGTGACATCGTCGTCATGATCGACGCGGACGGCTCCGCCGACGGCAACGAGATCGTCTCCTACGTCTCCGCCCTGGTCTCGGGCGCGGACTTCGCCAAGGGGTCCCGCTTCGCCAACGGCGGCGGCACCGACGACATGACCTTCATCCGCAAGCTCGGCAACTGGGCGCTGTGCACCATCGTCAACCGCAAGTTCGGCGCCCGCTACACGGATCTCTGCTACGGGTACAACGCCTTCTGGCGGCACTGCCTCGACAAGATCGACCTCGACTGCACGGGCTTCGAGGTGGAGACCCTGATGAACATCCGGGTGGTCAAGGCGGGCCTGAAGGTGCAGGAGATACCGAGCTACGAGTACCTCCGCATCCACGGCGCGAGCAATCTGCGGGCCGTGCGGGACGGGTTCCGGGTGCTCAAGGTGATCCTCGGGGAGCGGTCCAACCGGCGTGCGCTGCGCCGCCGTACCCACCACTCGCCGATGCTCGACTCGCGCCGGGGAGAGGTGTCTTGACCGGTCCCGACGTCTCCGTCGTGATCTGCGTGTACACCGAGGACCGCTGGGAGGACATCCTCGCGGCGGTCGCCTCGGTGCGGACGCAGTCGTACCCGGCCCGGGAGACGCTGCTGGTCGTCGACCACAATCCGGCGCTCCTGGACCGGCTGACCAAGGAGTACAAGGAGGTCGAGGAGGTCCGCGTGTTCGCCAACGCGGGCCCCCGCGGCCTGTCCGCGGGCCGCAACACCGGGATCGCCGCCTCGCGCGGCGAGGTGATCGCCTTCCTGGACGACGACGCCGTCGCCGAGCGCGACTGGCTGCGGCACTTCGCCGCCGCCTACGACGACCCGAAGGTCATGGCGGTCGGCGGCCGCACGGTGCCGATCTGGGCGTCGGGGCGCCGTCCGGCCTGGTTCCCGGAGGAGTTCGACTGGGTGGTGGGCTGCACCTACAAGGGCCTCCCGTCCGGCCTGGTCCGGGTGCGCAACGTCCTCGGCGGCAACGCCTCCTTCCGTCGCGGCGCCTTCGACGCGGCGGGCGGTTTCGCCACCGGCATCGGGCGGGACGGCGACAAGCGCCCGCTGGGCTGCGAGGAGACCGAGCTGTGCATCCGGCTGAGCCGGGCCAGGCCGGACGCGGTCCTGCTGATCGACGACCGGGCGGTGATCCACCACCGGGTGCCCGAGGCGCGTGAGCACTTCGGGTACTTCCGCACGCGCGCCTACGCGGAGGGTCTGTCCAAGGCGCTGGTGGCCCGAAGTGTCGGCGCCGACAAGGGGCTTGAGTCCGAACGCCGGTACGCCACGAGGGTGCTGCCGTCCGGGGTGGTCCGCGGGCTGCGGGACGCCGCGCTGGCCAGGCCTGGCGGTGCGGGCCGGGCGGGCGCGATCGTCGCGGGGGTGTTCACGGCGGCCGGCGGGTATGTGGTCGGCACGCTGCGGGCGCGGCGCGGCGGGGCCACGTTCTCGGTCGCGGAGATACAGGCGGAGATACAGGGGGACGCAGATGGCTGAGCCGCCCGTACCGATCCTCATGTACCACGCGGTCGCCACCGACCCGAACGACGCCACCCGCGCGCTGTCGGTGACCCCGGAGGCCTTCGCCCAACAGATGCATCTGGTCGGCGAGTTGGGGCTCACGCCGGTCAGGACCACCGACCTCGCGGCCCGTTGGCGCGACGGCCGACCCCTGCCCGAGCGGCCCGTCCTGATCACGTTCGACGACGGCTACGAGGGCGTCCACCGGCACGCCCTGCCCGTGCTCGCCAAGCACGGCTTCACGGCCACGGTGTTCGTCACCACCGGCTGGCTCCGGGGGCCGTACGACACCGGCGGCGGCCTGGACACCATGCTGGACTGGGACCAGGTCCGCGAACTCGCCGCGACGGGCGTCGAGATCGGCGGCCACACCCACACGCACCCGCAGCTCGACCAGCTCGACGACACCGCACTGCGGCACGAGCTGATCCACTCCCGGGAGATCGTCACCGACGAGCTCGGCACCGCGCCCGTCTCGCTCGCCTACCCGTACGGCTACTCCAGCCGCCGGGTGCGCGAGACGGTGCGCGAGACGGGATACGGCCAGGCGCTCGCCGTGAACAACGGCCTCGCGCGGCGCCGCCAGGGGCCGTACGCGCTCACCCGCCTCACCGTGCGCCGCAGCACCACGGCCGAGGAGTTCGAGCGGCTCGTCCAGGGCCGGGCGATCGCCCGGGACTTCGCCAGGGACCGTGCCCTCACCAAGGGGTACGCGTTGGTCCGAAGAGCACGACAGGTCCGCCGGAAGGTCTCCCGTTCCCGTGTCTGACACGACGACCACGACCGAGCCCGAGTCGACCGCGGCCAAGGCGAGCGAGCAGCCGGGGCGCCGTCTTCGGCTGCCCGGCCTCGGCAGGGGCAGGGGCGGCGGTGGCAGCCAGCTCTTCCGCAACGCCTACGCCCTGATGCTCAACACCGGCATCTCGGCGGTGCTGGGCCTCGGCTTCTGGCTCGCGGCCGCCCGCTACTACTCCGAGTCGGCGGTCGGCCAGGGCTCCGCCGCGATCGCCGCGATGAAACTCCTCGCGGGCCTGACCGCGGTGACCCTGACCGGGGCCCTGGCCCGCTTCATCCCGGTCGCGGGCCGGGCCACCGGGCGCCTCATCGCCCGTACGTACGCGGGCAGTTCGGTGATCGTGGCGGTCGCCGCGGTCGTGTTCCTGCTCACCCTGGACGTGTGGGGGCCGTCGTACCGCTTCCTGCACGGGCCGGTGAACGGCCTCGGCTTCGTCGCCGCCGTCGTCGCCTGGAACGTGCTCACCCTCCAGGACGGCGTGCTGACCGGGCTGCGCAGCGCGCTGTGGGTGCCGGTCGGCAACACCGTGTTCTCCGCCGTGAAGCTGGGGCTGCTGGTCGCGTTCGCGGTGGCGATCCCGACGGCCGGGGTCTTCGTGTCGTGGGTCGCGGCGATCGCCGTCTCGGTGCTGCCGCTGGGCTGGATGGTGTTCCGGCGCCTGGCGCCGCGCCATGTGAAGGCGACCGAGGAGCACGCGAAGCCGCCCTCCCTCAGGGAGATCGGGCGGTTCCTCGCGGGCGACTACACCGGCTCGCTGTTCTCGCTCGCCGTGGTCTACCTGGTCCCGGTGATCGTGGCGTCCCAGGTCAGTTCCCAGGACAACGCGTACTTCTACATCACCACGACGATCGGCGGCACCTGCAACCTGCTCGCCATCAACATGGGCGCCTCCCTGACCGTCGAGGGCTCGCACGACCCGGGCCGCCTGGCCGCCAACACCCGTGCCGCGCTGAAGCGGATGGCGCGGATCATGCTGCCGGTGGCCGGGATCCTGTTCTTCGGGGCGCCCTGGATCCTCGGCGTGTTCGGATCGGGCTACGCGGACGCGGCCACCCCGCTGCTGCGCTGGTTCGCCGTCGGCGCGGTGCTCCGGGTCGTCATGGAGACGTACTTCGCGGTGCTGCGCGCGCAGAGCCGCACCTCCGGACTCGCCTGGCTCCAGGGCCTGTTGTGCGCCATGGTGCTCGGTCTGACGCTGCTGCTCCTGCCCCGCATGGGGCTGACCGGAGCGGGCGTCGCCGAGATCTCCTCGCTCGCGGTGATCGTCGCGATCGCCGCGCCCAGGCTGTACCGAACGATCCGGCACGCACCGGCCGCCGAGGTGCCGGCGGGCGCCGCTCCCGACGGGGACCTCGCCGACCTCGGGGCGCGTGAGGTACCGGCCACCGGCCGTACCCGCCGCCCCGGCTGGGCGCTCGACCAGGATACCCTCGCGCTGGGCATCCACGTCGACTTCGACCACCAGGAACGTCGTCCCGACGTACGGCCGGGGCCCGGCACCCCGCCCACCGGCACACCCGTGACCGGCGTGCGCCGCGACCGGCCGACGTGGGCGCTGCGGAAGCCGCCCGAGTTCGGACTGCCCGTGGAAGAGCGGGAACCGGGCTCGGAGTCCTCCGTGGGGCCGTCCGAGACCGAGGTGGACGCGCCGTTCGAGGTGGCCTTCGACGCGGGCAAGGAGATCGTCGTACGGGAGGAGCCGGCCGTACCCGAAGAGCCCGCCGTACCGCAGGCGGCACCGCCGCCCGCGTCCCTCTCCTTGCGGGAGCGGCTCCAGCCGACCTGGCTCGGGGTGTTCCTGGGCTGTCTGCTGACCGCGGCGCTGCTCCTGTACTGGGTGCCGGCGCTCGGCCTGGGCGAGGCCGACCTGGACCGGATGGGCGGGCTCGGGCTGATCTCGGTCCTGCCGCTGCCCACGCTGGCCGGCGCGGCCCTGCTGGTCGTGGTCTTCGCGTCGCTGCTGTGGCTGGGCCGCGAGCACAAGGCGCTGCTGCTGGTCACGCTGGTGGCGACCGTGTTCTCGCTGCACGCGCTGCCCGCGGTGATCGAGGCCGAGCCGCGGTTCGCGACGGCCTGGCAGCACCTGGGGTTCATCGACTACATCGACCGGACCGGTTCCGCGGTGCCCGACCTGGACGCCCGCTGGAGCTGGCCGGGCTTCTTCGCGGTCGCCGCGTTCGTGGCGCAGGCCTGCGGGGTCACGGACCTCACCGAGGTCATCCGCTGGTGGCCGACGGCGATCCAACTCGCCTACCTGGTCCCGATGTTCCTCCTCGTACGGCACATGCGGGCGAGCTGGCGGGCCAAGTGGACCGGCATCTGGATCTTCGTCCTCAGCGGCTGGGTCGGCCAGGACTACTTCTCCCCGCAGGGCTTCACCTATCTGCTGTACCTGGTGTTCGTGGCGGTCCTGCTCGTGTGGTTCCGCGCCCCGCGCGTGATCTGGACGAAGCGGCGGCCCGGCGAGGCGGAGGTCGAACCGACCGACCGCCGCCAACGGGCCGCCTTGTTGGCGGTGTTGATCGGGTTGTTCGCGGCCAGCGTGCCCGCCCACCAGCTCACCCCGTTCGTGATGCTCGGCGTGCTGGCGGCGCTCGTGCTGTTCGGCCGCAGCGAACTGCGCGGCCTGCCCGTCCTGTTCGCCGTCATGGTGACCGCCTGGATCGGCTGGATGGCCGAGCCGTACTGGTCGGGCCACTTCGACGACCTGTTCGGCGGGGTCGGGGGCGTCGGCGGGAACGTCTCCTCGTCGGTCTCCGGCCGTATCGAGGGCGGCAGTTCGACCCACAAGCTGGTCCTGTACGTGCGCGTCCTGCTGGCCGGCGGGGTCATGGCGCTGGCCTGCTACGGCTGGTGGCGGCGGCGCGAGCACAAGTACCGGGAAGTCGCGCTGCTCGTCCTCACCTTCGTGCCGTTCCTCGGCTTCGGCATGCAGTCGTACGGCGGCGAGATGGCCTTGCGGGTCTTCATGTTCGCCCTGCCGGGTGCCGGCCTGCTCGCCGCGCTGGCGCTCTTCCCGCGCACCGGCGTCACCGCGAAGGAGCGCGAGAGGGACCGGGTCAGTCTCGCCCCGGTGGCCGCGCTGATGGCGGGTCTGCTGCTCGTCGGCGGCTTCCTGGTGGCCCGTTGGGGCAACGAGCCGTTCGAGCGGATCCAGCCCGGCGAGGTCGCCGCCATGGACTACGTGTACGCGCACGACGAACCGACGGTCCGAGTGCTGTGGCTGTCCAACGACACGGTGAACAACGTGACCCCGGCGATGCCGTGGGGCGCGAAGGACATGGAGAAGGTGTCGTACGTGCCCACGCTCGCGCCGACCGACCCGGTGCTGGTGTCCGGGCTGGTCAAGGCGCTGAAGGACGCGGGCCCGCACTCGTATCTGATGGTCAACGTCAGCCAGGTCACCTATCTGCGCCTCGACGTGGGCTATTCGCGGACGTGGGAGCCGCGGCTGCTCGACAACCTCGACAGCCGCAAGGAGCTCAAGCGGGTCCTCACCAACGACGACGTGACCATGTACGCCCTGCGGGACCAGCCCACGGGGAAGGTCCCGAAGGCCGATCCGGGGCCGATCGGGCCGCAGGTGACCTGGACACCGTGGTCGGTGGTGGGGGCGCTGGCCGCGCTGGCGCTGATCCTGCTGCTGTCGGTCCGTGAGGTGGTGCGGGTCGCGGTGCGGCCGGGTGTGCGGCAACTGCGGTGGTTGCAGAGCAGCTTCTGGTTCGCGCTGCCGCTCCTCGCGGTGTTCCTGGCGGCTCTGGTGCAGCGGTTCCTGACGATGAAGTAAGGCTCCACGCAGGTCAAGTGGCTCAGCGGGTGAGCCACTTGACCTCGTAGGCCTGCATGTCGAACCGCTTGCCGTCGATGTCGGCGCTGATCCGCCGGTTCAGGGTGTTCACCACGAGGACCGTCCTGTCGGTGGCGAGGACCCGGACGTTGGGCACGTCGTCGGCGGCGACGGAGACGTTCTCGAAGGTGCTGCCCGGCGCGAAGGCCTTGCCGAACCGGCTGACGAGATCGAACATCGGCAGCTTCCTGCCCCCGCCGCTGCCGTTCGTCGGCGTCCACAGACACCCCGCGCAGTCGGTGCCCTTCTCGTTCTCCGGGTTCCAGTAGAACGCGGACGTGGTGCCGCCCCGGGCCAGCGCGATCATCCCGGCGGCCTGCACGGCGACCCGGCGGTTCTCGGACCAGCCCTCGCGTTCGTCCCGGCTGTCGGCGGGCTCGACGTAGTACTCGGCCCACCACAGCGGCAGGTCGCCGGTCCGCTGTCGCACCCACCGGCTCACGGCCGTGAACTTGTCGGTGGCCGCGAACTCGTTCGGGAGCATCTCGTCGTCGTTGGTGTAGCTGGAGCCGTCGACGACCACGAAGTCGGCGCCGGCCTTGTTCCTGTTCCAGTAGTCGAAGGCGTCGAGGATCCGCTGGTCCATCGCGCCCCAGGGGCCCTTGAAGGTCGCGGAGGCGTCCGTGGAGCGCGGGTCGACGCTGTCCATGACGAGGTACGGGCCGCCGACCATGATGTCGGGGTTCACCTTCTTGAGCGCCTTGTAGACCAGGTTGTACAGCTGGGTGTAGCCCTCGTAGTCCCAGCGGGCCTCGGCGTTGTTCCAGAAGCCCTTGAACTCGTTCCAGACGATGAAGTGGCGTACGTCCGGGTAGCGCTTGGCGACGGTCGCGGCGAGCGCGGCGTAGTCCTCGAAGTGCGCGGGCTCCGGCGCGGTCTCCAGCGACGCCTTGCTCCAGTCGGTGTTGCCGACGCCCGCCTCGCCGCCCTTCATCCAGTCCGGCGCGCAGCAAAGGGTGATGGTCGGGGTGGAGCCGGAGGCGCGGATGAAGTCGACGCGCCGGTCCAGATCCTCGAAGTCGTAACGTCCCTTGACCGGCTCGGGGTTGTCGGCGCCCCAGCCCATGATGTGCTGGTTCTGCGGGAGCCCGCCGGCGTCCTTGATGCGCTGTTCCACCCGCTTGACGGCCGTGGAGCTGCCCTCGTCGGCGCTGAACTGGGTGTGGGTGAAGCCCCAGCCGACGTCCGGGGTGTCCGCGTCCGGCGTGGTCGTGGGAGTGCCGTGGACCTTGTCGCCGTTGCGCGAGGTGCCGTCGGTGCCGGCGCCGCTGCCCGGAAGCGTGTTGAGGAGGGTCACGACCAGCGCCAGGGCCGCCGCGCCCACACCGAGCAGAGCGGTGAGCCGCCACCGCCGTGCCCCCGAGTTCCACTCATGACGTCCCATCGAGGGCAACGGTATCCGCGAACACCCCTGTGCGGGCAGATGCCGGAGATGCACAGCTCTGTAACAGGACGTTGGGGATTGAGTGGAAGCACGGGACACGCGCGACACGACCGGCGCACCACGGAAACCGGGTGCGTGGGCAGGACTCGTGCCGGATCATGGGCGCCATGTCTGCGAACCCACACGACGCGCTGCCGATCCGGCTCAACGTCGACGACAGCGACTCGCCGTCCGACGTCGTCGACGCGCTGTTCCTCGGCCGCTTCGCGACGGGCGAGCAGCCGTACTCCCACGCGGCCAACATCGACCGGGTGCGCTCCGGGGTCACGCTCCTGCCGCCGGGCGCCCGGGTGCTGCGCGTCGCCCGCGACGACGACCGCAGCGCCACGCTCGCCGAGGGCGACGGCTGGACCCTGCTGGTCTCCCGCTGGAACCGCGGCGCCGACGTCACCGTCACGGCGACCGACGCCGAGCTGGCCAAGAAGGTCCTCGACCAGGCCACCGAGGGCGCGGCGGACGAGCCGGAACCCCAGCCGGAGAACGTGACGATGGGGTTCTGGTACGTCTCCCCCCGGCGCGGCCCGCACCGCACGACCCGGCAGATCTCCGCGGGCACCTGGGACGAGGTCCGGGAGAACTACACGGCGCCGGTCGCGGACGCGATGGACCGCCTGATGAAGACGACCCCTCAGGACATCGCGGGCCGGCTGCTCCTGCTCCACGGCCCGCCGGGCACCGGCAAGACCTCCGCCCTGCGCACGCTGGCCCGCTCCTGGCGGGACTGGTGCCAGGTGGACTGCGTCCTGGACCCCGAGCGGCTGTTCTCCGACGTCGGCTATCTGATGGACATCGCGATCGGCGAGGAGGACTCGACGGGCAAGGGCCGCTGGCGGCTGCTGCTCCTGGAGGACTGCGACGAGCTGATCCGCGGCGAGGCGAAGCACACCGCGGGCCAGGCCCTGTCGCGGCTGCTGAACCTGACCGACGGGCTGCTGGGCCAGGGCCGCAACGTCCTGGTCGGCGTCACGACCAACGAGGACCTGGAGCGCCTGCACCCCGCCGTGGTCCGCCCCGGCCGCTGTCTGGCCCGTATCGAGGTGGGCCCGCTGACCCGCCGCGAGGCGGCGGGCTGGCTCGGCACCGAGGAGGGCGTGGGCCGCGAGGGAGCCACCCTGGCGGAGCTGTACGCGCTGCGCCGGGGGACGTCACCGACGGCGGTGCCGGAGCCGCGGCCCGGGACGGACGCGGGCCTGTACCTGTAGTGCTTTGATGGGTGTATGACCCTGTTCGTCGGCACGTCGGGGTGGCAGTACAAGGACTGGCGGGGCGTCCTCTACCCCGACGGTGTCCCCGTGCGGCTCTGGCTGGAGGAGTACACGGCGCACTTCCCGACGGTGGAGATCAACAACGCGTTCTACCGGCTGCCGTCCCGGGAGACCTTCGAGGCGTGGCGGCAGCGGGTGCCGGAGGACTTCGTGGTGGCGGTGAAGGCGAGCCGGTACCTGACCCACATCAAGCGGCTGAAGGACCCGGAAGAGCCGGTGCACCGCCTGATGAGCCACGCGGAGGGGCTGGGCCCGCGTCTGGGCCCGGTGCTCCTCCAGCTCCCCCCGACCCTGCGTGCCGACACCGGCCTGCTGGACGCCTGCCTGGCCCGTTTCCCCGCCTCGACGCGGGTCGCGGTCGAACCCCGCCACGTGTCCTGGTGGACGCCCGAGACCCGCAAGGTCCTGGAGACCCGCGGCGCGGCCCTGTGCTGGGCCGACGTGCGGGCCCGTCCGGTGGCCCCGCTCTGGCGCACCGCCGACTGGGGGTACGTCCGCTTCCACGAGGGCCGGGCACAGCAATGGCCGCATTACGGCAGACGGTCCCTGGAGACCTGGGCCGAGCGGATCCGGGACACCTGGGCCGGGGACGAGGACGTGTACGTGTACTTCAACAACGACCCGAACGGTGCCGCCGTGCGGAACGCGAAGACCTTCGCCGCCCTGCCTCAGCTCGCCCCGTAGGCCGCCCGCAGCGCGTCCCGTACGGCCGCCAGGGCGTCGCCCTCCGTCAGCCCGAGCCGGCGCACGCGCTCGGCATAGGCCTGAGCAGCCGACGCCGCCTCCCGTTCGGCGGCCGAGCCGGCGGCGGCCACGAATGTGCCGTTGCGCCCCCGCGTCTCGATCACCCCGTCGCCCTCCAGCGCCCGGTACGCCTTGGCGACGGTGTTCGCGGCGAGCCCGAGCGACTCGGCCAGCCCCCGCACGGTCGGCAGCCGGTACCCCACCGGCAGCACCCCCGCCCGCGCCTGCTCGGAGATCTGCACCCGCACCTGCTCGTACGGCGGTGCGCTGTCATCGATGTGGATCTTCAAGGTCACGAGCCGATTGTCCCGCACCCGCCGGAAAATGAGAGGCAACCGTGCGACGCCCCCACATAACGTGGGCCTCCATGACCGTGATCGTGCGCGACCTTCGCCCCCAGGACCCGGCCGACGTCGAGGACTTCACCCACGCCCGCCATCTGGCTCTCCCGTTCGTGATGTGGACCCCGGCCGGCGTTCTGCACCGCCTCGTCCACACCCATCCGGACGCGCGCTACCGCTCCCTCGTGGCCGAGGAGGACGGCGAGGTGATCGGCACGGCCCAGCTCGGCCTCGCCCACGACAGCCCGGAGCCGGGCCAGGGCTATCTGAACATCTACGTACGCCCGGACCGCACCCGGCGCGGTGCCGGCGCCCTCCTCGTCCGCAGCGCCGAGGAGCACCTGGCGGCCCACGGGGCGACCAAGCTGTTCTCCTGGGTGCTGGACGAGCCGCAGAGCCGTGTGTTCGCCGAACGGCACGGCTACCGCGCCAGCCGCTCCGCGCACTTCCTGCGCCTGGACCTGGCGAACGCCACGCTGCCCCCGCTCCAGACCCCTCCCCCGGGTGTCGAACTGCGCACCGCCGCCGACTTCGCGGACGACCCGCGGCCCTTCTTCGAGCTGGACGCGGAGACCTCGGGGGACGAACCGAGCGATGTGGACACCGAGTTCACGGACTACCAGGCGTGGATCGAGGAGAACTGGAAGCATCCCCTCCTCGACCATGCCCTCACCACGATCGCCCTGGTCGAGGGCCGCCCGGCCGCCTTCAGCCTCGCCCACACCGACGGCGCCGGACGCTACGCCACCGCCATGACCGGCACCGCCCGCGCCTTCCGCAGCCGCGGCCTCGCCAAGCTCGCCAAGAACACCTCCTTGCACCGCGCCCGCGCCGCCGGCTGCACGGAGGCCCTCACCGGCAACGACGCCGCCAACGAACCCATGCTCGCGATCAACAAGTGGTTCGGATACGAGATCTGCGCCACGGAGGTACGTCATGTCCGCGAACTCACCTGAACTTCCGCAGCGCGTGGAGGTCGTCCTGCTCAAGGCGGGCCGCACGAAGATCCGTTACGCGGCCGAGCTCCTCACCGACGACGGCACCCGCGTCACGGTCCGCGCGCCCTGGGCGGGAGAGGGCGTGCGCGACTTCGGCTTCGTCCGCTTCGAGCCGGGCGACGTGTTCACCGAGCACTACTGGCGGGACCGCTGGTACGCCGTCAAGGAGGTCCGCACGGCTTCCGGCACCCTGAAGGGCTGGTACTGCGACATCACCCGCCCGGCGACTCTGAACGGCGCCGAACTGGTCGTGGAAGACCTGGACCTGGACCTGTGGGTGTCGGCGGACCGCGAGGAAGTGCTGCGGCTGGACGAGGACGAGTTCGAGGAGAGCGGCCTGAGGGAGAGGGACCCCGAGGCGGCGGCGTCGGCGATGACAGCACTGGACGAGCTCGAAGCGCTGGCCCACACATCGCACGGGCTCCCGAGCTCCTAGTCGCCCCTCACCACCACGGCATACCGCTCGTCGTCCACGTCCTTCCCCCACAACAGGGAATCCCCCGACAACCGCTCCACCAGCACGCGCCCGCCCAGCCGCTCCACGAGCCCCGTGACCACCTCGGCCGATATCCCGGCCGCCGCCCACACCCCTTCCACCAGCACCAGCCGCCCGCCCGGCCGCAACAGCCCCCACCACCGCCGAAGCGCCCGCCCGGGATCCGGAAGCGCCCACAGCACATGCCGTACGAGGACCACGTCGAACCGCTGCTCCCCCACCGGCGGCGTCGCGGCGTCACCGACGAGGAACACCGCGTCACGTCCGGCGAGTTTCGCGCGAGCCAGCTCCACCATCGCCGGAGAGCGGTCCACGCCGGTCACCCGGTGTCCCTGCTCGGCCGCGAGGAGCGACAGGCTGCCGGTACCGCACCCGAGGTCGAGGACGTCGGACGCTCTGTCCGGCAGCCACCCGCGCAGCCGCTCCGCCCAGGCCCCGCGCACCTCGGGGTCCCGCAACCCGTGATCCGGCTCCTCGTCGAAAGAGGCGGCCTCGGCGTCCCAGTCCACGCCCCCGACACCACTGTTCTCCGTCATGCACCCAAGAGTGACACCCGCCACTGACAGCCGAATCGTGACAACCGCCACTGACAGACCAGTGACCGATGAGGAACTCTCCCCCAAAGGGTCTACCTCCGTGAGAACGCGGAACTCGGTAGGCACTGAAGGAGGCAGCCATGCGCCGTACCACCGTGCAGAAGCCCCTGAAGAGGACGGACGCCCGGCGGCTCCCGGAGGAGGCCGACGAGCGCCCCGCGGGACGACCCGAGGTCCGCAAGGACATCGCGCGGACCTGGTGGCCCGACGGCTGACGGCGGCAGGCATGCTCCGTGTCAGACCAGTCGCTTGCGGTAGTGGACGCGGTCATAGGGCCCGTCCACTCGCCGTTCCACGACCTCATAACCGAACTTCGGATAGATCTCCTGGTTCTCCCACATCATCGTGTTGGTGTAGAGCCTGACCTCGGCCAGTCCCCGCGCACGCGCGTGTGCCTCGACGAACCGCAGCAGCCGTCCGCCCACGCCCTGTCCCTGGGCGTCGGGCCGGACGGCGATGTTGTCGAGGTAGAGATGGTCCGGGTACTCCTCGACCACCACGAGTCCGATCACGGGGTCGCCCGTCACGAACACCTGCCCCGCGGCCACGTTCGCCGCGTGGTCCCGCTCCATGGGCTGCGGCACCCGCCCGATGCGCTCGATGTAGTGCTCGTAGGCCGCGTCGGTCACGGCCTTCACGGCGGCCACGTCGCCCGCGCCCGCGGGCCGGATCTCCTGGTTCGTCATGCGCGCACGGTACCTACCTGATCTCCGTCTCAGCACTCCCTTAAGAGGGCCATAAAGATCGTCGGCGGCCGTCACAAGCCGGGGATTCCACGGTTTCTTTGATCCGGCACCCGTCAGTTCCGGTTCCGAGGAGATCCCCCATGCCCGCACGCCTGCCCGCACGCCGCAAGGCCGCCGCAGTTGCCGCCGTCGGCCTGGCCCCGCTCGCCCTGACCGCGTTGGCCGCCGGCCCCGCGTCCGCGCACGGCTCGATGGGCGGCCCGGTCAGCCGGGTCTCGCAGTGCTACGCGGAGGGTCCCGAGAGCCCGAGGTCGCAGGCGTGCAGGGCGGCGGTTGCGGCTGGGGGTACCTCCTCTGGGGGAGGCGCCCAGGCGCTCTACGACTGGAACGGCGTCCGCATCGGCGACGCGAACGGACGGCACCAGGAGCTGATCCCCGACGGCAGGCTGTGCAGCGCGAACAACGACGAGTTCAAGGGGCTCGACCTGGCCCGCGCCGACTGGCCGGCGACGAGCGTGAGCAGCGGGTCGTACACCTTCAAGTACCGCGTGACCGCCCCGCACAAGGGCACCTTCACGGTGTACCTGACCAAGCCGGGCCACGACCCGGCGCAACCGCTCGGCTGGGACGACCTGGACCTGGCGAACCCGGTCGCGACCGCCACGGACCCGGTCGCCTCGGGCGGCTTCTACACGTTCTCCGGGACGCTCCCCGAGCGCTCCGGAAGGCATCTCCTGTACGCCGTCTGGCAGCGCTCGGACAGTCCGGAGGCGTTCTACTCCTGCTCGGACGTGATGTTCGGGGGCGACGCCGGCGGGTCGTCGAGCGGTCCGGCTCCCGCTCCGAGCGCCTCCGCGCCCTCCGAGGAGCAGATCGAGGAGGGCGCCGACAGGTCGACGGTCGAGCACCACGGGCACGGTGACGACGACGCCGGTACGTCGGCGGAACCGGTGGTCGCGGCGACGGAGAGCCTTCCGGTCGACGACGTGCGGGCGGCGGGCACTTCCCGGAGCCTCGCCGAGACGGGCGGCGACAGCGGTACGCCGTATCTCGCGATGGGCGGTGCGGCCACGGTCGCGGTCGGCGCGGCGATCGTGTTCGGCTCGGTGCGTCGGCGTGCGGTCAACAGTGGTGGGCGGAAAGGCCGTTGACCGGATGAACTCCGGGGCCTGACCGGCGGCTCAGGCCGGACAGGCCCCGGTGCGCTCAGCTCAGCGCCGACGCGCAGGTGGTCGGGGTGGCGTGGGCCGGGTCGAGGGCGTTGGCCACCTCGTGGAAGGCGATCCGGTCGAACAGTCCGATGGCCACGTGCTCGGAGAGGTCGAGCGGACACAGGTCCTGGAGGAGGACGTTGTGGACGCCGGATCCGCTGAGGAACTGGCTCCGGTACGGGGTCACGACCTCGTCGTACTTGGTGGCGAGGACCGTGTACCTGACGCCGGGGACGGTGTCGCCGCCCGCGTTGAGCTTGGTCAGGAAGGCGGAGCCCGCGACCTGGTCGGCGAGGGCGGGGGTGTTGGTGGTGAGGAGGTCCCCGACACCCGGGAAGTACGGCAGCAGGTTGGTGAGGCCGGACAGGGTGGTGCCGTGGTTGTCGGGGGCGATGCCGACGAGGGCGTTCACCTTGGCGGCCCCGCCGAGGAACTTGAGGTAGTGGCGGGGCATCAGACCACCCTGGGAGTGGCCGACGAGGTCGGTCTCGGCGGCGCCGGTGGCGGCGAGCACCTTGTCGACGAAGGTCTTCAGCTGCTCGGCCGACTTGTCGATGGGGCCGAGGCCGTGGACGAGGGGCACGCCGGGGAGCTGGCCGTAGTCGAAGGAGAAGACGCAGTAGTCGCGGTTCTCCAGATACGGGGCGAGGGCCAGCCAGTTGTCGACGGAGTTCGCGAAGGTGCCGTGGACGAGGACGACGGGGCGGGGGTGGGCGGCGGAGGGCTTGCAGGAGTAGTCGTTCCAGCCGGCGCTGGGAGCGCCGGCCGCCTGGGCGGTTCCGGCGGCGGGGACGACGGCGACCGCGGCCGTCAGGAGCAGGGCGGTGAGGGGTCTGAGCAGTCGTTTCCAGGGCAGCATCGGGTGATCTCCTTGCGGCTCAGGGGAGTTGCGAGGGCCGTACGCCCTGTGACCCGGATCACGAGGATGCTGTTCAATTCGAAAGTTACGGACGAGTAGTGCACTTGTGAAGTTACGCGTCAGTAAAAACTTCCAGTGCTAACCGTGTCGGACGCATCCGCTGATGAACCGTCACCAGGTGGGCCTGATGGGACCATAGGGAGCGATCCGCCCCAATCGCTCGCGCAACGCGCGCACTTCACTCTCACCGAGTACGTCGACCCACGTCCGCACGGCCTCCGCGGCGGCCTCCTCCGCCGCACGGGTGCAGGCCCACCCCCGCTCGGTCAGCACGACGAGCCGGGCCCGCGCGTCCCCAGGGTGCGGCCGCCGCTCGGCGTACCCCTTGCGCACGATCTCGTCGACGAGCTGACTCGCGGCCTGCTTGGTCACCCCGAGGTGAGCGGCGAGCTCCGTGACCGTGGCCCCGTCCGGCGCGAGCCGCGCGAACGCGAAGCCCCAGGCGGGCCGCGCCTCGAATCCCCTGGCCACGACCCCCTCGTTGATGCGCTGGGTCAGATCACCGGCGGCGGCGAGCAGGACGGCGGACAGGGCGAGGGCTTCGGAGTTCTGCACCCAGGCATTGAAACACCCTTGACGAATTGGTCAAGCAGCTTGACCATAGAGCCATATAGTCAACCTGCTTGACCATTTCTGACTCGGAGGTCCCGCATGCCCGTAGTCCGCTCGTCCGAAGCCGTCACCCATGAGATCCACGGCGCCCGATTCATCTCGTACGCCACTCCCCTCAGCGGTGCCAAGGAGCTCTGCGCCTGGCGCGGCGAGATCCCCGCCGGGACGAAGGCACCGGCGCACACCGTCAACCGTGAGGAGATCTTCCATCTGCTCATCGGCGAGCTCCTGATCACCCTCGACGGAGACAGCCATCGGATCACCGCGGGCGACACGGTGATCGTCAACCCCGGGGTGACCTTCGCCGTGGAGAACCCCACCGATCACACCGCCCTCACCTGGGTCACCACCTCCATCGGCCTGGAGGCGACACTGGCGGACGGCACCCGGATCACCCCGCCGTGGGCCAACTGACCCAGGGCTGGGCCTACGCGGCCAGCGTCCCCGGCACCACCGCCAGCGGTCCGAACCTCGCCCGGGCGCGGTCCGCGGCCTCCTCGATACGGCGGAGCTTCTCGTCGGTGGGGTCGAAGGTGAGCTGGTGGGAGGCCTGTTCGGCGGGGTCGAGGCCCTCGGCGCGCAGGGCGACGCAGCGGACCCGGGCGCGCTGGAGACCGAGGGCCTCGTACATGCCGTAGGCCGCCTTGGTGAGGGCCGCCGAGTGGGCGGTGGGTTCGCCGAGGGTGCGGCTGCGGGTGGTCGCGGTGCGGTCGGCGTAGCGGACGGTGAGGGTCAGGGTGCGGCAGACCTTGTCGAGGGCGCGCAGCCGGGAGCCCAGTTCCTCGGCGGCGGAGAGCAGCGCGCGACGGTGCAGGCCGGGGTCCAACTCGTCGCGGTTGAAAGGGCGTTCGGTGGCGAGAGAGCGGGAGACGCCGTTCGGGACCACTCGGCCGCGGTCCACGCCGTTCGCCTTCTCGTGCAGCTCGCGGCCGGCCTTGGCGCCGACCAGGCGCTGGAGCGTGGACAGGGGTGCGGCGGCGACCCGGCCCAGGGTGTCGAGGCCGTACTCGCACAGGGTGCGGGCGGTCGCGGTGCCGACGCCGGGGAGCGCGGCGACGGGACGGTCGGCGAGGAAATCGGCCACGGCGTCCTCGGGAACCGAGCGGGTCAGCCCGGGCCGGGCGTCCTTCAGTGCCATGCGGGCCAGCATCGGCCCGGGCCCGGCGCCGATCGCGCAGTCGACGCCGTGCAGGGCGAGGGCGCGGACCCGGATCACCGAGGCCAGTTCGACGGCGTCCCGCTTGAAGTAGCGTTCGGCGCCCCGCAGATCGGCCAGTGCCCGGTCCGGCGGCAGCGCCTCGACGACCGGCGTGAACTCCTCCAGGAGGCCGAGCAGTTCGGGCAGGGCCGCCTCCCGCGTCGGCGGCAGCTGGAAACGTACGCAGAGGATGGTCATCCCGCACTCCCCGGACTCTGGTGCCACAACTTCCGTACCTGTGAGGCCTCTTGACCCGCCGGTCGCAGATCGGCCCACGGATGCAGTTCGTATCCCGTCGGCATTTGGATTCGCCGGCCGCCGGTCGGATCGCCGGTCTCGTCACCGGGCCTGGCCGGCACCGGCTCGGCCAGCCGTGCCGCCACCGCGTCGAGGCCTTCCCCGTCCCGCAGTTCGACCAGTTCGGCGAGGTTCCAGGCGGCCGTGCCCACCACGCTGAGGCTGCGCGGGCCGCGCCGCTGCACCACTCCGCGCACCAGCAGCAGCCAGGAGTGGAAGACGGTGTGCGCGCAGGCGTCGTGGGAGTCGTCGAAGAAGGCGAGGTCGACCAGCCCTGTGCCGTCGTCCAGGGTGGAGAAGATGACCCGCTTGCCGGACCGGATCGGCGGTGTCTGGGTGGCCGCCTTGGCCCCCGCGACCAGCACGGTCTCGCCGTGCCGCGCCTCGCGCAGGCGTCGGGCGCTGACCACGCCCAACTCCCCCAGGAACTCCTGGTGGTCGTCCATCAGATTGCGCGAGACGTCCATGGACAGCACTCCCAGCTCGGCGCTGAGTTTCTCCACGGAGGACAGGTCAGGCAGTCCGACCGAGGCCGTCTTCCGCCCGCCGGACAAGGGGAGTTGGTCCCCGCGCCCGGCGCGTGCGCCCCGGTGCAGCTCGGTCAGGTGCAGTTGCAGATCACGCCGGTTGGCGCCGAAGGCGTCCAACGCGCCGACCTGGGCCAGCCGCCCCGCCACCGGACGGCTCGGACGCGCCCGCTCCCAGAAGTCCAGCAGTGAGGAGTACGGCTGCCCCTGAGCGATCCGTTCCGCCTCGGCCTCGCTGATGCCGTGCACGTCGGACAGGGCCAGCCGCAGCCCCCACACCGGAGGGGATTCAGACACCAGTTCGATCCGATGTGCGACCCCCGACTGGTTCACGTCCAACGGCAGGATCGGCACCCCGCGCCGCCGCGCGTCCGCCAGCAGCAGCCGCTTCGGATACATCCCGGGGTCGTGCGTGAGCAGCCCGGCGTAGAAGGCCGCCGGGTGGTGCGCCTTCAGCCACGCCGACTGGTACGTCGGTACGGCGAAGGCGACCGCGTGCGCCTTGCAGAAGCCGTACGACCCGAAGGCCTCGACGATCTCCCAGGTCCGCTGAATCGTTTCCGCGCTGTATCCCTTCGCCGCCGCGTGCTGGGCGAACCAGAACCGGATCCGTCCCTGCGACTCCGGGTCGGACAGCCCGCGCCGCACCCGGTCCGCCTCGCCGCGCCCGCACCCGGTCATGATGTCGACGATGTCGATGATCTGCTCGTGGAAGACGACGACCCCGTACGTCTCCCTCAGCGGCCGCTCCAGATCCGGGTGCGGGTACCGGACGGGCGCCCGCCCGTGCCGTGCCTCGATGAACGGCCGCACCATGTCGGCGGCGACCGGACCGGGCCGGAAGAGCGAGATGTCGACGACGAGATCGTGGAAGGTGGCCGGCTGGAGCCGCCCCACCAGATCCCGCTGGCCCGGCGACTCGATCTGGAAGCACCCGAGCGTCTCGGCGGACCGGATGAGTTGGTACGTCGCCGGGTCGCCCGGCGGTACGGCGTCCAGGTCGACCCGCTCCCCCGTCGCCCGCTCCACCTCCGTGACCGCGTGCGCCATCGCCGACTGCATCCGCACGCCCAGCACATCGAGCTTGAGCAGCCCGAGATCCTCGACGTCCTCCTTGTCGAACTGCGACATGGGCAGCCCCTCGCCGCTGGTCGGCACGACCGGGGTACGGCGGAGCAGGGACGCGTCGGAGAGCAGCACCCCGCACGGGTGCATGGCGATCCCCCGGGGAAGCGCGTCGAGGCCCTCGACCAGCTCCCACAACCGGCCGTACCGCGCCCCTTCGCGCCGGAACTCCTCCGCGAGCGCCTTGAGTTCGGGCAGTTCCTCCAGCGCCGCGCGGGCGTCCCGGGCCCGGATGTGCGGGAAGGACTTGGCGATGCGGTCGATGTCGGCCGGGTCCATGGACAGGGCCGCCCCCACGTCCCGGATCGCGTGCCGCACCCGGTACGTCTCCGGCATCGACACGGTGGCGACCCGCTCGGTCCCGAACCGCCCGATGATCGCCCGGTAGACCTCGATGCGGCGCGCGGACTCCACGTCGATGTCGATGTCGGGCAGCACGAGCCGCCGCGTGGACAGGAACCGCTCCATCAGCAGCCCGTGCTCGACGGGGTCGGCGTGGGCGATCCCGAGGAGGTGGTTGACGAGCGAGCCCGCGCCGGAGCCACGCGCGGCGACCCGGATCCCCATGTCCCGTACGTCGTCCACGACCTGAGCGACCGTCAGGAAGTAGGAGGCGAAGCCGTGGTGGGCGATGATGTCCAGTTCCTCGTGCATCCGCTCCCAGTAGGCGCGCCTGCCCGTGTATCCCTTCAGCACCATCCCGGCCGCCGCCCGTGAGGCCAGGGCCCGCTGGGCGGTGCGCCGGCCCGCGCCGACGAGGTGCGGTTCGGGGAAGTGGACGGTGCCGATCCCGAGGTCGTCCTCGGGGTCGACCAGGCACTCGGCGGCCGTCGCCCGCGTCTGCTCCAGCAGCCGGTGCGCGGTGTCGCGCCGGAAGCCCGCGGCCTCGACGATCCGCTCGGCCGCCGCCAGCATGGCACCCGCGTCCTTGAGCCAGGCCTCGCCGGAGTCCAGTTCCTTGACGGCGCCGACGGGGACGAGGCGGCGGGCGGAGTCCAGGACGTCGGCGACCGGGCCGAGGCCGGGGTCGGCGTACCGTACGGCATTGCTGAGCACGGGCCGGATCCGCTGTTCGGCGGCGAATCCGACCGTACGGGCGGCCAGCCGCAGGGAGCCGGGGCCCGTGCCCTTGCGTCCGTGCCAGACGGCTTCCAGGCGCAGGGCGTCGCCGTAGGTCTCCCGCCAGGGGACGAGCAGCCGGGCCGCCCGGTCGGGGCGGCCGGCGGCGAGGGCACGGCCGACGTCGGAGGCGGGCCCGAGCAGCACGGTCAGCCCGTCCCCCCGGTTCTCGGCCCGGGGCAGCAGAGGCGTGCCCTGCTCACCCTTGTCGGAGTGCGCCGCCGTGACGAGGCGGCACAGGTCGGCCCAGCCGCGGGCACCGTCCCGGGCAAGGAAGGTGACCCGGGGGGCCGACTCGTCGACGAAGGCACCGCCGCGCACGGGAGCTCGGCGCCGCTCCTGCCGTACGGGCTCGGCCTCCTCGACGGCCAGCTCCACTCCGAACAACGGACGGACCCCCGCCTTGGCGCAGGCCTTGGCGAACCGGACCGTGCCCGCGAGGGTGTCGCGGTCGGTGAGGGCGAGGGCGTCCATCCCCCGCTCGGAGGCACGCTCGGCGAGGCGCTCCGGGTGCGAGGCGCCGTAGCGCAGGGAGAACCCGGAGACGGTGTGCAGATGAGTGAAGCCAGGCATCCGCACCTCCCGCTGTCGAACATCAGTTCCCTATCGCCTCACCTCCACCATAGACCAAAAACCGAACATGCGTACGACTCCGTTCGAGCCACCTCTCACCTGCGAAAACGGCTATTCGGACCCGGTTGTGTCGGTCTCGGGGGATTCCTCGCCGAGGTGCTCGGCCGCGGCGGTCGGGCGAGCCCCGGCGGCCGTCGCGCGCTGCGCGGTCTCCAGGGCGTGCAGACGCCGTTTGATGTCGCGGAGCTCGGTGAGGAGGGTGTCGGGGCGGTTGATCCTGGTCACGGATCGCTCCTTGGGTTCAGGGGGTACCGGTGGCGGGGGTGACGGTGAGCTGGACCTGCTCCTCGCCCGCGTCATTGCCCGGGGTGACCTCGATCCCGGTGATCCGTACGCCGAACTGCGTGCCCTCGGGAAAGAACACGTCCTTGATGACGACCAGCGCGTCGTCGCCGACCTGGTAGGAGCCGAGGACGGGCTCCAGGTCGGCGCGCACGGTCAGCTCGGGCAGGACGACGGGGGCGGAGACGGCGGCGAGGGCCGAGCGGGCCTGGGAGCGCAGCAGCTCCGCGTCGGTGAGATGGACGTAGGAGACCTCGGTCTCGGTGAGCGGGCGCCCGGTGCCGCCGTCCTCGACGACCGCGACGAGCTGGCCGTTCTCGCCCTGCTCACCGAGGGCGAAGACCCGGGTCGCGGTGGAGGCGCCGTCGGCGGGCCAGGTGTAGCCGATGAGGTTGGCGCCGTACTCCCATACGTGCGGGGTGCCCTGTCGGCCGAGCTGCGGGGTGCCGACGCGGAGCCGGCGCACGGGACGGCCGTCGCTGCCGTACGCCATGTCGATGACGAAGTCGGGGCCGTCCTCCAGACTCGCCAGCTCGCGCAGGGCCTCTCCGGTGCTCTTGAGGTCGCTGCCGGGGTAGACCAGGGTGCGGGTGACACCGGAGAGGGCGGTGGACTCGGGGCGCACCCGGATGTCGCCGCCGGGGTGTGCCTGGGCCACGGCGACGAGTTCGCGGGCGATGTCGGACTGGTCGCGGTCGGTGAAGGGGACGGAGACGGAGGCCAGGTCGGTGACGGCCGGGTCGAAGGCCGCGGGCAGCACACGCCGGTGGTCGAAGTAGGAGAGGAAACCGGCCGCGCCGATCTCCAGGTGCTGGTCGGCGGAGGTGTACTTGACGGTCCACACCACCCCGCCCCACACCAGCACGCCGTCCCGCTCGACGTAGAGGGCGGCGCGTCCCGGTTCGGTGAGTTCGCGGGGGCGGTGGACGGTGATCCGCGGGTCACCGAGGGGCAACCGGGCGCGGAACTCGCCGGCTTCGTTGAGCTCGGTGCTGAACGTGACGTCGTACAGCGGGAGTTCGTCGGTGATGACGCCGGTGGCCAGGTCGGCGGTGTAGTAGGTGTAGCGGGTCGGTCGGCCGGCCACTAGCCCACCAGCCAGGTGGTGTTGATGTAGACCAGCTGGTTGGCCGGAAGCGGGGAGTCCTGGGGATACAACGCGATGACACCGTCCGGACGGAGCATGAGTTCGAGGCCTCGCGTGGTGCCACCGATCACCGTGTACCAGTGGTGCCTCACCGCCGGGCGGAAACCGGCCGGGACGGCGATGAGGGAGGCGCCGTTGGCCGTCAGGGCGACCGTGCTCTGGACGGCGCCCCGCAGATGGACAGTGGCACCGACCCGGCGTACCGCCGGTGTCTCGGCGTTGTACACCACCCAGTTGGGCAGGAGGGTGAGGTTGTTCCACCCGGTGTCGTCGTTGACCGCCCGCCATCCAGCCGAACTGTCGTACCACTCCAGGTGGTTGCTGTCCGAGCGGTGGATGTACATCCCGGCGTACGGGTACGCGGGCCGACCGCTCTCGCCCCCGACCCGCAGGATGCCACCGGCCGCCGCGGTCCACGGGCGCAGGTCGTCGATGTCGGGGGCGGTGACGGACGAGGCGTTCTTCGCGACCCTGATCCGGGCGAGCGGGATGAAGTCACCGGTCACCGCGGGGTCGACGGGGGTGGCGGCGGCGGTCCCCTTCACGAGTTCCACGGTCATGCCGGTGGTGGCGTCGCCGTACTGCGCGTCGCGCTGCCGGGCCACCACGAGGTCGTTGCGCGGGTTGCTGGAGTCGGCCGGGTTCGTGCCGAGGACGTCGAGGGTCTTCTGCTGGCCGAGGGTGACGAGGTAGGCGCCGGCCGCGCTGGCCCGGGTGCCCTGGATCACGCCCTGGAAGGGGGCGACGGTGACCTTGCCGGAGACGGTGGCGGTGGCCTGGACCCGGCCGGGGTCCCCGGTGGCGGGCCGGATGCCGCTGCGGGCCTGGACCGGGCTCGGACCGGGCGCGGCGAACACGCCCGTGGCGAGGCGGGCGTCCTCGGCGTCGACGACCCCGCCGGAGATCCAGCCGGAGTCGCGTTCTGGGGTGGGCGTGCTCATGGGTGTCTCTTCCGGTCGGAGGGGTCAGGTAACGGGGAAGGCCAGCACCCGGAGTCCGATGTAGACCGGGATGAGCCAGCTGGAGGGCACGCCCACCGTCCCTGAGCCGACGACTCGTACGACGTGCTGGGCGAGCACCAGGGGGGTGGTGCCGGCGGGCATCAGACGGTGGGCCGTCGCGACGGTCGTGGTGGCGAGCGTCGGCCCGACGCTGAAGGCACTGATGCTCAGATTGGCGCTCTCGCCGAGCACTTTGATCACGTGGTCGAACCTGGCGTCGGCGGACTGCGCCTGGGCGGTCACCTGGCCGGTGCACATCAGCATGCGCGGATAGGGCGCCGGGGGGATCGTCACCTGGTTGAACTGGAAGGCGGTCCCCTCGGTCGAGCCGGCCTTGGGCCAGCCCGCGTCGGCCGGGCCGAAGAACTGGACCGCGCCGGTGACCGCGGGACGCCATGCGGTGTCGGCGCGGACCAGGTCGAGACCGGTCTCCAGGTCGTACACCCGCTGTCCGGGGTAGCCGTCGGCCGGGAGCGACTCGTGGGACTGCAACGGCAGCACCCCGCCCGTGGCCGCGGTGAACACCCGTAGGTCCTTGATGTCGGCCTGGGTGATGGAGCCCGCGTTCGCCCGCACGGTGATCTGGGCGAGAGGCAGGTAGTCGCCGGTGAGCCTCGGCGCGACCGGCGTCGGCGCGGGCGCCCCGGCCTCCACCTGCACCACCATTCCGTTGCTCGCGTCGCCGTACTCCCGGTCGTTCTGCCGGGCCACGACGAGGACGATCCGGGCGTACGACGAGTGGGCCGGGGCCTCGCCGAGCACGTCGAGGGTCTTGAGCTGACCGAGCGTGATCAGGTACGCGCCCGCGTACGTCGCACGGGTGCCCTGGACGACCCCCTGGAAGGGCCGGACCGTCACCTTGCGGGAGGGTGTCGCCTCCGCCTCGACGCCGCCGGGGTTGCCGGGGCCGGGTTTGATGCCCGTGCGGGCCGCGATCGGGTTGCCGGGGTCGGCCCCCGCCGAGGCGAGCACGCCGGTGGCGAGCCGCGCGTCATCGGCGTCCACGACGCCGCCGGAGAGCCATCCGGAGTCGCGCTCGAGCTTTTCTTCCATGCGGTGCGTTCCTTCTGGTGACTGAGGGCGGGCGGGTGCTGGTGGCCGCGGGTGGCGAGGGTCAGAGCCAGGCGTCCCGCCACTCCGCGGTCAGCCGGGCGGCCGAGGCGTAATCGCGGGCACGGAAGAGCACAGGGGTCGCACCCGGCCGGAGCGGGAACCAGTCCGAACCGGGCAGCAGCGTGGCCCGTCGGGAGGCCGTGCCCTGCAGCAGGACAGACCGCGCGTCGGTGTCGACGACCAGGAACTCCCCTTCCTGGAGGGTGAGTTCGAAGGCGAGTTCCTCACCGGTCGCGGTGTTGCTGATCACCGGCTGTGTGCAGGGTCCGAGAATCCGCCAGACCGGCCAGGTGGGGACGGTGCCCTTGTTCTCCAGCAGCAGCCGGCCACCGGAGGAGCCGGACCCGAAGTCCAGGGGGAAGGAGAGCGGGAAGGTGACACCGCCGCTGGAGGAGGGCAACGGGCAGGTGCTGCTGTTCAGCCCGTACGAGTACCGCAGCGGGTCCGGCGCGGTCATGGTCAGGGAGAACTCGAAGGCACCGGACTTGCGGTCCACGATCTTCGTCTCGGCGGTGAGGCGGACCAACGCCCGCCGCACGCGGTGCGGTTCGGTGACGACGAGCGGCGACAGCGTGCCGCCGTCGGCGAGTACGGCGGCCAGCCGGTCCTTGGCCTCCTCCCGTACGGCGCGTTCGGGGGCGATGGCCATGCCCTCCAGGGTGACCACACGAGGTCCCCGGTAGGAGGGGGCGTCGAACGCGCCGTGCCGCTCGGGGCGGTCGGTCAGGGTGAGCCGGACGGGCGGGGTGGCGGCCCAGCCCTGCTCGCTGGTGACCCACCACTCGACGCCGTCGTCGTCGACGGTGTTCCCGGCCCAGCCGTCCACCTCGAACACCGGCTGCTGGAGCTGGCGGCCGCTCATCGCTTGGCCGCCCAGGCGAGTTCGCGGGCGGTGATCCGGCCGATCTCGTACTCGGACTGACCGGGGCGGGGGTGGACGTTGACGGTGACGGGCCCGTTCGCCGGGGCTCCGCCGGGCCGGGGTGTCGCCCCGGCGGCGACTCCGGCGAGGCTGTAACCGGGCCCGATCACGCTCCGCGCGGTGGCGGTGGCGAGCCGCCCGGCGGCACCGGCCACCCTGTTCCCGGCGCCCTCCATGCCGAGGGCGAGTCCTTCGCCGACGTCTCCGCCGAATCCCATCATCACCTTGGACGGGGACGAGATCCCCAGGATGCTGCGGATGGGCCCGGGAATGGTGTTGACGATGAAGTTCTTCACGGTGTTGAGAAGGGCGGATGCCGAGTTCTTGATGCCGTTGATGAGGCCGTTGACGATGTCGCCGCCCAAGCGCAGGAGTTTGTCGGGGAGTTCGGCGAAGAACCCCCAGATCTTCCCGGGCACGCCCCGCAGGAAGTCCACAACGGCGTTCCACTTGTCGACGATCCAGTCCCGCACCGACCCGACGGCGTCCTTGATCTTGTCCCAGTGCTTGACGATCGCCAGCACGGCGATGCCCACGGGGCCGGTGAGAATGGCGACGAGCAACGGCCAGTTGGCCTTGAGCCAGTTGACGACGTTCTTCCCGGCGTCGATCAGCCAGTTGATGGCGACCGACGCTCCCTTCATGACGGTCCCCACCACCTGCCCGATGATTTTGAACGCCGCCTGCATGACGGCCTGCACGGTCTTCGACTGCATCGCCATGTCGATGAGCTTGGTGATGAGCGGCATGATGAGGGCGAGGATGGCACCGAGGATGTTGGCCTTCATGGCGGTGTTGAGGCCGCGCTGGGCGGTGGTGGCGGTCCGCAGCCCCTGACTGAACCGGCTGAACAGCCCACCCCCGGACGCCGCGCTCCGCCCCGCCCGCTGCACATCACTGGATGCCCGGGCGGCGGCGGTCCGCACCTGGTTGAGCCCGGCGCTCGCCTGAGTGGCGGAGGCCCGCAGCCGGCCGGTGGCGGTACTGGCCTGGGCGGCCGAGTTCTTGAGCCGATCGACCGAACTGCTGGCCCCGGTGACGGCGGTCCGCATACGACTGACGGCACCGCCGGTGCTGGTGGCCGCGGATCGCATCTGGTTCAGCGCCCGGGTGACCGATACGAGTGACGTCTGCATGGTGGGTTGGCTCCGTCGCTGTCGCCGATGGGGTCTTTGGGGTGCGGGCAGGTGAGCGGTTATCTGCGCAGAGCCTGTTCGAGACCGTTGAGTTGGTTGCGAAGGCTCTCGATGGACCGGCTCGCACTCGTGGCGCCCCGCTCCAGCGCGCCGACCCGCTGCATACCCGTCCCGACCTCTTTGTCCAGCTTGCGGACGAGAGTCCGGCCCTTCTCTGCCTCGTGGTCCAGCGCCTTCACTTTCGCGAGGGCCTCATTGGTCTTGGTACGCAGAGCCTTGCTGCGGTCGTCCGCGTTGTGGGCGGCATCGCTGACCTTGCCGACCCTGGTGGTGAGTTCCGACACCCGCCGGTGCAGCACCTGGTCGTCAGCCAGCAGCTTCGTCTGAATGCGCTCGACCTTGCCCCGGAGGTCGGTGACCAGTTGCTGCACATGCCGGTCGCCGACACCTTGGGTCCGCCGGATGTCCGCCGCATCACGCATCAGGTCCTGTTTCACCTTCTGCACCAGGTCCTTGGCACTCACGGCCTCGACGCTCAGGACGTGCAGTCGGCGGTCCTGCTCCTTGTCCCGTTCCTCCTGGACACGGCCTTCAAGGATCTTGTTGATGTCGAAGAGCGTGGCTTCGTGCTTGACCAGGCCGTACTCGGTCTGCACCCCGAAAGCGCTGAGAGCGACGGCGTTGGCTTCCGCCTTCACGCCGGTGACCTCTGCCTTCGCTCCGGTGACCGGCACGTTGTCGGCCAGCCACTTGGCATCCACGACCTTCCTCACGGCGTCCTGGAAGGACCTGGACGCCGCGTACTCGTAGATCCACGGAGGGATGACTCCGGTGGACTCCGAAGGGGGCACGGTATGCCTCCTTTCACATGGGCGAACTCAGAAAGGCCACGATCTCGGCCGGTGTCGCGGAGCGTTCCTCCCCCAAGGTCCGCGGGGCTTTTACGGCCTCGGCCTTCGCACCGGACGGCCGCGGCACCGGCTCCGGATACTCCGCAGGCTCCGTGTCCTCGTCCCGGTTGACCGTCGCGAACATCCAGTTGGCCACGGCGAGATGGTCGACGACCGCCGCCAGCAGATGGTCCGTGACCGTCCAGTCCGCCTGTTCTCCGTGGACCGCCCGGGCGAAGGACGAGTCCGCGGGCAGGTGTTCGACGAGGACCCGCAGTCGGCGCGAGGAGAGCCGGCCCCGGTGCCAGTCGAGCAGGTCGACCCCGTAGTGGCGGAGCAGATCCGCCTCCAGAGCCTCGGCGTGCTCGTCGACCAGCGCGCCGAGGCTCAGCCTTCCCCCAACGACATGCCGGTGTCGTTGCCGTACGCCTCCAGGATCGCGGAGACGTCCTGGACACTGGTGTCGTACTTGCAGAAGCGCTCGAACTGCTCCGCTCCGAGCAGCAGCGCCAGCAGCCCGTCGATGTCGTTGTCGTCCAGCGCGGCGATCTGCTTGGCGATGCTGCGCGGGAACTCGGTGGGCAGCCGGAACACATCGCCGTCCACCTCGAACTCCCAGTTGTTTCCCACTGCTTCGAGACGCTGGGCACGGGCGGCGTTGACGTTGAAGGGGGCCATGTCGATGGTGCTCCTTGATACGGGACGGGAGGAGGGGTCAGGCCGCGCTGAAGCTCGGGTCCTTCATCAGGAAGGTCGCCAGCGGGGCACCGTCCACCGTGGCCAGCGCGGTGAAGGTGACGCCGAGTTTCACGGGGGCGGTACGGACGAGCGCGAGCTCCTCCGTCTCGGTCACCTGGCCGCGGGCGACGATCATGCGGTACTTGACCTCGTCGCCGTCGCTGAACTCCAGCCCGAGCATCCGCTCGTCGAACTTCGGCTCGGCCGCCAGCTCGTACTTGTAGAGGCCGGACCCGGTCGCCGTCTCCTTGACCTGCCCGCCGCCGAAGAAGAACGGCAGGGTGTCCTCGTTCAGCTGGAGGAGCTGGAACTTGAAGCTGAGATCGCGGTCGGAGTAGACGAACCGCGCCGAGCTGACGCTCTGCCAGGTGTCCACGGGGTCCAGCTTGTCCTTCTTGGAGATCTTGACCCCGTCGGTGGTGGTGTAGCCGAGGTCCTTCCACCCGGCACCCCACGCGGCGGCGGTGTCGGCGGGCGGTGCGGTGGCGAGCGGGGCGATGAGCACACGGCCACTGCCCGCGACCCGGATCTCCTTGGCGTTCGTTCCGGCCATCACTGCTCCTTGCTGGGAGTTGGACAAGACGTGCTGGTGTGGGAGTACGGCGAAGTCACGCCGGGCGTACGGCCGTTCAGGCCGGGCGGACCACCAGGCGGGTGGTCGAGACGTAGCGGTTGGCACTGGCGTGCCGGTAGTCGGGCAGCCAGCGCGGCCCGTCCTCCTCGACGACGTCCACGACGGTCGCCCCGCCGTGACGCACGCCTCTGAGCTGGAGCATCAGGGAACGCGCCACGAGGGAGACGGTGTGGGCCGCCGCCTTGGAGGGGCCGTACACCTCCAGGTCGACGAGTGGATTGTCGAGCCGGGGGTCCTCCGCCCAGGCACCGCCCATCCGGGAGACCAGTACGGCGCGCTGCGAACCGTCGAACCCCGAGGGCGGCGCGACGTCGACGACGACACCCGCCAGCTCGCTCCGGTCCTTGAGCAGGTCGACGACCAGTTGCTCCACGTCCGGGAAGGTGACGTACGGCTCGCTCATCGCCCGGACTCCGGCTCCTCGCCGCCGTTCTCGGAAGCCGCGGAATTCTCGGGGTCCTCGGAATTCCGGGGGTCCTCGGAATTTTCGGCGTCCTCGGGGTCCTCCGCGGGCCGCGCGATGACACCGAGCAGTTCCCGCGCGGCCGTGTCGTCGACGTCCACGACATCGCCGGGCTCGTGCCCGTTCCACCAATAGGTCAGCTGGATCTTCTGCACAGCGTTTCCCCCGAAACGATTGGCTGTGAAGGAACTGACGGAAGATCAACTTCCGTCGGTCAAAGGGAAGTTGATGCCCCAGGAACCGCAAATGTAACGGCCTCCCCAAGCGCAGCGTGAGCAACTCGAGGTCTCGAACGGGTAACGATGACAGGAGACACAGAAGCCCCGCCCCTCACAGGAGGGACGGGGCTTCACGCGTCGCCGAAGCGCCGAACCGTCAGCCGATCGACGCCCCGGTGGCCGACAGCGCCTCCGTCACCGGCTGGAAGAACGTCTCCCCGCCGGAGGTGCAGTCCCCGCTGCCACCGGACGTCAGCCCGATCGCGTCGCTCCCCGAGAACAGCGACCCGCCGCTGTCCCCCGGCTCCGCGCACACGTCGGTCTGGATCAGCCCGTTCACGATGTCGCCGTTGCCGTAGTTCACCGTCGCGTCCAGCCCGGTGACCTTCCCGGAGTGCACCTGGGTCGTGGACCCGCTCCGGGTCACCGACTGACCGACGGTCGCCGACGCGGCCCCCGTGATCGCCTGCGCGGACCCGTTGTAGAGGTCCACCTCGCTGGGGTGGTCGACCTCGGCCGTGTACTTCACCAGCCCGTAGTCGTTGCCCGGGAAGCTCGACACCTCATTGGTGCCGATCTTCTTCCCGCTGGAGTCCGACCACGTCGAGATCGACTCGGTGCAGTGCCCGGCGGTGAGGAAGTACGGCTCCCCGCCCTTGACCACGTTGAACCCGAGCGAGCACCGGCCGCCGGAGCCGCTGATCGCGTCACCACCCGCGATGAAGGGCTTGAACTCCCCCTTGGTGCGCTGGAGTTCGGCCACCGAACCCAGCCCGTCGACCACCTTGGTGAGCTTGGCCCACTCGGCGCCGGAGACCGTGCGGTCGGCGGTGACGACGACCTTGTTGGTGGTGGGGTCGGTCACCCAGGACGTCCCGGGGATGGTCGCGTCGTCGGCGAGCGTGGTGCGCGCGCTCCTCAACTCGGCGAGGGAGTTCGACACGACTCTGGCCGAGGCGCCGGCCGCCGAGACGGTCCGCGCCGCGTCCTCGTCGAGCACGTTCACCACGAGACTCCTGGTCTTCGCGTCGTAGAACGTCCCCGCCGCGTCCGCGCCGAGTTCCGCCCCGAGCGTCGAGGCGAGCTTTCCGGCCGCGACGGCCGAGAGGGTCTTGACCTCCGGCGGGGCCGGTGTCTCGCTGGCGTTCGCAGTCTGCAAGGTGACTCCCGCAGCGACCAGCGCGGTGACACCCGCGCCCGTCACGACGATCCGCCGCCTGGGTATGCGTCGGTGCTTCAACTCGCGTCCTCCTGTGGGGGGTCGACCCGGGAGACTGTGGGGGTCTCGCGGGCCGGAAGGCTGGTTGACGAGCCCTCACTCTTCCGAACCCCGCCGGGGGCGCACAAGGGTGACTTCCGGACGCGCGTAGAACGCGGTTGCGCGCCCCCGCCATTTTTGACAGTCCACGGTCACCCCAGCAGCTTCACGCTGCAAACACTACGAGCGAGTAACACTTCATCAGCCTGTGAGGTCTAGTCCTGTCCTGAATTCGACCCCTCGGAATCCCGATCCGGCCGGGGCTCGAGAGACGGACGTTGCTCCTGCACCGGTTGCGGAACGGCGGGCGGCGCTGCGCCCACCCCCTGCTGCGCCTTCTCGAGGAACCGCAGCAGCTCGACGGGGAACGGCAGCACCAGCGTCGAGTTCTTCTCGGCGGCCACCGCCACCACCGTCTGGAGCAGCCGCAGTTGCAGCGCGGCGGGCTGCTCGGACATCTCCTTGGCCGCCTCGGCCAGCTTCTTCGACGCCTGGAGCTCGGCGTCCGCGTTGATGACCCGCGCCCGCCGCTCCCGGTCCGCCTCGGCCTGCCGGGCCATGGACCGCTTCATGGTCTCGGGCAGGGAGACGTCCTTGATCTCGACCCGGTCGATGGTGACCCCCCACTCCACCGCGGGACTGTCGATCATCAACTCCAGCCCCTGGTTGAGCTTTTCGCGGTTGGACAGCAGATCGTCCAGCTCGCTCTTGCCGATGATCGACCGCAGCGAGGTCTGCGCCATCTGCGCGACCGCGAACCTGTAGTCCTCGACCCGGACGACCGCCTCGGCCGGCGAGGTCACCTTGAAGTAGACGACGGCGTCCACCCGCACCGTGACGTTGTCCCGGGTGATGCCCTCCTGCCCGGGCACCGGCATGGTCACGATCTGCATGTTGACCTTCCGGAGCTTGTCCACGCCCGGAACGATCATCGTGAACCCCGGCCCGCGCACCTCCGGCCGGAGCTTCCCGAGGCGGAAGACCACGCCCCGTTCGTACTGCTTGACGACCCGCGCGGCCGCCATCACGTACACCGCTCCGGCGGTCACGAGCGTCACGCCCGCCGCCACCAGCTCCTCGACCATCGCGACCCCCAGGGTCCGAACCAGGTGCTCAAGGTGTGTACTTCGACGGTAACCCCGCTGTGTACACAAAGGGAGACGGAGGACACGGGTGGTCCACGGCATCAGGACACGGGACGGCCGCCGGCTGACGGTCGAGGAGTACGGCGCCCCGGACGGCAGCCCGGTCGTCCTGCTCCACGACACCCCGGGCTGCCGCTTCGGCGTCGTCCCCCAGGACGTCGTGACCGCGCACCCGCACATCCGGTTCATCGCCTACGACCGCCCCGGCTACGGCGACTCGGACCGGCTCCCGGGACGCCGCGTGGCCGACGCCGCCCGGGACGTGGCGGAGCTGGCCGGCGCCCTCGGGCTCGGCCGTTTCTCGGTGCTCGGCCGCGCCGGCGGCGCCCCGCACGCCCTGGCCTGCGCCGCGCTGCTGCCCTCCCGGGTCCGGCGGGCGGCCGTACTGGCGTCACCCGCGCCCCCGGACGCGCGGGATCTGCGCTGGTTCGACGGCATGGCCCCGTCCCAGGTCGAGGAGTTCACCCGGGCGCTCACCGACCCGCTCGCCTTCGCCGAGCGCCTCGCCGTCCGCGCCGCCGACATCCGCCGCGACCCCGCGCAGCTTCTCGTCTCCCGCCGCGACGGGCTCACGGAATCCGACCGGCGGATCGTCTCCGCCCCGGCGGTCGGCGAGCTGCTGCTGCGCACCTACCGGGAGGCGCTGCGCGGATCGTCGTACGGCTGGCTCGACGACGACCTCGCCCTGCTCAGCGACTGGGGTTTCGACCCGGCGGCCGTCACCCGGCCCGTGCTGCTGTGGCACGGCGCCCAGGACACGCTCTCCCCCGTCGGCCACTTCACCTGGCTGGCCGACCGCATCCCCCGTGTCCGGCCCGTCCTCCAGCAGGACACCGGTCACTTCGGCGCCCTGGAGGCCCTGCCGGCCGTACTGGACTGGCTCTGCGCCCCGCCGGAGCGGACCGCGTCGTGATGACGACGAGCCCCCGTACGGCGGATGCGTACGGGGGCTCGCCTTGTACAGGCTGCGCTTGTGGCCGTGTGCGCTTCAGGCCGTCGGTCTAGAAGACGCTGACGCCGTAGGCGCTCAGGGCCTCGGTGACCGGCTGGAAGAAGGTCGTGCCGCCGGAGGAGCAGTTGCCGCTGCCGCCGGAGGTCAGACCGTAGGCGGTGCCGTTGGTGCCGTACAGCGGGCCGCCGGAGTCGCCGGGCTCGGCGCAGACCGTGGTCTGGATCATGCCGTAGACGATGTCGCCGCCGCCGTAGTTGACGGTGGCGTTCAGCGCGGTGACGCGACCGCTGTGGATGCCGGTGGTGGAACCGCGCCGGGTGACCGTGGTGCCGACGGTCGGGGTGGCGGCACGGGTGATGTCGACGCTGCCGACGGTGCCGGAGATCGACGACACGGGGTAGCTCGTCGAGTACTTGACGAGGCCGTAGTCGTTGGTCGGGAAGCTGGACCCGGCCGTCGAGCCGAGCGTGCTGGTGTGCCCGGAGTTGGACCACCAGGTGCCCGCGCCGTCGGTGCAGTGACCGGCGGTCAGGAAGTAGTAGGTGCTGCCGCTGCGGACGTTGAAGCCGAGGGAGCAGCGCCAGCTACTCGCATAGATGGCGTCGCCGCCGGAGATCAGCTTGTTGAACTTGCCCGGGGTCCGCTTGATCGTGAGCGCGTCGGCGTTGCTGCCCGCCTGCTCCTTGATCTTGGCGATCTCGGCCTGCGAGACCGTGCTGTCGACGGTGACGACGACACGGTTGGTCTTGCTGTCGACGGCCCAGGCGGTACCCGGGATGTCCGCCTTGAGCACCGAGCTGCTGGCGCTCTTGAGTTCGGCCGTGCTGAACGGGGTCGCAGCGGTCGCGTTCGCGCTGGGGACCGCGATCGCGGCCGCGGCCACGAGGCCGGTGGTACCGGCGATCAGCCGGGTCCGTCTCGCAATGCCGCTGCGGGGGTTGGTGCGCTTGATCCTCACGTTTCGTTCCCTCCAAGGGAAGTCGGGGGCCCGCGTGGGGTCGGGGCCCGTGAGGCGCAGTCAGCGGCTCGGCCGTCCGGTTTACGAACACGCCGTGCTCCTGACAAGCGCTGAGGGGGAGTATTCGGCCGAACGGACGGTCGGCGCAAGGGCGCCTTTCGGCCGTCAACCTTTGAAAGATCTTTATGCTTCAGCGGGAACGGACAGGCCTCGAATCACGTCCCGCTCCCCCTCCGTGACGGCGATGCCCGGGACCTTCCGCGGCGGCGGAGGGCCCCATACCTGGTGGTCGGCGAGGTGGCGCGGGGTCGAGGGTGCCCGATCGAGCCGGTCGTCGTACGGCCGTCGGCGCCTGGCGCGGACGGGTACGGAAACGGAATCCACGGTTGCCGTGCCCGTTCCCCGGATCGCCGAAAACAGCCCTCGGCCATCCGCCCGCACCCACCCGCCGACCGCCGCCCGGCGGACCGAACGGCGCCCAGGAATGCGGGCATCCGCTCGCGGCTCACGGCGCTCCCCCGTTCCCGGCTCACCGGTTGGCGGGTCTGGCGAGGCCGAGGTGTTCCCGGAGTGTGCTGCCCGGATAGAAGGTGCGGAACAGCCCGCGGTGCTGGAGCAGCGCCACCGTGCCGTTGACGAGCCGTTCCAGGTCGCGCGGCGGTTCGGCGGGCGTGAGGTGGAAGCCGTCGACGACGCCCTCGCCGTGCCAGGTGGCGATCAGTTCCGCGAGGTCGACGGGGCCGCCCCGGTACAGCGGCCCCCGCGCGGTCTGACGGGGGCCGCCTCCGCCGTGTCCCGGCTCGGCCGCGTGCTCGCCGTCGCCGAGGTCGACGAGGAGACCGGCGAGGACCCGCAGTTCGTCGGGGCGGCGCCCGAACTCCGCTGCCTCCGCACGGAGTTGGTCCCGTGCGGCGGCGGCCTGCGCGGCACTCGCGACGCGGACGAGGGCCACGTCGGCGTACCGGGCGGCGGTCCTGCGGGCGGGTCCGTCGGTGGCGTCGACCACGCGGACCGGGTGGTCCTGCGGGGGTCGCGGCACGGTCGGCGGCGCCTTGACGGAGGAGGACCCGCCCAGGAACCCGACGCGGTGCGGCTCGTCCCGGTCGGCGAAGGGGCCGGCCGCCACGTCCCGCACCCCGACGTCGACCAACTCCGCCTCCCCGCAGACGACTTCACCTGTCTCCTGACACAGCGCGTCGACCGGTCCCCCGTACCGGCGGTCGAGGAGGCGGTCCTCGCCCTCGGCGGTCGCGGAGTCGATCCACCAGCCGGCCCGGCCCCGGCTGACCCGGTCGAGGGTCGCGACGGCGGCCCGGACGTGGGAGGGCTCGGTGTGCGCGGTCGGGACGCTGGGCACCAGGCCGATCCGGCCGGTGGCGGGCGCGACCCGGGACAGCACGGCGAGCGCGTCGAGGTCGGGCGGGGTGAGGGTGTCGTCCAGGGTCACGAAGTCGAGCCCGCCGCGTTCGGCGAGCCGCGCCGCCTCGATATAGGGGTGCGTGTCGTGCACCGAAGGCTGATCGAGGGCGGCGGCCAGGTGCACCAGCCCCCGGCCGGGCGAGGAAGCCATGCGGGGAAGTCCTTTCGGGAGAGAATCCGGCCCGCCGCGGCGGGAGCGACCACGCGGACCTGCGACGCCGCCGCTCACAGCACCTCGGAGAGCGGCGTCGGGGACTTCGGTCCGCTCGCCGCGGCGACCGCGTGGCCGGCCGACTCGGCGAGGAACAGCAGCGCGGCCCGCGCGGTCGCGTCGTTCTGCCGGAACGCCGGCCCGCCGGTGCGCGGCCGGGTGAAGGCGCCCGGTGTACGGCCGTCGGTGTGCGGCCCGAGCGCGAAGCGCCGTGGGTGCGGCCGGCCGGACCGGTCCAGGAGCCGCCCGTCGGCACGGTCCACGCGCAGCAGCCCGTCCGGCGTCTCGCCGACGCCCTCGGCGTGCAGCGCGCGCAGCAGCGGATCGCGGGTCCGCCGGACGGTCGGCTCGGGCAGCCGGGCCTCGACCAGCGCCCGCGCCTCGACCGAGTGGCCCGGCACGGTCGGGCTCGACGCCCGGAACACCCCGTCCTCGGCGCGGACCTCCATGTCCGCCCCGACGAACCTGAGCACCCCGGCCCGGGACAGCGCGAGCAGCTGCCGCAGCCGGGGCCCGGGCGGCCCGGAGGCCAGGTAGCTGAAGAACCCGTGCCACCGTCCGCCGATGTCCCCGAGCCGGACCAACTGCCCGTAGACGGAGAGCAGCCCGAGAAACACGGACAGATCCGCACTGAACGCCGGATCATGACGGCGCCTCAGGTCACTTTCGACATACTCCCGCAGCCCCTCCTGGAACTCCTCGTGCGTCGCGTACCGCACCCCCGCCAGCGGCCGGTCGAGCGCGGCGAGGTCGAGCCTGTCGCGGGGATCGGGCACGGCGGAGACCGCCAGGGTCTCCCGTTCGGAGGCGTCCTCGGCGGCCGCGTACTTCTCCTCGAAGTCGGCCCAGGACATCGCGGTCCGCTCCGGATGCACGGTGAAGAGCCGGTGGTAGTGGGCGAATCCCAGCTCCTTCTCCACCAGCGGCCACACGTCCCGCCGGAAGTCGAAGCCCCCCGGCCGGGCGAGCAGCCCGTCGATCTGGGCCGGCCCCAGGAAGCGGGGCAGCGGCGGCCGCCCACCGGTCCAGTCGTAGCCGATCTTCGAGTGGTACGGCACTCCGCGCCGCGATCCGACGTACAGCACCGGCTCCCGTCCCGAGGGGATGTACGTGTCCCCGTCGTGGCATCCGCCCCGGCCCTCGGTGAGCAGTGCCATCAGGTCGACGAAGGCGAGCCCGAACCCGCGCACCAGGACCGGTTCGCCGGGCGCGAGCGCTGACAGGTCGCTGTCGGCGGTGAAGTCGGGCGGCAGGTGGACGAGGCCGTGGCTGCGGGCGTAGGCGGCCAACTCGCGCTGTTCGTCGTCGAGTTCGGCGTCGAGGTGGCCCAGGGTGAGGACGACAAGGTCGGCGAGGAGCGGGCGCGTGCGGCCCTCCAGCCAGACCTGCTGGCGTCCCTCGCGCGGTCCGCTCACCCGCAGGGCACGGCGCTGATGGTGGTGGACGCAGACGGACGGCGGCAGCGCGGCCACCGCCTGCTCGTGCACCCAGCGCAGGTACGCGCCCTGGAGCTGCCGGTCCGCGAAGGTGCGGCCGTCGATGCCGGCCCACTCGTGCAGGGTGGGGCCGGGGCGCACGGGCCCGGCCATGTCCACCGTCTCGTCGGTGAACATGGTGACGTCCTCGGCGTGCGAGTTCATCCACAGCAGCGGCGACTGCGCCGCGCGCCAGACGCGTCCGGCGCCGGGCGCGTGCGGATCCACCAGGTGCAGGTCGAGACCGGAACCGTCGTGGAGCTCGGGCGCGTTGGCGGCGATCCGCTCGATCAGTCCGGTCGCTCTCGGCCCGGCTCCGACGATCACCAGCGAGCGCCTCGGTGAGTCGGCGGGTTCCGGTGTGTCCGGTGCGGCAGGGGCTGTGACGACGAAGGTGTCGGAGGGCATACGAAGGCTCCGTGGCATCGAGTCGGTCCAACTCGGACGGGTGCCTTCACACGGATACGCCTGACACGGCCGAGCCCCTCAGCAGGGCCGCATCCGCTGAGACTACGGGGCTGTTTCCCCGGACTGTCAAGGCTGTCCGCACTGTGAGCCGTACGTCTCAGGTCGGTTGACGCCATCTCGGATGCCTGTTCCACTTGCCCCATGCATCCACAGCAGTGGCTGGTCAAGCGCTCCCACATCGACTTCGGTCGCGTGTGGTCCTCTTCCTGTTGAGCTGACCCACTGCGCGTCCCGCTTCCGCGGGGCGCCCTTTCGCGTTCTCCTTCCCCGCCTTCACACGCGCCCTCGCCTTCACACGCGCCCTCCCCTCACCCGGCGTTTCCCGTTTCCCACAGACCGCTTCACCGTGCGCGCGCACGCCTGCCCGAAGGGGCGCGGGGCCGTAACGGCTCACCGCCCCGCGTCGGCCTCTCCGGCGAAAAAGAATGACGACCGGCCTGAGTCACCGTCAGAATCGGTACCCGCAAGCCGACGGTGACGGGCCCGGGGAATCCGAGTACGGCGATTCCCTGTGGTCGGCACGGCGTTGAGCAGCGGATTCGTCGCGGGCGTCCCGTTCACCCGTACGCCCCGCCCCTCACCCATACGCCGTGAAGAATCATATTTCACTCACAGTCAGCAGCCGTATGGGACACGACCCTTGGGGTACCTGGGCTCTCGACGTATTCGCTGTGCACCAGTACCGTCACAAACCCCCCGCGCGGCGGCTATCCACTTGGCGCGCGATCCGCATCATGGATGACCATAGGGATACAGAAGCAAGAGAAACCGCTGTGAGAGGAGGCGTCCATGGGATCGGTGCGCAAGGCGAGTGCCTGGCTGGGCCTCGTTGACGACAACGATGACGAGCGTTACTACGACGACGACGGATACTCCGAAGGGACCGAGCCCGGGGATGCCTGGGTCACCGACCCCCGGGTCAAGGTGGCCTCGGACGTCGCCGAGGAGAAGGGCCGCCGGATCGGCACGGTGACTCCGGACAGCTTCCGGGACGCCCGCGCCATCGGCGAACTCTTCCGTGAGGGTGTCCCCGTCATCATGAACCTCACCGCGATGGAGGCCGGTGACGCCAAGCGCGTCGTCGACTTCGCGGCGGGGCTGATCTTCGGACTGCGCGGTTCCATCGAGCGCGTGTCCACCCGGGTCTTCCTGCTGACCCCCGCCAACACGGAGATCGTGAACGGCGATCCGGCCGCGCACCGCACGGACGGCTTCTTCAACCAGAGCTGAGGCAGGGCCGCTCACCGGCCCTGCCCCCAGCAGGGTTCACCGGAAGGCATCCAGTCCGGTGAGCGCCTTGCCCAGCACGAGCTGGTGCATCTCGACGGTGCCCTCGTACGTCAGCACCGACTCGAGGTTCGTCGCGTGCCGCATCACGGGGTATTCGAGGGAGATCCCGTTGGCACCGAGGATCGTCCGCGCCGTACGGCAGATCTCGATCGCCTCGCGGACGTTGTTGAGCTTGCCGAAGCTGACCTGCTCGGGACGCAGGCGGCCGGCGTCCATGCGCCGCCCCATATGGTGGGCGAGCAGAATCCCCTTGTGCAGTTCGACCGCCATGTCGGCGAGTTTGGCCTGGGTGAGCTGGAAGCCCCCGATCGGCCTCCCGAACTGCTCCCGCGTCTTCGCGTAGTCCACGGCGGTCTCGAAGCACGACCGCGCCGCCCCCATCGCGCCCCACACGATCCCGTACCGGGCGTGCGAGAGACAGCTCAGCGGCCCCTTGAGCCCGACGACCTCGGGCAGCACCGCGTCGGCGGGCAGCCGTACGTCGTCGAGGACCAGCTCACTGGTGACGCTGGCCCGCAGCGACCACTTGTGCTTGATCTCCGGCGCCGAGAACCCCGGCGCGTCGGTCGGCACCACGAACCCGCGGATCCCCTCGTCGGTCTGCGCCCACACCACGGCGACCCCGGCGACGGAGCCGTTGGTGATCCACATCTTGCGCCCGTTCAGGACCCAGTCCGCGCCGTCCCTCTTGGCGTACGTCCGCATGGAGGCGGGGTCGGAACCGTGATCGGGTTCGGTGAGCCCGAAGCAGCCGATCACCTCACCGGCGGCCATGCGCGGCAGCCAGGTCTGCTTCTGCTCCTCGCTGCCGAACCGGTGAATCGCGTACATGGCGAGGGAGCCCTGCACGGAGACGAGGGAACGGATCCCGGAGTCGGCGGCCTCCAGCTCCAGACAGGCGAGCCCGTACTGCACGGCGGAGGCGCCGGCGCAGCCGTACCCGCTGAGCGACATCCCGAGGGCGCCGATCTCCCCGAGCTCGCGGGCGAGTTCCCTGATCTCCGGCAGCTCGCCCTTCTCGTACCAGTCGGCGACGTGGGGCAGGACGCGGTCGGCGGCCCAGGTCCGCACGGTCGCGCGGATCGCCAGGTCCTCCGGCTCCAGGAGGTCGTCGATGCCGAGGGGGTCGGCGGGGTCGAACGGGGGCATGGCACATCCTCCGGCAGACGAGCGGCTCGAAACTAGCAGCGCTAATTAAGCTGCGCGGCCGACGTTACAGCGCGGTCTCCCGCACAGCCAGACGCCGTCAGGCCGAGACCCGGGACTCCGCGACTTCCCTGGGCGCCGGCAGGTCGAGGGCCGCGGGGGCCTCACCGCACTGCATCGTGCGCGGCAACCGCAGCGCCATCACCGCGCCCAGCAGCAACAACCCCGCGCTCACCAGCAAGGTCACGTGCAATCCGTGCACGAAGGAGTCCTGGGCGGCCCGGCGCAGGGCCACCCCCGCGGGCCCGCCGAGGCGTCCGGCGATCTCGTAGGCCTCGCCCAGCGAGTGTCCGGCCGACCGGGAGGCCGACTCCGGGACACCGGGCACGCCCGCGAGGCCGGGCGTGTACGCCGCGTTCATCACGCTGCCGAGCAGCGCGATCCCGATGCCCGCCCCGAGCTGGTACGAGGTCTCGCCGATCGCGGCGGCCCCGCCCGCCTGCTCCGGCGGCGCCTCGCTGAGCATCGACTCGTACGCCCCGAAGAGCGTCGTCTCCAGACCGAACCCGAGCAGCACGAACCCGAACACCAGCAGGCCCGTGTTGTCCGCCTCGCCCATCGCTGTCAGCAGCAGAACGGCCACGGCCGTGAGGCAGAAACCGGCACTCACCATGCGGCGCGGTCCGAACCGCCGCAGCAGACGCGCGCCGGCGAGTCCCGCCGCCATCGCGGCGATCGTCAGCGGCAGCAGCCGCAGACCGGTCTCCAGCGGGGACAGGTCGAGAACCAGCTGGAGGTACTGCGCCGCGATCAGTTCGAGACCCACCAGCGCGAGCATCGCCAGGACGATGCAGCCGACCGAGGTGCTGAACGCGGGGCGGGCGAACATCCGCAGGTCCACCAGGGGATGCGTGAGCCGCCGCTGCCGCCGTACGAAGAGGAGGAGCAGGGCCGCGCCCACGACCAGCGGGATCGCGGTGAACGCGTCGAGGTCCCCGCCGCCCAGCCGCTTCACGCCGAGCACGAGGGCGAACAGGCCGGCGGCGGCCGTCAGCGCGCCGACGACGTCCCAGGGGCCCTTCCCGCTGCCCTTCGACTCGGGTAGCAGCAGTCGGCCGATCGGCAGGCTGACCAGCATCAACGGGATGTTGACGAGGAAGACCGAGCCCCACCAGAAGTGTTCGAGAAGGAAGCCGCCGAGCAGCGGTCCGACGGCCGCGCCGACCGCGGCGACCGCGCTCCAGACGCCGATGGCGAGCGCCCGCTCACGCCGGTCGGGGAAGACCTGGCGGAGGATGGACAGGGTCGCGGGCATGATCATCGCGCCGCCGACGCCGAGCAGCGCCCGCGCGAGGATCAGCACCTGGGCGGTGTCCGCGACGGCGGCGACACCGGAGGCGACGCCGAAGAGGCCGTAGCCGAGGAGGAGGATTCTCCTGCGGCCCACGCGGTCGCCGAGCGTGCCGAAGAGGATCAGCAGCGAGGCGCAGACGAGCGGATAGACGTCGACGATCCAGAGCAGTTCTATCGCGCCGGGCTTGAGGTCCTCGGTGACGGCGGGCACCGCGACGTGCAGCACGGTGGCGTCGAGGGCGACCAGGAGCAGGCTGACGCAGAGGACGACGAGGACGACCCAGCGGTTTGCACCGGCCCCGGCCGCCCGACGGCGCAGCACATCGGCGGCCGTGGTCGTCCCGGACATGTACGTACCTCCCAGATGTTCCCTCGCGTTCGGCGGGCACACGGGGTGGGGACTCCCCATGATCTCGGCCGGAGAGGAGCGGTGGTCTCCGGCCCGCGCAGCGAACGGCGAGTGACACGTCAGCGTACGCGAGTTCGCGCGTCGGCCCAGTGGCGGACCTCTCACACTTCGGACGGAACACGTGTGGCGTACACCACTTTCGCCGCCTGCCGCACCGCCCCGGCGCGCGGCCGGCTTCAGCGGGCGGTCGATAATCGGGCCCGTGACCGATCTTGGAACGCGCACCGAACCGGCCCTGCGCCGAGCCGCCCCGGCGCTGCTCGGCTACGCGGCCGTACGCGCCCTGGGCCTCCTCGCGCTGGCCCTGTGGAGCGCGGCGCGCGACAAGAGCGCGTACACCCTGCTGACCGCCCGCTGGGACGCCCTCTGGTACACGAGGGTCGCCGAACTCGGGTACGGCTACGAGGTGCGGCTGCCGAACGGCGACGTGCACTCCAACCTGGCGTTCTTCCCGCTCCTGCCGTGGCTGGAGCGGCTGTTGTCCGCGACGACCCCGCTGTCGTACGCCGACGCGGGCTTCGTGATCTCCCTGCTCGCCTCCCTCACCGCGGCCTGGGGCGTCTTCGCGGTCGCGGACCAGGTGTACGGCCGGCGGGCGGGCGTCTGCGCGGTCCTGCTGTGGGCCGTCCTGCCCGTCGGGATCGTCCAGTCGATGGCGTACAGCGAGTCGCTGTTCACGGCGCTGGCCGCCTGGTCGCTGTACGCGGTCCTGACCGGCCGCTGGGTGACGGCGGGCCTGCTGGCCTTGCTGGCGGGCCTGACCCGCCCGGTGGGCCTGGCGGTGGTGGCCGCGGTGTGGGTGGCGGGGATCGCCGCCTTCCTGCGGGAGAGAGGGGACCGCGCCTCGTCCGGGTCCGCCACGGCCGCGGACGAGGAGGCCGCCTCGGCCGTACGCGCCCAGGGCGCCCCGCACGCCGACTCTTTCGTGCGGAACCGAAGCGCGGCCGGGGAGTGCGGCGCACAGGCCACCGGACACGCCCCTGCCACCGGAGGACCGTCACCGGCGGGGCGTACCCCGGACGCGGGGCCCGGCCCGACGCGCGCCCCCTCTCCGGGCACCGCCCTCGTCCGCCGCGCCCTCGGCATGGCCCTCGCCCCCCTCGGCGCCGCCGCCTACGTCCTCTGGGTCGGTCACCGCACCGGCAAGGGCCCGCTCGGCTATCTCGACGTACAGGCGGGCTGGCGCAACGGATTCGACGGCGGGTACGCCTTCGCCCGTTTCGTCGCCGACAAGTTCACGTCGTTCCCGTCCGCCCCGGCCGGGGTCGGGCTGATCGTCGGCGTCGGGCTGGTGGTGTGGCTGTACGTCGTCTGCGCACGGCAGGGCCAGCCACTGCCCCTGCTGGTGTACGCCGGGGTCGTCACCGCGCTCGCCCTGTGCGCGTCCAGCTACTTCGGCTCGAAACCGCGCCTGCTGATGCCCGCCTTCCCCTTGCTGTTCCCCCTCGCCCTGGCTCTCGCCCGGGCAAGGACCCGCAGGTCAGCCGCGATCGTGACCCTGGTCGCCACCGCGTCCGCCCTGTACGGCGCCTTCTGGCTGAACGGCTCCGGTCCGCCATGACGACTCCGGAGCGTCGATGAGCGCCCGGAGAATTCGACCCCATGATTCGGTGAACGAATTCATAAGGCCCATAAAACCGCAACCCGGAATGATCAAAGGAATTGAAGGACGCGGCCGCCCGCCTTTGCGGAATCCTCGGAAATAAACCCCCGGCTGAGAGGAATCCCACATCACATCGTCATCACAAAGCCGCTGATTCGCAGGGGAACACAGCTCACTCGCTGTAACGTCGATTGGGTGCGTACCGAACGAAACCCCACCCGTCTGGACCGGGTGTTCGCCAGGCTGGACCGTGAGCTGGAACGGCCGGCCCACCTCAGCGTGCCGCGGGCGAGCCGCCACCGGACCGTCCTCGTGGTCGCCGCCCTGGCGTTCTACCTGGCGATCGTGTGGCTGGTGGTGACCACCTCGTGGCTGGTCCGCCTCGACTGGCAGGTCATGTTCTTCCGGCCGTACCAGCAGTGGGCGTCCATCCACTGGTTCGTCGACTACTACGTGGTTCTGGGCCAGCGCGGCCCGACCGCGGTGATGGTCGCGGCCTGGCTGGGCTGGCGTTCCTGGCGGCAGCACACCCTGCGCCCGCTGCTGACCCTGGGCGCCTCGCTGCTGCTGCTGAACATCACGGTCGGCGCCGCCAAGTACGGCATGGGAAGGCTCGGACCGCACTACGCGACCGTCATCGGCTCGAACGAGATGGGCCTGGGCGGCGATATATTTCCCAGCGGCCACACCGCCAACGCCGTGGTGACCTGGGGAATCCTGGCCTATCTGGCCTCCACCCCGAGGGCCCGCCGCTGGCTGTCCGCGATCTCCGCGGTGACCTCGCTGGGCGTCGGCATGGCCACCGTCTACCTCGGTACGCACTGGCTGAGCGACGTCCTGCTGGGCTGGGTGGCGGGTCTGCTGATCCTGCTCGCGCTGCCCTGGTTCGAGCCGCTGATCGCCCGCACCGAGGACTACGCCTTCGACCTGCGCGACCGCTGGCGGGCCCGCGGCGGCGTCAAGGCCCCGGCCCCCGTCACCCCCGTCACGGCGCCCGCGCCCGCCCGCCTCAAGCCGCTCACGGCCCCGCAGAACGAGACGGCGGCCCGCGAGGCCACCCCTCCGGCGCGCGGCCCCAGGTCACCGGCCTATCTGGCGCCGGGCCCGCACACCACCCGCTCGGAGCGCACCCCGGTCACCCCGGCCGGCAGCCGCCGGCCCCCGCACCCGGACCGGATCATGCGCGGTACGACGTCCCCGGCCACCCGGCCGGTGACCGGCGGCTGATCCCGCGCCACCCAGCCGACGGGGCCGGTACGCACCACCACCCCGGGCATGGGACGGGCCCCGGATCCCTGTCAGGGATCCGGGGCCCGTCCCATGCAATTCAGCCCTTCCAGGCCCGCGCCACGCGGCCGTCCTTCACCTCGAAGTTCAGCCGGCCCGCGCGGTACTCCATCGTGATGATCGCCCCCGGCGGAAGCGACCGGACCGTCGACCAGCCCCGCTCACGCGCGGTCCGCTCGGCGGCGGCGGAGTCGAGGCCGACGTAGGTGTCGGGGCTGTCCTGGGGTTCGGCGGGCGGTGTCGGAATGGATGCCATACGGCCACGCTAGGCCCTGCCCGGCGGCCGCGGAAGTCCGGATCACGCCCGCCCCCTGTCACGCTTCTGTCACAGGATCCCGCCACCCGTTTCCCTCGCACTCCGTCACACGGACGGGCGTTCCCCTAGTCCTTCCGCGCGTATTCGAACGCAATTCCCGCGTGTCGTACGACTTCTGCGAATGCGCTGCGAGAAGGCTTGTCCGAGAACTGGCCCGGGCCCCTTTGCCCACCGATTTCGGACAGGGCCACACAGGCTGACACCGCATAGGAAATACACGGTTCCGGCACAGAACCCCCTTACGCCCCCTGTCGCCGCGCACGACGGCGCGAGCATCATGGCGTGAGCCGAGCGAAGGGGCGAGCAATGGGGACGCAGACCGTGCAGGCGACGGCACGACCCGTGCGGACCAGGCGGCACGGGCGGCTGATCGTGGACTGGCTGACCACCACCGACCACAAGAAGATCGGTCACCTCTATCTGATCACGTCGTTCGTGTTCTTCCTGGTCGGCGGGGTCATGGCGCTGCTGATGCGCGCGGAACTCGCCCGACCGGGACTCCAGATCGTGGACAACCAGCAGTTCAACCAGCTCTTCACGCTGCACGGCACGATCATGCTGCTGCTGTTCGCGACGCCCAGCTTCGCGGGCTTCGCCAACGAGCTGATGCCGCTGCAGATCGGCGCCCCGGACGTGGCGTTCCCACGGCTGAACATGCTGTCGTACTGGTTCTTCCTGTTCGGCGGCCTGATCGTGATGGGGTCGCTGCTCGTGCCGTCCGGTCCGGCCGCCTTCGGCTGGTTCGCCTACGCGCCGCTGAACAACTCGGCGCACTCCCCCGGCGTCGGCCCCGACCTGTGGATCATGGGCCTCGCGCTGGCCGGCTTCGGCACGATCCTCGGCGCGGTCAACTTCATCACCACGATCATCGGGATGCGCGCGCCCGGCATGACCATGTTCCGGATGCCGATCTTCACCTGGAACACGCTGTTCACGTCGATCCTGATCCTGCTGGCGTTCCCGGTGCTCGCGGCCGCGCTGCTGGTCCTGGAGGCCGACCGGCGCTTCGGCTCACAGGTCTTCGAGGCGGACAACGGCGGGGCACTGCTGTGGCAGCACCTGTTCTGGTTCTTCGGGCACCCCGAGGTGTACATCATCGCGCTGCCGTTCTTCGGGATCATCACGGAGATCCTTCCGGTCTTCAGCCGCAAGCCGCTCTTCGGCTACCTGACACTGGTCGGCGCGACGATGGCGATCACCGGTCTGTCCGTGGTGGTGTGGGCGCACCACATGTTCGTGACCGGCGCGGTGCTGCTGCCGTTCTTCGCCTTCATGACGTTCCTCATCGCCGTGCCCACGGGCGTGAAGTTCTTCAACTGGATCGGCACCATGATGAAGGGCTCGCTGTCCTTCGAGACACCGATGCTGTGGGCGTGCGGCTTCCTGGTGACCTTCCTGTTCGGGGGTCTGACCGGGGTGATCCTGGCCTCGCCACCGCTGGACTTCCACGTCTCGGACACCTACTTCGTGGTGGCGCACTTCCACTACGTCGTGTTCGGCACGGTCGTCTTCGCGGTCTTCGGGGGGCTGTACTTCTGGTGGCCGAAGTTCACCGGGAAGATGCTCGACGAGCGGCTCGGCAAGATCCAGTTCTGGACGCTGTTCGTGGGCTTCCACACCACGTTCCTGGTCCAGCACTGGCTCGGTGCCGAGGGCATGCCCCGCCGCTACGCCGACTATCTCGCGGCGGACGGCTTCACGGCCCTGAACACCATCTCGACGATCGGCGCGTTCCTGCTCGGCGCCTCGACGCTGCCGTTCCTCTACAACGTCTGGAAGACCGCCAAGTACGGCGTGCCGGTGGAGACCGACGACCCCTGGGGCTTCGGCCGCTCCCTGGAGTGGGCCACCTCCTGCCCGCCGCCGCGCCACAACTTCACGACGCTGCCCAAGGTCCGCTCCGAGTCCCCGGCGTTCGACCTGCACCATCCGGAGTACGCGGCGCTGACTTCGCAGCCCGAGCCGAAGAGCGAGCAAGCGAGCGAGCGAGGCGGTCGTGAGCCGTCCTGATCGCCTCGGTCAGCTCGGCAGGCTCCAGCACCTCGAAGTCGAAGCCCGTCATCATCACGTGGATCACCATCACCTCCAGGCTCGACGCCCCGGTGCGCAGGACGCAGCTGTCGGGCCCCTCCGCCTCCAGGACCCCGGCGCTCGGTGAGATCCGCTCGGCGGCCCGCTCCTTGGACACCAGCAGCCGCACGACCGCGTGCGAGGCGTACGCGCGCGTGGAGACGCCCCGCGAGACGTAGGCGGCGAGGTCCTCGGCGGGCGGGGTGCGCGGCGCGAACCGGGGCCCGTGCGGCGGCTTCGGGGTGATCCGGTCCGCGCGGAAGGTCCGCCAGTCGTCCCGGTCGAGGTCCCAGGCGACCAGGTACCAGCGCCGTTCGCTGCACACCAGGCGGTGCGGTTCGACGGTACGGCGGCTGGCGGCGCCGCCGTGGTCGCTGTACTCGAAGCGCAGGCGCTCGGCGTCCCGGCAGAGGTTGGCCAGCTCGGTGAGGACGGCGGGGTCGACGGCATCGGGTTGCGGGCCGCGGAGCATCGGCACGGTGAAGGCGTTCAGGGCGCCCACCCGGCGGCGCAGCCTGCTCGGCAGGACCTGTTCCAGCTTGGCGAGAGCCCGCACCGAGGTCTCGCCGATGCCCTCGATGCCCTGTCCCGCGGCCGTGCGCAGACCGACGGCGACCGCGACGGCCTCGTCGTCGTCCAGGAGCAGCGGGGGCAGCTCGGCACCCGCGCCGAGCTGGTAACCGCCGCCGGTGCCGGGGCTGGCGTTGACGGGGTAGCCGAGCTCGCGCAGCCGGTCCACGTCCCGGCGCACGGTGCGCGGGGTGACGCCGAGCCGGTCGGCGAGGTCGGCGCCGGACCATTCGCGGTGGGCCTGCAGGAGCGAGAGCAGGCGCAGGAGTCGTGCCGAGGTCTCCAACATGACGCCGAGTCTGCCAGCCATCGCGGACAGCAGCTGTCCGCAAGCCCTCCTACCTTGGGCTCATGGCAGACAACAGCGCGACCGCAGAGAACCGTGAGATCCGTCCCTTCCGGATCGACATCCCGCAGGCGCAGCTCGACGACCTGCACACCCGCCTGGACCTCACCCGCTGGCCGGACGAACTGCCGGACGCGGGCTGGGAGTACGGCGCCTCCCTGCCGTACCTCCGCGACCTCGCCGCGTACTGGCGCGGCGCCTACGACTGGCGCAAGCACGAGGCCGCCCTCAACGAACTCCCGCAGTTCGTCACCGGGATCGACGGCGCCCAGGTGCACTTCCTGCACATCCGCTCCACCCGCCCGGACGCGCTCCCGCTGGTCCTGACGCACGGCTGGCCGGGGTCGATCGTGGAGTTCCTCGGGGTGATCGGCTCGCTGAGCGAGGACTTCCACCTGGTGATCCCGTCCATCCCGGGCTTCGGCTTCTCCGGTCCCACCCGCGCCAAGGGCTGGAACGTCAACCGGGTCGCCCGCGCCTGGGCGGAGCTGATGCGCAGGCTCGGCTACGAGCGCTACGGCGCCCAGGGCGGCGACCTCGGCGCGCTGATCTCCCCCGCGCTGGCCCGGGTCGCGCCAGAGTCCGTGGTCGGCGTCCACGTGAACGCCGCCTCGGTCGGCTTCATCCCGCTCGGCCCGGTCGACGAGGAGGCCCGTGAGGGACTGAGCGACCGTGAGCTGAGGAGCCTCGCGAGCATCGCCGACTTCACCACGGACGGCTTCGGCTACAACGCCCTCCAGTCGACCCGCCCGCAGACCCTGTCCTACGGCCTCACCGACTCGCCGGTCGGCCAACTGGCCTGGATCATGGAGAAGTTCCAGGCGTGGACGCACTCCTCGGCCGCGCTGCCGGAGGACGCGGTCGACCGGGACACCCTGCTCACCAACGTGATGCTGTACTGGCTGACCGGCACCGCCGGCTCCGCGGCCCGCATGTACTACGAGAACAGCCATGTGCCGGACTGGTTCCCGACGCAGACCTCCGGGGTGCCGACCGCGGTGGCCAACTTCGGCGAGGACGTGGCGATCCGCCGCTGGGCCGAGCAGGCCAACACCGTCGTCCGCTGGACGGAGTTCGACCGCGGCGGCCATTTCGCGGCCCTGGAGGTGCCCGAGCTGCTGGCCGGTGACATCAGGGAGTTCTTCGGCTCACTGCGGTGACGGGCAGTGAACACGGGCTTCTCGTCGGCGATGTCGTCGAGCAGCCGCGCGATCCGCACCCGCGGTCCGCTCTCGCCGTGCGGCCGCAGCCCCAGGTCCCAGCCCCCGGGCCCGAGCGCCGCGTACGCCACCGAGGAGCCGAACCGGACGTCGTCCACCACGACTTCGCGGTGGCGGCCGGGGCCCGGGGAGTGCCGGGGGCGCACCTCCGCGTAGCCGCCGAGGGCGAGACCGGTGCCGTACAGCCGCCCGCGGGCGCCGAGCGCGCGCAGGTCGGTGGCGCCGGGCGCGAGGCGCGGCGGCTCGTCGTCGGCCACGCACGCGTACGCCTCCCAGCGGCCCTCGGGCAGGGCGACCGTGCCCCGCGGAGTCGGCGACACAGTCGGCGCGCGGCCGTGCGCCCGGCCCGGCGGGCATGGTTTTCCCGTGGTTCATGGTGTCCGGTCAGACCGTCGGACACCCCCATTGCGCTGGATCCGGTGACTCACTGCTGATAGGGCAGTTGCGGAACGTCGAAGCACGTGCGGTTCATGTCGCCCTGGGAGACCCAGCCCCGGCCGTCCTGCCAGCGGGCCACCGACAGACAGGTCCTGCGGGACTTCGGCGGCTCGGCCAGGCGCTCGAACCGGACGGGGACGAGCAGGCCGTCCGCGGTGTAGTCCCGGCCGCCGCGGTTCACGTAGGCGTCGACGCACGCGCGCGTGACGCCTTCAGGCGCACAGGACTTCGCGGCGTCCGTGAACCACATCGCGGCTGCCCACCCCTCCAACTGCCACTGGGAGTGCGTCCTGAGGCCCTTCGTGGCGTCCCTGAACTCCCGTACGGCCGCGTTGCCGGTGTCCTCGAAGTTGCGGCTGGAGCCGGTGGCCCACAGGGCGTTGCGGCAGCGCGGGGCGTCCTCGTAGTCATCGGGGACGGTGGACGTCCAGTTCTGCACGTTGGTGACCTTGGCGGTGACCTCGACGCCGGCCGCGTCCATCGCCTCGCAGAGCCGGGCGTTGCCGTGGCCGTCGACGGCGTCGAAGACCAGGTCGGCGCCCTGCTCCTTCAGGTCGGCCGCCACGGCACGGAAGTTGGGCAGCGCGAAGTCGACCTGTTCGGTGACGACCTTGTAGCCCTCGGCCCGCAGCCCCTGCTCGACGAGCCGGGCGTAGGCGGCGGACGCGGCCTGGTTGTAGGAGACGACGGCGGCCGTGCGGGCCCCGTGCTCGCGCTTGAAGTAGCGGTAGACCTCGGTGCCGCCGTACTGCTTCCCGTCCCAGCCGGTCGTGCCGTCCCGGGGCGCGAGGCTGCCGTAGATGCCGTAGAGGTGCGGCCAGGTGTCGTAGGCGGCGCCGATGGGCTGGCCGCCGATGTCGGGCACGCGCGCGTGGGAGACGCGGGAGGCGCCCGCGTAGTCGAGGGCGGTGGTGGCGACCAGGGCGACCACCTTGTCCTCGTCGATCAGCCGGTGCACACAGGTGTTGTTGCCGACCCCGCTGCCGCCGTCGTCGCACTCGCGCACCTCGACGCGGCGGCCGTCGAGGCCCCCGCGCGCGTTGAGCCGCTCGAAGTAGGCCTTGGCGCCGTCGCGCGGGCCGGTGAAGGCGCTGCCGCCGACCGGGCTGGTGGCGCTGGTGAGGATGCCCACGCGGATCGGGGTGCTGTCCTGGGCGTGGGTCGCCCGTTCGCGGTGCTCGAAGTCGCTCTCCGGCAGCCTGCTGCCGCACGCCGTGGCCGACGCGAGCAGCAGGACCGCGAGGGCGGCCTCAGCAGCCCGGAAGAGCCGACGCCGTGGCATTGCCGCTCAACTGGACCAGCGCGCACAGGGTGTTGACCGACACCTTCCAGGTGTCGCCCTGTTCGACCGCCGTCCCGGAGGCGTCCGGCAGGGCGGTGGCGCCGTTCAGCATCAGGGTGTACGTCACGTCGGCCGCGGTCGGCCCGGTGAACGCGACCTTGGTGACCTTCGCCCGCACCTGTCCGCCGCGCTGGTCACCGCTGAAGGCCTGGAGCACCGGGCCCATCTCGTCGCCGTTCTCCAGGACGGCCTGCTTGTCCTTGGTGGAGGTCTTCGGGTCGAAGAACTTCTCCCAGTTCGTCTTGATCTCGCGCTGGGCGGCTGCCGCGTCGGCGGGGCCGCTCGGCGACGGTGCCGCGGACGGCGTGCTCCGTTCCACGGACGGCGTCGGCGGCGGGCTCTCGCTGCCGCCGCCGCTGTCGTCGCTGCACGCCGTGAGGGCCACGGCGAGGGCGAATCCCACCGCCACCAGCCCCCGGCTGCCGTTCCCCCATGTGCGGTCGCTCCCGAGAACCATCTGGCTCACCACCGGGTGTCGGTCCGGGCCATGCGCGCCCGGTGCTTTCAGGGTCAGCTTCAAGAAGGCATAGTGCAAGCGATTGGCTTACATGGACAGGCATGCGACATGTGGGAGCCAGAGATGCGGACAGCCCGACTGCGGACCGTGCACCCCGTCCTGTGGGCCGGCTGGGCCGCGCTCGCCGCGGGCGCGGTGCTGTGCGTCCTCGGCTGGTACGGCGTCTCGGGCGAGCGTTTCGCCGAGCGGCAGCTGCCCTACCTCGCCTCCTGCACGGTGCCCGGCGGCGCGCTGATCGTCGCCGGGGCGGTGCTCCTGACCCACGGCCGGGGCGCGCTCGCCGCCGCGCGCGTGGAGGAGCTGTACGGCCTCCTGGTCGCCGTGGAGCCCGGCGGGGCCGAGGAGTCCGGTACGGCGGCCGACGCGCCCCTGGCGGTCAGCGGGGACCTGCTGATGGTGCCCGGCGGCACCCTCTGGCATCGCGCGGACTGTCCGCTGGTCGCCGGGAAGGTGGAGTCGGTCCCGGTGGACGCCAAGCTGCTGGCGAGCGGTGAGCTGGGCCCCTGTCCGATCTGCGAGCCCGTCGAGGAAACCGACTGATGTCGTCGCTGACCTACGACCTGACCCTCGCCGGGTTGTCGGTCGGCGGCGCGGCCGCGCTCACCGGGATCGGTCTGATCGTGACGTACCGCGCGACCGGGGTGCTGAACTTCGCGCACGGGGCGATCGCGATGGTGTGCGCGTACGTGCTGCGGCAGTGCGTGGTCGAGTGGGGCTGGCCGCTGTGGGCCGGGGCGGCGGCGACGCTTCTGGTCCTGGCACCTGCCCTGGGCGTGGTGCTGGAGCGTTTCGTCTTCCGGCCGCTGGCCGTCCTGGGCGGCGATCCGGCCCAGACCCTGGTGGCGTCCATCGGTGTGTTCGTGCTGCTGGTGGGCGGGGCCGCGCTGCTGTGGGGCCAGGGTGCCCGGGACGACGCCCCGGAGCTGGTGTCGGCGGACCCGTGGGGGCAGCTCGCGGTGGCCCTGGTCCTGGCGGCGGGCGTCGGCGCGGTGGTGCGTTGGACGCGCTTCGGACGGGAGCTGCGGGCCGTCGTGGACGACCGCGGGCTGGCCGTGCTCGGCGGGATCGACGCCGACCGGGTGGCGGCGGCCGGCTGGGCGTTCGGGTCGTTCACGGCGGGCCTGACGGGCGTCCTGCTGGCCCCCTACGTCCGGCTGGACCCGTACGGGCTGCCCCTGCTCGTCATGGAGGTGGTGGCGGTCGCGGTGGCCGCGCGGATGCGCAGCCTGCCCGTGGCGGTGGGGGTGGCGCTGGCCATCGGGGTCGGGCAGAGCCAGCTGACCCGGCTGCACCCGTCGGGCTGGCGCGAACCCTTGCTCCAGGCGGTGGGGGCGAACCTGTTCGTCGTGGCCCTCCTCGTCGCGGCCCTGGCGCTTCCCCGCGTCGGCACCCGGGACGTGCTCCCGCGGACGGCCACCGCGCGCGTGCCCACGCCTCAGGGCGCGTGGATCGTCGCGGTCGTGCTGTTCCTGCTGCCGCTGGGCTTCGCGGGCTCGGACCTGCACACGTCGGTCCAGGTCCCGGCGCTGGGCGTGGTGCTGCTCTCCCTGGTGGTCGTGACCGGCAGGGGCGGCCAGCTCTCCCTCGGGCAAGCGGCCTACGCGGGCCTGGGCGCCCTGTTCACGGCCCTGCTGGCGGCGGGCCGCTTCCCGGGCCTGCCCCGTCTGCCGGAACTGGCCGCGCTGGCGCTGGCGGTGGCCCTGGTGGCTCCCCTGGGCCTGCTGACCGGCTGGCCCGCGATCAGCCGCCGGGGCCTCGCGCTGGCCCTCGCGACCTTCGCGGTCGGCGTCGGCGTGAGCCGCTTCGTCTTCGCCCAGCCTTACGCCACGTCCGGGCTGTCCCTGGACCGCCCCGAGGGCTTCGACGGGGACCGGGCGTACTACGTCCTGGAGCTCGCCCTGCTCGCGCTCGCCCTGCTGGCCACCCACGCGCTGCGCAGAGGCCGCACGGGCCGGGCCCTGGCCGCCCTGCGCGACCACGAGTCCGGCGCCTCGGCGGCGGGCGTCCGGGTCCCCGCCCTGAAGCTGCTCGCCTTCGTCGCGGGCGCCGCGCTGGCCGCGCTGGGCGGCGGGATGCTCGGCATGGGCCTGCGCGCCTTCGACCCCACCGCCTACGACCCCGTCCGCGGCCTCCTCTGGTTCGCCGCGGTGGTCGTCCTGGGCGCCGACAGCACCCTGGGCGCCCTGGCGGCGGCCGCCCTGCTGGTCGGCCTGGACGCGGGCGCCCGGGGAGGGGTTGCCGCGGCGCTGATCGGGGTGCTGGCGGTGCTGGTCGGGCGTTTCCCCGGGGGCCCGTACGAGGCGGTGCGGGCGGTGGCGGGGCGGCTGAGGCCGAGCAGTCCGGCAGTCCTGACCCCGCTGGGAGCCGAGGTGGGACGACGCCTGCACGCGTCCCTCGGCGCGCCGGCGCCCGTCGAGGATGCCGAACCCGACCACCCAAGCGGTACGGGTGGTGCGGGCGGGAACACGAACCCGGCCGAAGCCCGGCCCGTCCTCACCACCCACGACCTCCACGCCCGCTATGACGGCTTCACCGCCCTCGCCGGAGTCGATCTGACCGTCCCGCCCGGCAGAATCACCGCGATCATCGGCCCCAACGGAGCCGGAAAGTCCACTCTCTTCCACTGCCTGTCAGGCACGCTCCACCCCTCCCACGGCCAAGTCCGTTACGGCGACCGGGACATCACCCACCTCTCGCCCCACGCCCGCACCCGCCTCGGCATCGCCCGCACCTTCCAACAACTCGCCGTCTTCCCCACGTTGACGGTGGCCGAGAACGTCCAGGTGGGCGCGGAACAGGGTCACGTCCCCGACCCGACCGCGCTGGACCGCGCGCTGAGACTGTTCGATCTGAACGGCCCCCTGCGCAACACCCCCGCCGCCGACCTCCCCACCGGCACCCTCCGCCGAGTGGAACTCGCCCGAGCCCTCGCCGGCTCCCCCGGCGTCCTGCTCCTCGACGAACCCGCCGCCGGTCTGGACACCGCCGAGGTGACCGCCCTGGCCCGCGTTCTCAGGGCTCTCGCGGCGGACGGCACCGCCCTCCTGGTCGTCGAGCACGACCTCGACCTCGTCGCCGACCTCGCGGACGTCGTGCACGTCATGGCCGCGGGCCGCGTCGTCGCCTCCGGCCCCCCGGCCCACGTGCTGGACGCGCTCGACGCCCGGGAGACCGCCGTATGACAGCGAGGACGGCCATCTCCCTGCGCCACGCGCGCGTGCGCTACGGCCCCTTGGAGGCCCTGCACGGCATCACGCTCACCGCCCCCGGTCCCGGCCTCACCGTCCTGCTGGGGCGCAACGGCTCCGGCCGCACGACGGCACTGCGCGCCCTGGCGGGGACAGTGCCGCTCACCGGCGGCAGCGTGGTGTGGGACGGCGTCGACGTGACCCGCCTACCGGCGTACGAGCGGGCCCGGCGCGGTCTGTGCCTGGTCCCCGAGCGCCGGGCGGTGTTCGGCACCCTCACCGTCCGCGAGAACCTCGAACTCGCCTCCCCCACCCCCGACCCTGCCCTGGACGCCTACCCGCAGCTCGCCCCCCTGCTCCCCCGCCGCGCCGGCACCCTCTCCGGCGGCGAGCAGCGCATGCTCGCCCTGTCCCGGGCCCTCCTGGCACGCGCGCGTGTGGTCCTCGTCGACGAACCCGCGCAGGGCATGTCCCCCGCGGTCGCGGCCCGTACGTACGAACTCCTCGGCGCACTGGAGGCGTGCGTGGTCGTGGCCGAACAGCGGCTCCCGCCCGCGCTGCACGGCCGGACGGCGATCGTGTACGAACTGCGGCGCGGCGCGGTCGTGTTCGGCGGAGAGGCGGCGGAGCTGAGGCCGGGGCGGCGGCCCTGACCACCGCCCCGTACGCGCCGGGGCGAGGGTAACGGCGAATTCCGGCCACCCACTTCATTCCCTGATTTCCTGATTTGTCGACCAAGCGCCATGCCGATCCATGAGCCACTTCACGCGACCAACTCCCTTACCCTTGCCAGGAATTGACGGGGAGTGCCGGATTCCGCACGACCTGCGACCCCCCGCTGTCGTTGGTTCGATTCCGTTCGCCGTGGAGCGTGACTTGCGCCCAGATCGCCCGTTGTCTCCTTCATGAGCCCGGGACCCACCCGGTTCACGGGCCGGGAGCCACCCGGTCCCGCCACGCACCACTTCCCGAGGGAGCCACCCGTGCCGCGCATGCTCGACGTCAGCGACGAGGTACGCGCTGAGATCGGCGACGAAGAAGCCGACCGGCTGCTCGCCGGAGAGAACGCCCCCGGCAGCTACGACTGCACGTCCTGCCGCACCCAGGGCGACTCCGAACAGGAGCGCACCAGCACCGTCCTGTTCATCGGTGACGAGACCGCCGTCCTGGCCTTCGCCCACGCCACCTGCCTGCCCTCCCAGGTCGTCCAGGTCACCGAGGAGCAGCTCCAGGGCGCGGTGAAGTCCATCACCGGTGACACCGTCGACCTGGACCCGGACAAGGTCGTACCCGAGCAGGCGGTGCTCGGGGTGACCAGCGGACTCGTCCTGATCGCCGGGGAGTTGCACCCGGCGCTGGTCGTGGAGCCGACCGGGCCGATCGCGCGGCCGGGCGCGACGGGACGCGGTGACGACTTCCTGCCGCTGCTGATCGAGCAGGGGTTCATGCCGCTGACGGCGATCGAGTCGGTGCCGTCGGTGCTGCACGGGTGGTCGGTGCTGCTGGCGGTGGGGCAACTGCACGCGGTGCTCCAGCCGTCGCCGAACGGCGGGCAGCCGGTGGCCTGGTGGCAGGCGCACCAGCCGCTCCAGGTGACGGAGAGCTGGCGGGCCGCCGCCAACAAGCACCAGCAGGTGCTGATGTTCGCCGCGCCGGTGGGGTCGATCGGACGGCAGCCCCGCGAGGACCTGCTGCGGGACGCGCTGGACAAGGCCGCGGCCAACGGCAAGCTGGTCGCGGCCGCGATGCCGCTCGCGGGCACGTGAGGACCGGCTGAAGGATCACGGCGAACCGCATCCCCGAGGTCCCGGTGTCGTTTGGACATACGTGCACCCATACGACGCTCCGCGCCGGTTCTCCGGCGGACCATCGGCCACGCCGATCTACGACGCGCTCTACTCCGAGTACGTCAAGACCTTCCGTTCGCTGCCGGGTGACCGCAGCGGCGAGGAGGAGCTGGGCTTCACCGCGTTCGGGAACATCCCGCACGCCTCGGGCTCGTTCAGCAGCTCGTACAGCGCCTACAGCGCGGGGGCGTTCAGCGCCCGCCAGCAGTCGCAGTGGCAGCGGGTGGGACACGTCGGGCAGCAGCACACCGGGATGCGCCACGTCCCGGCGGCGCTGCCACCCGGTCCACGCAGAGGGAACTGACGCATGAGGAAGGGCGGCCCCCGCGGGGGCCGCCCTTCCTCATGCGTACGTCACTTCTTCTTCGCGCCACGCTTCTCGCGCACCCGCACCGAGATGTGGATCGGGGTGCCCTCGAAGCCGAACTCCTCGCGCAGCCGGCGCTCGATGAAGCGCCGGTAGCCCGCCTCGATGAACCCGGAGGCGAAGAGCACGAACCGCGGCGGCTTGGTGCCGGCCTGGGTGCCGAAGAGGATGCGCGGCTGCTTGCCGCCCCGGATCGGGTGCGGGTGGGCGGCGACCAGCTCGCCGAGGAAGGCGTTGAGGCGGCCGGTCGGGACCCGCGTCTCCCAGCCCGCCAGCGCCGTCTCGATCGCGGGCACCAGCTTCTCCATGTGCCGGCCGGTACGCGCGGAGACGTTGACGCGCGGCGCCCAGGCGACCTGGCCGAGCTCGGTCTCGATCTCCCGCTCCAGGTAGTAGCGGCGCTCCTCGTCGAGGGTGTCCCACTTGTTGTAGGCGATGACGATCGCGCGGCCCGCCTCGACGGCCATGGTGACGATCCGCTGGTCCTGGACCGAGATGGACTCGGAGCCGTCGATCAGGATGACCGCCACCTCGGCCTTCTCGACGGCGGCGGCGGTGCGCAGCGAGGCGTAGTAGTCGGCGCCCTGCTGGAGGTGGACCCGCTTGCGGATGCCCGCGGTGTCGACGAACTTCCAGGTGACACCGCCGAGTTCGATCAGCTCGTCGACCGGGTCGCGGGTGGTGCCGGCCATCTCGTTGACGACGACCCGCTCCTCGCCGGCGACCTTGTTCAGCAGCGAGGACTTGCCGACATTCGGGCGGCCGATCAGCGCGATCCGGCGGGGACCGCCGATCCCGGTACCGCCGAAGCTCTGCTCGGGCGCCTCCGGCAGCGCCTCCAGGACGGCGTCCAGCATGTCGCCGGTGCCCCGGCCGTGCAGCGCGGAGACGGGGTGCGGCTCGCCGAGCCCGAGGGACCAGAGGTACGAGGCGTCGGCCTCCCCGCTCGGCCCGTCGACCTTGTTGGCGCACAGCACCACGGGCTTGCCGGCCTTGCGCAGCAGCCGTACGACCGCCTCGTCGGTGTCGGTGGCGCCGACCTTGGCGTCGACGACGAACACGACGGCGTCGGCGGCCTCGATGGCGTACTCGGCCTGCGCGGCCACGGAGGCGTCGATGCCGAGGACGTCCTGCTCCCAGCCGCCGGTGTCGACGACCTTGAAGCGGCGCCCCGCCCACTCGGCCTCGTAGGTGACGCGGTCCCGGGTGACACCGGGCTTGTCCTCGACGACGGCCTCGCGGCGCCCGATGATGCGGTTCACCAGGGTCGACTTGCCGACATTGGGTCGCCCGACGACGGCGAGCACGGGCAGCGGACCGTGGCCGGCCGCCTCGATGGCACCCTCGACGTCCTCGAGGTCGAAGCCCTCTTCCGCGGCGAGCTCCATGAACTCCGCGTACTCGGCATCGCCAAGCGCCCCGTGGTCGTGCTCCTCGCCCGAGCCCTCGGAGTGGATGTGGTCGTTCATGAAGTCCGTACCTCGTTCATCGTGGTGATCGGTGGACCACCCGGCCCTTTTCGCCGGATTGATCCACTACTCAGTGTCGCCCAGGGCCTGTCCGGCGGACCATGCCGGCGTCGCGGGCCCTGGCACGCACATCTGCCGCGTTCTCGTGTGGGCTGCCGAAGTACCGTACCTCGCAGCCGGCCTGATCCGCCGGACAGGCCCTAGCGCCCGGTCAGGCGCCTGGCGTTTTCCAGGTGACTGCTCAGCTGCTTCTGGATGCGCTCGGTCGCCTCGTCGAGCGCCTTGCGTGTCCGCCGTCCGCTGCCGTCGCCGGCCTCGAAAGGGTCGCCGTAGACGACGTCGACGCGGCTGCGCAGCGGAGGCAGCCCCTTTATCAACCGTCCCGGCTTCTCGGAGCTTCCCAGCACCGCGACCGGGACGACCGGCGCTCCGCTGCGCACCGCGAAGTACGCGAGCCCGGCGCGCAGGGAGGCGAAGTCGCCCTCGCCCCGGGTGCCCTCCGGGAAGATGCCGAGGACCCCGCCGGCCTTGAGGACGTCGAGCGCCCGCGTGATCGCCCCGCGGTCGGCGCCCGAGCGGTCCACCTTGACCTGTCCGATGGCGGTCAGGAAGGGATCCAGCGGCCCCACGAACGCCTCCTTCTTGATCAGGAAGTGCGTCGGCCGGGGTGACACGCCCATGACCATCGGGCCGTCGATCATGTGGGAGTGGTTGACGGCGAGGATCGCGGGCCCGGTCGCGGGCATCCGCCAGGCGCCGAGCACCCGGGGCTTCCACAGGCCGTACATCAGCCCGACGCCGATGCGCCGGCCGACGTCGGCGCCCTTCTCCGACGGAACGGTCACTTCCCGGCCCGCTTCTCCTCGACGAGGGTCACGACACACTCGATGACCTGCGCGAGGGTGAGCTCGGTGGTGTCCACCTCGACCGCGTCGTCCGCCTTGGCGAGCGGCGAGGTCTTCCGGCTGGAGTCGGCCGCGTCCCGCTTGATCAGGGCCTCCCGGGTGGCCTGGACGTCGGCGCTCTTGAGCTCCCCGCTGCGACGGGCGGCGCGGGCCTCCGGCGAGGCGGTGAGGAAGATCTTGAGGTCGGCGTCGGGCAGCACGGTCGTACCGATGTCCCGGCCCTCGACGACGATGCCCTTCTCGGCGGAGGTCGCGATCGACCGCTGGAGCTCGGTGATCCGGGCCCGCACCTCGGGTACCGCGCTCACGGCGCTGACCTTGGAGGTGACCTCCTGGCCGCGGATCGGACCGGCCACGTCGGTCCCGTCCACCGTGATCGTCGGGTTCTGCGGGTCGGTGCCGGAGACGATCTCCGCCTTCCCCGCCACGGCCGCGATCGCGGTCGGGTCGTCGATGTCGATCCCGTTGGTCACCATCCACCAGGTGATCGCGCGGTACTGGGCCCCGGTGTCCAGGTAGCTCAGCCCGAGCTGCGCGGCGACGGCCTTCGAGGTGCTCGACTTGCCCGTGCCGGAGGGGCCGTCTATGGCGACAATCACGGGCTGGGCGGCGCCGTTTTCCACGGGGGGACACCTTTCGGGTGCGGTCTGGCGAGTGGTGTGGGGGCGCGACTGTGCCCCGCACAAGGTTACTGGGTGCGCGTCACTCGTCCGGACGCGTCTCGTCGGGGCCGGTCCGGCCGGACCACGCGTCTCCTGGACGCCGGTCCGGACCGGACAGGGGCGGCGGCTTTGCGCGCCCCCTACTGCCGGATGGCCCAGCCCCGCTCCCGCAGCGACGCCGCCAGTACGGGCGCGGCCGACGGCTCGACCATCAACTGCACCAGACCGGCCTGCTGCCCGGTCGCGTGCTCGATGCGTACGTCCTCGATGTTGACCCCGGCCCGCCCGGCGTCCGCGAAGATCCGGGCGAGCTGGCCCGGCTGGTCGTCGATGAGCACGGCCACGACCTCGTAGACCCGAGGAGCGGACCCGTGCTTGCCGGGCACCCGCACCTGTCCCGCGTTCCCCCGCCGCAGCATGTCCTCGATCCCGGACGTGCCCTCGCCGCGCTTGGCCTCGTCGGCGGACTGGAGCGCCCGCAGGGCCCGCACGGTCTCCTCCAGGTCCCCCGCGAGGTCGGTGAGCAGATCGGCCACCGGCCCCGGGTTCGCGGAGAGGATGTCGATCCACATCCCGGGGTCGGACGCGGCGATCCGGGTCACGTCCCGGATCCCCTGGCCGCACAGCCGTACGGCGGCCTCCTCGGCGTGCTCCAGGCGCGCGGCGACCATGCTGGAGACCAGGTGGGGCATGTGCGAGACGAGCGCCACGGCACGGTCGTGGGCGTCGGCGTCCATGACCACCGGCACCGCGCGGCAGTGCGATACCAGCTCCAGCGCGAGGTTCAGCACCTCGGTGTCGGTGTCCCTGGTGGGGGTGAGCACCCAGGGCCGGCCCTCGAAGAGGTCCGCGGAGGCGGCCAGCGGCCCGGACTTCTCCCGCCCGGACATCGGATGCGTGCCGATGTACGAGGACAGGTCGAGGCCCAGCGCCTCCAGTTCCCGCCGGGGGCCGCCCTTCACGCTGGCCACGTCGATGTACCCGCGGGCCACGCCCCGCCGCAGGGCGTCGGCGAGCACCCCGGCCACATGGGCGGGCGGCGCGGCGACGATCGCGAGGTCCACGGGTCCCTCGGGTGCCTCGTCCGTGCCCGCGCCGAGCGCGGCGGCCGTGCGGGCCTGCTCGGGGTCGTGGTCGGCGAGGTGGACGGTGACTCCCCGTCCTGCCAGCGCCAGGGCGGCGGACGTCCCGATGAGCCCGGTCCCGATGACGAGTGCGGTCCTCACTGGGCGATGTCCTTGCGCAGGGCCGCCGCGGCGCCGAGGTAGACGTGCGCGATGTCGGCGCGGGGCCGGTCGGACTCGATGTGCGCGAGGACGCGGACGACACGGGGCATGGCGCCCTCGATGTCCAGCTCCTGCGCGCAGATCAGGGGTACGTCGACGATGCCGAGCTTGCGGGCCGCGGCCGCCGGGAAGTCGCTGTGGAGGTCGGGCGTGGCCGTGAACCAGATGCTGATCAGGTCGTCCGCGGTCAGCTCGTTCCGCTCCATGATGGCGGTGAGCAGCGCTCCGACCTGCTCGTCCATGTGGCCGGCCTCGTCCTGTTCGAGTTGGACGGCGCCCCGGACCGCTCGTACCGCCACGGCATTGCTCCTTGCTGATGTACGACCTGGCTCTTCGTCCGACCAGCCTAGTCAGCCGGTGTGGGGAGGGTGCGCGGCGCCCGCCTCCTGAGACGACCTCCCGGACCGTGCCAATGTCACCCGAATGTCGCAGTTCCGCTACTTGGGGTGAAAACACACCCGTGCGCCTCTGGACTCGGGGCCCCGGGTCCGCTCTGATGACAGGAAACTCGCCTCGGGGGAGGCCCCTTTCATGAAGCGTTCCGGACCGCTGCTGACACTGCTCGCGGGATTGCTGGTCGGTCTGTTCATGCTCGCGCTCAACGCCACCACGGGGGAGAAGGCCACGTCGTCGTACGTGAAGCCGCCGGCCTCCGGGAAGCCCTCGGCCGGCACCAAGGCGTCACCGAGCGCCGCCCCGGCACAGTCGTCCACGCCGCCCAGCCCGTCCCCGACCCGGCCCCGGACCGCCGTGCCCGAGGGCGTCTACACGGGCCGTACCGACGACGACTCCTCGGCGGTCGCGATCACCGTGCGCGACGACAAGGCGATCGCGTACGTCTGCGACGGCCGCAACGTGGAGTCGTGGCTCCAGGGCGATGTCGAGGACGACGGCAGCCTGCGGCTCACCGGCAAGGGCGACGCGCGCCTGGACGGCAAGGTGAAGGGCGCCCAGGAGATCCGCGGCACGGCCCGCGTCGGCAGCGGGAGCCACACCTTCACCCTCGGCAGGTCGAAGAAGTCGTCCGGGCTCTACCGGGCGAACGCCAGCGTGGCCGGCGCGAGGATCGAGGGCGGCTGGATCGTGCTGCCGGACGGTGAACAGGTCGGCATCCTCAAGCGTGACGGCAAGCCGTCCCCGGCACCCGAGATCGACCCGGAGACCGGTGCGGTGACGGTCGACGGACAGCAGCTCACGGCCCGCCCGGTAACCCCCTGACCTCGCCCGAGGGAGCCGATCATGACCGTCGACCCGAACGCGGCCACGCAGAGCTGGCCCTCACCCGAACCCGAGCGCGGCCCCGGCGCCGCCCGCTATCTGGTCCCGGCCCTGGTCGCCGCCGCGGTGGCGGTCGCCCTGGGCGCCTACGGCAAGGTCCACGACCCGGCGGGGACGGCCTTCAACCTCGCCGGCTTCAGCAGCACCGGCGCGGTGAAGTCATGGCTCGCGACGGTCGCGTTCCTCTTCGCGCTCGTGCAGCTCGTGTCGGCACTGATGGTGTACGGCAGGCTGCCCGGCCCCCGTTGGTCCTCGACCTTGCACCGCTGGTCCGGCCGCGCGGCGTTCCTCGTCGCGGTGCCGGTCGCGGTGCACTGCCTGTACGCGCTGGGCTTCCAGTCGTACGAATCACGCGTTCTGTGGCACTCCCTCCTGGGTTGCTTCTTCTTCGGGGTCTTCAGTGCCAAGATGCTGCTGCTCCGTTCGGAGCGACTTCCCGGGTGGCTGCTGCCGATCGTCGGCGGACTCGTCTTCACCACGCTCACGATCCTCTGGCTGACGTCCGCCCTCTGGTTCTTCCGCACCTTCGGAGTCACGACATGACGCACAGCCCGACGCGGCGCACGATCCTTCTCGCGACGGGCGCGGTCACGCTGACCGTCGGCTGCGCCGAGTACGGCGACGAGAACAGCGACTCCGGGTCGAGTTCGGTGGAGGCCGGCACCGAACTGGCCAGGACGAGCGAGATCCCGGTCGGCGGTGGGAAGATCTTCAAGGACGAGAAGGTCGTCGTCACCCAGCCGAAGCAGGGCGAGTTCAAGGCCTTCTCCAGCATCTGCACCCACCAGGGCTGTCAGGTGACCGGTGTGTCCGGCGGCACCATCAACTGCCCCTGCCACGGCAGCAAGTTCAACATCACCGACGGCTCGGTGGCCAACCCGCCGGCGGACCAGCCGCTGCCCGAGAAGCAGATCAAGGTCAGCGGGGACTCGATCGAGCTCGCTTAGGACACCAGCCCCGGCGCACCGGCCGGGTAGGGTCGGGCGGTGCCCGAGTTGCAGCAGCTCCGCGCCGGTCATGCTCCGGCGGTCCTGGCTTTCGAGTTGGCGAACCGCGCCTACTTCGCCGCCTCGGTCTCCGACCGTGGCGACGCCTACTTCGACCGGTTCACCGACGGGTTCGAGTCCCTGCTGGCCGAGCAGGGGGCCGGCATCTGCGTGTTCCACGTGCTCGTCGCCGAGGACGGCTCGGTCCTGGGCCGGTTCAATCTGTACGACCTCCAGGACGGTACCGCCGTGCTCGGCTACCGGGTCGCGCGGCACGTGGCCGGTCACGGCGTGGCGACCGCGACCGTGCTGGAGTTGTGCGGCCTGGCGGCGGCGCGGTACGGGCTGCACACACTGCGGGCGGCCACCTCCCACGAGAACGTCGCGTCCCGGAAGGTACTGGTCAAGGCCGGGTTCGCCCCGGTCGGACCGGCGAACCCGGCCGAACTCGGCGGCAAGCCGGGCACCTGGTACCAGCGCGACCTGCCACTCCAGCAATAGCTCGCGCCGGCCTGCCCGCTCCACCGGCTGAAGCGTCAGGAGTCCCAGAGCGCCCCGAGGGTCACCAGTTCGCTGCCGTACTCGATCCGGTCGGCCCACTCGACGGGCCACGCCTCCGCTCCGAGGTGGGCGCCCGCGAAGGCACCGGTGAGGCAGGCGATCGAGTCGGAGTCGCCGGAGCTGCACGCGGCCCGCCGCAGGGCGGTCAGCGGCTCGTCCGGGAACTGGAGGAAGCACAACAGCCCGGTCGCCAGGGCCTCTTCGGCGATCCAGCCCGCCCCGGTGGCCAGGCACGGGTCCTCCTCCGGTGAGGCGCCGCGCACGGCGTCGTCGAGCCGGTCGAGGACCGCCAGGCACTCGTCCCAGCCCCGCGCCATGAACTGCCCGGGCGTCGGGTCCTGGCTCCTGGTCCACAGGTCACCGAGCCAACGCTCGTGGTACTGGCCCCGGTTCGCCAGGGCGTACGACCGCAGCAGCCCGACCAGCTCACCCGGCGCGGCGCCCTGGGTGAGCAGCCGTACGGCACGCGCGGTGAGGTCGGACGCGGCGAGCGCCGTCGGGTGGCCGTGGGTGAGCGCGGACTGCAACTGGGCGGCGCCCGCGCGCTGTTCGTCGCTGAGTCCGGGGACGAGCCCGACGGGCGCGACCCGCATGTTGGCGCCACAGCCCTTGGAGCCGATCTGACTGGCGTGCTGCCAGGGCAGATCGGTGCGCTCCAGCAGGTCGCAGGCCCGCAGGCAGGTGTTGCCGGGGGCCCGGTTGTTCTCCGGGGAGCGGTTCCACGCGATGAACTCCCGCCGGACCGGCTCCGCCATCTCGGGCCCGAGCACTCCCCGGTCCATCGCCGCCCGCAGCCCTCTCCCCAGCGCCAGCGTCATCTGGGTGTCGTCGGTGACGAGCGCGGGCCTCGGCAACTCCATCTCCCGCCAGGGCCCGCACTTGGCGAGGATCGACGGCACGTCGTGGAACTCGGTCGGGAAGCCGAGGGCGTCCCCGAGGGCGAGGCCGACGAGGGTGCCGGTGGCGGCGCGCTTGGTGAGGATGGTCGTCATGCGGGGCGTCCTTCCGGGGACGGTCGGAGGAGAGGGGGGTGCAGGGTGGTCGCCGATCCGGCGCGGTACAGCGCGGCCGGTTTGCCGCGGCCGCCGGTCAGCCGCGCGGCGCCGGGGACGGCCTCGACGAAGCCGGGCGTGGCGAGCACCTTGCGGCGGAAGTTGGGCCGGTCGAGGGCGGTGCCCCACACGGTCTCGTACACCTGCTGGAGCTCGCCGAGGGTGAACTCGGGCGGGCAGAAGGCGGTGGCGAGGCAGGTGTACTCGAGCTTGGCGCCGACGCGTTCGTGTGCGTCGGCCAGGATGCGGTCGTGGTCGAAGGCGAGCGGTCCCGCCTTGCCGTACGGCACCCAGCGGGCGTCGGCCGCGTCACTGCCGCCGTGCGGTTCGGGCGGGTCGGGCAGCAGTGCGGCGAACGCGACGGAGACGACCCGCATCCGGGGATCGCGGTCGGGCTCGCTGTAGGTCCTGAGCTGCTCCAGATGCAGCCCGGAGAGGTCCGACAGCCCGGTCTCCTCGGCGAGTTCGCGCCGGGCCGCGGTCTCCGCGGACTCGTCCGGGTGCAGGAACCCGCCGGGCAGCGCCCAGTGCCCGGCGTACGGCTCCTGCCCCCGCTCCACGAGCAGGACGTGCAGGGCGCCTTCGGCGACGGTGAGGACGGCGAGGTCGACGGTGACGGCGAAGGGTTCGTGGGCGTACTTGTCGTAGTCCACTCGCGTCCGCCCCCTTTATGGTCAGCATGACTAATAGTCATCACGACTATAAAGGGGGCGGGAGTGTTCGACAAGCCCCTAGGAGTGCCGCCCCAGGAAGGCGAGCAGTCGTGTCCCGGCGGGCGCGCCGGGCGGTACGGCGACCGGTGCGGCGAACCGCACGCCCCGGTCCTCCTCCCCCACCACGCACCGGGCGACGGACAGGAGTTCGGCCGCGAGGCCCTCCGGGATGGGCCGTGGTCGACCACAGGACCGGGCCACGTCCCACCCGTGCACGGCGATCTCGACGGCGCCGACGGCGGCCATCACCCGCACGTCCAGCGGGCGTTCACCCACCACCACGTCCGCGGGCGGCCCGGCGGCCCACGCGCCGAGCACGGCACACGCGCGCGTACGGAAACCGCAGACCCGGTCGGCCTGCGGGAGCGGTCCGATCCGCCCACCGCTCAGCCCCTCGTACAACGCGTCCAGCGAGTCGTCGAGGTGCTCAAGGAGTTCGCCCAGATCCCACTCGGCGCACGGCGTGCCCCTGCCCGGACCCATCGCCTGCGCCCTCGCCACACTGCCCAGCGCGTAGGCGAGCGAGCGCTCCAGCAACTCCCCCGCGCTCATGACCGCGCCTCCACCAGCGCGCCCCAGCAGCCCCTCAGCGGCCTCAGTCGCACCTCCTGAGCCCACCGGGAGCCCGCCGGGCCGCGAAGGCCGCACACGGCCCTCCAGCGCCGCCGGACACCTCTCGCCACGGTTGCCGTTCCTCGCGTCCATCCCCGCTCCCTCCGTCACCGGTACAGACCGGCGGCGGGACGAAAACGCATCGGCCGGCTCCGGAGGATTCCGGAACCGGCCGCACACACGCGCGTGGGCAGGGACGCCTACAGATCGACTTCCTTCATCAGCATGCCGACCTCGGTGTTGGACAGCCGCCGCAGCCAGCCCGACTTCTGGTCGCCCAGGGTGATGGGGCCGAAGGCGACCCGCACCAGCTTGTCGACGGGGAAGCCCGCCTCGGCGAGCATCCGGCGGACGATGTGCTTGCGCCCCTCGTGAAGGGTGACCTCGACGAGGTAGTTCTTGCCGGTCTGCTCGACGACCCGGAAGTGGTCCGCCTTCGCGTACCCGTCCTCCAACTGGATGCCGTCCTTGAGCTGCTTGCCCAGGTCGCGCGGGATCGGGCCCACGATGTGCGCGAGGTAGACCTTCTTCACGCCGTACTTGGGGTGGGTCAGCCGGTGGGCCAGCTCGCCGTGGTTGGTGAGCAGGATGACGCCCTCGGTCTCGGTGTCGAGCCGTCCCACGTGGAACAGGCGCGTCTCACGGTTGGTGACGTAGTCGCCGAGGCACTGCCGGCCCTCGTTGTCCTCCATCGTCGAGACCACACCGGCGGGCTTGTTCAGCGCGAAGAACTGGTACGACTGCGTCGCCACGGTCAGACCGTCGACCCTGACCTCGTCCTTCTCCGGGTCGACCCGCTTGCCCTGCTCCAGCACGATCTCGCCGTTGACCTCGACCCGCGCCTGCTCGATGAGCTCCTCGCAGGCCCGCCGCGAGCCGTAGCCCGCGCGCGCGAGGATCTTCTGGAGCCGCTCGCCCTCCTGCTCGGCGCCCGGGAAGGTCTTGGGGAGCTTCACGTCCTTCTTGCCGGCGTACCGCTCCCGGTTGCGCTCCTCGGCCCGCGCCTCGTACTCGCGGGAGGTCGCCGGCACCCAACGGCCCCGCCCGGTGCCCTGGCCCTGCTTCGGCCCGCCCTTGGCGCCGCCGCGCGCGGAGGCACCGCGCCCCGACTTCGGGCCCTCCGGGGAGGCGCCGGGGCCGACGTCGTAGCGCCGCTCCTCGGGGCGGGGCTTCTTCGGCCGGCCGCCCTGCTTGTCGTCGCGGTCGTTCCCGGCGCCGCGGTAGTTGCCGCGCCCCCCGGTGCTCCCGCCGCGACCACCGCTGTTCCCACCGCGGCCGCCGCTGTTGCCACCACGGCTCCCGCCGTTGTTTCCGCTGCTGTTCCTGCCGCTGCTGCTTCGCATCAAAGTTCCGTCTTGTCGTCTGCGTCCTCGGAATCCGGGGCGTCCGGATCGAACGACGGTACGGCTTCCTGGGTCTCGGCCTCGATCGCCTCCGCCTCCGGGAGGAAGGGCGCGAGCTCCGGGAGCTCGTCCAGACCTCGCAGGCCCATCCGCTCCAGGAAGTAGTTCGTCGTCACGTACAGGATCGCACCTGTTTCGGGTTCCGTGCCCGCCTCCGCGACCAGACCCCGTTGGAGAAGGGTGCGCATCACACCGTCACAGTTCACTCCGCGCACCGCGGAGACCCGGCTGCGGCTGACCGGCTGGCGGTAGGCGACCACCGCCAGCGTCTCCAGTGCCGCCTGGGTGAGCCGGGCCTGCTGCCCGTCGAGGACGAACCGTTCCACGGCCGGGGCGTACGCGGCCCGGCTGTAGAACCGCCACCCGTTGGCGACATGCCGCAGCTCGAAGCCGCGCCCCTGAGCGGCGTACTCACCCGCCAGTTCCCTGAGCGCCCTGGTGATCTGCCGCTTCGGCCGCTCCAGGATCTTCGACAGGTGCTCCTCGGTCGCGGGCTCGTCCACGACCATCAGGACGGCCTCCAGGGCCGGCTTCAGATCGAGATCGGCGACGCCCGGCGCTCCCGCCGGGGCCTCGGTGGTCTCCTCGCTCACGCCTTGTCCTCCTTGGGCGGCTCGGGCGGTCGGTCGAACTCGTCGGTCACCACCGGCTCGGCCTCCCCCTCACCACCGGTCCACCGCACGACCAGCTCCCCGAGCGCGGTCTCCTGGTCCAGCGCCACGGCCTTCTCCCGGTACAGCTCCAGCAGCGCCAGGAAACGGGCCACGACGGTCAGGGTGCCGTCGGCGTCCTCCACCAGCAGGCGGAAGCTGGCCTCACCGAGCTCCCTGAGCCGGGCGACCACGATCCCCGCCTGCTCCTGGACGCTCACCAGGGGCGCGTGGATGTGGTCGACGTACACCTGCGGCTTGGGCTTGGGCTGCATCGCCTTCACGGCGAGCTTCGCGAACCCCTCGGGCCCGATGCTGATGACGACCTCGGGCAGCAGGTCGGCGTGGTGCGGTTCGAGTCCGACGGTACGGGGGTAGCGCCGGGCCTCCTCGTCGAGCCGCCGGTTGAAGATGTCGGCGATCTGCTTGTAGGCGCGGTACTGGAGCAGCCGGGCGAAGAGCAGGTCCCGGGCCTCCAGGAGCGCCAGGTCGGCCTCGTCCTCCACCTGTGCGGCGGGCAGCAGCCGGGCCGCCTTCAGGTCGAGCAGGGTGGCGGCGACGACGAGGAACTCGGTCGTCTCGTCGAGGTCCCAGTCCGGCCCCATGGCCCGGATGTACGCCATGAACTCGTCGGTGACCTTGGAGAGCGCGACCTCGGTGACGTCCAGCTTGTGCTTGGAGATGAGCTGGAGGAGAAGGTCGAAGGGCCCCTCGAAGTTGGCCAGCCGAACCTTGAAGACCCCGTCGGACTCGGCGCCTTCCTGGGGGACGGCCTCGGCGTCCGCGGCTCCGACCCCAGCGGCTTCAGCCTCAGCGACCTCGGCGGTCGCGAGCTCGATCTCCGCGACCTGGGCCTCCGCGAGCTCGGTCCCCTCGGCCCCAACCAACGCGGCCCCGGCTGTGGCAGGCCCGGTCTCCGCGACCTCAACCTCGGCAGCCTCGGCCTCCGCAAGCTCGATCTCCGCGACCTGGGTCTCCGCGAGTGCGGCTTCCGCGAGCTCGATCCCCGCGGCCCCAACCAACGCGGCCCCGGCTTCGGCAGGCCCCACCTCCGCGACCTCACCCGACGCGAGCTCGGACTCCGCAAGCGCGGCTCCCGCGGGCTCAGCCTCCGCAAGCGCGGCTTCCGTGAGCTCGGCCTCCGCAAGCGCGGCTTCCGCGGGCTCAGCCCCCGCGAGCCCCGCCTCAGCGACCTCAGCCTCCGTCGCCGCCGCGCCGTCGGCTTGCGAGGCCTCGACCCCCGTAACCCCGATCTCCGGCTCCGCCGAGACAGACGCGGCCTCGGCCTCCGCCTCCACGACCGGCTCGACCCGCGGAGCGCCCGGCCCCCGCCCCAGCACACGCCGACGACCGCCGGATGTGCCGGAGCCGAGGGGAACGTCGTTCGAGGTCATAGCCCCCGCAGGCTACCGCTACCGCCCCCGCAGCCGACGGACGAGGATGCTCGCGTCCCCGCGGGACTCCAGATCCGCCAGCACCACCGCGACCGCCTCGCGCACGATCCGCCCGCGGTCCACCGCCAGCCCGTGCTCACCGCGGAGCACAAGGCGTGCGTGCTCCAGATCCATGAGCTCCTCGGCCGACACGTACACGGTGATCTTCTCGTCGTGCCGCTCACGCCCACTGGGCCGCCGGGCGGGCGACCGGCCGCGCTTGCCGCGCGGCTGCGCGCCGCCGGAGGCCTGGGCAGAACCTTCCTGCGCCTCCTGACGTCGTGCGGAGCGCTCCGCGGCAGCGGCCCGGAGACGGGACTCGCCCGCCTCCGCCGACTCGGCGTCGACCGCCACGTGCTCGGCCCCGTCGCCGTCCCCGCCCTGCGCGGGCACGGACTGCGGCGCGTCCTCGGCCACCGACCCGTCCGACTCCCCCGCGGGAGCCGGTACCCGGGCCTCGCCGTTGGCCCCCCGCCGGGGAGTGGACGCCTGGAGCGCCATTCCCCCTGTCGTACGGAACAGTTCGTCGGCCCCCGGCAGACTCACTCGGCGTGACACCGGGCGAGCACCTCCCTGGCGAGCTGGCGGTAGGCGGCGGCACCGACGGAGTTGGAGGCGTACGTGGTGATCGGCTCACCGGCGACCGTGGTCTCCGGGAAGCGCACCGTGCGCCCGATGACCGTGTGGTAGACGTGGTCGTCGAACGCCTCGACCACACGGGCCAGGACCTCACGGCTGTGGACCGTGCGCGAGTCGTACATCGTGGCGAGGATCCCGTCGAGCTCCAGCTCCGGGTTGAGCCGCTCCTGGACCTTCTCGATGGTCTCCGTCAGCAGTGCGACACCACGCAGGGCGAAGAACTCGCACTCCAGAGGCACTATCACCTTGTGCGCGGCCGTCAGGGCGTTGACCGTGAGCAGGCCAAGCGAGGGCTGACAGTCGATCACGATGTAGTCGTAGTCGGCCATGAGCGGCTTGAGGGCACGCTGCAATGTCGACTCGCGGGCGACCTCGGAGACCAGCTGGACCTCCGCCGCCGACAAGTCGATATTGCTCGGCAGCAGGTCCATGTTGGGGACCGCGGTCTTCAGCAGGACCTCGTCGGCCGCCATGCCCCGCTCCATGAGCAGGTTGTAGACGGTGAGGTCGAGCTCCATCGGGTTGACACCGAGACCCACCGACAGCGCGCCCTGCGGGTCGAAGTCCACGAGCAGCACCCGCCGGCCGTACTCCGCGAGCGCGGCACCCAGGTTGATGGTCGACGTCGTCTTGCCGACGCCACCCTTCTGGTTGCACATCGCGATGATCTTCGCGGGGCCGTGGTCGGTCAGCGGGCCCGGGATCGGGAAGTACGGCAGCGGGCGGCCGGTCGGACCGACGCGCTCACGGCGCTGGCGGGCCGCGTCGGGCGCCAGCGTGGCCGCGTACTCCGGATCGGGCTCGTACTCGGCGTCGGGGTCGTAGAAGTGCCCCTCGGGCAGTTCGTCGTAGTCGGCGAAGTGGTTGTGGGGCGCGCCACTTCCGTCGCCGGCCATGGCGTTCACGTGATGGCCATCCATGCTCTGGTGTGCTGTCCGCAGGTTCTGCGGACTCTGGTGGGCTGCGAAGGTGCGCACCGCGACGGAGCCGACAGCCTCGAACCCTGCGGGGCTCTGGGCCCCGGCAGGCATTCCTGGTTGACCACCCCCGGGAGAAAATGTCGACTCATTCACAAGTCGTCTTACCTCCTTGGTGACCAGGAAACTTCTAGACAAGGTCAGCGTGGCACCATGCCGACGGTTGGCGACTCTATGGCGTGTCGGGTGTTCACAGCAACACAATCCGCCGGACCCGGCAGGATGTGTCGGCAATGAAACATCCCGCTGTCAAGGGCGTACGGCAGTCGCACGGCAGGTTTCGCCGGTGTACGAATCGGTTCAAGGGTTACGTTCGACGCGAGTTGACCGAGAGTCGCAAAGTGACCATACACACATCCGGCCGGACCTTGTGGGCAAGGTCCGGCCGCATGTGCCTCGTTGACGCGCCTTGTTGACGTATCGCCTTTACGAAAAGGTGACTTAGCTCTCTGCCGAGGTCAGGGGCTCAGCCGAGCAGTGTCTCGAGCTCCACGTGCTCCAGGCCGTGGGCCTCGGCGACCTCCCGGTAAACGACCTTGCCGTCATGGGTGTTGAGCCCCTTGGCGAGCGCGGGGTCGCGACGCAGCGCCTCCACCCAGCCCCGGTCGGCCAGTTCGACGATGTAGGGCAGGGTCGCGTTGGTGAGCGCGTAGGTGGAGGTGTTGGGCACCGCGCCCGGCATGTTGGCGACGCAGTAGAAGACCGAGTCGTGGACCGTGAAGGTCGGTTCGGCGTGGGTGGTCGGCCGGGAGTCCTCGAAGCAGCCGCCCTGGTCGATCGCGATGTCGACAAGGACACTTCCGGGCTTCATCCGCGAGACGAGCTCGTTGGTGACCAGCTTCGGGGCCTTGGCGCCCGGGATGAGCACCGCGCCGATGACGAGGTCGGCGTCCAGGACGGCCTTCTCCAGCTCGAAGGCGTTCGACATGATCGCCCGGACCTTGGTGCCGAAGACCTTGTCGGCCTCGCGCAGCTTGTTGATGTCGCGGTCGAGCAACGTGACGTGGAAGCCCATGCCGACGGCGATCTGGGTGGCGTTCCAGCCGGAGACACCGCCGCCGATGACGACGGCCCGCGCGGGCTGGGTGCCGGGGACGCCACCGGGCAGGACACCGCGGCCGCCGACCGAGCGCATCAGGTGGTAGGCGCCGACCTGCGGGGCGAGCCGGCCCGCGACCTCGGACATCGGGGCGAGCAGTGGGAGCGCCCGGGAGGGCAGCTCGACGGTCTCGTAGGCGATCGCGGTGGTGCCCGACTCGATGAGCGCGTCGGTGCACTCCTTGGAGGCGGCCAGGTGCAGGTAGGTGAAGAGCGTCTGGTCCTTGCGCAGGCGGTGGTACTCCTCGGCGACCGGCTCCTTGACCTTCAGCAGCAGGTCGGCGGTGGCCCACACCTCGTCGGCGGTGTCCAGGATCCGGGCGCCCTCGGCGACGTACTCCTCGTCCGGGATGGAGGAGCCGACGCCGGCGCCCCGCTCGATGACGACCTCGTGGCCGTGGCGTACCAGCTCGTGCACACCGGCAGGGGTGATGGCCACCCGGAACTCGTTGTTCTTGACCTCGCGGGGGATGCCGACCTTCACGTGGATCACGGTCCTTGGCTCAGAGAGTGTGTGGGGCAATACAACACATACCCGGGCATGCGTGAGCACACCAGGAGACACCGCAGGAGAAGGTGCGGCAGAGCCAGTCTAATGAAGGTGTTCCCGCTGTCTAGCCTTTCATTGCATCAATCTTCAGCAGATGTACTACGGATTTCGCAGGCATCAGCGTCTTGTTTCGGCTCTTCGGCCTGCTGGGACCCGGATTCCTCCTGGGAAAGCTCCTCCCCCAGCAGGCGTTCCGCGGCGCCGCGGTGGAGCTGGGCGGCCGCGGGATCGCCGAGGCGGTCCAGCGTGTCCGCGAGGCGCAACTGGAGCGCGGCCAGCAGCCGGACGTCCTCGGCACGCCGTGCCCACTCCACGGCGTCCTGACAGGTGCGCAGGCACTCCTCGGGGTGTCCGGCGTACTCCTGGACCCGGGCGAGTTCGCTCAACGCCCGTGCGTGGGCGGGCACATCGCCGTTCTTGCGGTGCCCGGCGAGGGCGGCCCGCCAGTTCCTGACCGCCTCGCCGTAGTGGCCGGCGTAGGTGTGCGCGGCGGCGATACGGCCGTACAGCCGGGCGGCCTCGGCGCGCTCGCCGCGGGCCAGCCGCTGGGCGAGGGCGCGGCCGAACCAGTCGGCGGCCCGGTCGTAGTCGCCGAGCTCCAGATGCGCGCCGCCTACGGATTCCATCGCGCGGCCGGTCGCGTACGGGTCGTTCGCCTCCCGTCCGGCGTCCAGGGCCGCCCGGTAGCGCGCCAGCGCCTCCCGGGTGCGGCCGGTCTGGGCGTCCAGGTCGGCGAGGTTCAGCAGGGCGGCGGCCTTCTCGCGGGGCAGGGCGCGCCGCTCGGCCACGTCCAGGACGAGACCGTGCAGGACGTACAGGTCGGGAGCGGCGGCCTTCATGCCGAAGTGGGCCACCATCGTGCGCACGAGCTGCGACATCAGGCGCCGGGCCAGGGTGTCCAGCTCCCCGTCGGCGACCGCGAGGCGGGCCGCGGCGAGGAGGGCCGGCCTGCGGAGGCGCAGCCAGTCCTCGGCGGCCCGGGGGCTCGGGAAGCGCACCGAGCGCGGCATGGCCTGGAGCTTCTCGCGGGCGTCGGTGCTGTCGGTCTCGGTGATCGCGCGGGAGGACTGGAGCAGTCGTACGGTGCGTTCCAGCATGCGGGCGCGGGCCAGCCGGAGCTCGGCCGGGCGGTCCTGGGTGTCGGCGAGGGCCTTGAGCATGGGGTACAGGCAGCCGGGGACCTCGTACTGCGGCAGCGGTGAGTCCGTGGCGTGCAGCAGGCCGAGCGCGACGAAGTCGTCCAGGGCGGAGCGGGCGTCGGCCACCGAGCAGCCGACGAGTGCGGAGGCGGTGTGCGGGTCGATGAGGCCGGCCGGGGCGAGGGAGAGCAGTCGCAGGGTCCGGGCGGCAGCGGCGGGCAGGGACGCGTACACGAGCTTGAAGACCCGGCTGAGCGGGCTGTGCTCGTCACTCTCCGCATGCAATTGCTTGGCCAGATCGGCGACGGCCGCCTTGGGCCGGGCGGCGAGCCAGCCGCCGGCCAGCATCAGCGCGGCGGGGTGGCCCTGGCACTCCTCGACGAGCCCCTCGGCGGTGCGGGGATCGACGGTGATGCGGACCGACCCGGTGTGCCGGGACAGCAGCTCCAGCGCGGACTTGGTGTCGAGCCCGCCGAGGGTGCAGGGGCGCACGTCCGCGATCCCGGTCAGCGGGCCTCCCGAGACGGCCACGACCAGGCACTCCGGGGCATCCGGAAGCAGGGCGTCCACCTGTTCCGCGGCCACCGCGTCGTCGAGCAGAACCAGCGCGCGACGGTCGGCGAGGGCCTCGCGCAGCACCGCCGTGAGGTCGTCCTCGGCGGCGCCCGCGGGTGCCGGGACGTCGAGCGCGGTGAGCAGTTCCCGGGCGACGTCCGCGACCGGTACGGGGGTGCCGTCGGGCTCGCTCAGCCGGGCGCGCAGCACGCCGTCGTAACGGTCAGCGACCGCCCGGACGAGTTCCTCGGCGAGCGCGGTACGGCCGGATCCGGGGCGCCCGGCGATGAGCAGCACGCGCGCGCGGGGTGCCTTCCGGCCGGCGAGCGTGTCGAGTCCCGCCCGCTCGATGTCGGCGCGCAGCTCCTTCAACTCCCGCGTCCGCCCCAGGAATTGGCTCTCGTCGGACAACCGTACGCCGTCTGCGTCCACCACCTGCTCCGTCACGGGCCACACTCCCGTCCCACCGCACGCGCAAAGCCCGCCGGTGACCCCGGTTCGGGCTTCTCAGAGCCTAGTTCACGCTGTGCAACGTTCCGGGCGGAGCGCGGCGGTGGGGACCGAAGAGTCCCTCGATCGGATCAACGGATCATAGGATCGCCGGTCTCGGCAGTACCGCCAGGGGCGCGGGGCTGTATCGATGTGCGGCTACCGCCGCGTGGGCGCGACCAGCCCCCACGAACCCGCAACCCGCCACGTACCGCTACCAGCACGGCGCAACCCGAGAACCCGTCACACCTCGAACGGCCGCGCAGGCCACTCCGCCTCAGCCTCCCGCAACCCGTCCAACCCGCCGGAGGCCCGCGCGGCGACCAACGACAGCACCCCCACCACCAGGCAGTTGTTGTGCAGCTCCCCGGCCAGAACCCCCCGCACCAGCTCAGCCACCGGCACGCGCGCGTACTCCAGGTCGATCTCCTCGTGCTCGACCTCGAAGCGATCGCCGTCCGCCTCGGACAGCCCCCGGGCGAGGAAGATCCGGATCGCCTCGTCACAGCCGCCCGGCGAGGTGTAGACGTCCGTCAGCACCCGCCAGTCCTCCGCCTTGACGTGCGCCTCCTCGTACAGCTCCCGCTGGGCCGCGTGCAGCGGGTTCTCCCCGGGCACGTCAAGCAGCCCCGCCGGGATCTCCCACAGCTTCTGCCGTACGGGATGCCGGTACTGCCGGATGAGCAGGACCCGGTCCTCGTCGTCGAGGGCGAGGACGCCCACGGAACCCGGGTGCACCTGGTAGTCGCGGCCGACCACCGAGCCGTCGGGCATGACCACCTCGTCCGTGCGCACGGAGGTCTTGTTGCCCACGAAGGGGGTCTTCGTCGCCCGGATCTCCCACTCCTCGGGAGCGTCCTTGATCGTCATGCCCTGTCCGTCCTTCCCCACGTGCACAAAAGAAGCCGGGGCACTCGCCATTGAATGCGTGTGCCCCGGCCACCGTACAACTGTCGTGCTACTTGGAACTCTGCCGCTCGACCGCGGCCTTCACCAGGCCGGCGAACAGCGGGTGCGGCCTGGTCGGACGCGAGCGCAGCTCGGGGTGGGCCTGCGTGGCGACCAGATACGGGTGGACGTCGCGCGGGTACTCGACGTACTCGACGAGCTTGCCGTCCGGCGAGGTGCCGGAGAACAGGATGCCCGCCTTCTTCTCCAGCTCCGCGCGGTAGGCGTTGTTGACCTCGTAGCGGTGCCGGTGCCGCTCCTCGACGTACTCCTTGCCGTCGTACACCTCGCGGACGATGGAGCCCTCGGCGAGCTTGGCCGGGTACATGCCGAGTCGCATGGTGCCGCCCATGTCACCCTCACCGGCGACGATGTCGAGCTGCTCGGCCATGGTGGAGATGACCGGGTGGCCGGTGGCCGAGTCGAACTCGGTGGAGTTGGCGTCGGGGATGTCGGCCAGGTTCCGGGCGGCCTCGATCACGATGCACTGAAGCCCCAGGCACAGGCCAAGGAGCGGGATCCTGTTCTCGCGGGCGTACTTGATCGCACCGACCTTGCCGAGCACACCGCGGTCACCGAAGCCGCCCGGGATGCAGACGCCGTCGACGTCACCGAGCTGCGCCGCGGCGCCGGCCGGGGTCTTGCAGTCGTCGGAGGTGACCCACTTGATCTTGACGCGGGCCTTGTTGGCGAAGCCGCCCGCGCGCAGCGCCTCGGTGACCGAGAGGTAGGCGTCGGGCAGGTCGATGTACTTGCCGACCAGGGCGAGGGTGATCTCGTGGTCGGGGTTGTGGACGCGGTCGAGCAGGTCGTCCCACGTCGTCCAGTCCACGTCCCGGAACGGCAGGTCCAGCTTGCGGACGACATAGGCGTCCAGGCCCTCGCCGTGCACGGTCTTCGGGATGTCGTAGATCGAACGGGCGTCGGGGCAGGCCACCACGGCGGCCTCGTCGACGTCGCACATCAGCGAGATCTTGCGCTTGATGGCGGTCGGCACCTCGCGGTCGCAGCGCAGCACGATGGCGTCCGGCTGGATACCGATGTTGCGCAGGGCCGCAACCGAGTGCTGGGTCGGCTTCGTCTTCAGCTCTCCCGAGGGGCCGATGTACGGCAGGAGCGAGATGTGGACGACGAAGACGTTGTCACGGCCGACCTCGTGGCGGACCTGGCGGACCGTCTCCAGGAAGGGCAGCGACTCGATGTCGCCCACGGTCCCGCCGACCTCGGTGATGACTACATCGACCTCGTCGGTCGCCATACGCCGGATGCGGTGCTTGATCTCGTTGGTGATGTGCGGGATGACCTGGACGGTGTCGCCCAGGTACTCGCCGCGGCGCTCCTTGGCGATCACCGTGTTGTAGACCTGGCCGGTGGTGACGTTGGCGGAGCCGTCGAGGTCACGGTCGAGGAAGCGCTCGTAGTGGCCGATGTCCAGGTCGGTCTCGGCGCCGTCGTTGGTGACGAACACCTCACCGTGCTGGAAGGGGTTCATCGTGCCGGGGTCGACGTTGAGGTACGGGTCGAGCTTCTGCATCACGACGCGCAGGCCCCGCGCCTTGAGCAGCATGCCGAGGCTGGAGGCGGTCAGCCCCTTGCCGAGCGAGGAGGCGACACCCCCAGTGACGAAGATGTGCTTGGTCGTCGTGGCTGTGCTGTTTCGAAAAGCAGCGGTCATGGCCAAGAGGGGGCTCCCGTGGTCGCGATCTTGAGGTGCGGTTCGGGGGTCAGACGCCCACCGGTCCACGGGCTACCAGGGTATCAGCGCCTCGGGGAGATGGCTTCCGGCCACGCTCCGCACACAGCTCGACACGGACCCGCACGAAGACACCCGTTTCTCACCCGTTGCTCACCCGTTCGGCCCAGCCGCGTTGCCCGGAGCGGCACACAGATCATCTACGTGCGTCGTATCCTGCTCGGACACTCACTGCCGAGCCCGGCCGGAAACACGGGACCACCCCCACCCGTAGGCCCCGGAACAACGAGAGCTCGTCAGTTCGTTGAGCAACAGTTGTCGTTTTGCCTCACAGCAGCAGGACTGTTTTGCTTCACCGCTCAACGACGCATTACAACGACCCCCTTGACCGCACCAAGCGACAGCCCCCTTTTCCTGCGGGGGGTGACGTGGCCGTTCGACTGGAGTTGCACGTGGCCGGGCGCATCGAAGACTACGCACTCATCGGAGACATGCAGACCGCAGCCCTGGTCTGCCGGGACGGCACGGTGGACTGGCTGTGCCTGCCCCGCTTCGACTCGCATGCCATCTTCGCCGGCCTGCTGGGCACCGAGGAGCACGGTTTCTGGCGCCTCGGCCCCGCCCACGCGGCCGACGCCGAACCCCCCACCGCGGCCCGGCGCACCTACCGCGGCGACTCCCTGATCCTGGAATCGGAGTGGGACACCTCACGCGGCACGGTCCGGGTGACCGATTTCATGCCCCCGCGTGACGGCGCCCCCCAGCTGATTCGGATCGTGGAGGGCGTCTCGGGCCGCGTGCCCATGCGCTCGGCCCTGCGGATGCGTTTCTCGTACGGCCGTGTCGTGCCGTGGGTCCACAAGCACGAGGGCCGCACGGTCGCCGTGGCGGGCCCCGACTCGGTGTGGTTCGACACCGACTGCGAGACCTACGGCAAGTCCCTGACGACGTACTCCGACTTCACGGTCGCCCCGGGTGACCGGATCGCCTTCACCATCTCCTGGCAGCCCTCGCACAAGGAGCCGCCGCCGCTGCCCGAGCCGGAGCAGTCACTGGAGGCCACCGAGGACTTCTGGCGCGAGTGGGTCGAGCACTGTACGTACCACGGCCCCTACCGCGAGGCCGTCATCCGTTCGCTGATCACCCTCAAGGCGCTGACGTACGCCCCCACCGGCGGCATCGTGGCCGCCCCGACGACCTCGCTGCCCGAGGACATCGGCGGCGTCCGCAACTGGGACTACCGCTACACCTGGCTGCGCGACGCGGCCATCACCCTGTCCTCGCTGCTGCGCACCGGCTACCGCGAGGAGGCCCGCGCCTGGCGCGAGTGGCTGCTCAGAGCGGTCGCCGGCGACCCCGAGAACCTCCAGATCATGTACGGCATCGCGGGCGAACGGGAACTGGGCGAGGCCGAGTTGGACTGGCTGCCCGGCTACGAGGACTCCGCGCCGGTCCGGGTCGGCAACGGCGCCGCGCACCAGCTCCAGCTCGACGTGTACGGCGAGGTCACCGAGGCCCTGCACCTGGCCCACATGACGGGCCTGTCCCGCAACGACTACGCCTCCCTGCTCCAGCTCAAGCTGATCCGCTACCTGGAGCAGCACTGGGACGAGCCGGACGAGGGCATCTGGGAGGTGCGCGGTCCGCGCCGGCACTTCGTGCACTCCAAGGTGATGGCCTGGGTCGCCGTCGACCGCACCATCAAGCTCATCGAGTCCGGTGACGCGGACGGCCCGCTGGAGAAGTGGCGCGAGCTGCGCGACGACATCCACCGGGACGTGTGCGAGAAGGGCTACGACAAGGAGCGCAACACCTTCACCCAGTCGTACGGCTCGAAGGAGCTGGACGCCTCCCTGCTGCTGATCCCGCAGATGGGCTTCCTGCCGCCGGACGACAAGCGGGTCATCGGCACCATCGAGGCGATCCAGCGCGAGCTGTCGACGTCTGACGGCTTCATCCTGCGCTACCCGACCACCAGCGGCGGAGACGAGAACGTCGACGGCCTCCCCGGCGACGAAGGGGCCTTCCTGGCCTGCTCGTTCTGGATGGCGGACGACCTCGCGATGATCGGCCGCGTGGACGAGGCCCGCAAGCTCTTCGAGAAGCTGCTGTCCCTGCGCAACGACCTCGGTCTGCTCGCCGAGGAGTGGGACCCGCGCCTCAAGCGCCAGGTCGGCAACTTCCCGCAGGCCTTCAGCCACGTCCCGCTCATCGACACCGCCCTGCGGCTCACGGCGTCGGGGGCGTACGGCGGCTGATTCTTACCGGTTGGTGACGACCGGCGCCTGAACAGGACCCGAGCGCCGGGCCCGCCTAGGCTGGGATCCAACAGCCCCTGCACGGAAGGGGGCGCCCCATGGCATCCCCGTCGAAGGCGGGCGCGGCACTCTCCGCGCTGCGCGAGGATCTGGTCGGCGACGTGTTCGCCCCGGGGGATCCGGGCTACGACGAGGCCCGGACCGTCTTCAACGCGATGATCGACCGCCGGCCCGCGGTGATCGCGCAGTGCGTGGACGAGGACGACGTCGTACGGGCCGTGCGTTTCGCCCGGGACCTCGATCTGCCGGTCGCGGTGCGCGGCGGCGGCCACAGCGTGGCGGGCATGGCCCTGAACGACGACGGAGTGGTCGTCGACCTGCGCCACATGCGGGCGGTCGCCGTGAACCCGGGCGCCCGGGCGGTACGGGTCGCGGGCGGCGCCACGATGAGCGACCTGGACCGTGCCTGCGAGCCGCACTCCCTCGCCACCACCGGCGGCCGGGCCTCGACCACCGGGGTGGGCGGGTTCGTGCTGGGCGGCGGCAGCGGCTGGCTCGACCGGTGCTGCGGGCTCGCCGTCGACAACCTGCTCGATGTGGAACTCGTCACCGCCGACGGCACCAGGCTGCACGCGAACGCCGAGGACAACACCGACCTGTTCTGGGCCCTGCACGGCGGTGGCGGCAACTTCGGCATCGCCACCGCGCTGACGCTCAGGCTGCACGAACTGCCCGAGTTCGCCATCGCGCTGCTGCTGTACCTCCCGGAGTTCGGCGCCGAGGTGGTGCGCACCTACCGGGACGTGATCGCGGCCGGGCCGGACGAGGTGTCGGGCGGTGTGCTCTATCTCACCGGTCCGCCCGAGGAGTTCGTACCGCCGCACCTGGTCGGCACCCTGCTGTGCGGCGCGCTCGTGACATACGCCGGTGGGGAGGCGGACCTGCGCAAGCTGGCCGAGCCGCTGCTGGCGCTTCCGCATGTGACGGAGATCGTCGGGGCGATGCCGTACGCCGATGTCCAGTGCATGATCGACGATCCGCCCGGAATGCGGAACTACTGGTCGGCGGAGTACCTGACGGGCGCGCCGGACGACTTCGTGGACGTCTTCTGCGCCCGCGCGGACGCCCTGCCGGTGCCGACCGGCAGCCAGCACATCCTCTTGCCGCTCGGCGGGGCGATCGCCGGCGGGCCCCGCGAGTTCCCGGTGCCCTACCGGGACGCGGCCTGGGCCGTGCACCCCTTCGGGATCTGGGAGGACCCGGCGGACGACGAGCGCTGCGTCCAGTGGGTCCGGGACGTACGCACCGAGGTGCAGCCGTGGAGCACGGGCACGGTCTACCTCAATTTCATCGGCGACGAGGGCGCGGACCGCGTCGAGGCCGGCGTGGGCGCCGAGAACACCCGCCGGCTGGCCGAGCTGAAGCGCCGGTACGACCCGGACAACGTGTTCCGCTTCAACCACAACATCAGGCCGGCCTGAGCGCCGTCAGCGTGCGTTCGCCGCCCGGGTCCCCCGCGGTGGCCGGCACCAGGGCGATCTCGTCGAGCCCGGCCTCGGCATAGGCGCCGATCCGCGCCCGTACGGCGTCCAGGTCGCCCACGAGGCCGACCGTGCCCGCGGCCGCAGCGGGCAGGGCCCGCACCAGGGTCTCCCGGTCCGCGCCGCTCGCGGCGAGCTCCACCGCCTCCCCGAACCCCGCCTCGGCGAAGACCTCGCTGTAGCCGGGCACGGTCAGGTATCCGGCGATGCTGCCCAGCACCTGCGCGAGCGACTCGGGGTCGGGGTCGACGGCCGCAGGCAGCCAGGCCGCGAGCGCGGGCGGTGTACGGTCCGCTGTCCGCGCCGCCGCGTCCAGTTGCGCGCGCAAGGCCCGCACCTGCTCCGGGGAGACCACGTCCAGCAGCATGCGGTCGGCGTGCGCGGCGGCCGTGGCGATCGCGCGGGGCCCGAACGCGGCCACCGTGAGGGGCCCTCCGGGCGGGGGCAGACGGCGGCGGAAGGTGCTGCCGGGCACGACCGGTTCGCCCGGGGATGCGTGCAGGAACCGTCGTACGGCTGCCGCCTGTTCCTCCAGTACGGCGGCGGGGCGCGTCCGGGGCCGGTCGTGCACGCCCTCGACCACCCGCTTGCTGGACGTGCCCAGGGCCACCCCGACCGGGCGGCCGACGAGGGCCGCCACCGAGGCGGCACCGCGGGCCGTGGTGTACGGGTCGCGCACGTTCACCGGGACCGGCCCCGCGGTCAGCGCGATCCGCTCGGTGGCCCGCCCGATCGCGGTGGCCAGGACGAAGGCGTCCCAGGTCGGGCCCTCCCCCGCCCACACCTCCCGGTACCCGAGCCGGTCGGCGGCCACCGCCACCCGGACCGGCTCCTCGACCGCGCTGTCGTCCTCCCGGGCCACGGCCACCACGCTGAAGTCCATGCCCCGGCCGCTACCCCGGCACGGCACCGGGCACGCCTCGGGTAGCGTCCGGCACATGGACAGCGGCACGAACAGCGGTTTCGACACCCAGGGCGCCGGGATCACCGTGCAGCGCGCGCTGGAGCTGCCGGGTCTGCGCAGCGGGCTCCCGGAGATCCTCGCGGGTGCGGACCGGCTGCACCGGACCGTGCGCTGGGTGCACGCGGGCGAGGTACCGCACATCGCCTCCCTGCTGAAGGGCGGGGAGCTGCTGCTGACCACGGGTTACGGGCTCGGCACCCGTCCGGCCGAACAGCGGGCGTTCGTGCGCACGCTGGCCGAGCGCGGGATCGCGGCCCTGGTCGTCGAGCTGGGCCCGCGCTTCACCCGGCTGCCCGCGGCCCTCGTCGACACGGCCCGCGCGACCGGCCTGCCGCTCGTCCAGCTGCACCGCGAGGTGCCGTTCGTGGCGGTCACCGAGGAGATCCACACCGAGATCGTCAACGGCCACTACGCGCTGCTCCAGCGGGCGGAGGAGGTGCACCGGCGCTGTACCGAGGCCCTGCTGGGCGGCGGCGGTGTCCCGCAGGTCCTCGGCATCCTGGCCGACTTCAGCGGCAACCCGGTCTTCCTGGAGACGACGGACGGGCAGCTCCTGTACGCCGCCGGCGAGGGTCCCGAGGGCGCCGACCCGCTCCAGGTCTGGGAGGGGCTGCGCGGCCAGCACAAGGACACCCCGCCGTCCGGGTCGGTTCTCGTGGACGTACCCGGGGGCGGGCCCGGCGCGGGTGCGGTGCGGGCACGGCTGGTCCTGCTTCCCGTCCGGGCCCCGCTGGTCCCCGTGCATCGTATGGCGGCCGAGCGGGCGGCGGGCATCCTGGCCGTCGTCCTGATGCAGGCCCGCCAGGAGGAGGAGCTCGCGGCCCGCGGCCGCGGCGACTTCCTCACCGACCTCGCGGAGGGCCGCGTCACCAGCGAGGACGCGCCGGCCCAGGCGCGCGTGCTGGGCTTCAAGCCGGGCGCCGGCCCGCTGCTGCCCGTGGTGATGCACCTCGGCTCCTCGGGCGGCGGCTGGGCGGTCCTCGCCCGTGCGGTCTCCGAGGAGCTGGCCGCGGTCGGCGTGCCGGTCCTGCTCGGCGTACGGCCCGTGGAGGGCCGCGTGCCGGTCCTGCTCGGTCTGCGCTCGGAGTCGGAGCGGCCGGCGGTCGCGGACCGGGTCGCGGCGGCCCTGCGGGCGGGCGTGGAGCGGGCCGGGATGCAACGGCCGGGCGCCCAGCCGCCGATCGTGGTCGTCGGTGTCGCGGGCGGCTGGGCGGCGGCCTCGGCGGGCCTGCGCCACGCGGCCGAGACGGCGACGGCGGCACAGGGCCTGTCGGACCGCCCCTGGTACGACGCCCGCCGCCTCGACATCGACCTGCTGCTGTGGCGGCTGCGCGACCACCCGGACCTCGCGGCCTTCGTGGACCGTGCCATCGGCCCGCTGCGCGCCCACGACCACCGCTCCAAACCGCCCCTGCTGCCGACCCTGGAGACCTATCTGGCCCACGCGGGCCGCAAGGCCGAGACGGCCCGCGAACTCCACCTGAACCGGCAGACCCTCTACAACCGCCTCGCCCGCATCGGCGAGTTGCTGGGCACGGACCTCGACGACCCGCAGACCGTCCTGGCGTTGAGCCTGGCGCTGCGGGCACGCAGACACGTGCCGTAGCCGTCAGATGAGCGGCCGGGGCTGGGTCAACTCGTCGTAGACGCTGAGCACTTGCGCCACCGTCTCGTCCTCGGTCGGCCAGGTCGCCGCCTGCCGCACCCCGCGCTCGGTGAGCAGCTCCCGGCGCTCGGGGTCACCGAGCAGTCGTACGACGGTCCCGGCGAGGGCCTCCGGGTCGCCGTACGGGACGAGTTCGGCCGCGTCGCCGACGAGTTCGGGGATGCCGCCGACCTCGGTCGCGACGAGCGGCACGCGCGCGTGCAGGGCCTCCTGGGCGAGCACCGAGCGGGTCTCCCAACGGCTGGGCAGGAGCGCGAGATCGGCGGCGGCGATCAGTTCCGAGATGTCGTCGCGCCGTCCGAGCAGCCGAACCGGCAGCCCTTCCTCCTCGATACGGCTCTGCAGGACCGCCCGCAGCGACCCCTCCCCCGCGATGACGACCAGCGGCACGGGGTCGAGGAGGCGCCACGCGCGGGCGGCGTCCAGCAGCGTCTCGTAGCCCTTGTGCCGCTCCAGGGCGCCGACCGCCATCAACAACGGCCGCCCGATGGCCCCGAGTTCGGCCCGCACCTTGGGCCGCAGCCGGTCGGGGTCGTCCTGCTCGACGGCACCGCGCGGCTGGGGCAGGGCGACGGCGGCGAGCCGCGCGTCCCGGGCACCGGTCCCGCGGGCGCGGTCCACGAGTGCGGAGGTGGACCCGAGCACGACGGAGGCGGCCTTCACGACCCGGCGTTCCAGAAGGCGCACGAAGTGGGCCCGCGCTCCCTCGGCGTACGCCCGGTCGTGCCAGGTGACCACGAGCGGGGTCCGCCGCCCGCTGAGCGCCAGCACCGCACGGAATGAGGCGTGCAGCCCGTGCGCGTGCACCAGATCGGCGTCCGCGCACGCCGCCCGCAGCACGGCCACGGACGTCGGATCGCTGCTGCGCGGCACGTGCACGTGGTCGGCACCGGCCCCGGAGAAGTCGTAGGCGCGCTCCGCCTCGACGGGGGCGCACACCGTGACCCGCACGCCGCGCGCGACGAGCCCCGAGGTCAGGGAGCGCACATGCGCGCTGCTGCCGGCATTGCCGCCGCCCAGCACCTGCACGGTGCGCAGCGGCGACTGGCCGTGCGGTGAGTGGCTGCTCACGGGGGTCACGTGGCCGGGCTCCTGGTTCGGGTCGGACGGTCACGAGGAAACGTACAGAAGGTGTCGAGCGGAGGGGTGTACCGCGCGCTTCCTACGCGTGATGGGTTCTCTGCCAAGGATGCCAGGACGTACGGGTGTTCCGTGCATGCGGAGAACGGGGGAAGGGTGTGTGCGGCGAGTCGGGGTCACTCACAAGAGTGAGGGCGCGGTGTCGAAGGCTTCAGGGGCGCGGGGAAATGCGCGAGAACCTCCATCGGCCCGCAGCCGCCGCACGACTGATCCTGTCCCCCCATACGGCGGCAGCAACCACCGCGGCCGCGTGAGCGAGGAGCCCCACCCTCCCGTTCCCCGCGACGACAGCCGCTCCCAGGGCCGCCCCCAGCGCATGCGCCCCCACGTCCCCGATCATGACGCGCTCACCGAGGTCGTCCGGCAGCACAGCGGCAGCCGCCCCCACGGCCACACCGGCCAGCTGCGACCGCGCCATCCCCGGCACCCCGAGCGCCACCACCGCACCGGCCGCCCGACCGGGCCGTACGTCCACGAGGTTGACGAAATGCGCGGTCCCGGCGATGACGACACCCGCGAGCGCCTTGTCGACGACCCGCTCCTTCATCAGCGCGCCCGCGACGAGCCCGGCAGCCGAGATCCCGAACAACTTGACGGCGCCGCTGGTGACTTCACCGGCCCGCAGCGCACCCAGATGCGCCCGGAACCCCCGCCGATGATCCCCGGCGAGGTCGTCGTAGGCCCCGCAGAGCCCGGCGACGGCGACCGCCGCCCCCGCGGCGGGCCGAACGCGCCAAGCCCCGACCGAAGCGGCCAGCGCACTCGCGGGCCCGGCGTACAACTCGACCGTCCGACCGGCGTAGTTCGTCCGCTCCCACCGCTCCCGCCCACCCGGCGCCTCGGCGCGAAGGACAGCCGTCCCGGCGCGCGTCAGGGCAGCGGCGAACCCCACGGACCCGGTGAACCTCAGGGACCCGGTGAGCCCCGGCGGCGCACCTCTCACGCGTCCGCCCGGGCCGTGGCCAGCAACTCCTCCGCGTGCGCCCGGGCCGTCTCCGAGTCCTCCTGTCCGGCGAGCATCCGGGACAGCTCCCGCACCCGGTCCTCGCCCTCCAGCACCTTCACACCGGACCGGGTGACGGAACCGTCGTTCGTCTTCTCGACCAGCAACTGCCGGTCGGCGAAGGCCGCGACCTGCGGCAGGTGGGTCACCACCACGACCTGCGCGGTCTTCGCGAGCCGCGCGAGGCGCCGCCCGATCTCGACCGCCGCCTTGCCGCCGACACCGGCGTCGACCTCGTCGAAGAGGTACGTCGGCACGGGGTCGGTCCCCGCGAACACGACCTCCACGGCCAGCATCACGCGCGAGAGCTCACCGCCGGACGCGCCCTTCGCGATGGGCCGCGGCGGGGCGCCCGGGTGCGGGGCGAGCAGCAGCTCGACCTCGTCGACGCCGGCCGGCCCGTACGCGACCGCGCGCCCGCCGACCTCCACGCCGTCCGGGTCCTCGGTCTGCCGGATGGCGAAGGACACGCGCGCGTGGGGCATCGCCAGCGAGGCCAGCTCCGCCGTCACCGCCGCCGCGAACCTCTCCGCGGCCTCCGTTCGCGCGTCCGACAACGCCTGCGCCAGCCCTCCCAGTTCGGCCCTGAGCGCGTCCCGCTCGGCGGTCAGTTCGTCGATCCGCTCGTCGTCGCCGTCGAGCTGGGTGAGCCGCGCCGCGCTCTGCTCGGCCCAGGCCAGCACGGCGGCCACGTCCTCGCCGTACTTGCGCGTCAGCGCGGTGAGCGCGGCCCGCCGCTCCTCGACGGCCGACAGCCGCAGCGGATCGGCGTCCAGGTCGTCGGCGTATCCCGCGAGCTCCCCGGCCACATCGCCCAGCAGGATCCCGATCTCCCCGATCCGGTCGGCCAGCGCGGCCAGGGCGGGGTCGTACGACCGTACGGCTTCCAGAGCCCGCTGGGCCCCGGCCACGAGCGTCGCCGCGTCGATCCCCTCAGGGTCCTCGGGATTGCCCGCGAGGGCGGCGTGCGCGGCCGTGGCGGCGGAGGACAGGGCCTCGGCATGCCCGAGCCGCTCCGCCTCCTCCGCCAGCTCGACGTCCTCGCCGGCCCGCGGCTCCACACCCGCGATCTCGTCGAGCCCGTACCGCAGCATGTCGGCTTCCTGGGCCCGCTCACGCGCACGCGTGACGATCTCGTCCAGCTCGGCGGAGACGGCCCGCAGCCGACGGTAGGCCTCGGTGTACTTGGCCAGCGGCACGGCGACGGCGTCGCCCGCGTACCGGTCGAGGGCCTGCCGCTGCCGGGTCAGCTTGAGCAGCCCCTGCTGATCAGTCTGCCCATGGACGGCGACCAGCTCGTCGGCGAGCTCCGCGAGCACCCCGACCGGCACCGACCGCCCGCCCAGATGCGCCCGGGACCGCCCTTCGGCGGAAACGGTACGGCTGATCAACAGCGCCCCGTCGTCGAGCTCGGCCCCGGCCTCCTCGGCCCGTACGACGACGGGGTCGCCGGCGGACACGGTGATCCGCCCCTCCACGACCGCCTTCTCGGCCCCGATCCGCACGAGCGCCGCGTCCGCCCGCCCACCGAGCAACAGCCCGAGGCTGGTGACCACCATGGTCTTGCCCGCACCCGTCTCACCGGTGACAGCGGTGAACCCGGGCGACAGCTCGACGACGGCGTCATCGATGACTCCGAGCGACCGTATCCGCATCTCTTCCAGCACGGTGAAGACCTTACGAGGTCGGGGCGGGCGAGTGCGAGGTGCCCTGTTCACTCGGGCGAGTGGAGGTTCTTCAGGGGCGCGGGGAACTGCGCGACCAGCCACATACGGCCTTGAGCCGCGCGGACCCCACAAGCCACCCCCTACAGAGCGCTAATGCGGCGCACCCCGCCATCCAGAGACCGGCAACGCAAACTTCGCCACAAGCCGATCCGTGAACGAAGCGTGATGCAGTCGAGCCAACCGCACCGGCACAGCCCCCCGCCGCACCTCCACCCGAGCCCCAGGCGGCAGCTCGAACGTCCGCCGCCCGTCGCACCACAGCACACCCGGCGGAATGTGCGGCAACAGCTCCACCGCCAGCACGGAGTTCGGCGAGGTCACCAACGGCTTCGCGAACAGCGCGTGCGCGGAGATCGGCACCATCAGCAGCGCCTCCACCTCAGGCCACACCACGGGCCCACCGGCGGAGAACGCGTAGGCCGTGGACCCGGTGGGCGTGGACAGCACGATCCCGTCGCAGCCGAACCCCGTCACCGGCCGCCCGTCGATCTCCAGCACCACTTCAAGGAGCTTCTCCGCACCGGCTTTCTGAACAGCCGCCTCGTTCAAAGCCCAGTCGGTGTGGACGATGTCCCCGTTCCGGTGAACGACGACGTCGACCGTCATCCGCTCCTCGACCTCGTACGCCTTGGTCACCACCCGGTCGACGACCTTGTCGAGATCGTCCCGCTCGGCCTCCGCGAGGAAGCCGACGCTGCCAAGGTTGACGCCGAGCATCGGCACCCCGGACGCGCGGGCGAACTCGGCGCCGCGCAGCAGCGTCCCGTCACCGCCGAGCACGATCAGCAGCTCGCACCCTTCGAGGCACTGCGGGGTCGCCTCCTTGACGAGCTGCACCTCGGGCGGCAGCGGCAGGTCGGCGGCCTCGTACTCCAGGACGCGCACGCCGATGTCGGAGCGCAGCAGCCCCTTCACCACGAGCTCGGCACTGCGAATGGCCGCGGGCCGCCCGGTGTGGGCGAGCAGGAAAACAGTACGAGCTCGGTTCTGGCTCAACGCGGCCCCTCCGCCACTGCACGGTCGACATCGGCCGGGTCCAGGGCGGGCGCCCCGGCACGCAGCCACAGAAAGTATTCGACATTGCCCGAGGGCCCGGGCAACGGACTGGCCGTGACGCCCTTCACCCCGAGCCCGAGTCCCCCGGCCTTCTCGGCCACTCCGCGTACGGCCTCCGCCCGCAGTTGCGTGCTCCGTACGACTCCCCCGCTGCCCAGCCGTTCCTTCCCCACCTCGAACTGCGGCTTCACCATCATCACCAGGTCGGCGTCCGGCTTCACGCACCGCACCAGGGCGGGCAGCACCAGGCCGAGCGGAATGAAGGACAGGTCCCCCACGACAAGATCCACTGGTTCCCCATCGATCGCTTCGAGCGTCAACTCGCGTACGTTCGTACGGTCCTTGACGGTGACGCGTTCATCGCTCTGGAGAGACCACGCGAGTTGTCCGTACCCGACGTCGACGGCGACCACGTGCGCGGCCCCGGCCCGCAGCAGCACATCGGTGAAACCGCCGGTGGACGCGCCGGCGTCCAGCGCCCGCCGCCCCTCGACGACGAGTCCCCGCGGCACGAACGCCTCAAGGGCTCCCGCGAGCTTGTGCCCGCCCCGGGACACGTAGTCGGGATCGCTGTCGTCGCTCTGCACCACGATCGCGGCCGCGGTCTCCACCTGGGTGGCGGGCTTGGTCGCGACGGTCTTGCCGACGGTGACCCGCCCGGCCGCGATCAACTGGCTGGCGTGCTCGCGCGAGCGCGCGAGCTTCCGCCGGACCAGCTCCGCGTCCAGCCGACGGCGTGCGACTCCTGCCACGTTCGGTTCAGCTCCTAGTGCCGTACGAGGGTGAGGGCGCCCTCTGGTCGTACGAGGGTGAAGGCGCCGGAGGTCCCGGGCGCGCGTCCAGCGCGGTGAGCGCGTCGCGCAGCCCCCGGTGTACATCCTCGTACACCTCGATGTGTCCGTCGGTGGCGAGGTGGTCGGCGTCGCCGAGCCGCTCCAGGTGGGCGTCGACCTCGGCGTTGCCGGTGGGGGTGCGAGGGACGTTCAGTGGGGCGGGGTCGGCCGGGTCGTGCTCGGGTTCGACCGCGGCCTCGTGTGAAGGCTCTGGAACAGCGTCGCTCATGCCCAGACGCTACCTCGAACCGCTGGGGTACCGTCGAGCGCGATGGCCACGATCGAGGAGTGCCGCGCCGCACTCGAGAAGCTCTCCGACAACATGCAGCAGGCCGAGGGGGACGTCGCGACGGCGGCGTCCATGGACCGCTCGGTGAGCTGCCGTATCACCGATCTCGACGTCACCTTCGTCGGCCGGATGACGGGCGGCCGGATCGTGGTGCGGGACACGATCCAGGGCCCTCCGACGGAGAAGGCTCAGATCAGACTGACCATGGCGGGCGATGACCTGGTGGCCCTTGTGAACGGCGAGCTGAACTTCGCCAAGGCCTGGGGCTCAGGCCGGGTGAAGCTGGAGGCGGGTCTGCGCGACCTGCTCCAGCTCAGGAAGCTTCTGTAGCGCCCACTGTCCCGCTTCCGGCCTCCACGCGCAGGCGTGCCTTGCGCGCGGCCGGCACCACCAGCGGTGTCCCCGTCTCCGGGTCGTCGATCACCTGGCAGCGCAGCCCGAACACCTCCTCGACCAGCTCGGCCGTGACGATGTCGTTCGGGGCCCCCTCGGCGATGATCCTCCCGCTCTTCAGCGCGATGAGATGCGTGGCGTACCGGGCCGCGTGGTTGAGGTCGTGCAGGACGGCGACCAGGGTGCGGCCCTGCTCCTCGTGCAGTTCGGCACAGAGGTCGAGCACGTCGATCTGGTGCTGGATGTCGAGGTAGGTCGTCGGCTCGTCCAGGAGCAGCAGCGGGGTCTGCTGGGCGAGCGCCATCGCGATCCACACCCGCTGCCGCTGACCGCCGGACAGCTCGTCGACGTACCGCTCGGCGAGCTCCTCGACCCCGGTCTGCCGCATGGACTCCTGGACGACCCGCTCGTCCTCGGTGGACCACTGGCGCAGGAGGCCCTGGTGCGGATAGCGACCGCGGCCGACCAGGTCGGCGACGGTGATCCCGTCGGGCGCGATCGACGACTGCGGGAGCAGGCCGAGCGTGCGGGCGACCTTCTTCGCCGGCATCGACTGGATGACCTGCCCGTCGAGCAGCACCTTGCCCTGGCTGGGCTTGAGCATGCGCGACAGGGCCCGCAGGAGCGTGGACTTGCCGCACGCGTTGGGCCCGACGATCACCGTGAACGACCGGTCGGGTATCTCCACCGAGAGCTGCTCGGCGATGACGCGCTGGTCGTAGGCCAGGGTGACGGCGTCGGCGGACAGGCGGTTCACGGTGCTCCTAGGGTTGTTCAGTCCGCTGGTGGGGATGGTCCCGGCGCTCATATCCGGCCCGCCCTGCGCTCGGTGACCAGGAGCCACAGCAGGTAGACACCGCCGAGGACTCCGGTGACCACGCCGACGGGCAGCTGATCAGCGCCGAAGACCTTCTGCGAGACCAGATCGGCGGCGACCAGGAGGGTCGCGCCCATGCACACGGACGGCAGCAGGTTGGGGCCGGGCGAGCGGGTGAGGCGGCGGGCCAGCTGCGGGGCGGTGAGCGCGACGAAGCTGACCGGTCCGGCGGCCGCGGTGGCGGCGGCGGTGAGCAGGACGGCGGCGACCAGGAGCAACAGCCGTACGCGCTCGACGCGCACCCCGAGCGCGCCCGAGACGTCGTCGCCCATCTCCATCATCCTCAGGCCGCGCCCGTTGACGAGGACGAGCGGGACGAGGACAGCGCACAGCCACAGCAGCGGCCACACCTGCGCCCAGTCCCGGCCGCTGAGGGAGCCGGTCATCCAGACCACGGCCTGGGCGGCCTCCGTGAGGGTGGACCTGGTCAGCAGATAGCCGTTGACCGCCGTGACGATCGCGGAGACGCCGATCCCGACCAGGACAAGGCGGTACCCGTGCACCCCCTGCTTCCAGGCGAGCAGATAGATGGCGAGGCCGGTCACGAGCCCGCCCACGAGCGCGCCCGTGGTGATCTGGGTCGCGCTCCCGGAGAACAGCACGATCATCGTGAGCGCCCCGGCCGTGGCCCCCTGACTGAGCCCGAGCACGTCCGGACTGCCCAGCGGGTTGCGGGAGATGGCCTGGAACAGCGCGCCTCCGAGCCCGAGCGAGGCGCCGACCAGCAGCCCGACGAGGACCCGCGGCAGCCGCAGCTCGTTGACGATGAACTCCTGCCCGGCGTTGCCGTTCCCGAGCAGCGTCTTCAGCACGTCCCCGGCGGGGATCGGGAAGTCGCCGGTGCCGATCAGCACGACGCTCGCGGTGAGCGCGGCGAGCAGGATCAGGGCGACGACGACGGTGGCCCGGACGTCCAGCCGGACGGAGAGCCCGCCGGGGGTCCTGATGGCACGGTTGGTCCTCACAGCTGGGCCGTCCTCCGCCGTCGTACGAGAAAGATGAAGACCGGCCCGCCGATGATCGCGGTGACGATGCCGACCTGGAGCTCCGCGGGCCGGGCCACGATCCGGCCGATCACATCGGAGCCCAGCAGCAGCACGGGCGACAGGACGGTCGCGTACGGCAGGATCCAGCGCAGGTCGGGGCCGGTGAACGAACGCACGATGTGCGGCACCATCAGGCCGACGAACACGATCGGGCCGCAGGCGGCGGTCGCGGCCCCGCACAGCACGGTGGCGGAGAGCATGGCCAGCGCCCGGGTCCGGTTGAGGTTGGCGCCGAGGGCCTTGGCGGTGTCGTCGCCCATCTCCATCGCGTTGAGCGGGCGGGCGAGGCCGAGAGCGAGGAGCGAGCCGACCGCGAGGAAGGGCAGCACCTGCGTGATGGTCGAGTTGCTCGCCGAGGACAGCGAACCGACCGTCCAGAAGCGCATCCTGTTGAGCGCCTGGTCGTCGGTGATCATCACGGCCTGGAGATAGCCGTACAGGGCTGCGCTGATCGCCATACCGGCCAGCGCGAGCCGCACCGGCGTGGCCCCTCGGCTGCCTCCCAGGAACCAGACCAGGGCGCCCACCGCGGCCGCGCCGAGGAAGGCGAACCACACATAGCCGCTGAGCGAGGTGACGCCGAAGAAGGTGATCGCGGTGACGACCGCGGCGGACGCGCCCGCGTTGATGCCGAGCAGCCCGGGGTCGGCCAGCGGATTACGGGTGAGCGCCTGGAGGACCGCCCCGGACAGGCCGAGCGCCGCACCGGCGAGCAGCCCGAGGACGGTCCGCGAGAGCCGGTCGGCCACCACGACGTCGCCGTAGGTCCCCGTGTCCTGGAACAGTCCGTGCCAGACCTGTGCCACGGACAGCCCTTTCGCCCCCACGGCGATGCTCGCCGTCGCGACGAGCACCAGGATCACGACGGACACGAGGAGCCCAAGGACTCGTACCGCCCGGCGGGTTGGGGGCGCGGGGGCGGTCTCCGCGCGCTGTTCGGGAGGACTGTCGACCAACACGCAGTTAGGTTAGCCTACCCTGCCAAGCAGCCACGATCCCGAGGTCCGAACGTCACCGGACTCACAGGAGCTTCCTCGGGGCCGGGGCTCACAGCCCCAGCCTGGCCAGCGCCTTTCCCGCGTCCAGCTCGCACACACCCTCCCCGGCCGCCGTCCAGGCCGCCGCGCACAGCGCCCGCAGCCCGTCCAGGGCCTCGCCGTCACCGTCGAGTTCCAGCCGCTCCTTACCGGCCGTCGCCGTCCACCCCCCGCACCGGAACCCGTCGCCCGCCTCGGCGACCTCGGGCTGTCCGGCGAGCATCCCCCGCAGATCCTGGTCCACATACGTCGGCCGGTGTTGCGGCGGCGCGGCCAGCAACTGAGGGCCGTCGGTGACCCCGGTGAGCACGAGCAGCGAGTCCACCTCGCCGTTGAACGCGCCCTCGATGTCGGTGTCCAACCGGTCCCCGACCACCAACGGGCGCTCCGCACCGGTCCGCAGGATGGTCTCCCGGTGCATGGGAGGCAGCGGCTTGCCCGCGACCTGCGGCTCGGCACCGGTCGCGATCCGCACGACCTCCACCGCCGCGCCGTTGCCCGGCGCGATCCCGCGCCCGCTCGGAATCGTCAGGTCGGTGTTGGACGCGAACCAGGGCACCCCGCGCGCGACGGCGTAACTGGCCTCGGCGAACCGCCCCCAGGGCAGGTCCGGCCCCCCGAACCCCTGCACGACGGCCGCCGGATCGTCGTCCGCCGACTCGACCGGCTCGAGCCCCCGCTCGCGCAGGGCCACCCGCAACCCCTCACCACCGATGACCAGCACCCGGGCACCGGCAGGCACCTGCTCGCTGATCAGCCGCGCGACCGCCTGCGCGGAGGTGATGACGTCCTCGGCCCCCGTCGGTATCCCCAGCTCGGTGAGGTGCCCGGCCACGGCATCAGGCGTACGCAGCGCGTTGTTGGTGACGTACGCGAGGTGCATACCCCCCTCACGCGCGGTGGCGAGCGACTCGACGGCGTGCGCGATCGCGTTCCCGCCCGCGTACACCACCCCGTCGAGGTCGAGCAGCGCGGTGTCGTACGCCTCGCTCAGGGCCTGCCCACTGCCCTCGGGCCTCGTCCTCACGCGCTGGCTCATTCCGCATCGCTCCTCGTTCGACGGCTTTCCCCCGATCATCCCCCATGCCACTGACACCCGTACGATGCCGGGATGAACTCAGCAGGTCACCCGGAAGCAACGGCGCGCCGAGGCCTGGAACTCACCCCGTTCCGAGGCCTGCGCTACGACCCCGACCGGGTCGGCAGCCTGGCCGCCGTGACATCCCCGCCCTACGACGTCGTGGTCCGCCCCGACGGCCTGCACCAGCTCCAGTCGAACGACCCGTACAACATCGTCCGGCTGATCCTCCCGCAGGCGACGACACCGTCCGAACGCAACGAACAGGCCGCCCGCACCCTGCGCGGCTGGCTCTCCGAGGGCATCCTGGCCGCCGATCGCGAACCCGGCCTCTACGTCTACGAACAGGACGACGGCGCCGGCCTGCTGCAACGCGGAATCATCGGCACCCTGCGCCTGTCGGAGCCCGCGGAGGGCGTGGTCCTGCCCCACGAGGACGTCATGCCGCACGTCGTAGCCGACCGCGCGGCCCTGATGCGCGCCACCTGCGCCAACCTGGAACCCTTGCTGCTCACCTACCGCGGCAACGGCTCGGAGTCCGCCACGACGACCGCGATCGAACGCACGGCCGAACAGCCTCCGCTCCTCGCCACCACCACCGAGGACGGCTACAGCCACCGCCTGTGGTCGATCACCGACCCCGCCGAAGTGGCCGCCGTCCAGGCCGACCTGACCCAGCACCAGGCCCTCATCGCCGACGGCCACCACCGCTGGGCGACCTACCGCCGTCTACGCGCGGAGCACCCCTCCCCCAGCCCCTGGGACCACGGCCTGGTCCTGCTCGTCGACACGGCCCGCTACCCCCTGCGTGTCCGGGCCATCCACCGTCTCCTCCACAACATCCCGGTGGCCCGGTCCCTAGCCCTCCTCGACGCCCTCTTCCGCGTACGACGCCTCGACGTACCGCTGGCCGAGGCACTGGACGCCCTCGCCGACGCGGCCTGCGAGGGCAACGCCTTCCTCCTCGCCGGCGACGGCACCTTCCACCTCGTGGACCGCCCCGACCCCGGCCTCCTGGCCCGCACGATCCCCACGGACCGCCCCACCGCCTGGCGCACCCTGGACGCGACCGTCCTGCACGCCACACTCCTCGCCCACGTCTGGCACATCCCCGAGGACGACCCCACCCGCATCGCCTACATCCACGACACGGCCGCCACGGTCGAGAAGGCCGAACGTGACGGCGGCACGGCGGTCCTGATGCACCCGGTCCGCGAGGACGTCGTCCGCGACCTCGCCCGCCAGGGCGTCACGATGCCCCGCAAGTCCACGTCGTTCGGCCCGAAACCGGCGTCAGGCCTGGTCCTGCGCGCACTGGACCTGTGAAGCACAAAGGGGGCGGGATCCCGGGATCCCGCCCCCTTTGCTCACCGACGACACACGTCAGTCCTTGAGGTCGCCTTCCGCGACGCCCTCGCCGTCCTCGGTGTCCTCGGTGTCCTCGTCTTCCACCTCGTCTACGACCTTCTCGGCCGCCTCGCCGTCAGCCTCGTCCTCCTCCTCCGCGAAGGCGTCGACGAACTCGACCCCGTCCAGCTCGGCAAGCCGGTCGGAGGCGTCCGTGCTGCCGTCCTTGTCGGACTCCACGGCCTTGGCGAACCACTCCCGCGCCTCGTCCTCACGACCGGCCGCGAGCAGCGCGTCGGCGTACGCGTACCGCAGCCGCGCGGTCCACGGCTGCACCGAGTTGGAGGCCAGCTCGGGGCTCTGAAGCGTCACGATGGCCGCGTCGAGCTGCCCCATGTCACGCCGGGCACCGGCCGCGACGAGCCGCATCTCCACCTGCCCGGCCTTGTCGAGCTTGTGCACCTCGGGCGCACCGGCCATGTCCAGCGCCTTCTCCGGCCGCCCGAGCCCACGCTCGCAGTCGGCCATGACGGGCCACAGCTCCACGTTCCCGGTCATCCGCCGAGCGGCCCGGAACTCGGCGAGCGCCTCGCTGTACTTCTGACTGGCATACGCCGCGAACCCGGCAGCCTCCCGTACGGCGGCGACACGCGACGCCAGCCGCAAGGCCACCTTGGAGTACCCGTAGGCACCCTCGGGGTCCTCATCGATGAGCCGGGCGACCATCACCAGGTTCTTGGCGACATCCTCAGCGAGCCCCTTGGGCAGACTCTGCAACTCCTGCCGTACGTCCTTGTCGATCTCGTCGCCCGTGACGTCCTCGGGGATCGGCAGCCGCTTGATCGGCTCGCGGTCGCGGTCCCGCTCGTCACGGAAACGCCCGCCACCACCACGCCGGTCGTCGCCCCCGCGCCGGTCGTCCCGGCCACGGAACCCACCGGGCCGCCCACCACGGTCGTCCCTACGGGGCCCACCGCTTCCACCACGATCGTCACGACGGAAGCCACCGCGATCCCCACCGCGACTGTCGCCACCGCGATCGTCACGACGGAAGCCACCACGGTCGCCACCGCGATCCACACCGCGGTTGTCCTCGCGACGGAAGCCACCACGGTCGTCGCTACGACGGTCGTCACGGCGGTCGTCACGGCGGAAGCCGCCACGGTCGCCGCGGTCGTCGGTACGACGGTCATCACGACGGTCGTCACGGCGCGGCGGGTAGCTGCTGCCGCGGTTGTCGTCCCGACGGAAGCCGCTGCCGCGGTCGTCGCGGCGCTCTACGCGCTCGCCACGATCCCCACGGTCGTCACGACGGAAGGCAGGCCGGTCACCGTCACGCCGGAACCCACGGTCCCGGTCGTCCCGGCGCGGCCCAGCCGGCCGGTCATCACGACGGAACGGAGGACGAGCCCCACGATCCCCACCGCGACTGTCGCCACCACGATCGTCACGACGGAAGCCACCACGGTCGCCACCGCGATCCACACCGCGGTTGTCCTCGCGACGGAAGCCACCACGGTCGTCGCTACGACGGTCGTCACGGCGGTCGTCACGGCGGAAGCCGCCACGGTCGCCGCGGTCGTCGGTACGACGGTCATCACGACGGTCGTCACGGCGCGGCGGGTAGCTGCTGCCGCGGTTGTCGTCCCGACGGAAGCCGCTGCCGCGGTCGTCGCGGCGCTCTACGCGCTCGCCACGATCCCCACGGTCGTCACGACGGAAGGCAGGCCGGTCACCGTCACGCCGGAACCCACGGTCCCGGTCGTCCCGGCGCGGCCCAGCCGGCCGGTCATCACGACGGAACGGAGGACGAGCCCCACGATCCCCACCACGACTGTCGCCACCACGATCGTCACGACGGAAGCCACCACGGTCGCCACCGCGATCCACACCGCGGTTGTCCTCGCGACGATCGTCGCGGCGTGCGTAACCACCACCGCGATTGCCACCACGGTCATTGCCGCCACGGTCGTTCCCACCGCGGTCGTTGTCGCGGCGGAAGCCACCGCGGTCCCCCCGGTAGCCTCGATCGCCGCGGTCACCACTGTCCCGTCGTTGCTGGTCGCGCTCCGGTCGGTCGTCGGGAGAGTTGGTGGACATGGTGACTCCTGTCTTCGGCACTGCAAGCATTCTAAAAACAAAAGGACCCCTGGTCCCAGCTGAACGCTGGGACCAGGGGTCCTCCAAATATTGTTCGGCGGTGTCCTACTCTCCCACAGGGTCCCCCCTGCAGTACCATCGGCGCTGTAAGGCTTAGCTTCCGGGTTCGGAATGTAACCGGGCG
>NZ_JBEXQX010000007.1:0-15970 GCF_040612795.1 Streptomyces sp. NPDC006335
AGTCGACGCGGAGCGTCGAGGACCGACGACAACGCGGCAGATGCGCGTGCCAGACCCCGCGACGCCGGCATGATCCAAACGACAGGGCCTAGGGGGTGCTCGTCACTCGGCAGCAGGGGTGGCGGCGGAGTCGGCGGCGGCCGCGTTCTTGATGGCCGCGTCCCGCTTGCGCACGTACCAGGTGCCGTACAGCCCGAGCACGCCCCCGGCCAGGCAGGTCCACAGCCACCAGGTGCGGTCGTGGTCCGCGAACCAGCCGTAGAAGGGGAGCTGTACGAGGAAGAGGACGAACCACAGGATCGTGCCGCCGGTGACCGTGGCGACCACCGGGCCCTCCAGGGGCTCCGGCGCCTCGTGCTTGAAGGATCCCGAAGAGAACACGTCCATGGGGACAGCTTACGAGGCGATCACATCTACGCGCGGAGATGGCTCCCCCGACGTTATACGTTCATACTGAAACGGTTTATGTCTGTCCACTTCTGCTCGTAGGAACATCCAATGCCGACCGCCCTCGACCGCTACTTCAGGATCTCCGAGCGGGGCAGCACCCTGCCGCGCGAGATCCGGGGCGGCTTCGCCACCTTCTTCGCGATGGCCTACATCATCGTGCTGAACCCGATCATCCTCGGCAGCGCCAAGGACATGTACGGCCATCAGCTCGACAACGGGCAGTTGGTCACCGCGACCGCCGTGACCGCGGCCTTCACCACGCTCCTCATGGGCGTGGTCGGCAACGTCCCCATCGCGCTGGCCGCCGGCCTCGGCGTCAACTCCGTCGTCGCGCTCCAGCTCGCGCCCCGGATGTCCTGGCCGGACGCGATGGGCATGGTGGTCCTGGCGGGCTTCATCGTGATGCTGCTGGTCGCCACGGGTCTGCGCGAGCGCGTGATGAACGCGGTGCCCTTCGGTCTGCGCAAGGCGATCTCCATCGGTATCGGCCTGTTCATCATGCTGATCGGGCTCGTGGACTCCGGCTTCGTCTCCCGGATCCCCGACGTCGCCCAGACCACCGTGCCGCTCCAGCTCGGCGGCGACGGACACCTCAACGGCTGGCCGGTCCTGGTCTTCGTCCTGGGCGCCCTGCTGACGCTCGCGCTCATCGTCCGCAAGGTCTCCGGCGCGATCCTGATCTCCATCGTCACGATGACGGTCGTGGCGATGATCATCGAGGCCGCCGCGAAGGTCCCGTCCTGGGGACTCACCGCCCCCAAGTGGCCCGGCAACCCGGTCGCCACCCCCGACTTCGGTCTGCTCGGCAAGGTCAGCCTCTTCGGCGGCTTCTCCCACGTGGGGGTGCTGACCGGCATCCTCTTCGTCTTCACGGTCCTGCTGTCGTGTTTCTTCGACGCGATGGGCACGATCATGGGCGTCTCCGACGAGGCCAAGCTCACCGACGCCCAGGGCCAGATGCCCGGCATCAACAAGGTCCTGTTCGTCGACGGCCTCGCGGTCGCCGCGGGCGGTGCCAGTTCGTCGTCGGCGACGACCGCCTTCGTGGAGTCGACGGCCGGCGTCGGTGAGGGCGCCCGCACCGGCTTCGCGAACGTGGTCACCGGCGGGCTCTTCGTCGTGGCCCTCTTCCTGACGCCCGTCGCCACGATGGTCCCGTCCCAGGCGGCGACCCCCGCCTTGCTCGCGGTGGGCTTCATGATCCTGGCCAACTCGGTCCGGGACATCGACTGGGCCGACTGGACCATCGCGATCCCGGCCTTCATCACCATGGTGATGATGCCGTTCACCTACTCGATCACCAACGGCATCGGCATGGGCTTCATCACCTTCGTGGTGCTGCGCCTGGCGGCGGGGCGGGCCAGGGAGATCCCGGCCGCGATGTACGTCGTCTCCGCCGTCTTCGCCTTCTACTACCTGATGCCGGCACTGGGCCTGACGTGACCCGCCCTCACGTGACCCCGTAGAACTTCTCGGTCTCGTCGACGGCGGTCTGGAACCGTTCGTCGAAGTCGTCCCGGATGAGCGTTCGGACCACATAGTCCTGAACGCTCATCCCCCTTTTGGCCGCATGGTCCCGGAGCCGATCGAGCAGCTCCCCGTCTATCCGCAGGCTGAGCACGCTGGTCCCCATGGAGACGAGGGTCGGTCGTCCGCGGGGGACAGCGTTCACTTTCCGCACCCGACTCACTCGTTCGGGTGAAGATCTGCACCCTGCTACCAGGTCCACCTCTGGTCGGTGTTCGCCGAGCACGTCCACTGGATGGCCTTGGTGCCGATGTCGGGGTTGGAGGCCGGGATGGCGAGGCACTTGTCGCTGTTCAGGTTCCGCAGCCGGTCGAGGCCGTCGTGGATCCAGACCTGCTCCTTGCCGCCGTTGCAGGTCCACTGGATGGCCTGGGTGCCGTCGGTGACCGAGGCGCCCGGCATCGCGAGGCATCGGCCGCTGTTGGCGTTCTTGACGACGTAGCGGTCGCCGTTCCCGCCCGCGACCGGCGTCAGGTGCCACTTCTGTTCGGCGCCGCCGTTGCAGGTCCACTGGATCAGACCGGTGCCGTTCTCCGTGTCGGCCCGGGGCACGGCCAGGCACTTCCCGGTCCCCTTGTTGTTCAGGGGGCGGGCGGCGGTGACGGCGGTGTCGATCCAGGAGGCCAGTCCGTCGACACGGGCCGCGACGCCGCCGGTGCGTGTCTCGGCCGCGTCCGTTCCGTAGCAACCGCCCTGGTACGAGCGGCTGGTGAGGGCCACCAGCCGGTCGGTGCCGTTCGTCGTGCGCACGACCGGGCCGCCGGTGTCACCGGCGCACGCGGCCACCCCGTCCACGCCGGTGACCGTGGCCGTGTTCGTGTCCGAGGCGTCCACCGAGAGCGTGCCGGTGTGCAGTTTCAGGGGTGCCCACTCGGTCCTGGTGCGTCCGAACCCGGCGAACGCCAGCTTCTCGCCGGCGATGGGCTCGCCGGTGGCCAGGGCGATGGGGGTGACGTTGGTGACCGCCTGGTTCAGCCGGGCCAGGATCACGTCGCGGCCGGTGGTGCTGGGCACCAGCTCGACGACCTGGCGCACCGCGCCCGCGCCGGAGGTGAGGTCGGAGCGGCCGATGGTCGCGGTGGTCGGCGACGCCGGCCTGCCCGCGGGGACGGCGAGGCTGGTGGCCGGGTCGGCGGCGAAGCAGCTCGCGCCGGTGAGCAGCCACTGGGGGGCGACCAGGACACCGGAGCAGCCGCGGTCGTGGTCGCCGACGACGAGCTGCGCGGTGTAGCCGAACGTGGTGTCGGCGACGGGGCTGCCGGTGACGGCGGGCGCCGGTGCGGCGGACCATGCGGTCGGAACCGCTGCCAGGAGCACGGCCGACGCGGCGAGACGTAGCTGTCTGAGGTGTCGCAAGACGGGATTCCTCGGGCTGGAGAGTGGAGGTCACGGACGGGACCGCGGCACGACGAGCGGAAGGAACGTGCTGATGTAACCCTGTGCTCCCGACGGTGTCCACCGCGTGAAATCTCCTAAATGGGGCGGCAGTTGAGGTTCCGGTGTGAGGTGGGTCACGACCGTCGAAGGTTGCGCCGGATCGGATGACGAATGCATGACGAGTGGCCCGCGTCACGGGAATCCCCGTGCACGCCAGCTTGTTTAGCGAGAGTAATGAGTTATGCTAAAGAGATGCCGGACCTTACCCATGGCGACGACGTAGCCGCCGTGAACTCCCTGCGATCAGCCGTGATGCGACTGTCCCGTCGGCTCAAGCACCAGCGGGTCGACGAGTCACTGAGCCCCACCGAGATGTCGGTGCTGGGCACCCTCTCCATCTGCGGCCGGGCCACCCCGGGCGAGCTCGCCCGCAAGGAGCACGTCCAGCCGCCGTCGATGACCCGCATCGTGGCGCTGCTGGAGGCCAAGGGACTCGTCCGGCTGGAGCCGCACCCCGAGGACCGGCGCCAGAAGGTCGTCACGAAGACCGAGCAGGCCGAGGCCATGCTCGCCGAGTCCCGCGCCAAGCGGAACGCCTTCCTGGCCACCCTGGTCGACGGCCTCGACGAGGACGAGTGGGCGAAACTGCGCGAAGCCGCCCCCGTGCTGGAGAAACTCGCACACCTGTAAGCCACGAAGAGGAGGCGAACGCACTTTGAGTACGGGACCCGGAGCAGAATCCGCCCCCGCACCGATCCCTTCTACCTCTGTGTCCCGCAAGTCATCCATGTTCAGCTCGCTGAGGGTCAGGAACTACCGGCTGTTCTTCGCCGGTCAGGTCGTCTCCAACATCGGCACGTGGATGCAGCGCATCGCCCAGGACTGGCTGGTGCTCAGCCTCACCGGCTCCGCCACCGCCGTCGGCGTCACGACGGCCCTGCAGTTCCTGCCGATGCTGCTCTTCGGCCTCTACGGCGGCGTCCTCGTCGACCGGCTGTCCAAGCGGCGCGCGCTGCTGTTCACGCAGTCCGCGATGGGCGCCACCGGCATCGCGCTCGCCGTCCTCACCCTGACCGGCCACGTCCAGGTCTGGCACGTCTACCTCGCCGCCTTCGCCGTGGGCCTCGCGACGGTCGTCGACAACCCGGCCCGGCAGTCCTTCGTCTCCGAGATGGTCGGCCCCGACCAGCTCCAGAACGCCGTCAGCCTGAACTCCGCGAACTTCCAGTCGGCGCGCCTGATCGGCCCCGCCGTCGCTGGTGTCATGATCACCGGCGTCGGCACCGGCTGGGCGTTCCTCGCCAACGGCCTGTCCTTCGTCGCCCCGCTCGTCGGCCTGCTGATGATGCGGGCGCGTGAGCTGCACGTCGTCGAGCGCGCCCCCCGCGGCAAGGGACAGCTGCGGGAGGGCCTGCACTACGTGGCCGGGCGGCCGGAGCTGATCTGGACCATCGTCCTGGTCGGGTTCGTGTCCACGTTCGGCTTCAACTTCCCCGTCTACCTCTCGGCCTTCGCCGACGACGTCTTCCACGCCGGGGCGGGCTCCTACAGCCTCTTCAACACCGTGATGGCGGTCGGCTCCCTGGCCGGCGCCCTGCTCGCGGCCCGGCGCGGCACCGCCCGGATGCGGGTGCTCGTCGTGGGCGCGGTGGCGTTCGGCACGCTGGAGATCGTGGCCGCGACCGCCCCCTCGCTGTGGCTGTTCGCCCTGCTCATGGCCCCGATCGGGATGTTCGGCATGACGGTCAACGTAACCGCGAACACCAGCGTGCAGATGGCCACCGACCCAGCCATGCGGGGCCGTGTGATGGCCCTGTACATGATGGTGTTCATGGGCGGCTCCCCGATCGGCGCGCCGATCGCCGGCTGGATCACCGACGCGTACGGCGTCCGCGCCGGACTCGCGGTGGGCGGCGCGATCGCCGCGGTGGCCGCCGTGACGATCGCCCTGGTCCTGGCCCGCGTCGGCAACCTGCGCCTGTCGGTCGGCTGGAACCGCGGCCACCCGCATGTGCGGTTCGTGCCGCGCGAGACGCGGGAGGAGCTGGCCGCGGCGGCCTGAGCCCTGTGACCGTGTGGCGGCGCCTGGTGCGGCCGTCGTGATGGCGGGGCGGGTCCCGGCCCGTGTCGGCAACTGCGTCTGTCGGTCGGGCTGGAACCGTGGTCACCCGCATGTCGTGCCGCGGGAGGAGCCGGCCGCGGCGGACGGAGTTCTACGGCAGCACCCGCATGGCCAGGACCTGGCCCGGCCAGTCGTTGTTCGCCCCGGCGGTGTACGTCTCCGTCGGGGTGAAGCCGTTGGCCACGTAGTAGGCGACCAGCTTGCCGTCGTCGCCCGCGTAGCAGTCCACCCGCAGCAGGGCGACGCCCGCGCGCCGGGTCTCCTCGGCGGCGTGCGCGAGGAGGGCGCCGCCGATGCCGTGACCCTTGAAGCGGCGATCGGAGGCGAGCCAGTGGATGTACCGCTCGGGCTCACCGGGCGGTGGGAGATGGGCCAGATACGCGCCGGGCGAGTCGGTGATGGTGAGGGTCGCCGCCGGTACGCCGTCGGCCTCGGCGACGAACACACTGCCCTCGTCGATGTACCGGGCGACGGACTCCACCGTCCGCGGGCTCTCCGACAGCGGCTTGGTCCCCCACTGGCCGGGCCGCCCCTGCGCGACCAGCCACTCGACACAGCTGTCGAGCATGCCGAGGATCACGGGTATGTCGTCGGGGCCGCCGTCCCTGATGGTGATCTCCATGCCCACATGGTGACAGGCTGGCCCCATGAGACTCTTCGCCGCCGTGCTGCCCCCGCAGGATGTCACCGAGGAACTCGCCGCAGTGGTCGCCGAGTTGAGGGAGCTGCCCGCCGCACAGGGGCTGCGCTGGACCGGCGTCCCGGGCTGGCACCTCACGCTCGCCTTCTACGGCGAGGTCGACGACGACGTCGTACCGGAGCTGTCGGAGCGGCTGGAGCGGGCGGCTCGGCGGACCCCGCGCTTCCCGCTGGCCCTGCGCGGGGGCGGGCAGTTCGGGCACGGGCGGGCGCTGTGGGCGGGGGCCTTTGGCGAGCTCCCGGTGTTGCGGCTGCTGGCGGAACGGGCGGAGGCGGCGGGGCGGAAGGCCGGGGTGGAGATGGGGGAGCACCGGCGGTACAAGGCGCATCTGACGGTGGCGCGGAGCCGGGAGGCGGTGGATGTGGCGCCGTGTCTGGAGATGCTCGACGGGTTCGTGAGCCGGACCTGGAGCGTGGACGAGCTGGCGCTGGTCCGCAGCAACCTGCCGAAGTCGGGGGTGCCGGGGGAGCAGCCGCGGTATGAGGTGGTCGGTCGGTGGGCGCTCGGTGGGGGCGGTTAGGCTCGGTGTGTGGACCCGAAGACGCGGAACCGGATCATGGCCGGTGTGCTCGTGATGATGTTCGTCGTTGTGGCGTTGGCCGCGGTGCTCGGGAGGTAGCCGGGTTCGGGGAGCTGCGGCCGGTTGTCGGCCGCCGCGCCGTCGTGGCTGGTCGCGCCCGCGGGGCGGAGCCCCCGATCGACTCCGCCCCGCGCCCCTGACGGGGTGCTACCAGGCGAAGGCCTCCGGAGACGGCCCCGGCCCGGGGAAGATCTCGTCCAGGCCGGACAGGACCTCCTCGCCCAGCTCCAGCTCGACCGCCCTGATCGCCGACTCCAGCTGCTCGGCCGTGCGCGGGCCGACGATCGGACCCGTGACGCCGGGGCGGGTCAGCAGCCACGCCAGGGCCGCCTCGCCGGGCTCCAGGCCGTGCTTCTCCAGCAGGTCCTCGTACGACTGGATCTGGGCCCGCTTGGCCGGGTCGGCCAGGGTGTCCGCGGCCCGGCCGGAGGCACGGCGGCCACCCTCGACCTCCTTCTTGATGACCCCGCCGAGGAGACCGCCGTGCAGCGGCGACCAGGGGATCACGCCGAGGCCGTACTCCTGGGCGGCCGGGATGACCTCCATCTCGGCCCGTCGCTCGGCGAGGTTGTAGAGGCACTGCTCGCTGACGAGGCCGATGGTGCCGCCCCGCCGTGCGGCGATCTCGTTGGCCTGGGCGATCTTGTAGCCGGGGAAGTTGGAGGACCCGACGTACAGGACCTTGCCCTGCTGGACGAGGGTGTCGATCGCCTGCCAGATCTCCTCGAAGGGAGTGGCGCGGTCGACGTGGTGGAACTGGTAGACGTCGATGTGGTCGGTCTGGAGCCGCTTGAGCGAGGCGTCCACGGCACGGCGGATGTTCAGCGCCGACAGCTTGTCGTGGTTGGGCCAGGCGTCGCCGTCCGCGGCCATGTTGCCGTAGACCTTGGTGGCGAGGACCACCTTGTCGCGGTGGGCGGCGCTCTTGGCGAACCAGTTGCCGATGATCTCTTCGGTGCGGCCCTTGTTCTCGCCCCAGCCGTACACGTTGGCGGTGTCGAAGAAGTTGATGCCGGCGTCCAGAGCCGCGTCCATGATGGCGTGGCTGTCCGCCTCGTTCGTCTGCGGTCCGAAGTTCATGGTGCCGAGGACGAGTCGGCTGACCTTGAGGCCCGTGCGTCCGAGTTGCGTGTACTTCATGACCCTCTAGCCAACGGCGTGGAGTGCGCTCTAGGCAAGCGACCTTGACGCTAACTAAGAGTCAGTTCCTTCCTGTGGCCCGTGTGAGCTTGAAGTTTCAATATCAGCCTCAGGAGACCCCACCTCGCCCGTCCGCATCACCCTCGGCGCCTCCGCCGCGCTCCTCGGCCCGGGTACGAGCAGCACAACCCGGCCGTCGCGAACGGGCCGGCCGGGGCGAAGGCCGGGCTCGGGGCGTACTTCAAGGCGGCGCCGCAGCTGAGGGTCGAGCCGAAGCGGGTCATCGCCGAGGGCGACCTCGTGGCCGTCCGCAGGATCGTGGAGCACTGGGACGTGATCCAGGACGTACCGGCCACGTCGGCCAACGACAACACGGTGTTGACGGTTCCTGCGGCCTGCCCCCTGGTGGAACCGGGGGGCAGCCGTAGGGATTTGGGCGGGTTCTGTCCCTAGCGTTCTCCGTATGGAGCGGATTCGGAGTACGCGTCGCGGTGTGCTGGCGCTCGGTGCGGGAGTCGCGGCCACGTCATGGGCGGGGGCGGCCCCGGCGCGGGCCGTCGGCCCACCGGCCGGGGAGTTCGACGAGCTGGGGATCACCGAGCTGCGTCGGCTGATGGACGGCGGGCGGCTCGACGCGGTCGGGCTGACGCGGTACTACCTGGAGCGGATCGAGCGGGTCGATCCGCTTGTGCACGCGGTGATCGAGGTCAATCCGGACGCGCTGCGGGAGGCCCGGCGGCTGGACGCGAGCGGGCGCCCCCGGGGCCCGTTGCACGGCGTGCCCGTCCTGCTGAAGGACCTGGTGGAGACCGGGGACCGGATGCACACCACGGCCGGGTCACTGGCCCTGGAAGGGTTACGGCCGACGCGGGACGCCACGGTCGCCGCGCGGCTGCGGGCCGCCGGGGCGGTGATCCTCGGCAAGACCAATCTCAGCGAGTGGGCGGGCGGCCTCTCGCTCACCCACCACGCCGGGTGGAGCGCGCGCGGCGGCCAGACCCGCAACCCGTACAAGCTGGACCGCTCGCCGAACGAGTCCAGTTCGGGTACGGGGGTCGCCGTCGCCGCCAACCTGTGCGTGGGCGGGATCGGCACCGAGACCAACGGCTCGATCATCGACCCGGCCTCGGCGAACTGTGTCGTGGGGGTCAAGCCGACGGTGGGCCTGGTGGGCCGGGGCGGGGTGATCCCCGGGGTGCCCAGTCAGGACAGCGTCGGTCCGATGGCCCGTACGGTCCGGGACGCGGCGATCATGCTCGGCACGCTGGTCGGCGTCGACGCCCGAGATCCCGCGACGGCGGTGAGCCGGGGACACTTCCACCGCGACTACACCCGTTTCCTGGACGCGGACGGACTGCGCGGCGCACGCATCGGCGTCCCGCGGAAGGTGTACTTCGGCTACAGCGACCACGCCGACGACATCGCGGAGCGGGCGATCGAGGTGATGCGCGCGGCGGGCGCGGTGATCGTCGACCCGGCGGACATCCCCACCGCCGAACAGCTGGAGGACCTGCCCGGCTCGATGGTCGTGCAGGCCTACGAGTTCAAGCGCGCCCTGAACACGTACCTGGCCGGGGCCGGCGGTGAACACCCGCGCGACCTCGCGGAGTTGATCGCCTTCAACCGCGCGCACGCGGACCGCGAACTGCGCTATGCACGGCAGGACGGGCTGGAGGCGGTACAGGGGCTGGACTTCTCGGAACGGGAGTACCGGGAGGCGCTGGCGATCAACCGCCGGCTGTCCCGCGCGGAGGGCATCGACGCGGTGCTGCGCCGACACCGCCTCGACGCCCTCGTGATGCCGACGACCGGCCCCCCGGCCAAGATCGACCTGATCCGGGGGGACACGTACGGCGGCGGCTCGTCCACGCCCGCGGCGCTCGCGGGCTATCCCGCGGTGAGCGTGCCGGCGGGGTTCGCGTTCGGCCTGCCGGTGGGCGTGACGTTCATGGGGACGGCGTGGAGCGAACCGGTCCTGCTGCGACTCGCGTACGCGTACGAGCGGGCGAGCCGGGTGCGACGCGTGCCGACGTACCGGGGGGCGGACGTGGGCTTCTGACCCCGGCTCAGGGGGGCGGACGTGGGCTTCTGACCGCGGCTCAGGGGGGGGCGGACGTGGGCTGACCGCGGCTCAGGGGCGGCTCGCCCGGACCTCCCGGTCGACCGCCCGAACGAGACGGCCGCCTTCACCGTGGCACCCCCGGTCTCAGGGGGTGCGCAGGCTCACGAAGACACCTCGGGCGCGGGTGCCGTCCGGTGCGTCCCAGACCCCGGAGACCTGGCCGGTCGCGCCCTCGGGGGCGGTGGGCCGCGGGCGCCGGTGCAGGCGGAGGACCGTGCCGTCCGGGAGGGCGAACCCGGTGCCGTCCTGGTCCTCGGTGACCTCGACGGGGCCCGCGGAGAGTCCGGGGCCGGTGTAGGAGTGGGTGACGTCGTGGTCGGGGGTGTCGCTGATGCTCTGGGCCATGGCCTGGGTACGGCCCTCGAACAGGGCGAGGAGTTCGGTGCGCAGAACCGGGTCGTGCAGGCCGTCGTAGGCCCAGCGGGGGCCCAGTACGCCGTGCTCCATGGTGCCGACGAGGGCGTGTTCGGCGCCGGGGAGCGGGGCGGCGCGGTAGGTGAGGGGGGCCAGGTAGGCGACGGGTTCGGGACCGGAGGAGTCGACGGCCACCATGAACTCGATCCCGACCTCGCCCTCCGGGTCGTCCAGCCGGAACCCGCCGGCCTTCGTCAACTCCGGTGTGCCGGAACCGGCGTACCAGGGGCGGGTGGGCAGCCAGGCGGTGAGCAGTTCCAGCTTGGTGGGCTTGAGCGTGGTGTTGTGGATGATCGCCATGCGGCGGATTCTGTCAGCCGGTCGCGGGGGCGGAGTCGAGCGGGCTCAGTCAGTCCGTGGCGTCGGGAGTCTGCTCGGTCTTGGTGTAGAGGACGTCGCGGGCCTGGTCGGCGGCGCGGATGATGCTCTCGGAGACGAAGTCGAGGAAGCGGGAGATGTTCTCGAGGCGGACGGCGGCCGGGGTGCCGGGGCCGAGGACGCCCACACCCTGGCGCGCGGTCTCGGCGAGCTGGGTGGTGCCGCGGGCGCTGGCGATCATGGACTGGTACCAGACGTCGTCGTCGGCGACATAGCGCTCTCGGCGCCGGTCGTCGCGTTCGCGGCGGACCAGGCCCTGGGATTCCAGGAAGCTGATGGCCTTGGAGATGGACGCCGGGCTGACCTGGAGGCGCTGGACGAGCTCGGCGGCGGTCATGCTGCCGCTGTCACTCGTGTACAGGCAGGTCAGCACCCTCGACATCATCTTCGGCGCGCCCGTCTGCATGAGGACGGTGGTGAACGTCTCCTCGTACTCGCGCACCGCCTCGGGATCGCGGCCGTGGGCCGGTTCGGGGGCCCGCGTCCCGCGTGGGGCGGCCTGTCGGCGGCGGTGGGCCCGGCGTTCGGCGGCGCGGTGGGCGAGGTCGGCGCGGTAGGCGGTGGGGCCGCCGTTGCGCATGACCTCGCGGGTGATGGTCGAGGTGGGGCGTTCGAGGCGGCGGGCGATCTCCGCGTAGGCGAGGCCGTCGGCCACTCCCAGCGCGATCTGCTGCCGTTCCTGCTGGGTGAGCCTGCCTCCCGGCATCGCGGTCTCCTTCGTGGTTCCTGGTGCCCGCAGCATAGCGTTCACTCCTGATCTGTTGCAACGATCGGGTCGCTGATGTTGCGTTGATTTCTCATTCGTTGCAATGAAATTAGAGCTCTGAGCTGCATGGATGGTATCGCATCGCAACAAGTACGTTGCTGGATCTATGAATGCAACGTAGCTTTTCGTTCATCGGAAACAGCAACGACGAACGCAGGAGCACCTGATGCAGAAGTTCGACACCCCCGCCCCCGTCACCGCCGTCATCGACCTGCCCGCCGGACACGTCCAGGTCATCGCCGCCGACCGCGCCGACACCACCGTCGAGATCCGCCCCGCCCACCCCGCCCGCGGCCGCGACACCAAGGCCGCCGAGCAGATCGAGGTCGACCACCGCGACGGCGTCCTGCGGATCACCGCCCCCGCCGCCAAGAACCAGTACTTCGGCCCCTCCGGCTCCGTCGAACTCACCGTCCAGCTGCCGGCCGGCTCCCGCGTCGAGGCCAAGGCGGCCGCCGCCGAGTTCCGCGCAGTCGGACGCCTCGGCGACGTCGTCTTCGAAGGCGCCCACGGCCCGGTCAAGATCGACGAGGCCGCGAGCCTGCGCCTGACCGCCGCCGACGGTCACATCACCGTCGGCCGCCTCACCGGACCCGGCCACATCAGCACCCAGCGCGGCGACATCACCATCGGGGAAGCCGTCACCGGCACCGTCGTCCTCACCACACAGCAGGGCGACATCACCCTCCACACCGCCGCCCCCGCCTCCCTGGACGCCGGCACCTCCTACGGCCGCATCCACAACACCCTCAAGAACACCGAAGGCACCCCCGCCCTGGCCGTCCGCGCCACCACCAGCCACGGCGACATCAGCGCCCACAGCCTCTGATCCGCAGCCTCCGACCCCGCAGCCTTCCAAGGAGCACCCACCATGACCGACCTGGCCGTCGCGGCGAACGGACTGCGCAAGTCCTACGGGGACAAGACCGTCCTCGACGGCATCGACATCCGGGTGCCGGCCGGCACGATCTTCTCCCTCCTCGGGCCGAACGGTGCCGGCAAGACCACCGCCGTCAAGATCCTCTCCACCCTGATCTCCGCCGACGCCGGGCAGGCCCGGGTCGGCGGCCACGACCTCACCGCCGAGGCCCAGGCGGTACGGGCCGCCATCGGTGTCACCGGCCAGTTCTCCGCCGTGGACGGGCTGATCACCGGCGAGGAGAACATGCTGCTCATGGCGGACCTGCACCACCTCTCCAGGAGCGAGGGGCGGCGGGTCGCGGCCGAACTGCTGGAGCGCTTCGATCTCGTGGAAGCCGCGAAGAAGCCCGCCTCCACCTACTCCGGCGGCATGAAGCGCCGTCTCGACATCGCCATGACCCTGGTCGGCGCCCCGCGGATCATCTTCCTCGACGAGCCCACCACCGGCCTCGACCCCCGCTCCCGCCACAACATGTGGCAGATCATCAGGGAGCTGGTCTCCGACGGCGTCACCGTTTTCCTCACCACGCAGTACCTGGAGGAAGCCGATGAACTCGCCGACCGCATCGCGGTGTTGAACGGCGGAAGGATCGTCGCCGAGGGCAGCGCCGAGGAGCTCAAGCGGCTCGTCCCCGGCGGCCACGTACGGCTGCGCTTCTCCGACCCCACCGCCTACGAACAGGCGGCGACCGCCCTGCGCGAGACCAGCCGCGACGACGAGGCCCTCACCCTCCAGATCCCCAGCGACGGCAGCCAGCGCGAACTGCGCGCCGTACTGGACTGGCTGGACGCGGCCGGCGTCGAGGCCGACGAGCTGTCCGTGCACACCCCCGACCTGGACGACGTGTTCTTCGCCCTGACCGGCCCCGACCAGACCAAGGAGACCGTCCGATGAGCAACCTCGCCCTCGCGGTACGCGACTCGTCCACGATGCTGCGCCGCAACCTCCTGCACGCCCGGCGCTACCCCTCGCTCACCCTGAACCTGCTGCTCACACCGATCATGCTGCTGCTGCTCTTCGTCTACGTCTTCGGCGACACCATGAGCGCGGGCATCGGCGGCGGCGACCGCTCCGACTACATCGCCTATCTCGTCCCCGGCCTGCTGCTGATGACCATCGGCTCCACCACGATCGGCACCGCGGTCTCCGTCTCCAACGACATGAGCGAGGGCATCATCGCCCGCTTCCGGACGATGGCGATCCACCGCGGCTCGGTGCTCGTCGGGCACGTCGTCGGCAGCGTGCTCCAGTCGGTGATCAGCGTGGTCCTCGTCGGCGCGGTCGGCGTGGCCATCGGCTTCCGCTCCACCGACGCCACCGCCCTGGAGTGGCTCGCGGCCTTCGGACTGCTCGTGCTCTTCGCCACGGCACTCACCTGGATCGCCGTCGGCATGGGCCTGATCAGCCCCAACGCCGAGGCCGCCAGCAACAACGCCATGCCGCTGATCTTCCTGCCGCTCATATCCAGCGCGTTCGTACCGGTCGACGCGATGCCGGGCTGGTTCCAGCCGATCGCGGAGTACCAGCCCTTCACCCCGGCCATCGAGACCCTGCGCGGACTGCTCCTCGGCACCGAGATCGGCCACAACGGGTGGCTCGCCGTCGCCTGGTGCCTCGGCCTCGCGGTGCTCGGCTACCGCTGGTCGACGGCGAAGTTCAACGCCGACCCGAAGTGACGTGATGACAGTGCCAAGAGCGGTTCAGTGTTCGCCCATGAAAGCCCAACACCCGTCCATGAAAAGGCAATCCGAACGGAAAGGAGGGGGGTCGGACGTACGTTCCCCTCCGTGAACTCTGACCAACGACCCCACAGAACCGCGCGGCGCGCTCTCCTGCGCGCCGCGCTCACCGGCACCGCGGCCCTCGGCACCGGGCTCGCCGCCGGCGCCCCGGCCGCCGTCGCCGCCCCCTCCTCGGCCGCTCCGCGCAAGCGGCCCACCACCGCCGAGGAGGCCCTGCGCGAGCTGGACGCCGGCAACCGGCGTTGGCGCACCCTCCGCGAGCGGCACCCGGACGAGACGCCCGCCGTCCGGCAGGCGCTGACGACCGCTCAGCACCCCTTCGCCCTCGTGCTCGGCTGCATCGACTCCCGGGTGGCCCCGGAGCTGGTCTTCGACCAGGGCCTCGGCGACCTGATGACCGTGCGCACCGCGGGCCAGGTCCTCGACGAGGCGGTGCTCGGCAGCCTCGCCTACGGGGTGCTCGAACTGGGGATCCCGCTGCTCATGGTGCTCGGTCACCAGTCGTGCGGGGCCGTGAAGGCGGCGGTCCAGGCGGACGGGTCGGGTGCGCAACTGCCCGCCCACATCCAGTACTTGGCCGACCAGATCAGCCCCGCCATCGACCGTACGAAGACCGGGGACGCGCGGATCGACGCGACGGTCGACGCGAACATACGGCTCGTGCGGGCACGGCTCGCCGGGGAACCCGCGCTCGCCGCCAAGGTGGACTCGGGCGAACTGGCCGTCGTGGGCGCGCGCTACGAGCTGACCACACAGCGGGTGCACCGCCTCGGCTGACCCGGCGGGGGAGGCCGGCCCCCTCAGCCGGCCTCGTAGGGCGCACCGAGGTCCCACGCCTGGTACATCGCCTCCGCGAAGGCCGCCGCGATCTTGTGCTCGCCGCTCGCGTTCGGATGGGTGCCGTCGTAGGTGTCGTGGTTGATGTCGTACGACGGCGGAGGCGACGCCGGCAGCAGGGGGGAGCGGGGCTCGTCCAGGTCGGCGATCGCCTTGCCCAGAAGCTCGTTGAAGCGGCTGACCTCCGTCGCGAAGGGCGGGTCGGACTCCGCCCGGACGTTGGGGATCACCGGGAGGACGGCCATCCGGATCCGGGGGTTGGCCCGGCGGGCCTCGGCGACGAAGGCGCGGACGTTCTCCGTGGTCTGTTCCGCGTTCGTGTAGAAGCCCAGGTCGATCAGGCCCAGGGACACCAGGAGCACGTCCGCCTGGTGCGCCCGCACCGCCTCGCCGATCAACGGGGCCATGTGCAGCCAGCCCTCGCCCCAGCCGGCCAGGTGGGCCCGCGGGAAGTCGGGATCGGCGTACTCGTACGACGTCGGGGCGTCGGCCGCCTTGTCGTACAGCGTCTCGCGCGGTCCGACGAGCGCGAAGGAGCCGCCGTAGGTGTCACGCAGGTGCTGCCACATCCGGTACCGCCAGGTGTGCTCCCCCGCGCTTCCGATCGTCATCGAGTCACCGACCGGCATGAATCTGAGCATCCGCTCATGATGGATCAAGAAGCCCCCGAATGGCGTGTGAGCCCGCCCACGCCGACCGCGCCTGCCATGGTTCGTGCGACCGCACTGCCCCAGGCCACCCCAGCACATCACCCTTCCTCCGGCCCCTGGTCCTCGGCGCCCTTCCTCCGGCCCTTGGTCCCCGGCCTCCTTCCTCCGGTCCTCGGTCCCCGGCCTCCTTCCTCCGGTCCTCGGTCCCCGGCCTCCTTCCTCCGGTCCTCGGTCCCCGGCCTC
>NZ_JBEXQX010000007.1:16065-424398 GCF_040612795.1 Streptomyces sp. NPDC006335
CTTGGTCCCCGGCCTCCTTCCTCCGGTCCTCGGTCCCCGGCCTCCTTCCTCCGGTCCTCGGTCCCCGGCCTCCTTCCTCCGGTCCTCGGTCCCCGGCCTCCTTCCTCCGGTCCTCGGTCCCCGGCCCCCTTCCTCCGCCCCCGGTCTTCGGCGCCCTTTCTCCGGCCCTTGGTCCTCGGCGCCCTTCCTCCGGCCCCTGGTCTTCGGCGCCCTTCCTCCGGCCCCTGGTCCTCGGCGCCCTTCCTCCGCCCCCGGTCCCCGGCCCCCTTCCTCCGGCCCCCGGTCCCCGGCCCCCCGGTCCTCGGCCCCCCACCCCCGACCGCACCCTCCCGACCCCCTGCCCCCCCGGCCGACCCCTCCAACCCCTCCAACCCGTCCAACCCCCGGAGGGGATGGCAGGCTTGGGGGTATGCGTCGACCCTTTGCCCTGCTCGTCGGGATTCTGTTCGTGGGCGGCTTCACCCTGCCCGTCGTCGTGCCCGCCTCCGCCGCCGACGGGGACGGGAAGGGGGACGAGGGCTTCACCATCAGCGACCCCCGGATCACCGAGTCCAGCGGGCTCGCCGCCTCCCGGCAGCACCCGGGCATCTACTGGACCCACAACGACCAGGACACCGGCGCGTACCTGTACGCCGTCGACAGCGCGACCGGCAGGACCGTCGCCAGGATCACCATGACCGGCGTGGGCACCCCGCGGGACGTCGAGGCCATCGCCATCGGGCCCGGCAACCAGATCTGGGTCGGCGACATCGGCGACAACGACGGGGTGACCTGGCCCTATGTGTGGATCTACAAGCTGCCCGAGCCGAAGGACCTGAAGGACCAGTCCGTCAAGGCCACCCAGTACGTCGTGAAGTACACCGACGGCTCGCGCGACGCCGAGTCGATGGTCGTCCACCCGAAGACCGGGCGCGTCTACATCATCGACAAGCAGGAGGACGGCGGGCACCTCTACGCGGGGCCCACCACCCTCTCGCCCACCGGGACGAACGTGTTCAAGCCGGTCAAGCCCGTCGACCTTTGGGCCACCGACGCCGCCTTCTCACCGGACGGGCGGCAGCTCGCCGTACGCGGGTACTTCGGCGGCATCTGGTACGACTGGAACGGCGGCGACATCAAGAAGAAGGGGCGGCTCAGCGTGCCCCTCGGCCAGGGGGAATCCGTCTCCTACTCCCCGGACGGGACCAAGCTCCTGCTCGGCATGGAGGGCGCCGACAGCGAGGTGGAGGCGCAGGACGCGCCCGGTGACGGCGGGTCCGAGTCGTCCTCGGGGAGCGGGAGTTCCGCCGCCTCCGGGAGCGACGGCGGCGCGGACTCCCACGGCACCCTCAAGATCGGTGCCCTCGCCCTGGGGGCCGTCGCCGCCCTCTTCGGACTCCGGCGGCTATTCCGGCGCTCGTGAGCCGTCCGGGCCCGCCGAGCCCTCCCGCCGGGCCGCCACGAACACCTCCAGGCCGTCCAGGATCCGCTGGAGCCCGAACTCGAAGTGGTCGAACCCCGGGTCCCAGGTGTCCGCGGCGAGGGACGCGAGGACGGGGTAGCGCCCGCCGGCCATGACCTTCTCCAGGAACGGCGCCTGGGCCGCGAAGAAGTCCGCGGTCGTCATGCCCGACGTACGCTCCGCCTCCCGCTGGTAGACCTGCGTGCGCGCGGCCCCGACGACGTACCCGTCGACCATGATCACCGCCGACACCAGCTCCGGATCGGTCAGGCCCATCGGACGGATGCGGCCGAGCATCTTCTCCATGCCGTCCAGCGCGCTCGGGCCGAGCAGCGGACGGGCCTGGTTGACGCCGAGCAGCCAGGGGTGGCGGGTGTAGAGGGCGAGGGTGGCGCGGGCCATCGCCTCCAGGGCGGAACGCCAGGAGCCGTCACCAAGGTCGGACGGATTCTCGGACGGGCGCTGGACTCGGTCGAGCATCAGGTCGAGCAGCTCGGCCTTGCCGGGGACGTACCGGTACAGCGACATCGCGCCGGTGCCGAGCTCGGCCGCGATCCGGCGCATCGAGACCGCGTCGAACCCCTCCTCGTCCGCGATCCGGACGGCCACTTCCACGATCCGGTCCAGCGTCAGACCGGGCTTCGGTCCCCGGCTGGGCCGTGGGGCCCCGTCCCACAGCAGTTCGAGCGTGCGGACGATGTCCCCGCTGCCACTGGTGTCACCGCTGCTCGTCATGGGTGCAGCTTAGTTCCGGCGGAAAATTGAGTACAGCGTACGCGCAATCGGGTACGGTGTACTCAGTTGAGGAGAGAAGGGGGACCCCATGACCACCGACGACGGATACGCCGTGCGCGCCGAGGGGCTGGAGAAGCGGTACGGCGACAAGCGCGCCCTCGACGGCTTCGACCTGGCCGTCCGCGAGGGCACCGTGCACGGACTGCTCGGGCCGAACGGCGCGGGGAAGACCACGGCGGTCCGCATCCTGTCCACGCTGATCCGGCTGGACGGCGGCCGGGCGAGCGTGGCCGGCCTGGACGTCGTGAGCCAGGCGCGCGAGGTGCGGTCGAGGATCGGTCTCACCGGGCAGTACGCCGCCGTGGACGAGGTCCTCACCGGCCGGCAGAACCTGGAGATGTTCGGCCGGCTGTTCCACCTCGGCGGCAGGCGGGCCAAGCAGCGGGCCGCCGAGCTGCTGGACCGGTTCGACCTCACCGACGCCGCCGACAAGGGCGTGGGCAAGTACAGCGGCGGCATGCGGCGCCGGCTCGACCTCGCGGCCTCGATGATCCTCGCGCCCGCCGTGCTCTTCCTCGACGAGCCGACGACGGGCCTGGACCCCCGCAGCCGCGGCGAGGTCTGGGAGTCCGTGCGGGCGCTGGTGGCGAGCGGCACCACCGTGCTGCTGACCACGCAGTACCTGGAGGAGGCCGACAAGCTCGCCTCCCGCATCACCGTCATCGACCAGGGCCGGGCCATTGCCGACGACACCCCGGACGGCCTCAAGGACCGGGTCGGCGGCGACCGTATCGAGGTCGTGGTCGCCGAGCGGACGGACATCCCGCGCGCGGTGAAGGTCGTCGCCCGCGTCTGTGACGGCGAACCGGAGGCTGAGGAGGGGGAGTTGCGGGTGCACGCCCCTGTCGTCGACCGCGTCTCGGCGCTCACCGAAGTCGCCCGCACCCTCCAGGACGAGGGTGTGCGGGTCGAGGACATCGGACTGCGCAGGCCGAGCCTCGACGACGTGTTCCTGCGCCTGACCGGACACCGCACGGAGAAAGAGGAGACAGCGGCATGAGCACACTGGAGGCCACCCGCGGCCGTACCTACTGGGTCCTCGCCGACGTCTGGAACATCGTCCGCCGCGGACTCACCCACTACCAGCGCCAACCCATCAACATCGCCTGGCAGTTGGGCTTCCCGATCCTCTCCGTCCTGCTCTACGGCTATGTCTTCGGCAGTGCCATGCAGGTACCCGGCGGCGGGGACTACAAGGACTTCCTGATGCCCGGCATGTTCGTGATGACGATGGCCTTCGGGTTCATCAACACCGCGACCCTGGTGGTCCACGACGCCACGAAGGGCGTGATCGACCGGTTCCGCTCGATGCCGATGGCCTCCTCCGCGGTGGTCGCGGGGCGCGGGGTGACCGATCTGCTCGTCGCCTGCGCCGAGTTGGCGATCATGATGCTCACCGCGGTGGCCATGGGCTGGCGGCCCGACGGCGGGCTCGGCTTCCTCGCCGCCTTCGGACTGCTGCTGTGGCTGAGGTTCGCGCTCATCTGGATCGGGGTGTGGCTGGGTCTGATGGTCCCCAACCCGGAGGCGGCGGGCGGGCTGTTCGCGGTCGCCTTCCCGCTCACGATGATCTCCAGCATCTTCGTGGCTCCGCAGCTCATGCCCGACTGGCTGGGCGCGGTGGCCGCGTGGAACCCGATCTCCTCGACGGCCGCGGCCACCCGTGACCTGTTCGGCACGCCGGTCGGCGGCGGGGACTCCTGGGTCGAGCAGCACTCCCTGCTGATGGCCGGGGTGTGGCCCGTCGTGCTCACGGCGGTGTTCCTGCCGCTGGCGGTACGGAGGTTCCAGAAGCTCAGCAGGTGACGTCACGCGCACATGGACACGTCCAGCGTCTTGACGTGTCCATGCGACCTGTCTTCCATGGGAGGCGTGGGTGGTGGGAGCGCTCCCACCTCGTTCCGGGCCCGCGCCCCCCGAGAGGAAGCAGCGAACATGTTCCGCAGCTTGCGAAGAGCGCTGTGCGCGATGGCGGCGGCTCTCCTGTTGCCGCTGGGGACCGCCGGTCTTCAGACGGCCGACGCCGCCGAGGCGGCCGGCGCCGGATACTGGCACACCAGCGGCCGCCAGATCCTGGACGCCTCCGGGCAGCCGGTCCGGATCGCCGGCATCAACTGGTTCGGCTTCGAGACCAGCAACCAGGTCGTCCACGGCCTCTGGTCCCGCGACTACAAGTCCATGATCGACCAGATGAAGTCGCTGGGCTACAACACGATCCGCGTCCCGTTCAGCGACGACATCTTCAAGCCGGGCACCGTCCCCAGCAGCATCGACTTCTCCGGCGGCAAGAACGCCGACCTCCAGGGTCTGAACTCCCTCGGCGTCCTGGACCGGATCGTGTCGTACGCCGGCCGGGACGGCCTCAAGGTCATCCTCGACCGGCACCGCCCGGACGCCGGGGGGCAGTCGGCGCTCTGGTACACGGCAGCGGTCCCGGAGTCGACGTGGATCGCCAACCTCAAGGCGCTGGCGACGCGTTACAAGGGCCAGGACACCGTCGTGGGCATCGATCTGCACAACGAGCCCCACGACCCGGCCTGCTGGGGCTGCGGGGACACCGCAAGGGACTGGCGGCTGGCCGCCCAGCGGGCCGGGAACGCGGTGCTGTCCGTCAACCCCGAGCTGCTGATCTTCGTCGAGGGCGTGCAGACCTTCAACGGCGTCTCGGGCTGGTGGGGCGGCAACCTGATGGGCGTCGCCCAGTACCCGGTGCAGCTCGACGTCGCCAACCGGGTCGTGTACTCGGCCCACGACTACGCGACCAGCGTGGCCCAGCAGAGCTGGTTCAACGACCCGTCGTTCCCCGCCAACATGCCGGGAATCTGGGACAAGTACTGGGGCTACATCTTCAAGCAGAACATCGCCCCGGTGTGGGTCGGCGAGTTCGGCACCACCCTCCAGTCGACCGTGGACCAGAAGTGGCTGGCCGCGCTGGTGAGTTACCTGCGCCCGACCTCGACGTACGGCGCCGACTCCTTCCACTGGACCTTCTGGTCCTGGAACCCCAACTCCGGTGACACGGGCGGCATCCTGAAGGACGACTGGCAGACCGTGGACACCGTGAAGGACGGCTATCTGGCGAGCGTGAAGGCGCCGGGCTTCCCGGGCTCGGGCGGCGGCGGCCCCGGCGGCCCGGGCGACCCGGGCGGCGGCACGGCGGCCTGCACCGCCTCCTACTCCGTCAGCAGCGACTGGGGCGGCGGCTTCAACGCCGAGGTCAAGGTGACCAATTCGGGGTCGACGGCCCTCTCCTCCTGGAAGGTGACCTGGACCTGGCCGGGCGCGCAGAAGGTCACCTCCATGTGGAACGCCTCGTACACCCAGACCGGCTCGACCGTGACCGCGACCAGCGCCGCGCACAACGGGGCGGTCGCGGTGGGCGGTTCGGCGAGCTTCGGGTTCGGGGGCGCGCCCGGGGGCGGGGGTGTGCCGAGCGTGAGCTGCACGGCGACGTGAGTCCCGAGTGACGGAGGCGCTCGGGGGGTGCCGAGCGCCTCCAGATCAAAGGAGTTTCAAATCTTCCGTTGAGATGATTCTCATCTTCGAGCTTCTTCGACAAGATTCGGTCCGGACCGTGCACTTTCCGGTCCGGACCCAACCCCCCATGGTTTGAGAGAACTTCATGAGAAGAAGCGCAGTCGTGCTGTGCGGCGCGACCGTCGTCCTGGCCGGGACGCTCACCGCCGTCCCCGCCGAGGCCGGCACGTCGCTCTCCGCGGCCACCGCCCAGGCGACGGCCAAGGTCAGCTGGAAGAAATGCGGCACGGAGGACTACCCGACCCTGCAGTGCGGGTCGGTGAAGGTGCCCCTCGACTACGCCAAGCCGCAGGGCCGGAAGATAACCCTGGCCCTGTCCCGGGTCCCGCACACCGCGAAGAAGTACCAGGGCCCGCTGCTGGTCAACCCCGGAGGTCCCGGCGGCAGCGGTCTCACCCTCGCCGGCTTCGTCGCGGGCTCGCTGCCCAAGGCCGTCGCGGCACAGTACGACGTCATCGGCTTCGACCCGCGCGGTGTGGGCGACAGCACGCCCGCCCTCGACTGCAAGCCGGGTTACTTCAACCCGGTGCGCCCGGACTCCGTGCCGAGCACCCCCGCGATCGAGAAGGCCAACCTGGAGCGCGCCAAGTCCTTCGCGGCCGCCTGCGGCCGCAAGTACGCGGACGTGCTGCCGTACATCAACACGATCAACGCCGTGAAGGACATGGACTCGATCCGCAAGTCCCTCGGCGCCAAGAAGATCAACTACTTCGGCTACTCGTACGGCACCTACCTCGGCCAGGTCTACGCCAAGCTCTTCCCGGGCCAGGTGCGCCGCCTGGTGCTGGACTCGATCGTCGATCCCGACGGGGTCTGGTACGACGCCAACATCTCGCAGGACTACGCCTTCGACGCCCGGCAGAAGGCGTTCATGGCATGGATCGCCAAGTACGACTCCACGTACAAGCTCGGTACCGACCCGGCCAAGGTCGGGGCCAAGTGGTACGCCATGCGGGCGGCCCTGGCCAAGAACCCGGCCGGCGGCAAGGTGGGCGCATCCGAGCTGGAGGACACCTTCATCCCCGGCGGCTACTACAACGGCTACTGGCCCTCCCTCGCCCAGGCGTTCGCCGCCTACGTGAACCACAAGGACACCGCCCCGCTCGTCAAGGCGTACGAGGGCATGGCGGCCATCGACGCGTCCGGGGACAACGGCTACAGCGTCTACACCTCGGTGCAGTGCCGTGACGTCGCCTGGCCGCGCGACTGGAACCAGTGGCGCAAGGACAACTGGGCCGTGTACGAGAAGGCCCCGTTCATGGCCTGGAACAACGCCTGGTACAACGCGCCGTGCGCGTTCTGGCCCACCAAGCCGGCGAAGCCGGTGAACGTCGCCAACAGCAAGCTCCCGCCGGTGCTGCTGTTCCAGGCGACGAACGACGCGGCCACCCCCTACCAGGGCGGCGTCACCGTGCACCGCCTGCTCAAGCACTCCAGCCTGGTCGTCGAGCAGGGCGGCGGCAACCACGGCATCTCGCTGAGCGGCAACGCCTGCCTGGACAAGTACCTGGCCAAGTACCTGACCGACGGCACGGTTCCCCGCGGCCACGGCACGGCCGACGCGACCTGCAAGAAACTCCCGGACCCGACACCGCTGGAGCCTCAGTCGGCGAAGTCGGCCCTGAGCGGCACATCGGAGCCGGGCGCCACGGTTCCCGGCGGTGCCGCCCTGCACGGGATACTCGGCTTCCGAGATTGAGTTCGACCTGAACGACCCTGAGGGCGCCCGGTGTTCACCGGGCGCCCTCACTGTCTGTCAATCACCGATGGCATTTTCACCCGTGCGATTGATCATGTGGACATCTGAACGTGGAGCGTGTGTTTGCTCGATTACGTTTCGTCGCATGGTCAGTTCACAACATGACGCCGTGATCGGATCTTCCGGGAGGAGACCGATCTCCTGGCTCGGCTCGTGCCGGAGGCAGGCGTCAAGTTCCCCGAGTACAGCTCGATCGAGCCGCTCGACACCGATCTCACCGAGATGGCGAAGCAGCCCATCCGCATCGGGCGAAGTTTCCATACGGGCATGGAGGAGTTCCCCTTGGTCGTGGGGCCGTTCGGCGTGCGTCCGATCACCGACCCGGAGGAGGCGGCGAAAGACCTGGCCCTCACCACCATCTCCATTCTCATCAACGGCAAGGACCCGGCCATCCTTGCGATAGTGGACGAGGTGGCGCCGGTGCTGGGGCCCAACGCGAAATGGGCCGAATACATCGAGGTCGGTCTGGACGAAGGTCCGGCCCGCGGTCATTGGAGGCGACTGATGGCCGTGTACACCCCGAACTTCCCCGGCTTCGGCAGCGTGATGGAGGAGGCTTGGACCAAGGTTCACTCCGATGGTGAGGCCAAGGGTGAGGCCAAGGCCGTCCTTCGGGTTCTCCGTACGCGGGGCGTCGAGGTCCCGGAGTCCGTGGAGGAACGGGTCATGGCCTGCCTCGACCTGGAGGTCCTGGAGACCTGGCTCGACCGTTCCCTGAGCGTGGAGAGCGCCGAGGAGCTGTTCGGCGAGGAGTGAGTGGCCTGCCTCAGGACGAGAGAAGGGCGCCCGGCGAGAACCGGCGCCCTTCGTCGTCGTACCGGAGTGATCAGAGCTTCTCGATCACGTAGTCGATGCACTTGGTGAGCGCCTCGACGTCCGCCGGGTCGATCGCCGGGAACATCGCGACGCGCAGCTGGTTGCGCCCGAGCTTGCGGTAGGGCTCGGTGTCCACGATGCCGTTGGCGCGCAGGACCTTGGCGATCGCGGCGGCGTCGATCTCGTCCGAGAAGTCGATCGTGCCGATGACCTGCGAGCGCTTGGCCGCGTCGGTGACGAACGGCGTGGCGTGCTTGGACTCCTCCGCCCAGCTGTAGAGGCGGGTCGAGGAGTCCTTGGTGCGGGCCGTCGACCAGGCGAGGCCGCCCTGGCCGTTGATCCACTCGAGCTGCTGGTTCAGCAGGAAGAGGGTGGCGAGGGCCGGGGTGTTGTACGTCTGGTTCTTGCGGGAGTTGTCGATCGCCGTGGGCAGCGAGAAGAACTCCGGGACGTGGCGGCCGCTCGCGTGGATCCGCTCGGCGCGCTCGATCGCGGCCGGGGAGAACACGCCGATCCACAGGCCGCCGTCGGAGGCGAAGGACTTCTGCGGGGCGAAGTAGTAGACGTCCGTCTCGGCGATGTCGACCGGGAGGCCGCCGGCGCCGGAGGTGGCGTCCACCAGGACCAGGGAGCCCTCGTCGGCACCGGCCACGCGCCTGATCGGGGCGGCGACACCGGTGGAGGTCTCGTTGTGCGTGAACGCGTACACGTCGACGCCCGCCTCGGCCCGCGGGTCCGGGTGGGTGCCGGGGTCGGAGGAGACGACGGTGGGCTCGGCCAGCCAGGGAGCCAGCTTGGACGCCTTCGCGAACTTCGACGAGAACTCGCCGAAGGTCAGGTGCTGGGACTTGTTCTCGATCAGCCCGTGCGTCGCCACGTCCCAGAACGCGGTGGAGCCGCCGTTGCCGAGGACGACCTCGTAGCCCTCGGGGAGCGAGAACAGCTCACTGATGCCCTCGCGCACCTGGCCGACCAGGTTCTTCACCGGGGCCTGGCGGTGGGAGGTGCCGAGGAGGGAGGTTCCGGTCGCGGCCAGCGCGTCCAGCGCTTCCGTCCGCACCTTGGAGGGGCCCGCGCCGAATCGACCGTCGGCGGGCTTGATGTCAGCGGGAATCTGGATCTCAGCCACGAGGGGAGCGTAGCCCCTGGGGAAACCTGGTCGAAACGTAGTCCGTCCGGTGAGACGCGGCGGTGTCGGACGGACTGGTTTGCTGGAGTCATGACGGATCTCCAGGCTGATCTGCACAAGGCCGTCCGGGGCGAGGTCGGTTTCGACGTCACCTCCCGGGCCCTGACGACCATGGACGCGTCCAACTACCGGCGCGTCCCCCTCGGGGTCGTGGCACCCCGGGACGCCGACGACGTGGCCGCCGTCCTGGAGGTCTGTCGCTCGCACGGAGTACCCGTCGTGCCGCGGGGCGGCGGCACCTCCATCGCCGGACAGGCCACCGGCACCGGAGTCGTACTGGACTTCACCCGGCACATGGACAGGGTCCTGTCGCTGGACCCCGAGGCGCGCACGGCCGTGGTGCAGCCCGGGCTCGTCCTCGACCGCCTCCAGGAGGCCGCCGCCCCGCACGGGCTGCGGTTCGGGCCCGACCCCTCCACGCACAGCCGGTGCACGCTCGGCGGGATGATCGGCAACAACTCCTGCGGGTCGCACTCGGTGGCGTGGGGGACCACCGCCGACAGCGTGCGGGAGCTGGACGTCGTCACCGCGCGCGGGCAGCGGCTGCGGCTGGGGCAGGAGTGGGCCGGGGCGCCGGCCGGGCTGCGGGAACTGGCCGAGGGGGAGCTCGCGCGGCTCAGGACCGGGTTCCCCGAGCTGCCCCGCCGGATCTCCGGGTACGCGCTGGACGCCCTGCTGCCGGAGAACCGGGCCGACGTCGCGCGGTCCTTCTGCGGCAGCGAGGGCACCCTCGGCGTCCTCACCGAGGCCGTCGTCCGGCTCGTGGAGTCGCCACGCGCGCGTGCGCTCGCCGTGCTCGGGTACGCGGACGAAGGCGCGGCCGCCGAAGCCGCCGCCGGGCTGCTGGTGCACCGCCCCCTGACGGTGGAGGGCATGGCGGCCGACCTGGTGCCCTCGGCGGCCGCGCTGCCGAGGGGCGGCGCATGGCTGTTCGTGGAGACCGGCGCCGACAGCGAGGCGGAGGCACGTGCGCGTGCGGAGGAGATCGTGCGCGCCGCCGACGTCCTCGACGCCCTCGTGGTGACCGACCCCGCCGGGCAGCGGGCGCTGTGGCGCATCCGGGAGGACGCCAGCGGCACGGCCACCCGGATGCCGGACGGAACCGAGGCATGGCCCGGCTGGGAGGACTGCGCGGTGCCGCCACGGCGGCTCGGGGCGTATCTGCGGGACTTCCGGCGGCTGCTCGGCTCCCACGGCCTGCGCGGCACGCCGTACGGCCACTTCGGCGACGGCTGCATCCACGTCCGTATCGACTTCGACCTGCTGACACAGGCGGGGATCGGGAGGTTCCGCCGCTTCTCCGAGGAGCTCGCCGACCTCGTGGTGGCCCACGGCGGCTCACTGTCCGGCGAGCACGGCGACGGACAGGCACGCGCCGAACTGCTCCCGAGGATGTACGGCGACGAGATGGTCGCCCTCTTCGAGCGGGCGAAGGCCGTCTGGGACCCGGACGACCTGCTCAACCCCGGCACGCTGGTCCGCCCGGCCCCCCTCGACTCGAACCTCCGCTTCGCCGTCCTGCCCCGCGAGCCGGTCGACGTGGCCTTCGGGTACCCGGCCGACGGCGGCGACTTCCCGGCGGCCGTACGGCGCTGCGTCGGGGTCGCGAAATGCCGTACGACCTCGGTGTCCGGGCCCGCCGTCATGTGCCCGTCCTTCCGGGCCACCGGCGAGGAGGCGCACTCCACGCGCGGGCGTGCCCGGCTGCTGCACGAGATGCTGGCGGGGGAGCTGGTGACCGAGGGGTGGCGGTCCGAGGAGGTGCGGGACGCCCTCGACCTGTGCCTGTCCTGCAAGGGCTGCCGGTCCGACTGCCCGGTCGGGGTCGACATGGCCACGTACAAGGCGGAGTTCCTGCACCACCACTACGCAGGGCGCCGCCGCCCGGCCGCCCACCACAGCATGGGCCGGCTGCCGGAGTGGCTGCGCCGGGTGGACCGGCTGCGGGTGGCTCCGCTGGTCAACGCCCTGGCCGCCCTACGGCCCTCGGCCGCAGTCGCCAAACGGCTCGGCGGGATCGCGCCGGAACGCCGGATCCCGCGGGTGGCCGCGGAGACGTTCAGCCGCTGGTGGGGCCGGCGGAGCGCCCGCGGCACCGGTGAGCTGGTCGTCCTGTGGCCGGACACCTTCACCGAGCACCTCTCGCCGTCCGTGGGGCAGTCGGCCGTACGGGTGCTGGAGGCGGCGGGGCTGCGGGTGGCGCTGCCGCCCACCGTGCACCTGGCGAAGGCGCCGGTGGGCGACGGCAGGACGGTCGCCCTCGACCCGGTGTCCCTGCTGCGGGGCCGGGGCCGGGTCTGCTGCGGACTGACGTACGTGTCGACGGGGCAACTCGACCGCGCCCGTACGGTGTTGGGGCGCACCCTCGACCTGATGGCACCCGTGCTGGAGACCCGGGCCCCGGTCGTCGTCCTGGAACCGAGCTGCGCGGCCGCCCTGCGCACCGACCTGCCGGAGCTGCTGCACGACGACCCGCGGGCCGCCCTGCTCGCCTCCCGGGTGCTGACCTTCGCGGAGGCACTGGAGCGCCTCGCCCCCAGCTGGCGGCCACCGGCCCTCAACCGCCCGGTCGTCGGCCAGACCCACTGCCACCAGCACGCGGTCCTCGGCGACACGGCCGACCGCCGGCTGCGCGAGGCCGCCGGACTCACCGGCGAACTGACCGGCGGCTGCTGCGGTCTGGCGGGCAACTTCGGCTTCGAGAAAGGGCACTTCGAGGTGTCCGAGGCCTGCGCCGAGGAGCGGCTGCTGCCGTCGGTGCGCCGGGCGCCCGAGGACGCGGTGGTGCTGGCCGACGGATTCTCCTGCCGCACGCAGCTGGAGCAGCTGGCGGGGGTGCGGGGCAGACATCTCGCGGAGGTACTGGCCGAGGCACTGGAACGAGAGCCCTGACCAGGCGGCACGCGGGCGGAATCCCGGGGCTCCGGTGCAGACTCGGCACCATGACCGCCCTCGACCGTGTCGCCGTCCTCTCCGACATCCACGGGGTCCTGCCCGCCCTGGAAGCCGTCCTCGCCGAGCCCGAAGTGGCGACCGCCGACCGGATCGTGCTGACCGGCGACATCGCCGCGGGCCCCCAACCCACCGAAGTGCTCGCCCTGTTGAGAAGCCTGGGGGAGCGGGTGCTGTGGGTCGCGGGCAACGCGGACCGCGAGCTCGTCGAGTACAGAAGGGGAGAGCGGGAGGAGATCCTCGACCCCATCGGCCCCTTCGCCGCAGCGCAACTGGCCGACACCGACGTCGAGTTCCTCGCGTCGCTCCCCACCACCCGCACCCTCACCGTCCGCGGCCTCGGCGAGGTCCTCTTCTGCCACGCCACTCCCCGCGACGACGAGGAGTTCGTCCTGGTCGACTCGCGCCCCGACCGCTGGGCGCAGGTCCTCGGGGGCGTCCCCGTAAGCGTCCGCACGATCGTCTGCGGCCACACCCACATGCCCTACGTCCGTCTCGCCCACGGCCGCCTGGTCGTCAACCCCGGCAGCGTCGGCATGCCGTACGGCCGACCCGGCGCCCACTGGTGCCTGCTGGGCCCGGGGGCGGACCTGCGGGTGACGCCGTACGACATCCCGGCGGCCGTCGAGCGGCTGGTCGCGGAGTGCCGGTACCCGCAGATCGCCGAGTGGGCCGACCAGTACCTCCACGCGCGCGTGACGGACACGGAGGCGCTGGCGGCCTTCGGGCCTCGCGACGGCAGGGACAGCCCGTCCTGACAGACTCCGGCCATGGACACGAGCACCTGGAGCCTGAGGCCCGCGACCCCGGCCGACGTGGAGCCGATAGCCGAGCTGCGGGCTGTGGTGATGCGCCCCGACCTGGAGCGGTTGGGGCGGTTCGACGAGCAGCGGGTGCGGCAGCGGTTCCGGGACGCCTTCGTCGCGGAGCACCTGTCGGTCATCGAGGTCGAGGGCCGTTTCGCGGGCTGTGTCGCGCTGCGCCCGGCCGAGGACGGGCACTGGCTGGAGCACTTCTTCATCGACCCGGAACTCCAGGGCCGCGGCCTGGGCTCGGCCGTCCTGGGCGCCCTGCTCGCGCGGACCGACGCGCAGGGCGTGACCGTACGCCTCGACGTCCTCCAGGGCAGCCAGGCCCGCCGCCTCTACGAACGGCACAGTTTCACGGTGGAGTTCGAGGATCCGGTCGACGTATTCATGGTGCGGCGCTGAGTTCACCTTCTGAGACAGTCGTATAGCGGGTTTACGCACCTGACGCAGTCCATTACCCTGGACTGGGTAGTGCAGCTTGATGAACGACAGCCCTGGAATCGACCTCCTGGAAGCCCCCGTGACCACGCCCAGCACCGACCTGCCGTCCTCGCCCCCGGTATCCGCGGCGCTCCCCGGCCGCCCTCGCCGCCTCGGCTCCCTCGGCCCCGTCGGACTGGTCCTCGCCGGCGGTGTCTCCGTGCAGTTCGGCGCGGCGCTGGCCGTGACCCTGATGCCGAGGGCCGGTGCGCTCGGCGTGGTGACCCTGCGCCTGCTGGCCGCCGCGATCGTGCTGCTCGTGGTCTGCCATCCCCGGCTGCGCGGCCACTCCCGCACCGACTGGGGCACCGTCGTCGTCTTCGGTCTCACCATGGCCGCGATGAACGGCCTCTTCTACCAGGCCGTCGACCGCATCCCCCTCGGCGCCGCGGTCACCCTGGAGGTCCTCGGACCGCTAGCCCTCTCGGTGCTCGCCTCCCGCCGCGCGGTCAACCTCCTCTGGGCCGCTCTCGCGCTCACCGGCGTCTTCCTCCTCGGGGGGCGGGGACTTCGGCGGCCCCCCGCTCGGCGTGGCCTTCGCGCTGGGCGCCGGGGCCATGTGGGCGGCGTACATCGTCTTCAGCGCGCGCACCGGCCGCCGCTTCCCGCAGGCCGACGGGCTCGCCCTGGCGATGGCGGTGGGCGCGCTGGCGTTCCTGCCGTTCGGGGCGGTGGAGTCGGGCACCAGGCTCCTCGACCCGGTGACCGTGGGCCTGGGCGCGGCGGTGGCCGTGCTGTCCTCCGTGCTGCCCTACACCCTCGAACTCCTCGCCCTGCGCCGCCTGCCCGCCTCCACCTTCGCGGTGCTCATGAGCCTGGAGCCGGGCATCGCCGCCCTCGCGGGCTTCCTGATCCTCGGCCAGGCCCTGTCCGCGCTCCAGGCACTCGCCGTCGCGCTCGTGATCGTGGCGAGCATGGGAGCGGTCCGGACACAGGTGGGACGGGGCAAGGCGACCGGATGACCGTCGGCCGCGGCGGCCGTACGGTCAGTCCGCGGTCTTCTCCCACACCGAGACGTGGGACTCGCTGTCACCGGTGAAGGGGGCGCGGTTCCAGTCCGCCCACCGGTCCCGCAGCCGCATCCCGGCCAGCCGGGCCATCAGGTCCAGCTCCGCGGGCCAGACGTACCGGAAGGGGATCGACCGGAAGGAGCCCCGGCCGTCCTCGACGCTGACGTGATGCGAGGCCATCGCCTGGGTGGCGGTGTCGTAGGTGTCGAAGCCCAGGCGCGTCTCGCCGACGTGGAAGGGCACGGCGTTCTGTCCGGGCGGGAGTTTCCGCAGCTGGGGGACCATGACCTCGATGACGAAGGTCCCGCCGGGCGCCAGATGGGCCGCGATATTGCGGAAGCAGTCCACCTGGGCGTCCTGGGTCGTCAGGTTCATGATCGTGTTGAAGACCAGGTACGCGACCGAGAACGTGCCGGGCGCTCGGGCCGTCGCGAAGTCCCCGATCGTCACCCCGACCGCCTCGCCCCCGGGCTTGGCCCGCAGCCGGTCCGCCATCGCCCGGGACAGCTCGATGCCGTGCACCTCGACCCCGCGCCCCGCCAGCGGCAGCGCGATCCGCCCGGTCCCCACGCCCAGCTCCAGGGCCCGCCCCGCACCGGCGAGCTCCGCCAGCACGTCCACGGCCGGATCGACCGCGTCCGCCTCGAACATCGCCGCCGCCGACTCGTCGTAGGTCGCCGCGACGGGCTCTCCGAAGTAGTCCTCGTGATCGGTCACCGGGCGACCGTACCGGTGGTGTGGGGGGAGGGGCGCGCGATTTTCCGGGCGCACCCGGTGTAACGGGCGCGCTTGCTGTACCGGGTGCACCCGCTGTACCGGCCGCGGTCGCGCAGGCGCATGCTGGATGTACGGCAAGGGGGCGGGGATCACCTGTCGTGCTCACCGGCCATCCGGTCATCTCTACGACCCGGCGACCCGGGTGCGCGGCGCAAATATAAATGCAAGCACGCTTGCTTGTTTCTGTGGTCGCTGCCATCCTCACCCCATGGCAGACCCGACGCCCGTCATCGACGACCTGTGTGCGGAGAGCGAGGAACTCGACCGGATCGTGGCCGAGTTGAGCGCCGAGCAGTGGGCGCTCGCGACCCCCGCCCCCGGCTGGACCGTCGCCCACCAGATCGCCCACCTCGCCTGGACCGACCACTCCTCCCTGCTCGCCGTCACCGACCAGAAGGCCTTCTCCCGCGAGGTCGAGAAGGCGCTCGCGGCACCCGGGGACTTCGTGGACGACGGCGCGGAGGAGGGCGCACAAAAGCCCCCGGCGCGACTGCTCGCGTACTGGCGGGCGGGCCGCGAGGACCTGGCCGAGGCACTGCGGAACGCCCCCGAGGGCGCCCGCTTCCCCTGGTACGGCCCGCCCATGTCCACCGCCTCCATGGCCACCGCCCGCCTCATGGAGACCTGGGCCCACGGCCTGGACGTGGCGGACGCGCTCGGCGTGACCCGGGAGCCCACCGACCGGATCCGGCACATCGTCCGCCTCGGCGTCCGCACCCGCGACTTCTCCTTCGGCGTGCACGGCCTCACCCCGCCCTTCGAGGAGTTCCGCATCGAACTCACCTCCCCCTCCGGCGAGTTGTGGGCCTACGGTCCCGAAAACGCCACCGACCGCGTCACCGGCCCCGCCCTCGACCTCTGCCTCCTGGTCACCCAGCGCGCGCACCGCGCCGACCTGGCCCTGACCGCCGTGGGGGAGGACGCCGACCGATGGCTCGACATCGCCCAGGCCTTCGCGGGCCCGCCGGGCGCCGGGCGCGCGGCGAAGGGGACGGCCGCGTGATGCTCCGTGCCGGTGACGCGTTCGGCTTCCGTGGCGGCTTCCTCTTCCCGGGTGCCGGGGGCGCGGCCCCCGGCCGGTGGCTCGACTTCGCCCGGACCTTCGCGGGCTTGCCCGGCGCCGGGTGGGCGATGACGGGGGCCGGGCGGGCGACGACGGGGGTGGCCCGGTGAGCGTCCTGCGTATCGGCAACGCCTCCGGCTTCTACGGTGACCGCTTCGACGCCGTGCGCGAGATGCTCACCGGCGGCGAACTCGACGTCCTCACCGGGGACTACCTCGCCGAGCTGACCATGCTCATCCTGGGCCGGGACCGGCTGAAGGACCCGGCGGCCGGCTACGCCCGCACGTTCCTGCGGCAGTTGGAGGAGTACCTGGGGCTCGCGCGGGAGCGGGGCGTCAGGATCGTCGCCAACGCGGGCGGCCTCAACCCGGCCGGACTCGCCGCCCGCATCAGGGAATTGTCCGACCGGCTCGGCCTGGAGACACGCGTCGCCCACGTCGAGGGCGACGACCTCACCGCCCGGTACCCCGGCAGCCTCGCCGCCCACGCCTACCTCGGCGGCTTCGGCATCGCGGCCTGTCTGCGCGAGGGCGCGGACGTGGTCGTGACCGGCCGGGTGACGGACGCGGCCCTGGTCACCGGACCCGCCGCCGCCCACTTCGGCTGGGGGCCGGGGGAGTACGACCGCCTCGCGGGAGCGGTCGTCGCCGGGCACGTCCTGGAGTGCGGCACCCAGGCGACCGGCGGGAACTACGCCTTCTTCGCCGAGGGCCGGCACGATCTGAGAAGGCCCGGCTTCCCCCTCGCCGAACTCCACGAGGACGGCACCGCCGTCATCACCAAGCACCCCGGCACCGGCGGCTTCGTGGACATCGGCACGGTGACGGCCCAACTCCTGTACGAGACACAGGGCGCCCGGTACGCGGGCCCCGACGTCACCGCCCGCCTCGACACGGTCCACCTCACCCAGGACGGCCCCGACCGCGTCCGCATCTCCGGCGTCCGCGGTGAGGCCCCGCCGCCCACCCTCAAGGTCGGCCTCAACCGGCTGGGCGGCTTCCGCAACGAGGTCGTCTTCGTCCTGACCGGCCTCGACATCGAGGCCAAGGCCGCGCTGGTGCGGGAGCAGTTGGAGCCGACCCTCGCCAAGGTCACCGACGTGCGCTGGGACCTGGTCCGCACCGACCGCCCGGACGCCGGTACGGAGGAGACCGCCAGCGCCCTGCTGCGGCTGGTCGTCCGGGACGCGGACCAGGAGGTCGTCGGACGGGCGCTCAGCGGGGCCGCCGTGGAACTGGCCCTCGCGAGTTACCCCGGGTTCCATGTGCTCGCCCCACCGGGCAAGGGCTCCCCTTATGGGGTCTTCGAGGATGCGTACGTTCCCCATGGGGCCGTGGACCATGTGGCCGTCCTCCATGACGGTCGGCGGATCCCCGTGGCGCCGGCCCAGGAGACCGCCGTACTCGAGAACCCGCCGGAACCATCCCTGCCCGAGCCCCTGCCGCCCGGCCCGACCCGGCGGGCCCCCCTCGGGCTCGTCGCCGGGGCCCGCAGCGGGGACAAGGGCGGGAACGCCAACGTGGGCGTGTGGGCCCGCTCGGACGAGGCCTGGCGGTGGCTCGCGCACACGCTCACCGTCGACCGGCTGCGTGAACTCCTGCCGGAGACGGCCGACTTGGCCGTCACCCGCCACACCCTTCCCGAACTGCGCGCCCTGAACTTCGTCGTCGAGGGAATCCTCGGCGAGGGTGTCGCCGCCCAGCACCGCTTCGACCCGCAGGCCAAGGCCCTCGGCGAATGGCTGCGCTCCCGCCACCTGGAGATCCCGGAGGCCCTGCTTTGACGATCATCGACTCCAGCCTGGACACGGCAGGACCCGACTACCGGTCCCATCGAGAAGCCATGCTCGCCAAACTCGCCGAACTGGACGCCGAACACGCGAAGGCGCTCGCGGGCGGCGGCGAGAAGTACGTCCAACGACACCGGGGCCGCGGCAAGTTGCTCGCCCGGGAACGCATCGAACTGCTCCTCGACCCCGACACACCCTTCCTGGAACTGTCCCCGCTGGCCGCCTGGGGCAGCGACTACACGGTGGGCGCCTCCCTCGTCACCGGGATCGGGGTGGTGGCGGGCGTGGAGTGCCTGATCACCGCCAACGACCCGACCGTACGCGGGGGCGCGAGCAATCCCTGGTCGTTGAAGAAGGCCCTCCGCGCCAACGACATCGCCCTCGCCAACCGGCTGCCCTGCATCAGCCTGGTGGAGTCCGGCGGCGCTGACCTCCCCTCCCAGAAGGAGATCTTCATCCCCGGCGGGGCCATCTTCCGCGACCTGACCCGCCTGTCGGCGGCCGGGATCCCCACCGTCGCCGTCGTCTTCGGGAACTCCACGGCAGGCGGGGCGTACGTCCCCGGCATGTCCGACCACGTGATCATGGTCAAGGAGCGGGCCAAGGTGTTCCTCGGCGGCCCGCCCCTCGTCAAGATGGCCACCGGCGAGGAGAGCGACGACGAGTCCCTCGGCGGCGCCGAGATGCACGCGCGCGTGTCGGGCCTCGCGGACTACTTCGCGGTGGACGAGCAGGACGCCCTCAGGCAGGCCCGCAGGGTCGTGGCCCGCCTCAACCACCGCAAGGCGTACGGCGATCCCGGCCCGGCCGAGCCGCCCAAGTACGACACGGAGGAGCTCCTGGGCATCGTCCCCGGCGACCTGCGCACGCCCTTCGACCCGCGCGAGGTGATCGCACGGATCGTCGACGCCTCCGACTTCGACGAGTTCAAGCCGCTGTACGGGACGAGCCTGGTGACGGGCTGGGCGGCGCTGCACGGTTACCCGATCGGTGTGCTGGCCAACGCCCAGGGCGTGCTGTTCTCCGAGGAGTCCCAGAAGGCGGCCCAGTTCATCCAGTTGGCGAACCAGCGGGACATCCCCCTGCTCTTCCTGCACAACACGACCGGCTACATGGTCGGCAGGGAGTACGAGCAGGGCGGCATCATCAAGCACGGCGCGATGATGATCAACGCCGTCAGCAACTCGCGGGTCCCGCACCTCTCCGTCCTCATGGGCGCCTCGTACGGCGCGGGCCACTACGGCATGTGCGGCCGCGCCTACGACCCCCGCTTCCTCTTCGCCTGGCCCAGCGCCAAGTCGGCCGTCATGGGCCCCCAGCAGCTCGCCGGTGTCCTCTCCATCGTCGCCCGCCAGTCGGCCACGGCGAAGGGACTCCCGTACGACGAGGAGGGCGACGCCGCCCTGCGCGCCATGGTGGAGCAGCAGATCGAGTCCGAGTCGCTGCCCATGTTCCTGTCCGGGCGGCTCTACGACGACGGCGTCATCGACCCCCGCGACACCCGGACGGTCCTCGGCATGTGCCTGTCCGCGATCCACACCGCCCCCTACGAGGGCGCACGCGGCGGCTTCGGCGTCTTCCGGATGTGAGGAACCTTCAGTGATCACTTCTGTGCTCGTCGCCAACCGGGGCGAGATCGCCTGCCGGATCTTCCGCACCTGCCACGAACTGGGCGTCCGCACCGTCGCCGTGTACGCGGACCCGGACGCGAACGCGCTCCACACGCGTGTGGCGGACACGGCGGTACGGCTCCCGGGCGCGGCCCCCGCCGACACCTACCTGCGCGCCGACCTGATCGTGAAGGCGGCCCTCGCCTCGGGCGCCGACGCCGTGCACCCCGGCTACGGCTTCCTCTCCGAGAACGCCGACTTCGCCCGGGCCGTCCTGGACGCCGGCCTGGTCTGGATCGGGCCGCCCCCGTCCGCGATCGAGGCGATGGCGTCCAAGACGCGCGCGAAGCAGCTCATGGGGCTGGCTCCGCTGGGGGAGGTCACCGAGTCCGACCTGCCCGTGCTGGTGAAGGCGGCGGCGGGCGGCGGTGGCCGCGGCATGCGGATCGTCCGCCGCGTCGACGACCTGGCGGTCGCCCTGGAGAGCGCCCGCGCCGAGGCCGCGAGCGCCTTCGGCGACGGTGAGGTGTTCGTCGAGCCGTACGTCGAGGACGGCCGCCACGTGGAGGTCCAGATCCTCGCCGACACCCACGGCACGGTCTGGGCCCTGGGCACCCGCGACTGCTCCCTCCAGCGCCGCCACCAGAAGGTGATCGAGGAGGCCCCGGCACCCGGACTCCCGGAGAGCCTCACGGCGCACCTGCACGAGCTGGCGGTACGGGCGGCCCGCGCGGTGGACTACGTGGGCGCGGGCACCGTCGAGTTCCTGGTCTCCGGCACCAAGGCCCACTTCCTGGAGATGAACACCCGCCTCCAGGTCGAACACCCGGTGACGGAGGCGGTGTTCGGCATCGACCTGGTGGCGGAACAGATCAGGATCGCCGAAGGGCACGAGCTGGGTGACGAGCCCCCGCGCGCGCGTGGCCACGCGGTGGAGGCCCGCCTGTACGCCGAGGACCCGTCGAGGGACTGGACCCCGCAGACGGGCACCCTGCACCACCTCTCACTGCCCCCGTCCGTCCGCCTGGACACGGGCTACGAGAACGGCGACCCGATCCCCGTCCACTACGACCCGATGCTCGCGAAGGTCGTCGCCCACGCCCCCACGCGCGCGGAGGCGATCCGCAAACTCGCGGGCGCGCTGGAGCGGGCGACGATCCACGGCCCCACCACCAACCGGGACCTGCTGGTCAACTCCCTGCGCCACAAGGAGTTCACGACGGCCCGCATGGACACGGGCTTCTACGACCGCCACCTGCCCGCACTCACCGAGCCCGCCCCCGACCCGCTGGCCCCTCTGGCGGCGGCCCTGGCGGACGCCGTCGGCCGCTCCCGCTTCGGCGGCTTCCGCAACCTCCCCTCCACCCCGCGGACCAAGCGCTACGAGATGGCGGGCGAGGAGCACGAGGTCCACTACCGCCACACCCGGCAGGGCCTGGAGGCGGACGGGGCCCGGGTCCTGCACGCCGACGCGCGCGGGGTCGTACTCGAAGTGGACGGCGTGCGGCGGAAGTTCGAGGTGGCGAGGTACGGCGACGAGCTGTACGTGGGCCGCACGTCCCTGAGAGCCCTGCCCCGCTTCCCGGACCCGACGACCCAGCTCGCCCCGGGCTCGTTGCTGGCACCGATGCCGGGAACGGTCGTACGGGTCGCGGACGGCCTCGCGGAGGGATCCGCCGTGGAGGCGGGCCAGCCGCTCCTGTGGCTGGAGGCGATGAAGATGGAACACAAGATCACGGCACCGGTGAAAGGCACGCTGACCGTCCTGAATGCAGTGCCCGGCCAACAAGTGACGGTCGGTTCTCTACTGGCGGTTGTCCGAACTACCTAGGGACGCAGGACTGCATCGATTTGCGGCTACCGCCGCGCGGGCGCGACCACCACGACCAAGGAGCCACATGCCCACGATCGAAACGGACGAGCACAAAGCCCTCCGCACAGCCGTATCCGCCCTGGGCAAACGCCACGGCCGCGACTACGACAGAGAAGCACTCTGGGCCGAAGCAGCCAAACTCGGCTACCTAGGAGTCAACCTCCCCGAGGAACACGGCGGCGGAGGCGGCGGAATCGCCGAACTCTCCATCGTCCTGGAAGAACTCGGCGCGGCCGGCGCCCCCCTCCTGATGATGATCGTGTCACCGGCCATCTGCGGCACGGTGATCGCCCGCTTCGGCACCGAGGACCAGAAGCGGGAATGGCTCCCCGCCCTCGCCGACGGCACCCGCACGATGGCCTTCGGCATCACCGAACCCGACGCCGGCTCCAACAGCCACCGCATCACCACCACGGCCCGCCGCGATCAGGACACCGGAGACTGGCTGCTCACCGGCCGCAAGGTCTTCGTCTCCGGAGTCGACATCGCCGACGCCACCCTCATCGTCGGCCGCACGGAGGACTCCCGCACCGGCCGCCTCAAGCCCTGCCTTTTCATCGTCCCCCGCGACGCCCCGGGCTTCGGCAGGCGCCTGATCGAGATGGAACTGAACGCCCCGGAGAAGCAGTTCGAGCTCACCCTCGACGACGTGCGCCTGCCCGCCGAAGCCCTGGTGGGAGACGAGGACGCGGGCCTGCTGCAACTCTTCGCCGGCCTCAACCCCGAACGCATCATGACGGCCGCCTTCGCGATAGGAATGGGCCGCTACGCCCTGGGACAGGCCGTCACCTACGCCAAGGACCGCACGGTCTGGAACACCCCCATCGGCGCCCACCAGGCCATCGCCCACCCCCTCGCCCAGGCGCACATCGACCTCGAACTGGCCCGCCTGATGACGCAGAAGGCCGCTTACCTCTACGACGAGGGCGACGACGTGGCCGCGGGAGAGGCCGCCAACATGGCGAAGTACGCCGCCGGGGAGGCCTGTGTGAAGGCCGTGGACCAGGCGGTCCACACCCTCGGCGGCAACGGCCTCACCAAGGAGTTCGGCATCGCCTCGTTGATAACGGCCGCGCGCGTGGCTCGTATCGCACCGGTGAGCAGGGAGATGATTCTCAACTACGTCTCCCACCAGACCCTGGGCCTGCCCAAGTCGTACTAGATCGTCTCGGTATCAGGCCGTCTCGGTATCGGCCGCCCTGGAGGAACCGTGTTCCGCAGCGAGTACGCAGACGTCCAGCCCGTCGAACTCCCCATCCACGAAGCTGTGTTGGCCCGGGCCGCCGAGTTCGGTGACGCGCCCGCCCTGATCGACGGCACCGACGGCACCACCCTCACCTACGGGCAGCTCGACCGGTTCCACCGCCGGGTTGCCGCGGGCCTCGCGGAGGCGGGCGTCGCCCAGGGGGACGTGCTCGCGCTGCACAGCCCCAACACGATCGCCTTCCCGACCGCGTTCTACGCCGCCACGCGCGCGGGTGCCTCCGTCACGACCGTGCACCCGCTCGCCACGCCGGAGGAGTTCGCCAAGCAGCTCTCCGACTCCGCCGCCTGCTGGATCGTCACCGTCTCCCCCCTCCTGGAGACCGCCCGCCGGGCCGCCGAACTCGCGGGCGGCGTACGGGAGATCCTCGTCTGCGACAGCGCCCCCGGCCACCGCTCCCTCATCGACATGCTGGCCTCCACGTCCCCCGAGCCGGACCTCGCCATCGACCCCGTGACGGACGTGGCCGCGCTGCCGTACTCCTCGGGCACCACCGGCACCCCCAAGGGCGTGATGCTCACCCACCGGCAGATCGCCACCAACCTCGCCCAGCTCCAACCGCTGATGTCGGCGGGCCCCGAGGACCGCATCCTGGCGGTGCTTCCCTTCTTCCACATCTACGGCCTCACGGCCCTGATGAACGCGCCCCTGCGCGTCGGCGCGAGCGTCGTCGTCCTGCCCCGCTTCGACCTGGAGACCTTCCTCGCCGCCATCCAGAACCACCGCATCACCGGCCTGTACGTGGCCCCGCCGATCGTCCTCGCCCTCGCCAAGCACCCGCTGGTCGAGCAGTACGACCTCTCGTCCCTGCGCTACATCATCAGCGCCGCCGCCCCGCTGGACGCCCGGCTCGCCGCCACCTGTTCGGCCCGGCTCGGCCTCCCGCCCGTCGGTCAGGCGTACGGCATGACGGAACTCTCGCCCGGCACCCACGTCGTCCCCCTGTCCGCCATGCGCGAGGCACCGCCCGGAACCGTCGGCAAGCTCATCGGCGGCACCGAGATGCGGATCGTCTCCCTCGACGACCCCGACAGGGACCTCGGCACCGGCGAGCCCGGCGAGATCCTCATCCGCGGCCCGCAGGTCATGAAGGGCTACCTCGGCCGCCCCGACGACACCGCCGCGATAATCGACGCCGACGGCTGGCTGCACACCGGGGACGTCGGCCATGTCGACGCCGACGGCTGGCTGTTCGTCGTCGACCGGGTCAAGGAGCTCATCAAGTACAAGGGCTTCCAGGTGGCCCCCGCCGAACTGGAGGCCCTCCTGCTCACCCACCCCGGCATCGCCGACGCGGCCGTCATCGGCGCCTACAACGACGACGGCAACGAGGTCCCGCACGCCTTCGTCGTCCGCCAGCCCACCGCCCCCGAGCTCTCCGAGAGCGAGGTCATGATGTACGTCGCCGAACGCGTCGCCCCCTACAAACGCGTCCGCCAGGTCACCTTCACCGACGCGGTGCCCCGGGCCGCCTCCGGCAAGATCCTCCGACGACAGCTCAGGGAGCGCGCATGACGCTCGTCGCCCGCACGCGCGCGCGTGCCGTCGAGACCCTCACCCTCGACTCCCCGCACAACCGCAACGCCCTCTCGGCCGCCCTGGTGGGGGAGCTGACCGCCGCACTGACGGACTGCGCCGAGGAACCGGACGTCCGCGCGATCGTCCTCACCCACACCGGCAACACCTTCTCCGCAGGCGCCGACCTGAAGGACCCCCCGGCCCCGGACGCCCTGGTCGGCCTGCTGCGGCAGATCGTGGAACTCGGCAAACCGGTCGTCGCACGCGTCACCGGGCACGTCCGCGCGGGCGGCCTCGGCCTCCTCGCCGCCTGCGACATCGCGGCCGCGTCCACCCAGTCGACGTTCGCCTTCACGGAGGTCCGGATCGGGGTGGCCCCGGCGGTCATCTCACTGCCCCTGCTGCCCCGCACCGACCCCCGCGCACTCGCCCGCCACTACCTCACCGGAGAGCGCTTCGACGCGGTCGAGGCGGCCCGCATCGGCCTGGTGACGGCGGCGGGCGACGACGTGGACGCCGTACTCGAACCGATCCTCGATGGTCTGCGCCGGGCCGCTCCCGAGGCCCTGGCCGAGACGAAACGGCTGCTCACGGCTAAGGTGCTGGAGACCTTCGACCGGGACGCGGCCGACCTGACCGCGCTCTCGGCCCGCCTGTTCGCCGCACCGCACGCGCGCGAGGGCATGACAGCCTTCCTGGAACGACGGGATCCCTCATGGGTGGTGTGACCACGATCGGCGACCGGGCCGACCGGGTGCCGAAGCAGGACCGCAGCCGGGCCACCCGGCAGCGCCTCCTCGAAGCCGCCGTGGCCTGCCTCGCCGAACACGGCTGGGCCGGCTCCACGGTCACCGTCGTCGCCGAACGCGCCGGCGTCTCCCGAGGCGCCGCCCAGCACCACTTCCCGACCCGCGAGGACCTCTTCACGGCCGCGGTCGAGTACGTGGCGGAGGAACGCTCCACGGCCCTGCGCGCCCTGTTCCCGCAGGGCGCGCAGGACGACCGCCGCGCGGTGATCTCCGCCCTCGTCGACCTCTACACCGGCCCCCTCTTCCGAGCCGCCCTCCACCTCTGGGTGGCCGCCTCGAACGAGGAGCAACTGCGCCCCCGGGTGACGGAGCTGGAGGCGAGGGTGGGCCGGGAGACGCACAGGATCGCCGTAGACCTCCTGGGCGCCGACGAGTCGAAGCCGGGCGTCCGCGAAACGGTCCAGGGCCTCCTGGACATGGCCCGCGGCCTGGGCCTTGCGAACCTGCTGACGGACGACAAGGCCAGGCGAGACAGAGTGGTCACCCAGTGGACAGCACTACTGAACGAGACGCTGCTTCAAGGCCTTTAGGGGCGTGGGGAACTGCGCGACCAGCCACCAGCAGCCCGCAGTCGCCCACACTCCTCAGGCACCCTCTCAGTGGGCGATGCTCCCGTACCCCTCAATGTCCTGAGGATTCCGAGAGCCAGGCCCCACATACCGCGCGGACGGCCGCACCAGCCGCCCCGTCCGCTTCTGCTCGAGAATGTGCGCCGACCACCCAGCAGTCCGCGCACACGTGAACATCGACGTGAACATGTGCGCCGGCACCTCCGCGAAGTCGAGCACGATCGCCGCCCAGAACTCCACGTTGGTGGCGAGCACCCGGTCCGGCCGCCGCGCGTGCAGCTCCGCCAGCGCCGCCTTCTCCAACGCCTCGGCGATCTCGAACCGGGGCGCCCCCAGCTCACGAGCCGTACGACGCAGCACACGCGCGCGGGGATCCTCGGCCCGGTACACCCGGTGCCCGAACCCCATCAGCCGCTCACCGCGGTCCAGCGCCTGCTTGACGTACGCCTCCGCGTCCCCGGTCCGCTCGATCTCCTCGATCATCCCGAGCACCCGCGAGGGCGCACCACCGTGCAGCGGCCCGGACATGGCACCCACGGCACCGGACAGCGCGGCGGCGACATCCGCACCGGTGGAGGCGATCACGCGCGCGGTGAACGTGGAGGCATTCATCCCGTGCTCCGCGGCCGAGGTCCAGTACGCGTCGACGGCCGCGACGTGCTTCGGATCCGGCTCCCCACGCCAGCGGATCATGAAGCGCTCGACGACGGACTGCGCCTTGTCGATCTCCCGCTGCGGCACCATCGGCAGCCCCTGCCCGCGCGCGGACTGGGCGACGTAGGAGAGGGCCATCACGGCGGCCCGGGCGAGGTCGGCGCGCGCCTGCTCGGCATCGATGTCGAGCAGCGGTTTGAGCCCCCACACCGGGGCGAGCATGGCGAGGGCCGACTGGACGTCCACGCGGATGTCGCCGGAGTGCACCGGGATCGGGAACGGCTCGGCGGGCGGCAGACCGGGATTGAAGGCGCCGTCGACCAGCAGCCCCCACACGTTGCCGAACGAGACATGGCCGACCAGATCCTCGATGTCGACGCCCCGGTACCGCAGCGCGCCGCCCTCCTTGTCCGGTTCGGCGATCTCCGTCTCGAACGCGACGACTCCTTCGAGACCAGGTACAAAGCCGGTGTCAAATCCGGGGTCGAGGTCGGACATCAGGCGGCTCCTCATGATGTGTACGACGGATGACGCCACGATATCCCCGAGTGCCACCTTTGGGGAGAGCTGACGGCACTCAGTGCCACCTTCGCTGGAGGAGCGATCCGTACGGCAAGATGACGACGTGACCGACGCCGCACACGCCGTCTTCCCGGACCCCGCCTCCATGCGCCGGCAGTACCGCGCGGAGGGGCTCGCCGAGGCCGACCTGGCCGCCACGCCCGTCGAGCAGTTCGCGCGCTGGTTCAAGCAGGCGGCCACCGAGGCGCACCTCTTCGAGCCGAACGCCATGGTCGTCTCCACCGCGGACGCCGAGGGCCGCCCCAGCTCCCGCACGGTCCTGCTCAAGCAGTTCGACGAACAGGGCTTCGTCTTCTACACGAACTACGGCTCCCGCAAGGGCAGGGACCTCGCGCGGAACCCGTACGCCTCCCTGCTCTTCCCCTGGCACCCCATGGCCCGCCAGGTCATCGTCACCGGCCTCGCCCGGCGCACCGGCCGCGACGAGACCGCCGCCTACTTCCGCACCCGTCCGCACGGCTCCCAGCTCGGCGCCTGGGCCAGCGCGCAGTCCTCGGTGATCGAGAACCGCGAACAGGTCGACACCGCCTTCGCCGAACTGGCCGCCCGCTACCCCGAGGGCGAGCAGGTCCCGGTGCCGCCGCACTGGGGCGGCTTCCGGGTGGCGCCCGAGCGGGTCGAGTTCTGGCAGGGCCGCGAGGACCGCCTGCACGACCGGCTGTGCTACGTGGCTGAGCCGGACGGGAGCTGGCGGGTGGAGCGGCTGAGTCCCTGAGACGCAGGCGACCCGCGAGCTCTGGGTCCCTCCGCCTGACGGCGGGGGAGCCGGCCGGACGTTACCGGCGAGCTCGCGGGTCGGGTGACTGCGTTGGATTGGCCGGCTGCGTGCATCTCGTACACGCTGGTCCGGCACCGCACTCGGTGGGTGACGGGCCGCTAGCCCGCAGCCACCTCTTCCGTCCGGTATGAATACATCTGCCGAACCACCTCCTCTCCGAAGTACCTGCACCCTAAGAAAGCTTCGGCCCTCGGTTCAACCCCTTTTTTTCGAGGAGCGGCACCGGCTGTCCCGGAAGGCGATGGACGCGCCCGGAACGATCACCTAGCGTGCGGCCCATGACTGATCCGCGGATCGAACCCGTCGTAGGGGACGAGATGGCCGAGGAGTGGCGGCACGTGCACAACGTGATCGTTCCGCCCGCCGCCATGGGGCTCGAGGATGTACGGGAGCGCGGTCGGCGGTACCGGTTGGAGAACGCCTACCTCGGGGACGTGCTCGTGGGCTGCTCCACCGTGCGGCCGCCGCAGGGGGACGACGCCGTGGCGACCGTCATCGCGCGCGTGCTGCCCGATTACCGCGGGCGGGGTTTCGGGACGGCTCTCTACGAGAAGGGTCTTGATCATGCGCGTGTGCTCGGCGCCCGGGTGATCGAGACATGCGTGCTGGCCGTCAATGGGGACGGGGTCCGGTTCGCGCGGGCGCGCGGCTTCGTCGAGGTCGACCGGTATGTGCTGGACGGCGAGAGCGACGAGTGGATCGACCTGCGGCTGGAGCCGGACCGGAGAGCCGGTTAAGGGGACACGGAGCGTTTCCGGCGTACAACGATTCCCTCAATCTTGCGGGAACCCGGTGTGTGCTGCGTCACGTTCGAGTTGAATGATTGTTGGTGAGCGAACCGACGTGCGGTACGTACGGACGCGGCTGCTGGCAGGGGGTCCAGGTGAGTGCTTCCCGGCGTAGTGGGGCCACCGACGAGCTGGGGCCGGACGGGCCCGGGCCGGAGGGCTCGGGCGGTTCGGACCTGCTCGCCGCGCTGCTGGACGGCATGGACGCGGCACTGTGTGCCTTCGACGCGGACGGTGTCGTCACCCACTGGAATCGTGAGGCCGAGCGCATCCTCGGGTGGACCGCGGCCGAGGCCGTGGGACGGCACGGGTTCGCCGGATGGGCCGTACGGCCGGCGGACGCCGAGGAGGTCGAGGGGCGCCTGATGTCCGCCATGCGGGCGCCCGGACGGCAGGTGCACGAGTTCGCGCTGCTGACCAAGGACGGCGGTCGGGTGCTCGTACGTACCCAGTCAGCGGCCGTGCGCGGACCCGACGGGAAGCCGGCCGGGGTGTACTGCGCCTTCAGCGAGGTGCACACGCAGATCGACCTGGAGCGGTCGATCGCGCTCAGTGAGGCCCTGTTCGAGGACGCCTCCTGGGGTGTCGTACTGGTCGACGCCGATCTGCGGCCCGCCGTGGTCAACGCGCACGCGGCCCAGTCCCTGGGCGTCGGGCGTACGTCCGTGCTGGGGCGGCCCCTCGGGGAACTGCTCGCGCAGGGCGTGGAGGAGCTGGAGAGCGCGCTGACCCATGTGCTGGCCGAGGGCGCGCCGCCGGCGCCGGCCGAGATCTGGGTCGGGGTGCGGACACCGGACGGCGAGAAGCGGCGCTGCTGGCGGTGCGGGTTCGTGCGGCTGGCCTCGCCGCTCGCGGAGGAGCCGGTGCCGTTGGGCGTCGGCTGGCTGTTCCATGACGTCACCGAGGCCAAGCAGAGCGAGCAGGAGGCCTCGCTGCTGCGGTTCCGGACGAACCAGCTCCACCGGGCGGCCCGCGCGGCCGCGGAGTGCGAGGACCCGGCCGAGGCCGCCGTCGTGCATCTGGACTTCGCCCTCGCCGGGTTCGCCGACCACGCGCTGATCGACCGGGTGGCCGGGGGCGCGGTGGCCGACGGGGAGGAGACCGGTCCGGTCCGCCTGGTACGGGTCGCCGCGACACCCTCCGGGGCGCCGGGGCCGAGTCTGCGGGCGTCGGGCGCGGCCGGGTTGCCCGTGCGGTACGGGGAGGGTCATCCGGCGTTGCAGTGCGTGGACCGGGCGGGTTCGGTACGGGCGAGTGTCGGGTCGGTGCCGGGGGACAGGGCCCGCGAGTGGGCCGAGGCTCGCCAGTGGCCCTCGGACGCGGTGCACGCCCTGTGCGCGGTGCTGCGGAGCCGGGGGCGCACGCTCGGCGTCGTGACGTTCCTGCGGAGCTCCGGGAGGGGCCAGTTCGAGCGGAGCGACGCGCTGTACGCGGAGGACGTGGCGGTACGGATCGCCTCGGCGCTGGATCTGGGCGGCGTGGTGGGCCGGGCGTAGGGCCCCGCCTGCTGACCGGCGCGCTACTGCCGGTAGAAGATCCGGTCCCCGTACTCCTCGAACACCCGCTCGTTCCACTCCAGTCCGCCGTCCACGTTCCCCGACCGCAGCAGCGGCGGCTCGATCCCCCGCTCCGCCAGCGCGCCCGCCGCCGTCGCCATCACGGCCTGGAGCAGCGCCGAGGTCACGACCGTGGAGGCCGGGGCGAAGGGAGCCGGGACGGAGTCCAGGGAGAGCTCCGCGTCGCCCGGGGCGATCTTGGAGTCGAGGACGACGTCGCAGTGGTCCTTCAGGAAGGTGCCCGAGCTGTGCCGCGGCTTCGTCTCGCGGGTGTAGGCGACCGAGGTCACGCCGATGACCTTCACACCGAGGGCCCGCGCCTCCTGGGCCATCTCCACGGGGAGCGCGTTGCGGCCGGAGAGCGAGATGACCACCAGGGCGTCGCCCGCGCGGAGCGGTGAGCACTTCAGGACCGCGCTCGCGAGACCGTCCACGCGCTCCAGGGCGGAGCCCAGGGTCGCCGGCCTGACGTCGACGCCCACGACCCCCGGCACGGTCAGCAGGTTCATCAGGGCGAGTCCACCGGCCCGGTAGACGAGGTCCTGCGCGGCGAGCGAGGAGTGCCCGGCGCCGAAGGCGAAGAGGCGGCCACCGGAGGCGACGGTGTCGGCGAGGAGCTCACCGGCCGCCGTGACGGACCCGGCCTCCTCGTCACGGACCCGCCGCAGCAGCCCGATCGCTGCGTCCAGGAACTGCCCGGACAGCGTGCCGTCAGCGCTCGCGGAGCCCGTCTCGCCCATGCGTCGTCCAACCCTTCGTCGCTGTGTCGCGGATCACCGTGCGGTCTGGACCAGTGGGATGTCAATACGGCCGCGCGCCCGCTCGTGACCGCCCGGTCGCAACGGCACGGCACGGTTGTCGGTGGCATCCGGCAGAATTGACGTCAGGGCCAGCGCACACGCCGGAAAGCTGTCGTGCTTCCGGCAGATCTCATCAAGGGGCACGTATGTCCGGACTGATCGACACCACGGAGATGTATCTCCGCACCATCCTCGAGCTGGAGGAGGAAGGTGTGGTCCCCATGCGTGCCCGGATCGCCGAGCGACTCGACCAGAGCGGGCCGACCGTCAGCCAGACCGTGGCGCGGATGGAGCGCGACGGCCTGGTGTCCGTCGCCAGCGACCGGCACCTGGAGCTGACGGACGAGGGCCGACGGCTGGCCACCCGCGTGATGCGCAAGCACCGGCTCGCGGAGTGCCTGCTCGTCGACGTGATCGGCCTGGAGTGGGAGCAGGTCCACGCGGAGGCCTGCCGCTGGGAGCACGTGATGAGCGAGGCGGTGGAGCGCCGGGTGCTGGAGTTGCTGCGCCACCCCACCGAGTCGCCGTACGGCAACCCGATCCCCGGTCTGGAGGAGCTGGGCGAGAAGGACGGCCCGCACCCCTTCCTGGACGAGGGCATGGTGTCGCTGGCCGAGCTGGACCCGGGTCTCGATGGCAAGACGGTCGTCGTACGCCGTATCGGCGAGCCGATCCAGACGGACGCGCAGCTCATGTACACGCTGCGCAGGGCGGGTGTGCAGCCCGGTTCGGTGGTGAGCGTGACGGAGTCGGCCGGCGGGGTGCTGGTGGGCAGCGGTGGTGAGGCCGCCGAGCTGGAGTCGGACGTCGCCTCGCATGTGTTCGTCGCCAAGCGCTGAGGGCGTCGGGGGGCTCAATCGCCGCTGCCTGTGAGGCAGTTGTGCGTTCGCCGGGTCTCGCGTCCGGGCTCCTCCGGGAGCGCGTCGATCCGAGATTCACTGTGCGGAATCGCAGCGCTTCGACGCCCTTCGTGCGAGGCTGTCGCGTGAGGCATATGACCTGAGGGGGGCGGGCGGATGTGCCGTGGATGTGGGGATGGCCCCGGCGCCTTTCGGCGCCGGGGCCGGTCCTCCCCTGTGCTGACCCGGAGCCCCGAGCTCCCAGGGTCATTCCCCTCGGACCGATGTCCCCGAGCGGTCCGCCTCCCGCTGAAGGTCTCCCCTCGGCGGCGGCGATCATTCCTTGAGGGGCGTCACTCGAATGAGGGGTGTTACCGCGTGAGACCCGATTTTCGAAGGCGTATTCGATAAGTTCGAGCGTCTGGGGGTGACGGGGCGCGGGGGATGTGCGCTACAGGGATGTACGACAAGGAAGCGGCAGGCAGGGCAGGCACAGCGGTCAGGGGACTAGGGGGGTGCCAATGGCGCGGCGCATCGACGTGACCGGGGCGGGCGGCGTACGTCTGGCGGCCTGGGAGTTCGGTGACCCTCCCAAGACCGATCCGGCGGACCCGGCACGGGAGAGCCCGCAGGCTCCGGAGAAACGATCACCCGGGGTGCTGTTACTCCACGGCCTGATGGGCCGTGCCTCGCACTGGGCGTCCACCGCCCGCTGGCTCTCGGAGCGCTACCGGGCCGTCGCGCTCGACCAGCGCGGTCACGGCCAGAGCGACAAGCCCCCTCGGGCCGCCTTCACCCGTGACGCGTACGTCGAGGACGCGGAAGCCGCCCTCGAACAGCTGGAGCTCGCCCCGGTCGTCCTCATCGGACACGCGATGGGCGCTCTCACCGCCTGGCAGCTCGCCGCCCGCCGGCCCGACCTGGTCCGCGGAGTGATCATCTGCGACATGCGGGCCTCCGCCCTCGGCGCCGCCTCGCAGCGGGAGTGGGGCGAGTGGTTCAAGGCCTGGCCCGTCCCCTTCGCCACACTGGCCGACGTCCGCAAGTGGTTCGGCGAGGACGATCCCTGGGTGGAGCGGCCCAACCCGGCGCGCGGCGAGTTCTACGCCGAGGTGATGGCCGAGTCCCCGGACGGCTGGCGCCCCGTCTTCGACCCCGAGCAGATGCTGTCGTCCCGCGAGACCTGGGTCTACGACGCCCACTGGGAGGAACTGACCCAGGTCAGGTGCCCCGCCCTGGTCGTCCGCGGCCTCGACGGCGAACTGGGCCGCGCCGAGGCCCAGGAGATGGTCCGCGTCCTGCCCCGCGGCGAGTACGCCGAGGTCGCCGACGCCGGCCACCTCGTCCACTACGACCAGCCGGACGCCTGGCGCGCCGCGATAGAGCCCTTCCTGGACGCCCTGGCCACCGAGCCCGGCACCTGAGGTCCCGTGCTCGCCTGCCCGGCCTCAGCCTTGCCTGGACGTCCTGGCTGGACGAGACGGGTGTCTGGGGTTCCGGGCTCGTCTGCCTAATCTCAGCCTGGCCTGGACGTCCTGGTGGACGAGGCGGGTGCCTGAGGTCCCGGGCTCGTCTGCCTAATCTCAGCCTGGCCTGGACGTCCTGGTGGACGAGGCGGGTGCCTGAGGTCCCGGGCTCGTCTGCCCGGTTTCAGGCTTGCCTGGAGGTTTTGATGGGCGAGACGGGTGTCTAGGGTCCCGGGCTCGTCTGCCCGGTTTCAGGCTTGCCTGGACGTCCTGGCGGACGACACCGGTGCCTGAACCCCGGCTCCCCCCTCCCCGCCTCAGCCCTTGCTGACCGCCTGCAGGATCTCCGGCAGTCGGCGGGCCGTGCGGGGGGCCGCCAGGTGGAGGCCGCCCAGGGTGATCGCGATGCCGTACGCCGTGCCGACCGGCAGCAGGATCCAGTTCCAGTCGTCGCCGTTCGCGCTGAGACCGGCCCAGATCGTCAGGGCGATCACGGGGGCGCACAGCAGGGCGGCCGAGACCATTCCGCCGACGACGGCGGAGGCGGCGAGGCCGGACTGTCCGGGGGCCACGTTCTTGTAGCCCTCCTGCGGAATCGAGTACGGGAACCGCGCCGAGGTCCACGCCCCGGTCGCCAGCATCGCCCCGAGCAGCGCGAAGGACACACCGAGCACCTCGGGCAGCTTCGCCCAGTCGCCGATCAGCGCGGTCGTCAGGACGGTGACGAGAGCGGCGTACGGCAAGGTGATCACCAGCAAGGCCAGCGCACGCGCGCGGAGTTCGACGTAGGCGTCCCGCGTGGAGGAGATCGTCATCGCGACCATCCAGAAGGCGGAGGTGTCCTGCCCGAACTGGTTGTACATCTGCACGCCGAGCATGCCCGCCGCGAAGCACGCGAAGTAGATGGACCCCGTGCCCTGCACCGCGTTGAACACCGGCACGATCAGCCCGATGGCCAGCGACGTCACCCACGCGGCCTTGGTCTTGGGGTCGCGCCAGACATAGCGCAGGCTGCGTTCCATGACGGTGCCGGTGCGCCCGGCGGGCAGCAGCCGGCCGAGCCCCGTCGAGTTCCGCTCCCGGGCGGCCCCCTCCGCGGAGGGCAGCGTGGAGCCGTCGGGGGAGGTCATCAGCCGGGTCAGATGGCGGGACCACAGTGCCAGCAGGCCCACCAACGCGGCGACGGAGACGGCCAGTTGCAGGACGGCGACCGCGTACGACCCTTCGCTCGCCGAGTCGACCGCCCCGATCGCCGACGCGGGCGGCACCCACTTCAACACCTCCGTCGGGCCGTCCAGTTGGCCGAGCCCGCCCGAACCGAGCCGCTGCGCACCGAAGTTCACGACCTGCGCGCCGATCGCGATGACGAGGCCGCTCAGCACCGCCAGATCGCGACCCTTGCGGCTGGTCAGCAGCCGGATGTTGGCGACGGCGATGGCCCGCGCGAGCGCCACGCAGACCAGCAGCGCGAGCACGACACCGACGACCGAGAAGACGTACCCCGGCACGCCGTGCGCGACCGAGACGACGGACCCGACGAGCAGGCAGAGCGTGAAGACCGGCCCTATGCCCACCAGCGAGGCCACCAGCAGCGCCCGCACCAGGGGCCGGGGGCGCAGCGGCAGCATCACCAGGCGGGTGGGGTCGAGGGTTTCGTCGCCGCCGGGGAAGAACAGCGGCATCACGGCCCACCCGGCCGCCAGCACGGCGACCAGCGGGACGACGACGGAGCCCGCGTGCTCGTCACCGCGCAGCGCGACGAGACCGAGCAGCTGAAGGACGGAGAAGAGCAGGACGGCGATGGCCGAGGCGATCCAGGCGGCCCGCCGCCCACCGGACTGCCGCAGTCCGTTCCTGAGCAGCGACAGCTTCAGCCGTACGACGACCGGGGTGATGTCGGCGGTCATCGGGCCCCGCCGCCCAGCCAGTCGAGGTTCGCCCCGACGTCCTGCCCCTGCGCGCCCACGAGTTCGAGAAAGGCGCGCTGCAAGGAGGGCGCGGCGCCGCGTACCTCGTCTAGCGGCCCGTGGGCGCGGATGCGGCCGGCGGCCATGACGGCCACCCAGTCGCACAGTGACTCCACGAGCTCCATCACGTGCGAGGAGAAGACGACGGTGGCGCCGGAGGCGGTGTACCGCTCCAGCACCCCCCGGATGGTCTGCGCGGAGACGGGGTCGACGCCCTCGAACGGCTCGTCCAGGAAGAGCACTTCGGGGTTGTGGAGGAGTGCGGCCGCGAGCCCGATCTTCTTCCGCATGCCGGTCGAGTAGTCGACGACCAGCTTGTGCTGGGCTCCGGCCAGGTCGAGCACGTCGAGCAGTTGAGCGGCCCGCCGGTCGACCTCGCCTCCGGGCAGCCCCCGCAACCGCCCGGAATAAGCGAGGAGTTCGCGCCCCGACAGCCGCTCGAACAGCCGTAGCCCTTCGGGCAGGACACCGATCCGGGCCTTGACGGCCACCGGGTCCTCCCACACGTCGTGCCCGACGACCTCCACGGTCCCCTGATCGGGGCGGAGCAGCCCGGTCACCATGGAGAGGGTGGTGGTCTTGCCCGCCCCGTTGGGTCCCACGAGCCCGATGAACTTACCGGCGGGCAGCTCCAGATCGATCCCGGCGACAGCGACCTGCTGCCCGAACCGCTTCCAGAGCCCCCGCACACTCACAGCCGACGTCATGAACGCCAACTTTAGGCGTGCACGTCACCTGTCCCGACCGCACGCGTAGGCGAGCGGCGAGATCAACTCCTCGGCGTCCGGCAGCCAACGGTTCGCGGGCGTCGGACGGCAGGCCCACTGCACAGCGCCACTGGACCCGAACCGAGTGGGCGGCGCAGCGACATACGCCCCCTCGCCCAGCGCGACCAGGTCAAGGGACGAGGGGGCCCAGCCCAGCTTCCGGACCAGCTCCGGCAGCTTCACCGAGGCCCCCGGCAACACGAAGAACTGCATCCGGCGATCAGGCGTCAACGTCACGGGCCCCAGCGTCAACTCCATCCGCTCCATACGGGCCAGCGCCAGGAACCCGGCGGTCTCCGGGACGGAGATCGCGTCGAAGGTACGTCCGGTGGGCAGCAGGATCGAAGCCGTCGGCTGCTTCTGCCACATCCGGCGCGCGACCGTCGCACTGCCGGTGGCCTGCGTCGCCCAGTCCTCCCGAGCGGGATGCGCCCCCGGCGCGGCGCACGAGGTGTCACCGCAGGAGCACCGCTGCACCCCGTCGACGGCTTCCAGCCAGGTGCCGGGGAAGACGTCCCAGTGGCGCTCCTCGGCGTATCGTACGGCTGTCTCCAGCAGCGAATCCCCGCGCTGCTTCGGAATCTGAGCGGCCTCGGGGCCCGCGATCGTCTCTTCCACGCTCAGCACAACTCCCGCACTCACCTCGGGTTACGGCCGGGCCAGGACCTGCGCGCGCGGGGGAAGCGCATCGATTCCGGATCCGGGGCGCATGGATGCACGGGTGGGGGCGCAGAGGAGGAACCTCGACGTGAGCTGGGTAACCACGTGTGGGGTCGGTACGAGTCTTTACCCCGGCAATCCTCGCATGCCTCGCATTTTCGACACGTTGGTGGGGCATTGATCTTCACGGCCGGAACTTTTCGGTGGAAGACACGTCAACTCGGTGCGTGGGCAGGCACCGCAGCCACAGGGGGTACGCCATGGCCGCAAGGCCTCTCGTCGCGCGGCAGCCGAACGAACGGTTGCAGGCGCTCATCCAGGAGGCGGGGTGCTCGAACGCCGGGCTCGCCCGCCGGGTCAACATGTGCGGCGCCGAGCACGGCCTCGACCTGCGCTACGACAAGACGTCCGTGGCCCGTTGGCTGCGCGGACAGCAGCCGCGGGGCCGGGCGCCCGCGATCATCGCGGAGGCCCTCGGGCGCAAGCTCGGCCGTACGGTCACGATCGACGAGATCGGCATGGCCAACGGCAAGAACCTCGCCTCCGGCGTCGGGCTCCAGTTCTCGCCGACGGTGCTGGGCGCCATCGAGCAGGTGTGTGAGCTGTGGCGCAGTGACGTGGGCCGCCGGGACTTCCTGTCCGGCTCCTCGGTCGCCGCGTCCGCGCTGGTCGAGCCGAGCCGCGACTGGCTGATCTCCTCGCCCGACTCGCAGGTGGCGCGCCAGGCGGGCCCGCGCGTGGGGCAGTCCGACGTGTCGGCCGTGCGCGCGATGACCCAGGCGCTCGTCGACCTCGACCACCAGTACGGCAGCGGGCATGTGCGCCCGGTCGTCGTGCACTACCTCAACAGCGTGGTCTCCGGGCTGCTCGCGGGGTCGTACCGGGAGGCGACCGGGCGTGAACTGTTCGCGGCCGTCGCACGGTTGACCGAGCTCGCCGGGTACATGGCCATCGACACCGGCCAACCGGGCCTGGCCCAGCGGTACTACATCCAGGCGCTGCGGCTCGCGCAGGCGGCGGGCGACCGCGGCTACGGCGGCTATGTGCTCGCCGCGTCCATGAGCCACCTCGCCGCGCAGCTCGGGAACCCGCGCGAGATCGCCCAGTTGGCGCGGGCGGCGCAGGAAGGCGCCCGGGGGCGGGTGACACCGCGCGCGGAGGCGATGTTCCACGCGGCGGAGGCGCGCGGGCACGCCCTCATGGGCGACGCCCGGGCCACCCAGGCGGCGTCCGGACGGGCCGTACGCGCGCTGGAGGCCGCGGACCCGTCCTCCGGTGACGACCCGGCGTGGATCGCGCACTTCGACGAGGCCTACCTCGCCGACGAGTTGGCCCACTGCCACCGCGACCTCGGCCAGGCCGACGCGGCGGCGCGGTGCGCGCGGGAGGCCCTGGACGGGCTCCCCGAGAACAAGGCGCGCAGGCGGGCCATCGGGCTGGTGCTGCTGGCCACCGCGCAGGTGCAGCAGCGCGAGATCGAGCAGGCCTGCAACACCGGCCTGAAGGCGGTGGAGTTGCTGGAGACCGTCCGCTCCAACCGGGGCGCGGAGTACCTCGACGACTTCCAGCAGCGCCTGGAGCCCTTCGGGGACGAGCCGGTCGTAAGGGAGTTCGGGGCCCGGCTCGACCTTCAGGCGGCCGCGTAAAGGAGGACATATAGAGCGGATACGAGCCCGGAACCGTCACGTGATCTCCCGGGATTTGTTACTGCGGTCACAGGGACGCAGGTCAGGTCCTGTGCTACGTGGCACCGGGCTCGGAGGACCCGGTAGCGTGAGCCGACGATTCCGAAGTTCCCCCATTAGTAGGAGTCCCGGTGACGCAGAGTGGACAGGGCGAGCAGCCCTCGGCGCGCGAAGCGCGCGAAGGCATCGTGCTGCCCTCCGACGGCGGGGAACCCCTGCTGCCGGGACAGACGGGCGGATACGGCGGCCCGCAACCCGGCTACGGCCCCCCGCAGCAGGGCGGTTACGGCGGTCCTCCGCAGACCGGTGGGCCCGCTCAGGCCGCCGACGCGGCCTACAGCCAGCCGCCCGGCGGCCAGGCGTGGGACAGCCCGTGGGGCCCCGGCCGGCAGCAGGGCCAGGCGCAGCCGCAGGACCAGGCCCAGGAGCCGCAGACCCAGCACTGGTCGCAGCCGCCCGCCCAGACCTGGGGGGCGCCCCAGCAGCCCGACGGCATACCGGCCCAGTCCCAGGCCCAGGCCCAGCCGCAGTCCGGGCCGGCGTACGACACCGACGAGCCGACGTCCTACTACCTGCCGCCGGTCGGTCAAGCAGCCCCCCAGCCCCCGTCCCAGCCGCTGCCCCCGCAGCAGGGCCAGGTCGCGCCCTACGAGACTCCCGGGACCGGCGCACCCCAGCAGCGGCCGACGGCGGGCTACGACACCGACGAGCCGACGTCCTACTACCTGCCGCCCGTGGGCCAGCCCCTCCCGTCGGCCCCCGGCAACCCCGCCTCCGCGCCGCTGCCGCCCGCCGACGAAGGCGCCACCCAGTTCATCCCGCCGGTCGCGGCCGCCCCCGCCGACCACGAGGGAGCCACCCAGTACCTCCCGCCCGTGCGCCCCGGCGCGCTGCCGCCCGAGGTGTCCCCCCAGGCGGCGCAGTACCCGCGGCAGCACCCGCAGGCCCCGTACGGCACGCAGCCCCCGCCCGGCGCGCCCACCGGCCCCGACGCCGAGGCCACGCAGTACATCGCGCCCGTGCCCGGACAGGCCCCCGGCGCGCCCTACGGCGGGGAGCGGCAGCCGCCCTCCGACTTCGACAACCTCTTCCGCGGCGCACCGGGCGGTGACGGCGGAGCCGCGTCCACGCAGCAGATGCCCCGCTTCACCCAGCCCGAGGCCGTACCGCCCGCGTACGGGGCCCCGCAGCCCTCGTACGGCGCCCAGCCGCCGTACGGCCCGCCGGGCGGCGACCTCTACGACGACGGTGAGCGGGGCGGCCGCAGGCGGTCCCGGGTGCCGGTCATCGCCGCCGTGGGCATCGGCATCGTCGTGCTCGGCATCGGCGCGGGAGCGCTGCTCGCCGGCGGCGGGGGCGGTGACGGCGGCGACAAGAACCAGACCGTGTCGGCGACGGCCCCCGCGACCGACGGGTCCTCCTCGCCGGCCGCCGATCCGGCGAAGGCGCAGGCCGTCGAGCTGGACAAGCTGCTCGCCGACAGCGGCAACAGCCGTTCCTCGGTGATCAGCGCGGTGGCGAACGTGAAGTCCTGCAAGAACCTCGGCCAGGCGGCCCAGGACCTGCGGGACGCGGCGGCCCAGCGCACCGGCCTGGTGACCCGGCTCAAGACCCTCTCGGTCGACCGGCTGCCGAGCCACGCCGAGCTGACCGACGCCCTCACCAAGGCCTGGCAGGCGTCCGCGTCCGCCGACAACCACTACGCGGCCTGGGCCGACCAGGCGGCCGGCAAGAAGGGCTGCAAGAAGGGTCAGGCCCGCATCACGGGTCAGACCCAGGCCGGCAACCGGGACAGCGGCACCGCCAGCACCGAGAAGGCGGAGGCGGCCCGGCTGTGGAACGCGATCGCCAGGAAGTACAGCCTGACCGAGCGCACGGCCGCCCAGCTCTGAGCGGACCGCGGGGGACGCGCCGGCGCCCCCCGCGGGTCAGTCGACGTCCGCGTTCCTGAGGGTCTTCGTCACGTCGGTGAAGCCCTCGCGCGCCGCCACGAGCTGGCCCCCGCGCACCACCTGGAGCGTCACATGGGCGTTCACCATGCGCGGGAAGCCGACCGTGGCGAGGTCGTCTGCGGTGCTCCAGGTGTCCCGGGTGGTCCACTGGAGGGTGGGCGTCAGACCGCCGGTCGGGATCTTGAGGCCGTCGTTGAGGACCTCGCGCACGCTGTCGGCGGACACCTCGCCGTTGCCCAGCGACTCCACGGCCTTCTTGAGGACCGTGTAGGCGATCCAGGTGGTCTGCACGCCCGCGTCCGCCGCGTCGATGCGGTTGTCGCCGAAGGCCGCCGCGTTGATGACCTTCTTCATCGCGTCCCAGCGGGGGTCGCTCTCCACCGGGTACCAACCGGTGATGTACGACCCCTCGTAGGGCCCCGACGCCCCGCCGGACGCGTCGATCACCGTCTGGTCGACGCTGCCCATCGCCATGGCGGTGCGCACGGCCGGGTAGTCCGCGCGGGCGCGCCGGAAGGAGTCCATGAAGGTGCTGGTGCGGTCGCCGAGCGCGGGCACCACACACCCCTCCTTCGAGCCGGCGACCGAGGCGCCGGAGTCCGGGCCGCCGGACGTCGAGCTGTCGAGCGCCTTCGTCGACTGCGCCGAGTACTCGGTGGCGTCCTCCACCGCCCGCACGTCGCTCGCGGACCGGTGCCCGCCGGTGGTCAGACCGGAGTCCAGCAGGACGGGCAGCTCGTCGCCCACGATGGTGTCGGGCCGTACGAGGGTGACGTTGCCGCAGGCCGCGGCGAGCTCCTTGCCGAGGCCGGCCAGCAGGGTGGGCTGACCGCCGTTGACGGGGTAGGACAGCGGGCTGGTGAACTCGTCGTTGGTGACGCCGTAGCCGCCGATGTAGGGGATGCCCGCGCCCTCCAGGGGCGGGAAGAAGGAGTCGCCGTACTGGCTGTACGAGCCGACGACCGCGATCACGTTCTCCTTGACCGCGCGCCGGGCGCACTGTGCCGCGGCCACGCCGTCGTTGTGGTCGTTGCAGGTCAGGACGGTGAGCTTGCGGCCGTTGATGCCGCCCCTGGAGTTGATCCAGCGGGCGTAGGCCCGGGCGAAGGCGGGCATGCCGGGTTTGTTGGTCGCCTCGGTGTCCGACGGGGCCCAGGTCATGACCTTGATCGAGCCGTCCCCGGAACCCCCCGTGGTACCGGGGACGACCCCGCAACCGGTGACGAGGGAGGCACACGCCGCCAGGGCTCCCGCCGCGAGGGCGGTGGCTCGGACGGGCCGGTGGTGCCGGGGGAGGAAGGTGCTGCGGATGCGTCGCCTGCCGGTCATGGGCACACACGCTTCCGTCACATCCCCAACTCGGAAGTGACTCTCGGTCAAGGGAAGGTGACGTAAAGGTGAACACCGAGGGTCTGTGGGGCACGTATGGGGGAGGAACGTACGATCGGTGACCGTGCAAGGTTCGGAGAACTCTTCCCGTCGCGGCCGTCGCTCCTCCACCATGGGCGGCATGCCACTGAACGACATGCCGTGGTGGCGCTGGCGCAGCAATGTGCGCTCCGCGCTGCACATGCTCTCCGACCCCGGATTCCAGCAGAACGTCTGGCTGGCCGGCGTCGAGGGGTACGGGGACGTCACTGACGCCGTGTACCGCCTCGTCGAGGACACCTGGCTGGACAACTGGTCCGCCGAGAAGTACGTCGGCACGATCTTCCGGGACTCCCAGGAGGCGGCCCTCGTCGACACCGCCGTGCTGCGGGTGCTGCGGATCATGCACCAGGTCGGCCCGGACGCCCCCGTCTCCGTGTACATGGAGAACCCGGGGTGGCCGGACGCGGTGCGGGCGGCGCGGGACGCGCATGTGCGGATGGCGACGGCCGACGGCGAGGATCCCGACGCACCGCCGCGCACCCTCCAGGTGCTCCAGATCATGACCCGGTCCGCGTGACGGACGCGGTGTCTGCCGCGGCGGCGGATATGCGACCCTGTCCTGCATGAACGCGCAGTCCCCCCGAGCCGAGGCCCTGGCCGACCAGTACGTCCTGACCCTGTCCTGCCCCGACAAGCAGGGCATCGTGCACGCCGTGTCGAGCTACCTCTTCATGACCGGCTGCAACATCGAGGACAGCCAGCAGTTCGGTGACCACGACACGGGTCTGTTCTTCATGCGCGTCCACTTCTCGGCGGAGGCGCCGGTGACGGTGGACAAGCTGCGCGCGTCCTTCGCGGCGATCGGTGACGCCTTCCACATGGACTGGCAGATCAACCGGGCCGAGGACAAGATGCGGGTCGTGCTGATGGTCAGCAAGTTCGGGCACTGCCTGAACGACCTGCTCTTCCGCGCGCGCATCGGTGCGCTGCCGGTCGAGATCGCGGCCGTGGTGTCCAACCACACCGACTTCGCCGAGCTCGTGGGGTCGTACGACATTCCCTTCCACCACATTTCGGTGACGCGGGAGACCAAGGCCGAGGCGGAGGCGCGACTCCTCGAGCTGGTGCGGGAGCAGGACGTCGAGCTCGTCGTGCTCGCCCGGTACATGCAGGTGCTCTCCGACGACCTGTGCAAGCAGCTCAGCGGAAAGATCATCAACATCCACCACTCGTTCCTGCCGAGCTTCAAGGGCGCGAAGCCGTACCACCAGGCTCATGCGCGGGGCGTGAAGCTGATCGGGGCCACCGCGCACTACGTGACCGCGGACCTCGACGAGGGGCCGATCATCGAGCAGGAGGTCGAGCGGGTCGGGCACGACGTCACTCCGGACCAGCTCGTCGCGATCGGGCGGGACGTGGAGTGCCAGGCGCTGGCACGGGCCGTGAAGTGGCACGCCGAGCGCAGGATCCTGTTGAACGGGCGCCGGACGGTCGTGTTCGCCTAGGAGCTCGGGGGCTTCCGCGTGTCGGGCGGCTGCGGGTGGTTCGTGGTTGCTCGCGCAGTTCCCCGCGCCCCTTGAGCAGGTGCAGCGAACCCACCTACATGCGGCTCAGGCTCGCCGCCGCGTACAGAACATCCCTGATCGCGTCCCGGTCACCCACCTGCCCCGCCGCCGCATCCGCCGGAGGCACATGGCCGGCCGCCAACTGGCAGAACTCCACCCCGTCCAGCGCCACATGCGCCACCTCGTGCTCCGCCGAACCCACCGCGGCCGGGGAGTCGAGGGGGATCAGCCACTCGCCGCCGCCCAGCCCCTCGATCTCCAGACGCAGCGTGCGGCCCGGGCCCCCGGCGCTCACGAGGTGCCGTCCGGGGCCCGGTGCCGTCAGCCCCTTCTGGCGCCGTTCCGCCAGTACCGCGGGCAGCATCCGGGCCGCCAGGTCGATCATGCGGTTGAGGTGGCGGGGCGACGGGGGATCGTAGGGGTAGTCGACCGCCTCCGCGATGTCCTCGGCGTGGACCCAGCACTCGAAGGCGCGGTCCAGCATCGCGTCGTGCAGGGGGAGCGTGAAGTCGCCGTAGGCCACCTCCAGCTTGCCCGCGGTGCCGCCGGTGAAGGACACCGTGCGCACGAGGTCGTGGCTCTGCTCGCGCCACGGGGGCCGGACGGAGCGGGTCGGCGGGAAGTGCGACGCGCGCCAGTACGCCTCGGTACGGCCCGACGGCGTGGGCGCGTCCGCCAGGGCCTCGCCCAGCGGGTCGTCCAGGCCCAGGGCGACCGCGACCAGGCCGTCGACCGACAACAGGTGGGCTATGACCCCGGCGACCGTCGTACGGCGGCTCGTGCCCTCGTCGGCGTCGAACCAGCGCAGCCTGACCGGGGCGTGCCACTCGGCGTCGCCGAAGTCCTGGAGCAGGGCGTCGAGACGGGCGGTCTCGGCGTCGTACGGCATGGCCCAGTCGGGGATCGGGATGCGCGGCGGGCGCCGGTCCAGGCAGCCGGCCAGGACGCGGGTGCGCAGGCCGGGGTCCAGGTCGAGGCTCTCCGGCCGCTGCAACAGGCCGACCGCGCCGCGCAGCCGCAGCGCCTCCTCGGCGCAGGGTCCGCAGACGCCGAGGTGGTCCTCCACGGCGGCCGTCTCCGCCGCGGAACACGCGGCCAGCGCCCACGCCCCGAGCAGCGACTTCAGCACGCGGTGCTCCAGGACGAGGGGGGCGGGCGGGGGCAGCTCGTCCAGTTCGGGCAGGGGGTGGCCGGTGTCCTCGACGGAGGCACGGGGGAGCGGTATGCGGGGCGGGCGGTCGGGATCGGGGGCGGGGCTGTCGCCCGGACTTGGGTCGCTCGGGCCACCGGCGCCGGAGCCGCCCGGCCCGCCCGCGCCCGGGTGGGACGGCTCGCCGGTGCTGTCGGTGCCCTCGGTGCCGTCAGGGCCGGGGCCGTTGGACCCGCCCCGGCCGTCGTCGCCGTGCCCGTCCTGCTCGTCGTACGCCTCGAAGCCGTCTGTTCCGCTCACGCCGCGCCTCCGTATCCCGGCGGCGCCCCGGGCGCTCCCGTGTCGTGGGCCGTGGACAGGAGCTGGAGGCCCAGGCGGAGGCGGCGGCGGGCCTCGTCCTCGGTGATGCTGAGGTCGGCGGCGGCCTGGCGGTAGTCGCGGCGCTGGAAGTAGGCCAGCTCCAGGGCGGCCCGCAGGGGGGTGGGCATGGACTGGACGATGTAGTCGGCGCGGGCGGCGACCGAGGCGTGGCGCACCTTGCGCTCCAGCTCCTCGGCGGACCCCTCGCCGGCCCGGGTGAGGGCGGCGGACTCCGTGGCCCGCAGCCGCTGCACGGCCAGGCGGTGGGTCAGGCCCGCGACCCAGGAGCGCAGCGGGCCCTGCTTGGGGTCGTAGGTCTCGGGGTGCTCCCAGACGTGGGCGAAGACGTCCCGGGTGATGCCGTCGGCGGCGCGCTCGTCCCCGAGCACGCGGTGGGCGAGGCCGTGCACAAGTGAAGCGAAACGGTCGTAGAGCTCGCCGAGGGCGGCCGCCTCACCGCGTGCGAGCCGCTGCTGCATCTTGCGGTCCCAGCGGGGCGGTGCGTCCTTCTTCGCCATGCTGCCCCCTCACCCCCGGAAGTGTCCGGTCAAGCCTGCGCCGACCGTCTCCTCGAATGTAGTCGGCACCTCCGACCGTGCACGCCCCTTTGTTCCAATGCGCGCCCCCGGAGGGGCCTCAGGTGGTAGTGGACGTTCCTCTACCCGTTCGCTCATTGATCAGACTCGATCGAACAGGATCGAAGTCGACTAAAACAAGCCTCTTTCGAACGCTTTCTGTTTCTCGCTCTGTGTTTCAGGGAACGGCCGCTGGGCAGCCACGCTGCAAGGAAGCGTAGGAAAGGCTTCCGTTTGCTTTCCGGCGAATGAAGGGCATGGTGGTGGCGTTCAATGTGACCGGCGACGAGCAGGGCGAGTGGACCGTGCTCAGTGTGACGGGCGAGCTGGACCTGGTGACCTCACCGGTGCTCCGCGCCCGGGTGCACGACGCGGTGGCCGAGGGGCGCCACAGTCTCGTCCTCGACCTCTCCGAGGTCTATTTCTGCGATTCCAGCGGTGTCGGCGTCCTCATCGCCTCGCGCCGTCTGATCCGCTCCTGCCGGGGCGAGCTGCGGCTGATCCTCCCGGCCCAGGGCGCCGCCGACGGCTCCCACGTCAACCGCGTCCTCGGCGCGCTGGGCGTCCGCCGCCTGTTCGAGGTCCACCCGGACCTGGACTCGGCGACCGACGAGGAGGCGGGACCACTGTCCGCCTGACCGCGTGCACCCGTAACCCGTTCCGTCCGCACGGCTGTGACCTGGGGCACCCCGACTGCCACACCGTTGTCCCGAAATTCCCCCGGTCCTGGCACAAGCGCCGCCTTCCGTCCCCCTGGGCGCCGCTCGCGTCGTACGCTCCGTGCGAGACGCACCCGATGTGATGTGAGGCGGCCCGAAGAGACATGGTCAGCAGCGAGTACGAACGCAGGATCGCCGACCGGTTCGCCACCTTCGACCAGGACGGCAACGGCTACATCGACCGCGAGGACTTCAACGTGGCGGCCAAGGCGCTGCTCACGGAGTTCGGTACGGCGGCACGCTCCGACAAGGGACAGGCGCTGTACGTCGGCGCCGAGGCGTTCTGGCAGGGCATGGCCGGGATCGCCGACCGCGACGGCGACCAGCGGATCACCCGCGACGAGTTCGTGAACGGCGCCCTCAAGCGGCTGCGCGACAACCCGGACCGGTTCGCCGAGATCGCGCGCCCCTTCCTGCACGCGGCGATCGACGTCGCCGACCAGGACGGCGACGGACGCGCCACCGTCGAGGACACCGCGCGCGTGCTGCGCGTCCTGGGTGTCGGCGAGGACATCGCGCGGGCGGCCGCGGCCACCATGGACACCGACGGCGACGGAAAGATCGGCGAGGCCGAGATCGTGCCCGCCTTCGCGCGCTACTTCACCGTCCCCGAATAGCGTTCCCTGAGCCGGTACTTCAGGACCTTGCGCAGGGTCTCGTTGCGCGGAAGGGCGTCCACCACCTCCAGTTGCTCCGGCAGCTTGTGCGTCGACAGTCCTTCCGCGCGCAGGTACGCCGTCACGGTGTCCAGGGTCAACTCCACGGCGCCTTCCGGCTGTTCCACCACGGCACACACGCGTTCCCCGCGCTCGGCGTCCGGCAGCCCGATCACCGCCACGTCCCCGACGGCCGGATGCGCGGCGAGCAGGTCCTCGATCTCCTTCGCCGAGATGTTCTCGCCCTTGCGGATGATCACGTCCTTGAGCCGTCCGGTGAGCACCAGATGGCCGGTGTCCTTCACGAATCCCAGGTCCCCGGTGCGCAGATAGCCCTGCTCGTCGAAGGCCTCAGCGGTCTGCGCCGGATCCAGGTACCCCTGGCAGACCGCCTCCCCCTTCAGCCGCACCTCCCCGTCCACGATCCGCACGGACATCCCCTCCGGCGGCCGCCCCTCGGTCGTCGCCAGGTTCTCCACCGTGTCGTCGGGCGCCCCCATGGTGATCATCGGCACCTCGGTCATGCCGTACCCGTGCGTGAGCTGCACCCCCAGCTCCCGTACGACGGCGTGGTAGACCTCCGGCGGCTTGGGCGCCCCGCCGCCGGCGAGCAGCCGCAGGGTCGGGATGATCCGCTCGCCGGGCTGTTTGCGCTGCTCGGTGAGGAACATCGAGTAGAACGCCGTCGAACCGCCCGCCACCGTCACCCCGTGCCTGCGGTAGCCCTCCAGCGCGTCCGGCAGCGCGAACTGCTCGAACATCACCGCCGGGAAGCCGTACAGCAGCAGCATCACCGTGTAGTCGGGGCCCGCGATGTGCGCGTACGGGAAGGCCATCGAGCCCACGTCGTCCGCCGTGAGCCGCAGCGCGTGCGCGAGACAGGAGCCGCCCGCGATCAGCGAACGGTCCGTGTGCAGCACGCCCTTGGGGTCGGAGGTGGTGCCCGAGGTCCAGTAGATCCAGCGGACCGAGGTGCCGTCGGCGGGCGGGGCGGGCAGCACGGCCGGATCGCCGTCCGGGAGGTCGTCGTACGCCTCGAAGACGCCCTTGGCGCCGAGCCGCCGGGCCATCTCCGTGTGGTCGAAGCCGCGCCAGGTGCCCGGTACCGCGAAGAACTCCGCCTTCGACTCCCTGAGGGCGAAGCCGACCTCGCGGTCCCGGTAGAAGGGGATGACCGGCGACTGCACGGCGCCGAGGCGGGCCAGGGCGAAGGAGAGCAGGGCCGTCTCGATACGGGTGGGCAGCTGCCAGGCGACGACCGTGCCGGGGCGTACGCCCATGTCGTACAGGCCGGCCGCGACCCGCTCGGCACGCGCGCGCAGTTCGCCGAAGGTGAGCGTGCGGTCGTCCTGGAGGAGGACCGGGCGGTCCGGGGTCAGGTCGGCGCGGCGGGCGACCAGTTCCCAGAGGGTGCGGGACGCGCTGAGCGCGTGGGCGGTGTCGGTCACGGCGGCCCCCTCGTGGAGCGGACATACCTGACGGGTAGTCAGATCGTGGGCAGAGCGTAGGGCTCGACGCCTTGCCGGTCCAGGGGTGTGCCACCTAGCCTTCGTGCACGAGCTGTATCTGACGAGTCATCAGGTATGGGGTGGCGTCATGGATCTCGCGTACACGCCGGAGGAGGAGGAGTTCCGGGCGCGGCTGCGGGAGTGGCTCAGCAAGGCGCTCCCCGCCCTGCCCCCGAAACCGTCCCCCGAGGACTGGCCCGGACGCAGGGCGTACGACCTCGGCTGGCAGCGCATGCTCTACGACGCCGGGTACGCGCACGTGCACTGGGACGCCTCGCCCACCACGCGGCTGATCTTCCTGGAGGAGACGGAGACCGCGGGCGCGCCCTATGTCGGCGCCGGGTTCGTCGGACTGCTCCACGCGGGGCCCACGATCGCCGCCGAGGGCACGCCCGAGCAGCGAAAACGCTGGCTGCCGCCGATCCTGCGCGGCGAGGAGGTCTGGTGCCAGGGGTTCAGCGAACCGGACGCCGGGAGCGACCTCGCGGCGCTGCGCACCCGTGCCCGCAGGGACGGCCACGACTACGTGGTGACCGGGTCCAAGATCTGGACCTCGCACGCCGAAGTCGCCGACTGGTGCGAGCTGTTGGTCCGGACGGATCCGTCGGCGCCCAAGCACCGGGGCATCACCTGGCTGGCGATGCCCATGTCCGCACCCGGTGTCGTGGTGCGCCCCCTGCGCACGCTCGCCGGGTCCGCCGAGTTCGCCGAGGTGTTCCTCGACGAGGTGCGGGTGCCGGTGGCGAACCGGGTGGGCGAGGAGAACGACGGCTGGCGCGTGACCATGGTGACGCTGTCCTTCGAGCGCGGCACGGCCTTCGTGGGCGAGGTCGTCGCCTGCCGGCGGGTGCTGCGCGAACTCGCCCGTACGGCACGGGAGAACGGGCGCTGGGACGATCCGGTGCTGCGGCGCAGGCTCGGGCGGTTGAACGCCGAGTTCCGGGCGTTGTGGCGGTTGACGCAGTGGAACGTGAGCGCGGCGGAGGCGAGCGGTGGGGTGCCGGGGGTGGGAGGGTCCGTCTTCAAACTCCGGTACTCGCATGCGCGGCAGGAGCTGTACGAGGCCGCGGCGGAGGTTCTGGGTGCCGAGTCGCTGGATCTCGAACAGGACTGGGTGCTGGACCGGTTGTCCTCGTTGTCGTACACGATCGCGGCGGGGACTTCGCAGATTCAGCGGAACATCGTGGCCGAGCGGGTTCTCGGGTTGCCGAAGGGGCGGTAGCGGTCGAGTGCCGGGTGCGGGTGCGTCGTGGCTGGTCGCGCAGTTGCCCGCGCCCCTGAGTCGGCCACCGCAGCCCGCGTTGAGAAGGGGCTGTGAACATGCGGTTTCAACTGTCCGCTGACCAGCGGGCCTTGCAGGTCGCCGTGCGGGAGTTGCTCGCTCGGCGCTTTGACGGGGAGGCATTGCGCGCTGCCGTGGACCAGCCCGGGCTGGACCGTGCCCTGTGGCGGGAGCTGGGCGCCGCCGGGTTCTTCGCGCTGCAAGTGCCCGAAGCGGACGGCGGGGTCGGACTGGGGCTGCCCGAGGCCGTGTTGGTGTTCGAGGAGGCCGGGCGGGTGCTGCTGCCCGGGCCGCTGGTGGCGACCCACCTCGCCGCGGGGAAGGTGGACGGGGTCGCCGAGGGGGAGGTCGTCGTGGCCGACGTCGACCGGGACGGGCTCGTGGAGTGGCTGGAGGAGGCCGACGTCGTGCGCGGGGACGCCGCCGGGGCCGTACCCCTGAGGTCCGTGGATCCGCTCACTCCGCTCCACCGGGTTCCCGGAGCACGCGCGTGTGCGGTCGATCCCGTCGCCGTGCTCCTCACCGCCGCCGAGCAACTGGGCACGGCCACGCGCGCGTGTGAGCTCGCGGTGCAACACGCGCGGACCCGGGAGCAGTTCGGGCAGCCGATCGGGGCCTTCCAGGCGGTCAAGCATCTGTGCGCGCGGATGCTGGTGCGGACGGAGACCGCCCGGGCCGCCGTGTACGCGGCCGCCGTGACCGCGGACCCGCTGGACATCGCCGCGGCCCGGCTGCTGGCCGACGAGGCGGCCGAGCGGGGAGCCCGGGACTGTCTCCAGGTGCACGGCGGGATGGGCTTCACCTGGGAGTGCGAGGTGCAGCTCCATGTGAAGCGGGCCTGGGTGCGGGCCAGGCGGGCCGGTGGCGGTGCGGAGAGTGAGGAGTCGCTCGCCGTCGACCTGTTGGCCTGAGGCGCCCGCGACCGGCCCGCTCTCCGCAGGGCCCGCAGCGGATGTCGCGGATTGTGGCATACCGGAATCACGGAGCGTTGATATCGGGTTGTGTCCTATGTGTGACTCGTCACGTCCTGGAGTCGGCGTCCTGCTCCGGTACCTTGTGTGAGATGCGAGTGGTTCCGAGCATGAGCCATGCCGGTGTTGCCGATGGGGCGGCCCCGGACCCGGCGATGCGCGCCGCTGCTCGCAGGGCGGGAAGGCTTGCGGCCACCGCATGTTCGACTCCCTGCGGCGAGCGTCGCACAGTATCCCGCACGGGTACTCCTTCGCGCTGGAATATGCCCGAAGCGCTTGTTGGCGTGACTGTACGTCAACCATGCTGTCCCGTAAGGGATTCACGTTCTGTGACCCCGGTTTCGGTCATTGTTCTGGTCATGCAAAAAATGGCTACGATCGTGGCCCTCGTGAGGCGCGAGGCCATGTGCCCGCCGGTTCGGATGGTGTGAGCGGTGCAGGTGCTTCAGGTGCAGCTTGAGATCCGGCCCGACCCCGCGGAGGTGGGGCGAGCCCGGAGGTGGGCCCGCTCGCGGCTCGCCGGGTCCGGGATGGCGGTCGACGAACCGCTCGCCGAGACCCTGATCCTGCTCGTGTCCGAACTGGTCACCAACGCCGTGGTGCACACCGGTCGTCCGGCCGTCCTGCGGCTGTCCCTGCCGGGCGCCGAGGGGGCGTCCGCCACCGTCCGCCTGGAGGTCGCCGACCGCAGCGGCCGGGCCCCGGTGCCGCGCTGTGTGGACGGTGACGCGACCGGTGGCCGCGGCCTGGCCCTCGTCGACGGCCTCGCGGACCGCTGGGGCTGGAGCCCCGAGGGCGCGGGCAAGAGCATCTGGTGCGAACTCGACCGCTGCGACCGGCCGCGGAAGGGCACCGAGACCTACGGCATCGAGGCTTCGGCCTACGAGGGGTTCGCCTTCGAGGCGGTGTGACCGGCGCACGGTGGCAGAGACCGCCGTCCGCCCTTCCTCGCCACGGGGGCGGTGCGCCGGACGTGCATCCGTGCGCGGTCGTGACAAAAGGGTCGTAAGTCATAAATCCCCGTACGGGTGTTGACGCAGCGTGTTCGATTGATGACGCTGGTGGTCAGCGATTCGCCGCGAGGGGACGCCGGGGGCTTCGGTGACGGAAGCCCTCGACGAGTGCGGATCGTGACCCGGTGTCGATTTCCTCAGGGCGGAAGGAAGTCGATGACGGCGGCGCGCGATGCCGTGCTCGGGGCGGATCTGCGCGCCGCCGACCGACTCCTCACAGAACGGCCACCGGTGCCACGGGGGTTCCGGTGGCGCCGACGAACGGCTCGGGCATCGCCGACAGCAGGAACGCGTACCGGCCGGTTTCTCCACAGGCTGTGGACAACTTCTCCAGATTCCAGTTCTGGCCCTGGAGCATCCCCATCTCCACCAGGTCCAGCGCGTGCACCGGCAGCCACAGGTCCTCGATCTCGGGCGGGAAGATCTCGAACGTGAGGGTGTCGTTGGCCACCGCGGCCACATCGCGCGCGTGGAACCACTCCGGAGTACGCACCGACAGGCCCGGCGACGGATAGGCGTACGCCTCCCTGTCCCCGGCGAGATACACCTGGACCTGCCCGGTCCGTACGAGCACGACGTCCCCGGCCCGCACGCGCGTGCCCGCGAGTTCCTCGGCGGCCTCCAGGTCCTCGGGGGTCACGGCATGCCCCCCGTCGAGCCGGTCCACGCCCCGCGCCCGGGCCACGTCGAGCAGCACTCCGCGCGAGACGACGTACCGGGCCTTGTCGATCCCGCTGAACTCGGCGCCGCCGTGCGCGGTGACGGTGCCGGCCGGGCGGCCGTTGTAGAGCTTGCCGGAGTGCGAGACATGGGTGAGCGCGTCCCAGTGGGTGGCCGCCTGAAGGCCCATGGTCACCGCGTCGTCGCTGCACGCGACCGTCCCCGGGCCGAAGATCTCCTGGTTGATCTGCACCATCGCGTGCAGCGGGTTGACCCGGCCCGGCATCATCCCGGTCTGCACACCGTCCTGCCTGAGGGGCAGCGCGAGGGGGATGCGGCGGCCGGTGCGGACGGTCGTGGCGGCCTCGCGGACGACCTCGTCGGTGATCAGGTTCAGGGTGCCGATCTCGTCGTCGGCGCCCCAACGCCCCCAGTTGTTCACGCGCTTGGCGATGTCGTGGAACGCGGCCGGAAGCGACATCGGGCCCTCCCCGGGGCTTGTGTCCGCACATCTGACGGGACATAAAATCTAACGGTCCGTCAGAAACCGCGGGAAGGGGCCGGGCGTGGGGAACTTCTTGGCAGGCAGGGTCGTCGCCGTGACGGGCGCGGGGCGGGGGATCGGACGGGCGGTCGCCCTAGCGGCGGCCGCGGAGGGCGCACGGGTCGTCGTCAACGACTACGGCGTCTCGATCGACGGGGCCTCCCCGGCGAGCGAGATCGCCTCCGGGGTCGTGAAGGAGATCGAGGCGGCCGGCGGCGAGGCCGTCGCCGTGGCCGACGACATCTCGACCATGGCGGGCGGGCAGCGGGTCGTCGACACCGCGCTGTCGTCCTACGGGCGGCTCGACGGCGTCGTCTGCGTGGCCGGGATCCTGCGTGAGCGGATGCTGTTCAACATGTCCGAGGAGGAGTGGGACCCGGTCCTCGCGACCCATCTGAAGGGGACGTTCACCGTCTTCCGGGCCGCCTCCGCGGTGATGCGGCAGCAGCGGGCGGGGACCTTGATCGGGTTCACCAGCGGCAATCACCAAGGCTCCTACTCGCAGGCGAACTACAGCGCGGCCAAGGGCGGGATCATCTCGCTGGTGCGCAGTGCGGCGCTCGGGATGCACAAGTACGGGGTGACCGCCAACGCGGTGGCGCCGGTCGCCCGTACCCGGATGTCGGCGAACGTTCCCTTCGACCTGACGGAGATCGGGGAGCCGGAGGACGTGGCCGCCATGGTGGTCTACCTGCTGTCCGAGCGCGCCCGGGACATCACCGGGCAGGTGTACACCGTGGCGGGGCCGAAGATCGCGGTGTGGGCGCAGCCTCGGGAGTTGCGTGCCGCGTATGCCTCCGGCGGGTGGACGCCGGAGTCGATCGCGGAGTTCTTGCCGGGGAGCGTGGGGGTGGATCCGATGCCGTTGCTTTCTGGGCCGGGGCCTGAGGGGGTGGGGGCCTGAGGGGGTGGGGGCCTGAGGGGGTGGGGGTGCTTGTCGGGTGGCGGCCGCGGGTTGTCTGTGGCTGAGCGCGCCCGCGCGGCGGTAGCCGCAAATCGAGCACAGTCCCGCGCCCCTAGGTAGGTGACCCTGACCGGTGTGGAGAGGAGAGCCTCGTGGACTTTGGGTTTGGCGCTGAAGATGAGGCGTTCCGGTGCGAAGTGCGGGCGTGGCTCTCCAGCCACGCGGATGCGTCGCAGGACCGGCGTACCTGGGAGCGCACCCTCGGGAAGGCCGGGTGGATCGGGATCGGCTGGGCTGAATCCGGCTACGGGAACCGGACCGCCACGCTCACCCAACAGGTCGTCTGGGCGGAGGAGTACGCGCGGTCCGGGGCGCCCGCGCGGTCCGGGCACATCGGGGAGAAGCTGCTCGCGCCCACTCTCCTCGCGCACGGCACCGACGAGCAGAAGGCGCGGTTCCTTCCTCCCGTCGCCGCCGGGGAGGAGCTGTGGTGCCAGGGGTACAGCGAACCCGGGGCGGGGTCCGATCTCGCCGGGGTGCGGACCAGGGCCACGCGGGTCGGGGACGGGACGTACCGGATCAGCGGGCAGAAGATCTGGACGTCCCTCGCGCACGAGGCGGACTGGTGTTTCGTCCTCGCCCGGACCGATCCGGAGTCCCGCCGGCATCACGGGCTGACCTTCCTTCTCGTCCCCATGGACCAGCCTGGGCGTATCGAGGTGCGCCCGATCCGTCAGATGACCGGGACCAGTGAGTTCAACGAGGTCTTCTTCGAAGGGGCACACGCGCGTGCGGACCATGTCGTCGGGGGCGAGGGGCAGGGCTGGCGGGTCGCGATGAGCCTGCTGGGGTTCGAGCGCGGGGTGTCCACGCTGGCCCAACAAGTCGGATTCGCGCAGGAGTTGACCTCGGTGCTGCGGGCCGCCGTACGGACAGGCGCGGTCGCCGATCCCGTCGTACGGGCTCTGCTCGTACGGCAGTGGGCCGAGCTGCGGACCATGCGGTGGAACGCCCTGCGGACACTGGGCGGTTCGGGGGACACGGGTGCCCCCAGCGTGGCCAAGCTGCTGTGGGCGGGCTGGCACCAGCGGCTCGGGGAGCTGGCGATGCTCGTGCGGGGGGCGGAGGCCGCCGTCGGGCCCGGTGACTGGTCCGCTTCCGCGCCGTACGAACTCGACGCCCTCCAGCACCTGTTCCTGTTCTCGCGGGCCGACACGATCTACGGCGGCTCGGACCAGGTCCAGCGCACCATCATCGCCGAGCGCGTGCTCGGTCTGCCCAGGGAACCCAAGGGGGTCGTCTGATGCGCGGCGTGCTGTTCGACGGGAAGCAGGTCCAGGTCGTCGACGATCTGGAGGTGCGGGATCCGGGGCCGGGCGAGGTGCGGGTCGCGATCGCGGCGGCCGGGCTGTGCCACAGCGACCTGTCCGTCGTGGACGGGACCATCCCGTTCCCGGTCCCGGTGGTGCTGGGGCACGAGGGCGCGGGCGTGGTGGAGGCGGTGGGGGAAGGGGTCACGCATGTCGGGCCCGGTGACCACGTGGCGCTGTCCACCCTCGCCAACTGCGGTGCCTGCGCCGACTGCGACCGGGGGCGGCCGACCATGTGCCGCAAGGCCATCGGGCGGCCCCGGAAGCCGTTCTCGCGGGGCGGGCAGGGGGTGTTCCAGTTCGCGTGCAACTCCGCCTTCGCGGAACGGACCGTGGTGAAGGCCGTGCAGGCGGTCCGGATCCCGAAGGACATCCCGCTGCCGTCCGCCGCGCTCATCGGGTGCGGGGTGCTGACCGGGGTGGGAGCAGTGCTCAACCGGGCCCGGGTGGACCACGGGGAGAGCGTGCTGGTGATCGGGACCGGGGGAATCGGGCTCAACGTCATCCAGGGCGCCCGGATCGCGGGAGCGACGCGGATCGTGGCGGTGGACGCCAACCCGGCGAAGGAGGCGGTGGCCCGGCAGTTCGGCGCGACGGACTTCCTGACCTCGACGCAGGACGTGCGGGAGCTGCTGCCGCACGGGGCGGACCACGCCTTCGAGTGCGTCGGACGGGCCGAACTCGTGCGGGCCGCGGTGGACTTGCTGGACCGGCACGGCCAGGCGGTCCTGCTGGGGGTTCCGGCGGCGGGCGCGGAGGCGTCCTTCGTCGTCTCCTCGATGTTCCTCGACAAGTCCATCCTCGGCTGCCGCTACGGCTCCTCGCGTCCGCAGCGGGACATCCCGCTGTACGCGGAGCTCTACCGGCAGGGCCGGCTGCTCCTCGACGAACTGGTCACCGCGACCTATCCGATCGAGGACTTCGAGAAGGCGGTCGGGGACGCGGAGGCGGGACGGGTGGCGCGGGGGGTGCTCACGTTCTAGGCGGCGGGGCTCGGCTGGTGGGGGGAGGGGCGACGGGCCCGGTGCTCGGCGCGGGGTGGTGGTGCCGTCCTACCGCCCGGCAGCGGTGCCGATGTCGTCGTAGCGCCGGGCAGGGGTGTTGAAGCTGCCGCTTGCGGATCGGAACGTGCGGCGATAGGCCGTCGGGGTGACTCCGAGGGCCGTCTGTAGGTGCTGGCGCATCGACTGGGCGGTGCCGAAGCCCGCGTCCTGGGCGACCTGGTCGACGGAGAGGTCGGTGGACTCCAGGAGGTGCCGGGCGCGTTCCACGCGTTGCTGGGTGAGCCACTGGCCGGGGCTGACGCCGACCTCCTCGCGGAAGCGGCGGGTGAAGGTGCGCACCGACATGGCCTCCTGCTCGGCCATGTCCCGCAGTTGGATCGGCTCGTGCAGGCGGCCCAGCGCCCAGGCGCGGGCCGAGGTCGTGGTCGACTGCTGCGGGTCGGGCACGGGCCGGTGGATGTACTGCGCCTGACCGCCGTCGCGGTGCGGCGGTACGACGGTGCGGCGGGCCACCTCGGTGGCGACGGCCGTGCCGTGGTCCTGGCGCACCATGTGCAGGCACAGGTCGATGCCGGCGGCGACGCCCGCGGAGGTCAGGACGTCCCCGTCGTCGATGAACAGGACGTCCGGGTCGACCCTGATCCGCGGGAAGAGCCGCTGCAGACGGTCGGAGTCGGCCCAGTGCGTGGTGGCGGGGCGGCCGTCGAGGAAACCGGCGGCGGCCAGGACGTAGACGCCGGTGCAGATCGAGGCGAGCCGGGTGCCGGGGCGGATGTGGGCGAGGGCGGCGGCCAGTTCGTCGGTCAGCACGCCCTGCTCGAAGACCGGACCCAGTTCGTACGACGCCGGGACGATCACGGTGTCGGCGGTGGCCAGGGTCTCCGGGCCGTGCTCGACCTGGACGGCGAAGTCGGCGTCGGTCTGCACCGGGCCCGGCGGGCGGATCGAGCAGGTGACGACCTCGTACAGATGGCGCCCCTCGGCGTCCTTGGGGCGGCCGAAGATCCGGTGCGGGATGCCCAGCTCGAACGGCAGGACGCCGTCCATGGCGAGGACCACTACGCGGTGCGGGCGGAACCCCGGATCACGACGGTCCGCAAGGTCACCACGGTCCCCACCGTTCCCAGGGTCCTTACCGTTCCCACGGTCACCACTGTCTCGGCTCATGGCCCGATCCTAACGAATGCTGTCCTTCGGGCCAATGGAACGGGGAGGGCGCAGGCCGCAAGCTCTGTGTCGTGACCCAGACAACCGAAGCCGCCGTCCAGGCGTCCCAGCCGGAAAAGCACCCCGCACGCATCCACCGCGCCTGGTTCGTGGCCGCCGTCACCTTCGTGACGATCATCGGCGCGGCCGCCTTCCGCTCCCTGCCGGGCCTGCTCATCGACCCCCTGCACGAGGACTTCGGCTGGTCGCGCGGCACCATCGGGGCCGCCGTCTCCGTCAACCTCGCCCTGTACGGCCTGACCGCGCCCTTCGCCGCCGCGCTGATGGACCGCTTCGGCATCCGCCGGGTCGTCGCGGTCGCGCTGACCGTGATCGCGGTCGGCTCGGGCCTGACCGTGTGGATGACGGCCGCCTGGCAGCTGATGCTCTACTGGGGCCTGCTCGTCGGCCTCGGCAGCGGCTCGATGGCGCTGGCCTTCGCCGCGACCGTCACCAACCGCTGGTTCACCGAGCGGCGCGGCCTGGTCACCGGCATCCTCACCGCCGCCTCCGCCTCCGGCCAGCTGATCTTCCTGCCGGTGCTGTCCTGGATGGTGGAGAAGCACGACTGGCGCCCGGCGGCGATCACGGTCGCCCTCGCCGCCCTCGCGGTGGTGCCCTTCGTCTGGCTGCTGCTGCGAGACCACCCGGCGGACGTGGGCCTGAGGCCGTACGGCGCCACGGAGTTCGTCCCGCAGCCCGCTCCGGTGACCGGTGCCGCCCGCCGGACGATCAAGGTCCTCTTCTCGGCCGCCCGCACCGGACCCTTCTGGCTGCTCGCCGGCACCTTCGCGATCTGCGGTGCCTCCACCAACGGCCTGATCCAGACCCACTTCGTGCCCGCCGCCCACGACCACGGCATGCCCGTCACGGCCGCCGCCTCACTGCTCGCGGTCATCGGCGTCTTCGACGTCGTCGGCACGGTGGCCTCCGGCTGGTTCACCGACCGCTTCGAACCGCGCCGCCTGCTCGCCGTCTACTACGCCCTGCGCGGGATCTCGCTGCTCTTCCTCCCCATGCTGCTGGCCCCCTCCGTCCACCCGCCGATGCTCTTCTTCATCGTCTTCTACGGTCTCGACTGGGTCGCCACCGTCCCGCCCACCGTCGCCCTGTGCCGCGAGCAGTACGGCGACGACAGCGCGATCGTCTTCGGCTGGGTGCTCGCCTCCCACCAGGTCGGCGCGGCCCTGATCGCCTTCCTCGGCGGCGTGGCCCGGGACGTGTTCGGCACGTACGACATGGTCTGGTACGCCTCGGGAGCGCTGTGCGCGGCGGCGGCACTGATGGCGCTGGTGATCCGGCGACGGCCGGCCGCGGTGCCCCTGGCGGCGGCGGCCTAGCGGAACCGCCCCGCAGCCCTTACCGGAACCGCCCCCTGTGGAACAGCAGCGGAGCCTCGTCCTCGCCCGTCCCCAGCGCGTCCACCCGGCCCACCACGATGAGGTGGTCGCCGCCGGTGTGGACCGCGTGGATCGTGCAGTCGATCCACGCGAGCGTGCCCGCCAGGCGCGGGGAGCCGGAGGCCGGGGCCGGGTCGTGGGGGACGCCCGCGAACTTGTCGGCGCCGCTCACCGCGAACGCCCTGCACAGCTCGCCCTGGTCGGCGCTCAGGACGTTCACGCAGAAGACGCCCGCCCGGGCGATGCGCGGCCAGGTCGTCGACGTACGGCCCACCATGAAGGCGACGAGCGGGGGGTCGAGGGAGAGGGAGGAGAAGGACTGGCAGGCGAAGCCGGCCGGAGGCGTGCCGGGGGCCGTGATCACCGTGACGCCGGTCGCGAACGCGCCCAGCACGCGACGGAACTCGGCCGGGTCGACCGGCGCCCGCTCGTCCTCGCGCACACACCGCAGCTCCGGGCGGGGCAGCGCCTCCACGGCGAGCGCCTTCCCGGACCTGAGATAGCGGACGGCCGCTTCCGCCATCCCTGCTTGTCCCATCACACCCTTCATTGAACCTGACGGTGCGTCAGATGGGAAGGGATCGGACATGCGCGAGAAGGGCCCGTACGCCGACTCGCCCTTCGCCGTGTGTGACAGCACCGGCACCTGGCTGCGCGACGACAAGGGCGGCCACGACCCCCTGAGCCTCAACGCCCCCGGTACTCGGGGCTCCTGCGCTCCACGAAGCTCGCCACGCCCTCCTTGGCGTCGGACGTCGTCATGTTGATCTCCTGGGCGGCGGCCTCCGCGGCGAAGGCGGTCGCGCGGTCGCTGTCCAGGGAGGAGTTCACGAGCTGTTTCGTCAGGGCGAGGGCACGGGTCGGGCCGGTGGCCAGGCGGCCGGCCCACTCGCGGGCCGTCTTGTCCAGCTCCTCGTCCGGGACGACCCGGTTGACCAGGCCCAGGCGTTCGGCGTCGGCGGCGCCGAGCGCGTCGCCGAGGAACATCAGCTCCTTGGCGCGCTGCGGGCCGAGGAGACGGGTCAGGAGATACGCGCCGCCACCGTCCGGGACCAGGCCACGGCGGACGAAGACCTCGATGAACCGCGCCGACTCGGCGGCCAGGACCAGGTCGCAGGCGAAGGCGAGATGCGCGCCGATACCGGCCGCGGTGCCGTTCACCGCCGCGATCACCGGCTTCTCGCAGTCGAGAACGGCGGCGACCAGACGCTGGGCGCCGAGGCGGATCGTACGGGCGACGTCACCGGGGGCCGCCGCCCCGGGTGCGCCCCGCAGGTCCGCCCCCGCGCAGAACCCGCGCCCGGTCCCGGTGAGGACCACCGCCCGTACCTCCGGATCGGCCGAGGCGCTCGCCAACAGCTCGATGATCAGGTCCCGTTGGCCGGGTGTGAGGGCGTTGAGCACCTCGGGTCTGTTGAGGGTGACGTACCAGACCTGGCCGTCGACGGTGTGCAGCACCTCGCTCACCGGCACACCACCAACGCGTCCAGCGCCACCGCCCCCTGCCCCCGGTCCAGCACCATCAGCGGGTTGATGTCGAGCTCCGCGAGTTCGTCCCCGAGCTCCAGCGCCATGCGCTGCACGCGGAGCACGACCTCCACGAGCGCGTCGAGATCCGCGGGGGGCCGCCCCCGGACCCCGTCCAGGAGGGCCCGCCCGCGTAGGTCCCCGAGCATGTCCCGGGCCTGCTCCTCACCGAAGGGCGGCACCCGTACGGCCGTGTCCCGCAGCACCTCGACCAGGACCCCGCCGAGCCCGACCGTCACCGTCGGCCCGAACAGCTCGTCGTGTGCGGCCCCGACGACCATCTCGACGCCCCGCTCGACCATCTGGCAGACCAGGACGCCGTCCAGGGAGACGTCCTCGTAGCGGGCGATGTCGGTCAACTCGCGGTAGGCGTCGCGGACCTGGCTGGCGGAGGTCAGGCCGATCTTCACCAGGCCCAGCTCGGTCTTGTGGGCGATCCTCGCGCCGGACGCCTTCATCACCACCGGGTAGCCGACCTGGCCGGCCGCGCGCACGGCGGCCGCCGCGCTGGTCACCAACTGCTCGCGCGGCACCCGGATCCCGTACGCACGCAGCAGTTGCTTCGCCGCGTGCTCGCTGAGTTGCTGGCCCGGGCGCATCAGCGCCTGTGCCTTGCGGAAGGAGGGCGAGGGGGTGCGCGGGGCCTCGTCGAAGGGGGAGCGGTAGCCGCTGACGAAGCGGTGGTGGTCGAGGTAGGCGCGCACGGCGGTGATGCAGTTGCCGACCGTGCGGAAGGTGGCCACCCGGGAGGAGCCGAGCAGCACCTCGCGGTAGGCCGGTTCGGTGCCGACGGGCGAGCCCCACACCACGCACACCAGCTTGTCGGTCTGTTCGGCCGCGTCCACCAGGTCCCGCACCAGCCGGTCGCTCAGGGGCGGGAACGGCCCGGTGACCGGGCAGATCAGCACCCCGACCGACGGGTCGGCGAGGATCGCGTCGATGATCTTCCGGCCGCGCCAGTCGCCGACCGGGTGCCCGCCGTTGTCCACCGGGTTGGCCACGCTCAGGAACTCCGGTATCCACTGGTGCAGTTCGGTCTGCTTGGCCTCGGACAGCGCGGGCAGCTTCAGGCCCGCCTCCGTGGCCAGGTCGGCGAAGTGGGCGCCGGTGCCGCCCGAGATCGAGTAGACGACGACCCCTTCGGCGCGCGGCGGCCTCGCGCGGGCCAACAGAGCAGCGGTGTCCTGGAGTTCGTCGAGTCCGTCGACGCGGATCACGCCGAACTGGCGCATCGCCGCGTCCACCACCGTGTCCGCGCCGGTGAGCTTGCCGGTGTGGGAGGCGGCCGTGCGGGCGCCGGTCTCGGTACGGCCGACCTTGACCGCGACGACCGGCACCTTGCGGCGGGCGGCCCGGTCGGCGGCGAGCAGGAAGGAGCGGCCGTCCTTGAGGCCCTCCAGGTAGCAGGCGATGGCACCGACCTCGGGGCGCTCGGCGAACCAGGACAGGAAGTCCGCGGTCTCCAGGTCGGCCTCGTTGCCGGTGGGGGCCCAGTGGGTGAGGCGGATGCCGAGTTCCTGGAGGGCGAAGACCGGGCGGCCCTGGTGGCCGGACTGGGTGATCAGGGCGATGCCGGGGCCGTCGAGGTCGTCGCGGAAGGTCGAGAAGGCGTTCAGGTTGGTGTTGGGCCCCAGCAGCCGCATCCCTGACTCCGCCACCGCGGCCGCGAGACGCTGCTGGGCCGCGGCCCCCTCCTCGCCGGTCTCCGCGAAACCGGAGGCGAAGACGACCGCGAACTTCACCTTGGCCTCGGCCAGTTGCCCGATCAGCGGGAGCGGGTCGGCGACCAGCAGGACGGCCAGGTCGACCTGCTCGGGCAGGTCGGCGACGGACCTCGCACAGGGGATGCCGAAGACGGACTCGCGGGTCGGGTGCACCGGGTGCAGCCGGGCCCCGACCCGCTCCGCCCAGTCGATCAGCTGCCGGGTGACACCGGTGTTGGGGCGGCCCTCGGTGTCCGAGGCGCCGATCACGGCGACCGACTCCGGCCGGAAGAAGCGGTCCAGATCCGGGACGTCGGCGTACAGCGGCCGGCCGCCGACGTCGAGATCGTCGACCTCGGCGGGCCTGCCGTGGACGGCGGGCCCGGGTTGCTCGCCGCACGCGATGACCCGGGTCCGGCGGGAGTCGGTGGTGAGGGTGCCGTGGGTTGATCCAAGCATCGGTCCGCCCGCTCCTGTGTGACAGCGTGAATAACTGACGCTCTGTCAGATTACAGAACTGACGCTGTGTCAGGAACGGGCGTGCACGCAAAGTTGACGTGCGGACTACAGCACCGCGAGCACTTCCTTGGCCACCCGCTCACCGGAGCGGACGGCTCCGTCCATGAAGCCCATCCAGTGGACCGACGTCTCCGTCCCGGCCCAGTGGATGCCGCCGACCGGGGCGCGCAGGGCGGGGCCGTACTGGGTGAGCACCCCGGGCGCGCCGATGGAGACGGGGCCGCCGCGGGTGTAGGCCTCGTTGTTCCAGCGTTGCAGGACGAAGGACGTGGGGGAGGCCGCTTTCGGGCCGAAGTACGTCACGTAGTCCTTGAGGACGGCCGCCTTCACCTCCGCCTCGCTCGCCGCGTCGTACTTGCGCGCCTCGTCGGCCTCGATGAAGCCCATCAGCGCGCCGTAGGACGCGTCCGGCGGGGAGTTGTCGAAGGTCGAGCTGATCACGCCGGTGTCGCTGACGACCTGGCCGTTGAGGCCGTCGGCCCGCCAGAAGGGGGTGTCGTAGATCGCGATCGCCTTGCCGACCGAGGCCATCGGGAGGCGCTGGGTGAGCTGGTCGCGGGCGGCGGGCAGCAGCGGGTCGTAGGTGATGCGGGCCGCGAGCGGCGGGGGTACGGCGACGACGACCCGCTTGGCGGTGACGGTGACGCCGTCGGCCGTGACGACGTACTTCGAGCCGGACCTGGCGATCGTGCGCACCGGGGCGTTGAGGACCACCCGGTCGCCCAGCGTGGCGGCGAGCTTGATCGGGACCAGCTGGGAGCCGCCGACGAAGCGCAGTTCCTGGGCGCCGCCCGCGGTCTCGGTGAGGCGCTCCAGGGTGCCGGGAGTGGACTCGTTGCCGGCCGCGGCGATGTAGAAGAGGACGAACAGCAGGGACAGTTCTCGGGGTTCGGCCGAGAAGATCGACGTGCAGGCCACGTCCAGCAGGAACTTGGCCGACGGGACCACCGCGTTGGCGCGCAGCCAGCTCTCGAAGGTCTGGCGGTCCCATTCGTCGGCCTTGGCGGCCGTCCAGGGGGCGTCCACCGGGACCTGCTTGGCCATGTCGTCGAGGGAGGCCTGCACGATCGCCGCGTTGGCGAGGCCGGCCGCGTCGATCGGCGGGACCGAACCGAGGAGGCCGTCGGTGGCGTACGGGGTTTTCTTGCCGTCCTTGTAGAGCAGGTTGTTGCCGGTGTTGTAGGTGGCGAAGGTCTGCACTCCGAGCGAGTCCGCGAGGGCCTTGATGCGGTCCTGGGTGGGGCCGATGAACTCACCGCCGCCCTCGGTGACCCCGCCGTTCGCCAGCTTCAGGTTGACGACCCGGCCGCCGACGCGGTCCCGGGCCTCCAGGACGGCGACCGTCTTCCCGCCCGCGACCAGGTCGCGGGCCGCGGTGAGACCGGCCAGACCGGCGCCGACGATCGCGACGTCCACGTCACGGGTGGCGGCAAAGGCGGGGGAGGCCGCGGTGCCGGTGAGGGTGGCGGCCCCGGCCGCGGCGGCGGCACCGCCGAGCAGGGAGCGGCGGGAGAGCCGGGGGAGCGGGGAGAGCGGGGGGAGCTGTCTTTCGCGTGCCACGTGCGTCCTCCGTGGTGGAGAGAGTGTGGAGCTAGAACATGAGAAGTGTTCACATTCTGGCCCCGCACCAGGGCGCACGACAACGCTCCCGTCACATCTGACACATGAGCAACGGGAGTCGTAGTGAGGAGAGTTGAGGTCCGCTACGTCAGACGGGGAGCCGTGAGAGGCTGCCCGCGCCGTCCTTCGTCACGGTCTTCGCGATCTTCTCCGCGTCGATCGCCACCTGGCGGAGGGTGCCGCTGATGGGGGTGACGTAGCCCGTGAAATAGAGGCCGGGGGCGTTCTTGGGGGCCCGGGCGCCGTTGACGACCGGGTTGCCCCGCCGGTCGAGGACGTCGAGGTGACCGACCAGGCCGTCCAGGGCCCGGGTGTACCCCGTGGCCGCGATCACCGCGTCCGGCGCGACGCGGGTGCCGTCGGCGAGGAGCACCTCGCTGTCCTCGAAGCCCTCGACGGCGGCCACGACCTCGACCCTGCCCGTGCGGATCGCGTCGATGAGGCCGACGTCCTGGACCGGGATGGCGCCCTCCTTGACCCGGCTGTAGAGCCCGGTGTCGGGGCGGGGCAGGCCGTGCGCGGACAGGTCGGGCACGCTGAGCTTCGCCATCGGCCGGGCCAGCCGGTCCACCAGGCCGACCGGCAGGCGCCGTACGAGCACGCCCGTGTACTGGGCGGCCCAGCCGGCCGTGGAGCGGCGGACGATGTGCGGGGCGGTGCGCACGGACAGCCGCACCCGCGAGGCGCCGCCCTCGACCAGGTCCACGGCGATCTCGGCGCCGGTGTTGCCGACGCCGACGACGAGGACGTCACGGCCGGCGTACGGCTCGGGGTCGCGGTACTCGCCGGCGTGCACGAGCTCGCCCTTGTACTCCTCGCGGCCCGGCCAGTCCGGCAGCAGCGGGGTGTGGTTGTAGCCGGTGGCGACGACCACCGCGGCGCCGGTCAGCTCGCGGCCCCCGGTGGCGTGCAGCAGCCAGCCGGTGCCGTCGGGGGTGCGCTCGACGCGGGAGACCTCGACGCCGGTGACGGTCTCCAGTTCGTGGAACTCGGCGTACTTCTCCAGGTAGCGCACCACGTCGTCGCGGGAGACCCAGCGGCCGAAGCGGCGTGGCATCGGCAGGCCGGGCAGGGCCGACAGGCGGCGGGTGGTGTGCAGGTGGAGGCGGTCGTAGTGGCGCCGCCAGGAAGCGCCGACCCGGTCGGACTTCTCCAGGACCACCGCGCGGACGCCTCGGGCCCGCAGCGCGTACGCGACGGAGAGCCCTGCCGGGCCGCCGCCGATGACGTACACGGGGCGATCGGGCTGCCCCGGCTGGTCGGGGCGGTCTGCGGGCGTGGAGTCGGCCATGAGCGCGAGCGTAATCAGGCAGCGCGTTGATGGGTCTCGGTCAAGACGGGAATTGGTTGCGGATCGATCACGCCTGTAGGAGGGGTGGGTGGAGCCTGTGGCGTAGGTCACCTGGTTGTGCGCGTACGGAAAAGGCCACGGCGCCGGGTCCGCGGGTGCGGAGCTCGGCGCCGTGGCGGGCGGCGGCCGGAAACTGACGGGAAACCGGGGCCGCGTTCAGGGGGTTACGTGGTCTTCGTTTCCTTCTTGGTCTACCTGGTCTACCTGGTCTACCTGGTCTACCTGGGCTGCTTGGACTTCTTGCTCTTCTTGTAGCCCGTGACCTCGGCGATCCAGGTGATGAAGTCGCCCGGGTCGGTGTTGGCGCCGTGGCCCTGGTCCCAGTAGTAGAGGTGGTTCATCTCGTCGCCGAGGTTCTCGGCGCGGGCGGCGAGGTTCGCGGAGATGACGTGCGCGGTGTCGGTGTCGTTGGTGCCGAGGCGGATCCACCAGTGCCGGGAGCGCTTCCCGTTGACCTTCTCGACCAGGTGGTACATGGGGTTCATGAGCTTCAGCAGCTCGGGGACGTCGCTCTCGACGCGCTTGGTGGACAGGCCCGTGGTGTCGTTCTCGGCGCCGTACGCGGTGAAGTGGCGGTTCGCGGTCGTGGCCGAGCCGAACTCGTTGTTCTCGCCCGCCGACAGGTCGAAGGCGTCGAAGGCCGGCACGGACTTCTTGCGGGCGCCGACGTGGGTGAGGTAGTCGGCCCAGGTGAAGGCGGCCTTTTCGCCGTCCCAGGTGATGAAGGTGTTCTTGGCGAGGTAGGTCTCGCGCTCGGAGTCCGACAGCGCCGCGAGATAGGTGGTGGCCGAGGGCTCCATGTACTGCTTGAGCAGGTACTCGTCGTAGTTCCGGGCGGTGAGGGTGCCGAAGCCCGAGCCCTTGAGGCCGCGCAGCCGCAACTTCGCCTGGTACTCAGCGAACTGGGACCGGAGCTCCCTGGAGACCGTCTGGTCGACCTGCTTCCCGGAGCTGAGCGAGTTGGTGCCCCAGTTCCACTCGTAGGCGCCGTCGGCGTGCTCCAGATCGGTGATCGGGCACCAGGCGCCCACCGCGAAGATCGCGTCGGAGGCGTCGGCGGCGCCGATCTCCCTCAGGTACTTGTCGTAGATCGGGCTGTCGCCCGAGGCGCCGAGCAGGGTGGACACGGCGCCGCCCGCGCTGGTCCCCGCGGAGACGATCCGGTCGACGTCGCCGGGGATGCGGCCCTTGTTGGACCGCACGTAACGGACGGCCGCCTTGAGGTCGACGATCACGGCGGGGGCGCTGCCGTAATACTCGCCGGCCGAGTTCTTGAGGCCGCGGCCGCGGGCGCCGGGCTCGACGACGACGTACCCGGCGGCCAGGGCGAGGAGCTGGTTGCCGGCCAGGGCGCCGCCGGTGGCGTTGGTGTTGCCGTTGGCGCCGGGCGCCGTGGTCCCGGCCGAGGGGTTGGCCGAGGGGGCGGCCGAGGTGCTCGCGGAGGGTGCTCCGCTCGGGGTGCCGCCGCCCGTGCCGCCGCCGCCCGTGCCGCCGCCCATCCCGCCGGCGCCGATCCCGGTGGCGTTCGCCACGGAGGACGGCATGTAGCCGCCTACGGAGTTGGCGAACAGGATGGGGGCGTTGGTCGCGTCGACCGGGGTGCCGTCGATCTCGACCGGCACGCTGACGTTCAGCGACTGGTATGTGGCGTCGACCGGCTTGGAGACGTAGGTGATCGCCTTCCAGAAGTGGTAGGTGACCGCGTGCTCGGTGCCCTCCGTGTCGGTGACGGTCGTCGTCAGTTTCGTGTAGGCGTCGGGGTCGAAGACGAGGTCGCCGTCGCCGCTCCCGGTGGAGCTGTCGGTCGACGCGTCGGCGTTGAGGGACACGCCCCCGACGGCCGCGACCCCAGCCGCCGCGCCGAGGCCGAGGACGACGTTCCTGCGCTTGATTGCCCTGTGCTTCACGGTTGGCTCCCTAGGCGGTTTCGCTGGCGGGAACGAACGTAACCGGGTCTTTGACAAAATTGCCAACAATCCGCGGGTATTCATGGGTGACCCACAGCTTCACCGGGGGCGCACAGGGTTCTCCCGTGAATTCTCGCCGGGGACGCGGTCTTCCCGGGTCCTCTGATCTGACGTACCGTCAGATTCCATGGACACGATCTGGCTGACCGGCGCGCAATGGCTGGCCGTCCTGCGCATAGGCCTCGGGTTGTGGTGGCTGGAGAGCTGGCGGCACAAGGACAAGAAGACGTGGTTCGATGGCGGCGGCATCACCTGGGCTGCGGACATCGCCGCCAAGCACCGCTGGACCCCGGTCCGCAGCGGCTTCGGCGTGGTGGTCGCGCCCCGCCCCAAGACGATGGCGTACGTCGTCGTCTATGCCGAACTCGCCCTGGGGGCGGGCCTGATACTCGGCCTCCTGACCCCCTTGGCCCTGGTCGGCGGCCTGCTCCTCAACTTCCTCTACTTCACCCTGATGATCCACGACTGGGCCGAGCAGGGGCAGAACTCGATGATGGCCCTCATCTCGGTCGTGGCCCTGTTCGCGATGTCCTGGCAGACGTGGTCGCTCGACGCCGCGCTGGGCTGGTTCTGATGGGCGCGAGGTACGACCTGCCGGAGACGGACGCGTTCACGCGGACCTGGTGGGACGCGGCGGCGCGGGGGGTGCTGCTGCTCCGGCACTGCGGGAGCTGCGCCCAAGTGCACCACTACCCCCGCGAGTTCTGCCCGCGCTGCTGGAGCGAGGACGTCTCCTGGCACGCGGCGACCGGCCGGGCCACGCTCCACACCTGGTCCGTCGTCCACCGCAACGACCTGCCGCCCTTCCGGGACCGCACACCGTACGTCGCCGCCGTGGTCGACCTCGCCGAGGGGCCGCGGATGATGACGGAGATCGTGGACTGCGCACGGGAGGACCTGCGACCGGGGCTGGACCTGGAGGCGGTCTTCCCGGACGGGGTACCGAAGTTCCGGCCCGCGGGGCCGTCCCCGCGGGCTGAGTGATCGGCCGGTCCGCGCTGGTCCGTCGTCCAGGGTGAGGGCCTGTCGTCGTTCGGGATCACGGGCGTGTCCTGTGTGTTGCCGCGGTGGTCGACCTTGTGTGTGCGAGGGGTCGTGGCCGGGCTGGGCTCGGGGGCCGCTTACCGGGTGGGGTGCCGAGTGGGCTGAGTGACCGGCGGGCGGCGCTCCACACCCTTTCCGTCGGCCACCGCGACGAACTGCCGCCGCCGTGCTCGACCTCCCTCCGGGAACCCACGCCGTACGTCGCCCCCGTGATCGACCTCCTGCGCGCGTGAGGGCCCATGGCCCGGGCTGGACCTGGAGGCGGTCATCCCGGGCGGCGGGGTGATATTCCCACCGCACGGGACGACCCGGACGGTTTGAATGGGTGGATGAACGACATCGACGATCAGCACTCCATACGCCCCTTCACCCCGCTGCACGGCCACGGCCTGCGCCTGTGCGCCTGGGACGCGGACTCCGACACCCAGGCCCAGGACTGGCTGCGCGCCACGCTGGACCCCGAGTTCGGGCGCTACAACACCCCGCTCCACCTGATCCACGACCTCGACGGAGCCCGTGCCGCCCTGCGCCGCGGGGCCGAACGGGCGGCACAGGGCACGAGCGCGTCGTATCGGATCACGGACGAGTCGAGCGGTACGACGCTCGGGCACATCGGCCTCAACATGATCGACCACGTCTTCCGCACCGCCCGCGTCGGCTACTGGGTGCTCCCCGAGGCCCGCGGCCGGGGCGTGGCCACCCGGGCCCTCCGCCTCGCCACCCGCTGGGCCCTCACCGACCTCGGCCTGCACCGCCTGGAACTGGGCCACGCCCTCGGTCACGACGCCTCCTGCACCATCGCCGAACGCTGCGGCTTCCGCTACGAGGGCACGCTCAGGGGCGCGATGTTCGAGTCGGGGCGGCACGACGCGTTCCGGGACGCGCATCTGCACGCCCGCCTGGCGACGGATCCGGAGCCGTCGTAAATTCGCAGGCGCCGGCCCCGCCTCCGCAGGACCATGGAGCATGCGCCCCGACACCCCGCACCCCGCCCCGCACACGGCCCCGGCCGGCGCCGGCCGTTGGCACACCACCGGGGACCTCGACGCGTTCCTCTCCCGCGCCGGAGACTTCCTCCGCTCCCGGCCGGACCTGCACACCGTCCTGCTCACCGTGACCGACGGCCTGCGCACCCGAGGGCTCCACGCCTACGGCGACGGGACACCTTTCTTCGGGCTGCTGGAGGAGGACGGGAGCGTGCGCGGGGCGTACTTCCGGACCCCGCCGCACCGGCTGTACCTCACGCCGTTGACCGTCGAGCGGGCCGACTCCCTGGCCGCGCACCTGGAGGCCCTGGGCCGGGCCCTCCCCGGGGTCGGCGCCGAGGCCGGGACCGCCCTCGCGTTCACCGAGGCCTGGCGGCGCCGCACCGGCGCCGTACCCGTGCCGTACCGGAGCCAGCGGCTGTACCGGCTCGGCACGCTCACCGTCCCGCACCCCGTGCCACAGGGGCGGCCGAGGATCGCCGAGGAACGGGACCGGGAGCTGCTGGCGCGCTGGTACGGCGAGTTCAGCAGGGACATCGGGGAGAGCGAGGGCGGGCGCGCCGAGTCCTGGGCCGACGCCCGCCTCGCCTACGGCGGCGTCACCCTGTGGGAGGCCCCCGACGGCACCCCCCTCGCCATGGCCGGCCTCACCCCGCCGGTCGCCGGCCAGATCCGGGTGGCGCCCGTCTACACCCCGGCCCCGCTGCGCGGCCGCGGCTACGCCGGTGCCGCCACCGCGGAGGTCAGCAGAATCGCCCGGGAGCGGGGCGCCGCCGAGGTGCTGCTCTTCACCGATCTGGCCAACCCGACGAGCAACGGCCTCTACCAGCGCATCGGTTACCGGCCCGTGGCGGACTTCGCGGTGTACGACTTTCAGGGCCAGAGCAGTTCCTGAGCCCAACCACCCTCCGTACGGCGGTAGGTGAGCCGTACGTGGCGCCTGCGCTCGTCCCCCTGGAAGAACTCCACCTCCTCGGGCGCGAGCCGGTACAGCGTCCAGGACGGGACGGGCGCCGCGGGGTCCCGCCGCGCCCGCTCCCACGACTCCTCGGACGCCCGCGCCAACTCGTCGAGCGAGCCCAGGACTTCGCTCTGCCGCCCGGTGAGCGCGGCGGCCAGCGCACCGGTGGAACGGGCGTGCAGATCCGCCGCCGCCTCCGCGGAGGGCGCGGCGGTCACCGGCCCCCGCACCCGCACCTGCCGGCCGAGGACCGGCCAGTAGAACCCGAGGGCGGCGTACGGCCGTACCGCCAGGTGCCCGCCCTTGCGGCTGTGGGAGTGGCTCGCGAAGGCCCAGCCGTCCGCGTCGGCACCGTGCAGCATCACGGTCCGTACGTCCGGCCGGCCCTGCGCGTCCGCCGTAGCGAGGGACATGGTGTGCGGCTCGGTCTGCCCGGCGGTCACCGCCTCCGCGAACCACGTGGTGAACAGCTCCAGCGGGGTCGCGGGCGCGGCGGAGGGGTCGAAGGAGGGCAGCGAGGTGACCTCCCGGTCCCACACCCGCAGCGATCTGAGCAGTTCGTGAAGGTCCGTTGCCATGCCTCAGACGGTACCGAGGTCGGAGGTCACCCACCGCTCGGGCCGCATCCGCACGATCACCTGCTCGCCGTGGTTCTTCGCGGCGAACTCCACGTACCCCTCCACCTTCCCGGCGGGCAGGTAGCGGGCCGAGATCTCCCGCAGGTCGGCGAGGGTGCCGGGGCGCGTGTCGAGGACCGGCCCCTCGACGGACACGTAACGGATGGTGGGCTCGACGCGCTCGACCAGCAGGGAGAAGCGGCCGGCCGCCCGGATCAGCTCGTGCTTGCGGGACTCGGCGCCGGTCATGATCCAGAGGTCGCCGCCCGGTTCGTACTGGTACCAGATCGGCACGGTGAGCGGCGCGCGTCCCGCTCCCGCGTCGACCGCCAGCGCGGCGACATGGGGCTCGGCCAGGAACTGTTCACGTTCTTCGCGAGTCAGGGCCATACAGTGCAGGGTACTTCGGCCGCCACCACCGGGGTCGTGCGCCAACGCCCCCAACCGCCCCTAACGCCCCAGCACGACCGTCCCCGACGAGCAGAACCAGCCCCCCGTCCCGGACGCCACCGCCAGGTGCGGTGCCGAACCGTCCCGGCGCCGCACCTGGCGTGCGCCCGCCTCCCCGCGCAGTTGCCGTACGGCTTCCACCAGCAGGAACAGCCCTCGCATGCCCGGGTGTTGGGCCGACAGTCCGCCGCCGTCCGTGTTCACCGGCAGGCCCCCGCCCTCGACCAGCAGCCGCCCCTTCTCCACGAAGGAGCCACCCTCGCCCTTCCCGCAGAACCCGAGGTCCTCCAGCGTCACCAGTGTCATGTAGGTGAACGCGTCGTAGATCTCGGCGAGTTCGATCTCCTCGGGGCGGACGCCCGCCCGCTCGAAGGCCAGCCGTCCGCTCACCGCCGCGGGGGACACCGTGAAGTCGGGCCACTCGGACATGCTGACGTGCGAGACGTACTCGCCGGTGCCCAGCACCCAGACGGGAGCGGTACGGCAGTCCCGGACGTACTCCTCGGCCGCGAGCAGCACCGCCGCGCCGCCGTCGGAGCGGATGCAGCAGTGCAGCTTGGTGAAGGGGTCCGCGATCATCGGGCCGGAGAGGACGTCGTCGACGGTGACGGGGGCGCGGAACATCGCCTCGGGGTTGAGGGCGGCGTTCGCGCGGGCCTGGACCGCCACCTGCGCCAACTGCTCGATGGTCGTGCCGTTTTCGATCATGTGGCGGCGGGCCGCCATCGCGTACTTGGCGATCAGGGTGTGGCCGTAGGGCACCTCGAACTGGAGCGGGCCGCGGGCGCCGAAGGAGAGGGTGCCGGTGCGGCGGCCCGCCTTGATGTCGGCGCGGGCCGTGGAACCGTAGACCAGCAGGACCGCGTTCGCGTGTCCGGCGGCGATCGCGTCGGCCGCGTGGGCCGCCATGACCTCCCAGGTGGAGCCGCCCACCGAGGTCGAGTCGACCCAGGTGGGGCGCAGGCCCAGGTATTCGGCGACCTCGGCGGGGGCGAGGGTGCCGGTGCCGGCGGAGGCCAGGCCGTCGATGAGCCCGCGGTCCAGGCCCGCGTCGGCGAGGGCGCGGCGGGCGGCCTGGGCGTGCAGGGCGTAGGGGGTCGTGCCGTCCACGCGGCCGCAGTCGGCCAGGGCCACGCCGGTGATCGCGACTTTCCGGCTCCCGGGGGGCATGAGGGCCTCCTGCCTCTGGGCATCTGGTGCGGGCGCTCCTAATATGACGGACCGTCAGATCCGGAGGGAAGAGGAAGAGCCATGGACGCTCGCTTCACCGCCGAACAGGACGAGATCCGGGGCGCGTTGCGGGAACTGCTGCGGAAGCGGTGCGGGCCCGGGGAGTCCCGCTGCGCGGCCGACACCCCGGCCGGGTACGACCCGGCGCTGTGGACCGCCCTCGCCGAACAGCTCGGGCTGCCGGGGCTGGCGCTTCCCGACAAGTACGGCGGTGTCGGGTGCTCGGTCACCGAACTGGCGCTGGCCTGCGAGGAGACGGGCCGGGTGCTGGCCGCCACACCCCTGCTGGGCACGGCGGTTCTCACCGCCCCCCTGATCCTGGCCCTGGGCACGGAAGCCCAGCGGGCGGACCTGCTCCCCCGCATCGCCTCGGGCTCCCTGACAGCGACCCTGGCCGCACCCCCGGCCACGGCCCTCGCTCTGACCGGCGACAACCGGGGCGACTGGGCGGGAGGCGGCCGCGCGGGCGGAGTCCAGGCACGACGGGTCCCTGGAACGGGCGTCTGCGACCCACCGCCGGCGGGAGCCATGGGGACGGGAGGGTCTACCGGGGTCGGGGCGGAGCAGCAGGCGACCGTGCCCGTGGCGGGAGCCGGACCGGCGGGGCTGTCGGTCGCGGCCGGTTCGGAGCAGCTGGCGGCCGCGCTCGGGGCGGGTGCCGACCCCGTCGGGCGCCCGGCGGCCGCCGGTGTCGGGGGCTGGCGGCTCTACGGGCAGGTGGATCAGGTGCTCGACGGGCACAGTGCTGGTCTTCTGCTGGTCGCCGCTCATGCCGGGGGGTTCGCCCGTTCCCGCACCCTGCTCTTCCTCGTCCGGGGTGACGCCCCCGGGCTGGTCCGCACCCGGCAGACCGCCCTTGACGCGACTCGCCCCCTGGCCCGGGTCCAACTCCGTGACGTGGAAGCCGAGCTGCTCGGTGCCGACGACGGGGCCGATGTCCTCGGGGCGCTGGCCCGCACCGGGGACACCGCCGCCGCCGTACTCGCCTGCGAGGCGGTCGGCGCGGCGGACCGGGTGCTGGGGATGACCGTCGAGTACGTGGGGCAGCGGGAGCAGTTCGGGCGGCCGATCGGGTCGTTCCAGGCCGTCAAGCACCGGCTCGCCGATGTGTACGTGCAGCTCCAGGCGGCCCGTTCCGCGGCCTGCTTCGCCGCCTGGGCCGCCGGCCACGAGGAGCAGCGGGTCGGCGGGCTGGCCCTCGCCCAGGCACTGGAGGCCCTGCGGACGGCCGCCGCCGAGGGGATCCAGCTCCACGGGGGCATCGGGTTCACCTGGGAACACGAGGCGCAGCGGTACTTCAAGCGCGCCACCGGGGACGAGCTGCTCTTCGGGCCGGCGCACCGGCTGCGCGCGCACGCCGCCGACGTGGCTCGGCTCTTCGACGGTGCGGAGGTGTCGGTGTGATCGGCGAACGGCTCGTCCAGAAGGTCTCGTCCACCCGCGGCTTCGCCAAGGTCGCGCCGCATGTGATCCCCGCGCTGGACCGGGCCGTGCACCGGCTCACCCGCGGGCGGCTGCTGCTCAGCGCCCAGATGCTGCCGGGGGTGATCCTCACCTCCACGGGGGCGCGCAGCGGCCTGCCCCGCCGGACCCCGCTGGCCTGCATGCCGGAGGACGACGGCCGCACCTGGATCCTCATCGGCTCCAACTTCGGCCGCGACGGGCACCCCGCCTGGACCGCCAACCTCATCGCCCACCCCGACGCCGAGGTCAACTGGAAGGGCGTGGACGTCCCGGTCAGGGCGACCCTGCTGACGGGGCAGGAGCGGGCGGCCGTGTGGAAGACCGCGCTGGCGTTCTGGCCGCCGTACGCCACCTATCAGGCGCGGGTGGAGCGGGAGATACGGCTCTTCCGGATCGCACGCACGACGGGCGGCCGTCCACCCGCGTGAACAGCCGCCCGTCTGACAGGACTTGAGACCGGGGAGGGGAGCCGAGCTACTTCGTCGGCTTCTTCCCGGTGACACCCAGGTGCACCAACAGCGCCAGGTTCGGCTTGAGTTCGGCCTGCTTGACACCCCAGGTCTGGAAGCCCTTCTGGTGCGAGGCCACCGCCGCGAGCATCGCGACGAGTGAACCGGCGATCGCCGCCGGGTTGACGTCCTTGTCGACCTTGCCCTTGGCCTGGAGCTCGGCGACCGCGTCCGCGAGGGAGTTGTTCACCGAGTTGAGGATCTTCATGCGGATCTTGTAGAAGCGCTTGTCGCCCTCGGCGGCCCCGAGGTCGACCACGCGCAGGATCGCGTCGTTCTTGCGCCAGAACTCCAGGAAGCCGTCCACGAGTTCCTGCGCGGTCTGCCAGCCCGCCTTGCCGACCCACGACCGGCCGTCGAGCAGCTGCGTCAACTGGCCGCCCTCGGTGGCCATTTGCTCGGCGACCTCCAGGACGGCGCCCTCGACGTCCGGGAAGTACTGGTAGAAGGTCGCGGGTGAAGTGCCCGCCTTCCGGGCGACATCGATGACTTTGACGTCCCGGTAGGGGGAGGAGCTGAGCATCTCGCTGAGGCAGTCGAGCAGCTTCTGCCGGGTCGCCTGCCCACGCCGGCCGGCCACGCGGCCGTCGACGGTACGCACTTGTCCTGTCATGCCGTCAGCTTACCGAGGGGTGATCGGAGCGCGATTCGGCCGACTGCAAATGGGGTGCGCGAGGCTCGGGAGACGGGTGTGCCTGGTCCTGCGGGGTGCGTGCGGCGCCGTTACTTTGACGGTATGGCCGAAAACAGGGCATCCGCAGACGGAACGGGATACGGCGAGGGCGTCCCCTGCTGGGTGGACGCGCAGCTTCCCGACGTGGCCGCGGGGAAGCGGTTCTACGGTGAGCTCTTCGGGTGGACCTTCCACGACCGGCCGGACGTCCCCGGTGGTTCGGTGTGGGCCCACCACGAGGGCCGCCCCGTCGCCGCCCTCGCCCACAAGACGGACGGCCGCATGCCCACCGTGTGGACGGTCTACTTCGCCACCCCGGACATCGAGGGCCTCGCCGACCGGATCTGGGCGGCCGGCGGACAGGTCGTCACCGCGCCCATGCCGGTCGGCGAGCTGGGCACGTCCGCGCTGGTCACCGACCCGGAAGGGGCCGTCTTCGGGCTCTGGGAGCCGGGCGGCCACCCCGGCTTCGGCGCCCGGCACGAGATCGGCACCTTCGCCTGGGCCGAGCTGTACGCGCGCGACACCGAGGCCGCCAACACCTTCTACGGCGGGCTCTTCCACGACGCCCTCTTCGGACCCGAGGCCCACCCCGACTTCGGCCGCGCCCCCGTCTCCGACGTGTTCCCGGCCGAGATGCCGCCCCACTTCCTCGTGCATTTCGGTGTCGAGGACTGCGAGGCCGTGCTCGGGACGGTCGGCCGGCTCGGCGGACGGGTCCAGGCGCCGCCATTCGAGACGTCGTACGGAAAAGTGGCCGTCGTCACCGACAATCAGGGGGCGTCGTTCGCCGTTCTGGAGCGTTCGGAGCGGTAGAAGGTTCCGCTTTGCGGTATGACACCCTGTTTGGGCTCGGGTTCGCCACCAGGCCTCCGGCCAGGAAGAATCAGGGTTGCGTGCCGCCATGGCGGTGCGGTGGTGAGACGCTGCACGGGGTCGCGTACATGTGGGTGGCGCGGCTTGTACGGGGAGGTGGCAGGCAGAGTGGTGGATCAGCTGACGCAGCACGATCCGCGCAGGATCGGGCCGTTCGAGGTGCTGGGACGGCTCGGTGCCGGCGGCATGGGGCTGGTCTATCTCGCGCGTTCGGCGTCGGGCCGGCGCGTGGCGATCAAGACGGTGCGTACGGAGCTCGCCGAGGACCAGCTCTTCCGCGTCCGCTTCACCCGCGAGGTGGAGGCGGCCCGGGCGGTCTCCGGCTTCTACACGGCGGCCGTGGTCGACGCCGACCCGCGCGCGGCCGTCCCGTGGCTGGCCACCGCGTACGTCCCCGCGCCCTCCCTCGAGGAGATAGTGAACGAGTGCGGGCCGCTCCCGGCCCAGGCGGTGCGCTGGCTCGCGGCGGGCGTCGCCGAGGCCCTCCAGTCCATCCACGGCGCCGGGCTGGTCCACCGCGACCTCAAGCCCTCCAACGTCCTCGTCGTCGAAGACGGCCCCCGGGTGATCGACTTCGGTATCGCGTCCGGCGTCTCGAACACCCGTTTGACGATGACGAACGTCGCCGTCGGCACCCCCGCCTACATGTCGCCCGAGCAGGCGAAGGACTCCCGCAGCGTCACCGGCGCCAGCGACGTGTTCTCGCTCGGCTCCATGCTGGTCTTCGCCGCCACCGGCCACCCGCCCTTCCACGGCGCCAACCCGGTCGAGACGGTCTTCATGCTGCTGCGCGAGGGCCCCGACCTCGAAGGCCTCCCGGACGAGCTGCGCCCGCTCATCGAGTCCTGTATGCAGATGGAGGCCACCCAGCGCCCCAACCCGGCCGACCTCCAGGCCCAGCTCGCGCCCCATCTCTTCGGCTCCGGCTCCGACGACAGCGGTACGGCCTCGGCGTGGCTGCCAGAGAAGGCCGTCACCATGATCGAGACGCGGCGCGGCGGGCGCCCGGCGCCCACGCAGGCCGGCGGTGCCCGCAGCGGAGGCGGCCGTCCCGCCGTACCGCCGCCGCCCCCCTACGACCCGCCGCAGCCCGCCCCCGTCCCCGTGGGCGCCCCCGACACCGGCCCCGTGCGGCTCGCCGGCGCCCAGGTGCCCATCGGGCCGGGACCGCGCGTCGCCGACGCCCGGGCCGCCGCCGTGAAGGCGCCGCCGCCGGAGGCCGGCCTGGTCGCCTCCTGGTCCCGGCCGCGTCCCGGTGTCAACGGCACCGACGCCGCCGTGGGCCCGGCCGTACCGGCGCCCCAGCCCGCGCCGCCGGAGACCGCGGCCGGCTGGCGTCCCTGGCGCTTCCGCATGTCCAACGACGTGTGGGGCACCCCGGCCGTCGCCGGGGACCTCGTCTACGTCACCTCCTTCGAGGTGCACGCCCTGGACGTCGGCACCGGCCGCCGCCGCTTCAAGACGCGGGACGTGGCCTGGTCGATGGCGGTCGCGGACGGCCGTATCCACGCCTCCGACGGCCCCACCCTCTTCGCCCTGGACGCCCGCGAGGGCGCCGACCAGTGGCGGATCGGCACCGACGCATGGGTGTACTCCCTCAAGGCCGAGCGGGGCACGGTCATCACCGGCACGCGTGGTGGTGGCGTCCAGGCGTGGGAGGCCTCCAACGGGCAGAAACTCTGGGAGATCGCCGGCTGCCAGACCGACTTCGAGTCCCCGGAGGCCGGACCGGCGCTCCACGAGGGCACGGTCTACGTCTGGCAGGAGGGCCGCCTGCGCGCCCTGGACGCCCGCACCGGCGACGAGCGCTGGGCGTTCCCCATCGGCGACGCGGCCTCCTGTGCCGGGGTGCCGGTCCGGGTGACCCAGGCCGGCGACGGGTTCGTGTACGTCTCGGCCGGGACCCGCGTGATGGCCCTCGACGTGGCGAGCGGACGGGTGCGCTGGCACTTCGAGGCCCCGGCGGTCTTCCTGTGCCCGCCGACCTTCGTGCCCGGCGCCGCCGTGACGGGCGGCGGGGTCTACCTCGCCGACTACCTCGGCACGGTGTACGCCCTCGACGCGACCGACGGCCGCGACCGCTGGCGCATCGCCACCGAGGCCCGGTCCTCGGTCGAGCCGGTGCTGGTGGCCGGGGGCCACGTCCACGTGGGCAGCGGCAAGGGCCTGTACACGCTGGACGCCGTCACGGGCACGCCGAAGTGGCGGTTCCAGGCCGGCGGGGACATCGTGGGGGCGCCCGCGGTGGCCGAGGGCCGGATCCACTTCGGGTCCACGGACCACCTGCTCTACACCCTGAAGGCCGACGACGGCCGCCTGCGCTGGAAGCTCGCCACCGGCGGGGAGATCACCGGCTCGCCGGTCGTCAAGGACGGCGTGGTGTACGCGTGCAGCAAGGACCGCTGCGTGTACGCACTGGACGCGGAGAAGGGGACGGGGACGGCCCGGGCCACCTGAGCGGGATGTCGGTGGCGCCCATTAGGGTGACCCCATGCATGCACGGGGGCGGGTTCTCAGGTTCACGGCGGTCACGGCGACGGTGGTTCTCGCGCTGACCGGGTTCTCCAGCGGTCACAAGAGCAGCGGGCGGCACAAGAGCAGCCATGGTGACAGCGACGGCGGCGGGGGGTGCAGCAGCTCCAGCCAGGACCACGACAGCTACACGCCCCGCACCACCAGCACCCGCCACGCCTCGACACTCCAGGACGGCACGGCGGTGCTGGTGAGCTGCGCGACGAAGGCGGCTCCCTACGCCACGGTCGAGGTCAGCAACCCGAACAGCCGTCAGGCCGTCTTCGAGGTCGAGTTCTCCTTCACCGACGCCTCCGGCCGGACGCTGAGCCGTGGGGACAAGCAGGTCACGGTGTCCGCCGACGGCACGTCGAGGATCCAGGTGCCGGCGAGTCGGGCCGTGCTGGCGAAGCTCGACCAGTGCTGGGTCGAGCCGGAAGCCGACCTGGTGAACTGACCGTCAGTCCCGGAGCCCGGTCAGGAACTCCACCAGCAGCGCGTTCACCTCGTGCGGCCGCTCCTGCTGGGTCCAGTGGCCGCAGCCCGGCAGGAGGACCGGGTCGCGGACCAGGTTCGGCATCAGCTCCGGCAGACGCTCTATCAGTTCCGGGGTGCCCGGGAACGCCGGGACCAGGTCCCGGTCGCCGTACACGTACAGGGCGGGCGGGGTGACCCTCGCGCCGTGCCAGGGGGCGGTCAGCTCCCAGTTGCGGTCCAGGTTGCGGTACCAGTTGAGGGCGCCGGTGAAGCCCTTGGCGTAGCTGTCGGCGAGTTCGTCGAGGTCGGCCTCGGTGAGCCAGGCGGGGAGCGTCTCGGGGTCGGGCATGTCCGCGAGCCAGCCGCGGTCCGGGTCGGTCACCAGGGCCTGTTCGTAGCGTCCGGCGCCCTCGCCGTCGCCCGAGGCGCCGACCAGCAGCCTGCGCAGGGCGGAGCGGGGGTCCGCGCCGAACTCGGCGTCGGCGACCCTGGGCCGGTTGAAGTAGTTCCAGTAGAAGCGGCCGCCGAACCGCTCCTGCATGGCCTGGAGCGGCGGCCGTTCACCCCGGAACGGCGGCGGCACGCTCAGCCCCGCCACCCCGCGCACCACGTCGGGCCGCAGCAGCGCGGTGTGCCACGCGACCGGCGCTCCCCAGTCGTGCCCGATGACGAACGCCGTCTCCTCGCCCAGCGCGTGGACCAGTCCGACGACGTCCCCGACGAGGTGGAGGATGCTGTACGCCGACACGTCCTCGGGGTGGTCGCTGGCGCCGTATCCGCGCTGGTCCGGCGCGACCACCCGGAATCCGGCCGCGGCCAGTGGACCGAACTGGTGGCGCCAGGAGTGCCAGGACTCCGGGAAGCCGTGCAGCAGTACGACGAGCGGCCCCTCGCCCTCCTCCGCGATGTGCAGCCGGATGCCGTTCACGTCGACCATGCGATGCTCAACCATGGGGCGAGCATACGCCTGTACCGGGCACCGAAATTGCTAACGCAACCGGAACCCGGGCTGTCGCGAACGGAACAGTTCCGTCTGCCGTTCCGGCGGGAGATTGCCGAGCGCGACGAGGTGCGGCGCCTGCGCGAAGCCCCGCTGCACGGCGGCCTCCTTGGCGGCCCACAGCGCGCGGACCGTGCCCTGCACCCCCTGCGTCGGATACCCGGCGATGACCTCGGCGGCGGTGGTCGCGGCCGTCAACGCCCCGCCCGGGCCGGTGACTTCGGTGACCAGTCCGATGGCGTGGGCGCGTTCGGCGGAGAGCCGTTCCGCCGTCCCCATGAGCGCCATGCGCGCGGCCTCGCCGTGCGGCACGAGCTGCGCCATGAGCACCGACTCGTAGGCGCTGACCATCCCGTAGGCGGTGTGCGGGTCGAAGAAGGTGGCGGTGGGGTCGGCGATCAGGAAGTCACTCTCGCCCAGGAGGTAGAAGGCGCCCCCGCAGGCCATCCCGTTCACCGCCGCGACGACCGGCTTCCACAGGTCGTTGGACTTCGGCCCGACGCGCAGGAGCGGATCGTCCGCCATGTAGGGGGAGTCGGGCTGCGGGACCTCGGCGTCGCGGTCCAGGCCGGTGCAGAAGGCACGCTCCCCGGCACCGGTCAGGACCACCGCCCGCACGGAGTCGTCGTAGCGCAACTCCTGCCAGCAGGCGACGAGTTCGTCCCGCAGGTCCAGGTCGATGGCGTTCAGCCGGTGCGGCCGGTCGAGGGTGACGACCGTGACGCCGGTGTCCTTGTCGGCGGCGACGCGCAGGCCCGTCACGCCGGCACCCACTGCGGAAGCCCGTCCGAGAACACCACGTGCACCCGGGCGCCGACACGGATCCGGCCCGGGTCGAAGGAGTCGATCCCCGCCCCGGCCGCGGTGACCAGGTTCCCGACCAGCCGTATCCGGGGTGCCTCCGCCAGCTCGACCACGATCACGTTGTACGGCGCCCGCGCCGCGTAGTCGGGCAGGAGGGGCGGGTGGGGGACGACGTAGGACCAGATCCGGCCGCGCCCGGAGACCTGGCGCCACTCGGTCTCGAAGGACCGGCAGTGGGGGCAGCAGGGGCGGGGCGGGAAGCGGAGTTCGCCGCAGTCGGCGCAGGCCTGGACGCGGAGTTGGCCCCGGGCGGCGTACTCCCAGAAGGGGGCGCCCGTGGCGTCCTTCACCGGTTCGAGCATGTCAGCTCCTGTCGGTCCGGTTGGTCAGCAGCAGGGCGGAGGTGGGGACGCCCTCGCCGGCGGTGACGAGGCAGGTCGCGGCGTCCGGGACCTGCGCGGTGCTGGTCCCGCGCAGTTGCCGTACGCCCTCGTCGATGAGGTTGAAGCCGTGCACGTACGCCTCGGACAGCCCACCCCCGCCAGTGTTGATCGGCAGCCGTCCGCCGGTCTCCAGGGCGCCGCCCTCGGTGAAGGCACCGCCCTCACCGCGGCCGCAGAAGCCGTAGCCCTCCAGGGAGAGCGGGACGAGGGAGGTGAACGCGTCGTAGATCTGGGCCACGTCGACGTCCTGCGGGGTGAAGTCGGCGTGCTTCCACAGGTGTCGGGCGGCCGTCCAGGCGGGCCCGGTGAGCGGGTCGTCGTTCCAGTAGTTGACCATGCCGTGGTGCTGGGCGGGCAGGCCCTGCGCGGCGGAGTGGACGTAGACGGGGGTGTTCGGGCAGTCCCGGGCGCGCTCCCGGCTGACCAGTACACAGGCCAACGCCCCGTCCGTCTCCAGACAGTTGTCGAAGAGGCACAACGGCTCGCTGATCCAGCGGGAGGTCATGTACATCTCGCGGGTCAGGGGGCGGTCGTACATGATCGCGGCGGGGTTCTGGTTGGCGCGGTTGCGGCAGGCGAGGGCGACGTTGAAGAGGTGGTCGCGGGTCACGCCGTACTCGTGCATGTAGCGGCGGGTGAGCATGGCGATCTCGTCGGCGGGCCGCAGCAGGCCGAAGGGTCTCGTCCACTGGGCCGGGGTGGGGAGTTGGACGGTGGTGTTGGTCCAGGGGCGGGGGCCCGAGCCGCGCTTGCGGGACCGCCAGGCGACGCCGACCGTGGCCTGGCCGCTCGCTATCGCCGCCGCGAGATGGGCGACCGTGGCGCACGAACCGCCGCCGCCGTAGCCGACCTTGCTGAAGAAGGTGAGGTCACCGAGGCCGACGGCCTTGGCGAGCTCGACCTCGTCGGTCTCCTCCATCGTGTACGAGGCCAGGGCGTCGACCTCGCCGGGGGCGATCCCGGCGTCGTCGAGGGCGGCGAGCACGGCCCGGCAGGCCAGGGTCCGCTCGTCCTCGGCCAGGTGTTTGGCGAAGGGGGTCCGTCCGATGCCGACGATCGCCGTGGCGTCCTTGAGAGTCACGCTGCACGCACCTCCGCACACTGTGAGGCCTGCTGACAGCCCGTCAGGCTACAGCTAATCTGACGGGTAGTCAGCCAACGCGTTTCCGCTTTCGGGGAGGCCGATGTGGAGTGGCGCAGCATCCCGGAGCTGGTCCGGTGGGCGGCGGAGCGGTACGGCGCCGCGGAGGCGGTCGTGGAGGGCCGGAACCGAGTCACGTACGGCGAGTTGGGCGCCCGTGTGGAGCGGGCGGCGGCCGCGTGCGTCGCGAACGACGTGCGGCCCGGCGACCGGGTGGCCGTCTGGGCCCCCAACTCCCTGGACTGGATGGTCTCGGCGCTCGGCGCGGTGTCCGCCGGGGCGGTCCTGGTGCCCCTCAACACCCGCTTCAAGGGCGCCGAGGCGGCGGACGTGCTGCGCAGGAGCGGGGCGAGACTGCTGTTCATCACCGGGACCTTCCTCGGCACCTCGTACGTGGCGTCCCTGCGCAGGGCGGTCGCCGAGGGTGCGGGGCTGCCGGACCTGGAGCAGGTGGTGGTGCTGTCGGACGACGCCCCCGCCGACTACCGCACCTGGAAGGACTTCCTGGCGAGCGGGGACGCGGTGGGGGAGGCCGAGGTGCGGGCGCGGGCCGACGCCGTCGCCCCCGACTGGCCCTCGGACATCGTCTTCACCTCCGGCACCACCGGCCGCCCCAAGGGCGCGGTGATCACCCACGAGCAGACCCTGCGGGCGTACGACGTCTGGTGCGAGCTGGCCGGGTTGCGGCACGGCGACCGCTATCTGATCGTGAACCCCTTCTTCCACACCTTCGGCTACAAGGCCGGGGTGATCGCCTGTCTGATGCGGGGCGCGACGATGATCCCGCAGCCGGTGTTCGACGTGGACACCGTGCTGGCGAACATCGCGGCGGAACGGGTCTCGGTGCTGCCGGGCCCGCCCACCCTCCACCAGTCCCTCCTGGACCACCCGGCGCGCGCCTCCCACGACCTGTCCGCCCTGCGCCTGGTGGTGACCGGCGCGGCGGTCGTCCCGCTCCGGATGGTCGAGCAACTGCACGGCGAGCTGGGCGTGGAGACGGTCCTGACCGCGTACGGCCTCTCGGAGGCGAGCGGCATCGTCACCATGTGCCGGCGCGGCGACCCGCTGCCGGTCATCGCGTCGACGTCCGGGCGGGCCATCCCCGGCACCGAGGTGCGGGTGGAGGCACCGCCCGGGCAGCCCGGCGAGGTCCTGGTCCGCGGCTTCAACGTGATGCGCGGCTACTACGAGGACGCGGCGGCCACCGCGGAGGCGGTCACCGAGGACGGCTGGCTGCGCACCGGTGACATCGGCGTCCTGGACGCGGCGGGCAACCTGCGGATCACCGACCGCCTGAAGGACATGTTCATCGTCGGCGGCTTCAACGCCTATCCGGCGGAGATCGAGCAACTTCTCGGCCTGCACCCGGCGGTGGCCGACGTGGCGGTCGTCGGCGTACCGGACGCGCGGCTCGGCGAGGTCGGCAGGGCGTACGTGGTCCGCCGCCCGGACGCGGTCCTGACCGCCGACGACCTGATCGCCTGGGCCCGCCGGGAGATGGCGAACTACAAGGTGCCGAGGTCGGTGGAGTTCGTGGCGCGGCTGCCGCGGAACGCGAGCGGCAAGGTGGTGAAGGGGGAGCTGAGGCGGGGTCCCGGCTGAGCGGCGGACCCCGGACACGCCTCGGCCGCGACGGCTCCCCCTCCGCGCCGCCGCGGCCGATCCCCGTGCAAGGAAGCTTTCGTCAGGCCGTCTCGTCCGTGGCGTGGTTGTCGAGCGGCTTGACCGTGCCGTCCGTCGTGCCGGCGGCCAGGGTGACGACCTTCTCGGCGCCGGTGGCGTGGTTGTCGAGCGGCTTGACCTCGTCCTCGGTCCCCGTGGCGTGGTTGTCGAGCGGCTTGACGGTGCCGTCCTGCTTCTCGGTTTCACTCATGGGTGGTGACTCTCCCGTTTCGATGATGGGCCAGGCCGCCCGGCGACTCCCCCGAGGGCCGCCGGGCGGACATGTCAGGGTCGGTAACCCTAGCGATGGGGACCACCGCTGACCCGTCTGCCCCCCGACGCGACGGATCGACGAGGACGAGTCTGCCGCCCGGCGATAAACGAACGATGAACGTCCGTCCCCGCACCGGCGTGAAGGCCCGCCGTGCCGCTCTGCACGGTGGCCGCTCTACACGGTGGCCGACGGCGTGAGCAGGCGCCGTACGTCGACGGCCTCCGGCGAGCCGAGCTGCTCGAAGATGCCGAGCGCCTCCTGCCAGCACGCCTGGGCCCGACCGGGCTGCCCGAGCCCGCTCAGGGCGCGGCCGAGGACCGTCAGGACGTTGCCGCGCCGCCACTCGCCGCCGATGCCCCGCAGCACGGCCAGGGCCTGCTCGGTCAGGGCGGCGGCCTGCGCGGGCCGGCGGCCGGCGAGGTGCGCCTCGGCGAGCCGGAAGAGCGTCATGCCCTCCCACAGCCGCTGCCGGCTGTCGCGGAAGACCTCCAGCGCCTCCGTCAGCCGGTCCACGGCGGCGTCCAGCCGCCCCTGCCCGGTGAGCGCCAGGCCCAGCGCGTAGCGGCCGTTCGCGCCGCGCAGCGTGTGTCCCAGCCGGTCGTAGATGACGATGCCCTGCCGGGCGAGCTCCACGGCGCTGGTGCTGCGGCCCATGGCCAGGTGGATGCGGGAGAGGTTGCACAGCGCGCTGGCCTCGCCCGCGAGGTTCCGGTCGTGCCGGAAGCTCTCGATGGCCTCCTTCAGATACGCCTCTCCCTCGGGGTGGCGGCCCTGGTAGAGCGCGATGATGCCGCGGTCGTTGGCGGCCCAGCAGCTCGGTGCGAGGTCGTCCGCCGCGCGGGCGAGGTCCATGGCCAGCCGGGCCACCGCGTCCGCCTGGTCGAAGCGGCCGGCGACGATGTGGACATTGGTCAGGGCGGTGAGCACGCGCGCGCGGGTGCGCGGGTCGTCCGCCGCGTCGGCAGCGTCCCGCAGGGCGACGGCGGCGACCTCGTACTGCTTGGCGTTGGCCCCCGACTCGGCCAGGTCCTTCGCCACCCACAGCAGGTCCACCGCGCGTCGCAGCAGCGTCCCCTGCGCGCACTGCTGGACGAAGGCGAGCAGCGCGTTGGCCTCCGCGTACAGCCAGTCCTGGGCGCTGTGGCGGTCCTCGAAGGACAGCCCGGGGTAGCGGATCTCCTCCAGGTGCTCCACCAGCCGGTCCCCGGGCCGCTCGATGGCGTACACGGCCGCCGCGGTCGCGAGGTAGAAGTCCAGCAGCCGCGACAGCGCCGCCTCGCGCTCGGTGGGCGGCCACTCGTCGCGTTCGGCGCACGCACGCGCGTAGAGCCGTACGAGATCGTGGAACCGGTAGCGGCCGGGCGCCGCCGACTCCAGCAGCGAGGTGTCGACCAGGGCCTCCAGGAGGTCCTCGGTGTCCTCGACGGGCAGGTCCAGTACGGCGGCCGCGGCGGCCAGCGAGATGTCGGGGCCGTCGGCGAGGCCCAGCAGGCGGAAGGCGCGGGCCTGGGCGGGTTCGAGCTGGCCGTAGCCGAGCTCGAAGGTGGCCTTCACGGCGAGGTCGCCGGCCTGGAGCTCGTCGAGGCGACGGCGTTCGTCGGCGAGCTTCGCCGCGAGGACGGACACCGTCCAGGTGCGGCGGGCCGCCAGGCGGGAGGCGGCGATGCGGATCGCGAGCGGGAGGAAGCCGCAGGCGGCGACCACGTCGAGGGCGGCCTTGCGCTCGGAGGCGACCCGCTCCTCGCCGACGATCTTGGTGAAGAGCTGGAGTGCCTCGTCGGGGGACATGACGTCCAGGTCGACCAGGTGGGCGCCCGCGAGGTCGACCATCCGGACCCGGGAGGTCACCAGGGCCGCGCAGCCCTCCGTGCCCGGCAGCAGGGGCCGTATCTGGGCCGCGTCGCGCGCGTTGTCGAGCAGGACGAGGACCTGGCGGCCGTCCAGCACCGAGCGGTACAGGGCGGCCCGTTCCTCCAGGGAGTCGGGGATCGCCGAGTCGGCGGTGCCGAGGGCCCGGAGGAAGGCGCCGAGGACCGTCTCCGGTTCGGCCGCGCGGGCGCCGGCGCCCTGGAGGTCGACGTAGAGCTGCCCGTCGGGGAAGGCGGAGCGGGCCTGGTGGGCCACGTGCACGGCCAGCGTGGTCTTGCCGACGCCGCCGATGCCGGCCAGCGCGGAGACCGCCATCACCCGGCCCTCGGAACCGGAGGCGAGCACCTCGCACAGTTCGGTGACGAAGGACGCGCGGCCGGTGAAGTCAGGCACAGTGGCGGGGAGTTGAGCGGGCCGCACGGGGGCGGCGACCGGTTCGGGCCGCGGGGAGGAGGGCTCCGCGAGGCCCGGGTCGGCCTGGAGGATGCGCTGCTGGAGCTCGCGCAGGCCGGGGCGCGGGTCGACGCCGAGTTCGTCGGCGAGCAGGCGGCGGGTGTCGGCGTAGACCGCGAGGGCCTCCGCCTGCCGGCCGCTGCGGTACAGGGCCAGCATGAGCAGTTCGCGCAGGCGCTCGCGCAGGGGGTGCTCGGCGGTGAGGGCGGTGAGCTCGGACACCGCCTCCGCGTGGCAGCCCTGCTCCAGGTCCATGTCCAGGCGGGATTCGAGGAGTTGCAGCCGCCACTCCTCCAGCCGCACGCGCTGCCCCTCCGCGTACGGGCCCGGCACGCCCGCCAGCGCCTCGCCGTCCCACAGCCCCAGCGCCCGGGTCAGGGCGTCCCGCGCGTGGCACAGGTCGCCGGCGCTCTTGGCCTTCTCCGCCTCGGTGGCGAGTTCCTGGGCGGCGGCGAGGTCCAGGGCGTCCTCGCCGAGCCCGCGGATCGCGTAGCCGCCGGACTCGCTGACCAGGATGCCGGGGTCGAGGATCTTCCGGAGCCGGGAGGCGTACGTGCGCACGGCGGCCAAGGCCTGCGAGGGGGGCTCCTCGCCCCACAGGGCGTCGATCAGCTCGGCGGCGGTCGCGGTACGGCCCTCGCGCAGCAACAGGGCGGCCAGCAGGGCGCGTTGCTGCGGGGAGCCGGTGTTCAGCAGCTCCTCACCACGCCGGGCGCGCACGGGCCCGAGCACGCAGAAGCGAAGCGGCACGGGCGCTGTGGCGGGGGCCGTGTGCTGCCCGGTTTCCCTCGCGAGGCTCGTGTGCTGTCCGGCCCCCGTAACCGAGCCCGTGTGCTGTCCGGGTCCCGCCGAGGAGCCCGTGTCCTGCCCGGCCCCCGCCGGGGAGCCGGGACGTCTCTGCTCCGGCACCCGCGGTACACCGTCCATCGCCGTCCCCCTAGGGCCTGTTTACAACCCCGTCAGTTTGCCTTGTCCATGGCGGATGCGTCAGCTGTGGAGAGCCTGATCACAGGAGGACGCGCGGGATATCACAAGGCCTACACCCTCTCTCCGCACACTTCCGCACAGCAACCGTCGTCATCGGCCACCGCACACGGAGCTGACGGGTCGTCAGATCGGCGCTACCGTGAGCGCCATGGAGACCACGACGGCACTTCCGCAGATCATCTCCGTCGACGACCACACGGTGGAGCCCTCCGACGTCTGGCAGAACCGGCTCCCGAAGAAGCACCTCGACACGGGCCCCCGGGTGGTCCGCGCCCCGCTCAAGGAGATCAGCTTCCTCGGCGGACGGTTCAAGCCCGTGATGGGCGCCCCGGGCGACGACGGCCCGCTCGGCGACTGGTGGTTGTACGAGGGACTCCAGCGCCCCCTCACCCGCCTCGACACCGCGGTCGGCTACAGCAGGGACGAGATCAAGCTGGAGGTCATCACCTACGAGCAGATGCGCCCGGGGTCGTACGACGTTCCCGCCCGCCTCGCCGACATGGACGTCAACCACGTCCAGTCCGCGCTCTGCTTCCCGACCTTCCCGCGCTTCTGCGGCCAGACCTTCACCGAGGCCAAGGACCACGAACTGGGCCTGCTGTGCGTGCGGGCGTACAACGACTGGATGGTGGAGGAGTGGTGCGGCCCCCAGGCGCGGGGCCGGCTCATCCCCCTCACCCTGATCCCGCTCTGGGACGCCGAGTTGGCCGCCGCCGAGGTCCGCCGCAACGCGGCCCGGGGTGTGCGCGCGGTCGCCTTCTCCGAGATACCCCCGCACCTGGGCCTGCCCTCCGTCCACTCCGACGACTGGGACCCCTTCCTCGCCGCCTGCGACGAGACCGGCACGGTCGTCGCGATGCACATCGGCTCCAGCAGCCGTATGCCCTCCACCTCCGCCGACGCCCCGCCCGCCGTCGGCTCCACGATCACCTTCGCCAACTGCTGCTTCTCGATGGTCGACTGGCTGATGAGCGGCAAGTTCGAGCGCTTCCCGAACCTCAGGGTCATGTACGCCGAGGGCCAGATCGGCTGGATCCCCTACATCCTGGAGCGCGCCGACGTGGTCTGGGAGGAGAACCGCGGCTGGGGCGGCGTCGCCGACAAGGTCCACCGCCCGCCGTCCGAACTCTTCACCGAGCACGTCTACGGCTGCTTCTTCGACGACGCCTTCGGCCTGAAGAACCTCGACTCCATCGGCGTCGGCAACGTCCTCTACGAGACCGACTACCCCCACTCCGACTCCACCTGGCCGAAGTCGAAGGAGGTCGGCGAGGCCCAGATGGGACACCTGGACGCCGACGTGGTGGAACGGATCGTCCGCGGCAACGCCATCGACCTGCTCGGGCTCACCCCCGAGGGGCTGTGGAGCGGGGCATGAAGTACGGCATCCAGCTCCCCGTCCAGTCCCAGAGCACGATCTACGCCGAGCCCTGGGAGGCCGGCGCGGGGCCGGAGGATCTCGCCGGGATCGCCCGGGCCGCCGACCGCGCCGGGTTCGCGTACATCGCCGCCTGCGACCACGTGGCGATCCCGCGCCGCCTCGCGCCCGCGATGAGCACGGTCTGGTACGACCCGGTCGCCACCCTCGCCTTCCTGGCGGGCGTGACCGAACGGGCGAGGCTGCTCAGCCACGTGGCCGTCGTGGGGCTGCGGCACCCGCTCCTGACCGCCAAGCAGTACGCCACCCTCGACCACCTCAGCGGCGGACGGCTGATCCTCGGGGTCGGCGCGGGGCACGTCCAGGAGGAGTTCGAGGCGCTCGGGGTCGACTTCGCCGGGCGCGGGGCCGTCCTCGACGAGTCGATCGACGCCCTGCGCGCCGCCCTCGGCCCCGACGAGTTCCCCGAACACCACGGCAAGCTCTACGACTTCGCGGACCTCGGCCAGCGTCCCCGGCCGGCCCAGCCCCACGTCCCGGTGTGGGTCGGGGGTTCCTCCCCGGCCGCCGTGCGCCGGGCCGCGCTCAAGGGCGACGGCTGGCTGCCCCAGGGCGACCCACGGGACCGGCTGCCCGCGCAGATCGAGCGGATACGGCGGCTGCGGGCGGAGGCGGGCGTGGAAGGGCCGTTCACCGTCGGGGCCATCGCCGAGCCGCTGTACATCGGCACGCCCGCTTGGGACGTCGGCCGCCGGACGCTCAGCGGAACGCCCGACGAACTCGCCGGGTCCCTGCGCGCCTACCGCGCGATGGGCGTGGACCAGATCCAGGTGCGGTTCCGCAGCCGTGACCGCGCCGAACTCGTCGACCAGATCTCGGCGTTCGGCGCCGACATCGCCCCCCACCTCTGAGGAGTCACCGCATGGGCAAGCTGGACGGACGTGTCGTGCTCGTCACCGGCGCGGCACGCGGACAGGGGGAGCAGGAGGCCCGACTGTTCCGGGAGGAGGGCGCCGAGGTCGTCGTAGGGGATGTGCTGGACGAGCAGGGGCAGGCGCTCGCCGAGGAGATCGGGGCCCTGTACCTGCACCTCGACGTGAGTCAGGAGGCCGACTGGCGGCGGGCGACCGAGGCCGCCGTCGAGGAGTACGGGCGGATCGACGGGCTCGTCAACAACGCCGGCATTCTGCGCTTCAACTCCCTCCTCGACACGCCTCTCGACGAGTTCATGCGGATCGTGAACGTCAACCAGGTCGGCTGCTTCCTCGGCATCAGGACCGTCGGGCCGGTCCTGTCCGACGGGGGCACGATCGTCAACACGGCCTCCTACACCGGGGTGACCGGGATGGCGGGCGTGGGCGCCTACGCGGCCTCCAAGCACGCGGTCCTCGGGCTCACCCGGGTCGCCGCGCTGGAGCTGGCGCCGCGCGGGATCAGGGTCAACGCCATGTGCCCCGGGGCCGTCGACACAGCGATGTCCAACCCGGCCGTCCTGGACCCGTCCGCCGACGGGGAGGAGGCGTCCCGGGGGCTCGACCGGTTCTACCGCAAGATCGTGCCGCTCGGCCGGATCGGGCGGCCGGAGGAGGTGGCGCGGCTCGCGCTGTTCCTGACCTCCGCCGACTCCTCGTACATCACCGGGCAGCCGTTCGTGATCGACGGCGGCTGGCTGGCGGGAGTCAGCGTTATCTGACTGACCGTCAGCTATTGACCCTCCATGCCGGTGGTGCCACAGTCACATCGAAACTGACGAGCCGTCAGAAACATTCGGACCGGGGATGGTGACCCGCCTTGGAATTCGGGCTCTTTGTACAGGGATACGTGGGCAAGCGCGCCGAGACCGACCCGCTGGCCGAGCACAAGGCGCTGATGGAGGAGACCGAGTACGTCATCCAGGCGGACCGTTCCGGCTTCAAGTACGCCTGGGCGTCCGAGCACCACTTCCTGGAGGAGTACTCGCACCTCTCCGCCAACGACGTGTTCCTGGGATATCTGGCGCACGCCACCGAGCGGATCCACCTCGGTTCGGGGATCTTCAACCCGCTCGCCCAGGTCAATCACCCCGTGAAGGTCGCCGAGAAGGTGGCCATGCTCGACCATCTCACCGAGAACCGCTTCGAGTTCGGCAGCGGACGCGGGGCCGGGTCGCACGAGATCCTCGGGTTCATCCCCGGGGTGACCGACATGAACCACACCAAGGAGATCTGGGAAGAGACCATCGCCGAGTTCCCCAAGATGTGGCTCCAGGACGAGTACGTCGGCTTCCAGGGCAAGCACTGGCAGCTCCCGCCGCGCAAGATCCTGCCGAAGCCGTACGGAAAGTCGCACCCCGCGATGTGGTACGCGGCCGGGTCGCCGCCGTCGTACGCCATGGCGGCGAAGAAGGGGCTCGGGGTGCTCGGCTTCAGCGTGCAGAAGGTCTCCGACATGGAGTGGGTGCTGGAGCAGTACAAGACGGCGGTCGTGAACGCCGAGCCGATCGGGGACTTCGTCAACGACAACGTGATGGTGACGACGACCGCGATCTGCGCGCCGACACACGCCGAGGCGATCGAGATCGCGGTGAACGGCGGCCTGCACTACCTGCCCTCGCTGGTCTTCCGGTACCACGACACGTTCCCGCGGCCCGAGGGGTTCCCCGTCTGGCCCGAGACCCTGCCCGAGTACACCGCGGAGTTCGTCGAGGTGCTCATCGAGGAGGAGCTGCTGATCTGCGGCGACCCGGACGAGGTGGCCCGGCAGTGCAAGCGCTGGGAGCAGGCCGGCGCGGACCAGCTCAGCTTCGGGCTCCCGGTGGGCGTGCCGAAGGAGGAGACGTTGCAGACGATCCGGCTGATCGGGGAGCACGTGATTCCGAAGATCGACACGGATCCGGTGCATCGGACCACGCGGTTCCGTCAGGGGGCCTGAGCGTTCGTTGGCGGGTGCGGGTGGGTTGTGGCTGGTCGCGCCCACGCGGCGGAGCCGCAAATCGATACAGCCCCGCGCCCCTGAGTAGGTCAACCGGGCCTGCATGAGGAGGCAGCGTTCATGCTCGATCACGTCATCAAAGGGGCGACCGTTGTCGACGGGACCGGCACCCCCGCCCACACCGCCGACGTGGGCATACGCGACGGCCGTATCGCCGTCATGGGAAACGTCACCGAAGAGGCCCGCACCCGCGAGGACGCCACCGGGCTCGTCCTCGCGCCCGGGTTCGTCGATCCGCACACGCACTACGACGCCCAGCTGTTCTGGGACCCGTACGCGACCCCTTCGCTCAATCACGGGGTCACCACGGTCGCCGCCGGGAACTGCGGGTTCACCCTCGCGCCGCTCAACCCCGCCCGCCCCGAGGACGCCGACTACACCCGCCGGATGATGTCCAAGGTCGAGGGGATGTCCCTGGTCGCCCTGGAGGAAGGGGCGCCCTGGAGCTGGAGCTCCTTCGGGGAGTACCTGGACGCCCTGGAGGGGCGGATCGCCGTCAACGCCGGGTTCATGGTGGGGCACTGCGCGCTGCGCCGGTACGTCATGGGCCCGGACGCCGTCGGCGGGCAGCCGTCCGAGGAGCAACTCGACCAGATGCTGCGGCTGTTCCACGAGGCCATGGACGCCGGCGCCTGGGGCTTCTCCACCACCCAGTCCTCCACGCACTCCGACGGGGACGGCAAACCCGTCGCCTCCCGCCACGCGCTGCCCGCCGAGCTCCTCGCGCTGTCCCGGGCGGTCGGGGAGCACGAGGGGACCCAGATCGAGGCGATCGTCGCCGGGTGTCTCGACCAGTTCAGCGACGCCGAGATCGACCTGTTCGTGGAGATGAGCGCGGCGGCCGGCCGGCCGCTCAACTGGAACGTGCTGACCATCGACTCGGCCGTGCCCGAGCGGGTGCCGAGGCAGCTGTTCGCGAGCGAGCAGGCCCGGAAGGCGGGCGGCCGGGTCGTCGCCCTGACCATGCCGATCCTGACCCCGATGAACATGTCCCTGGGCACGTTCTGCGCGCTGAACCTGATCCCCGGCTGGGGCCCGGTGCTCGCCCTGCCCGTCCCCGAGCGCATCGAGAAACTGCGCGACCCGGACGTCCAGAGGGAACTGCTCCGGCAGTCCCAGTCCCAGGAGGCCGGGGTCTTCCGGCGGCTGACCAACTTCGGGCGGTACGTCATCGGCGACACCTACAGCGACGCGAACCGCGGGCTCAGCGGGCGTGTCGTGGAGGACATCGCGGCCGAGCGCGGGCAGGAACCGTTCGCCGCGCTGGTCGAGATCTGCGCGGCCGACTCGTTGCGTACGGTCCTGTGGCCCATGCCCACCGACAACGACCCGGCGTCCTGGGCGATGCGCGCCGAGGCCTGGCAGCACGAGGACGTCCTGCTCGGCGGGTCCGACGCGGGCGCGCACCTGGACCGGATGTGCGGGGCGCCGTACACCACCCGCTTCCTCGGGGACTGTCTGCGCGGGCGGAAGCTGACCTCGTTGGAGCAGGCCGTGAAGATGCTCACCGACGACCCGGCCCGGTTGTTCGGGCTGCGGGAGCGCGGACGGATCGAGGAGGGCTTCCATGCGGACCTCGTGCTCTTCGACCCGGAGCGGATCGCCGCGGGCACGGCCACCCTGGTGCACGACCTGCCGGGTGACAGTCCGCGGCTGGACTCCAAGGCGATCGGCGTACGGGCCGTGTGGGTCAACGGCGTCGAGGCGATCCGCGACGACGTGGTGAGCGGTGCGGTACCGGGCCGGGTGCTGCGGTCGGGGCGCGACACCCGGACGGTGAGCACCAGGTGAGTCCCGCGGAAGGATTTTCCGAGCAGCGGCTGTTCGTCGGCGGCGAGTGGGTGGCCCCCGACGCCGGGCACTACGCGGTGGTCGACCCGGCCACCGAGGAGACCGTCGGGTGGGCTCCGGAGGCCTCGCGGGATCAGGTGCACGCGGCTTGCGCCGCGGCCCGCGAGGCCTTCGGGCCGTGGTCGCGCACGGCACCGGAGGAGCGGGCCGCCCTGCTGGCCCGGGCCTCCGACATCATCCGCTCCCGCCTGGTGCCGTACGCCGAACTCGCCCAGGCCGAGACCGGCGCGACCACGGGTGTGGCCCGGGGTATGCAGGTCGGTGTGGCCGCCGCCCGCTTCCGGCGGTACGCCCGGGTGGAGCCCGCCGAGTGGGCGATCCCGCCGCAGGTCAACGAGGCCGGCCCGATGGGAAAGGCCGCGGTGATGGGGGCGCTGGCCGTCCGGCAGCCCGTCGGGGTCGTCACCTGCATCACGTCGTACAACAACCCGTGGGCCAACCCCGCCGGAAAGATCGCCCCAGCGCTCGCCATGGGCAACACCGTGGTGGTGAAGCCCGCCCCGCAGGACCCCCTCTCCGTCTACCGCATGGCGGAGGCGCTGGAGGCCGCCGGGGTGCCGCGCGGGGTCGTGAACGTGGTGAGCGGCCGTGCCGTGGAGGTCGGCGAGGCCGCCGTCGACTCGCCCGACATCGACATGGTCAGCTTCACCGGCTCCACGGCGGTCGGCCGGCGCATCGGCGAGGTGTGCGGGCGCTCCATGAAACGGCAGTTGATGGAGCTGGGCGGGAAGGGGGCGGCGGTCGTCTTCGAGGACGCGGACCTCGCGTCGGCCGTCGCCGGGATCGGCACCACCTTCTCCTTCTACAGCGGACAGATCTGCACGGCGCCGACACGGGTGCTGGCACAGCGCGGGATCTACGACCGGCTCGTCGAGCAACTGGCCGCGTACGCCCGCCGGTTGAAGGTGGGTGACCCGCGCGAGCCCGGGACGGTCGTCGGCCCGCTGATCTCGGCCGCGCACCGGGAGCGGGTGGAGTCGTACGTCGAACTCGGCCGCAAGGAGGGCGCGGTGGTGGTGGCGGGTGGCGAACGCCCGCCGCTGGAGCGGGGATTCCATGTCGCCCCGACCCTCCTCGCCGACTGCCGCCCCGACATGCGGGTGGTCCGTGAGGAGATCTTCGGCCCGGTCGTGACCGTGACGCCCTTCGACGACGAGGAGGAGGGCATCGCACTCGCCAACGACAGCGACTACGGCCTGATCGACTACGTCTGGTCGGCGGACGTCGCCCGCGCCTTCCGCGTGGCACGGCGGCTGCGGGCCGGGGGAGTCGGGGTCAACACGGTCGGCCGCAACATGGAGGCGCCGTTCGGGGGCTTCCGCCACAGCGGGGTCGGCCGGGACTGCGGGTCGTACGCGCTGCACGCCTACAGCGAGGTGCAGTCGATCGTCTGGCCGGGGTGAGGGAGCCGGGCAGGGAGCCCGGGGGCGCGTGTTCGGCCAACTGGCCGGTAACCCTCGGGTCGGCCCGTAGAGTCCCGGAGCGGAGGGCGACGGCCTCGACGTCGTCGCCCTGACCGACAGTCAAATCCCTCTCCGGAGAACCGACTTGAAGCTCACCAAGCGTCTCGCCCTGACCACCGCGGGCCTCGCCGCCGCGACCGCCCTGCTGGGCACGGCCACCGGTTACGCCACCCCCTCGGACCCCGCGCCGAAGCCCGTGAAGGCCCCCGCGGCTCTCAAGGTGCCCGACGGCAACAAGCTGACCGGCGTGTACCCGGCCCGGGGTGTCCAGACCTACACCTGCACCGACGGCGCCTGGAAGCTCTTGGAGCCCGCCGCCACCCTCTCCGACAGGAGAGGCCGTACCGTCGCCCTGCACTCCCGCGGCCCCGTCTGGGTCTCCACGGTGGACGGCAGCGCGGTGAACGCCACGGCGATCGCCAGCTCACCCAGGACCGGCACCATCCCCGAACTCCTCCTCCAGGCCACCGCGACCCGCGGCTCGGGCGTCTTCGGAGGCGTCTCCTACATACAGCGCCTCCACACCACCGGCGGCGTGGCCCCCACCACGGCCTGCACCGGCACGGACCAGGTGAGCGTGGCGTACACGGCGACGTACGCGTTCTACAAGCCGGCCAAGTGACCCGGGTGACTCCCTGAGGGGCGCGGCGGCGGTGCTCCGCGGGCCGCCGCGCCCTGGCTACCCCGAGAGAACACCCTGTCTCTCCAGCGCCTTGCGCAGTGCCCGCACGGCGTAGAAGGCGCGGCTCTTCACGGTGCCGGGCGGGACACCGAGGTGCTCGGCCGCCTGGGCCACGCTGCATTCCAGGTAGTACATGAGACGGATGACGGTCCGCTGCTGCTCGTTCAGTTCCCGCAGGGCCTTCAGCACCGCATGCGTGGTGAGCGTGGATTCGGTGCTGTCCCAGGACGCGTCCAGGTCCTCGACCGGCATGAGCTCCAGCGGCCGGTTCCGCCGGGCCCGATGGTGGTCGAGGACGAGGTTCCTTGCCACGGTGAACAGCCACGGCCTGACGTGGTCGTCACGGGTGCCCAGGAACCCGCTGTGCTTCCAGGCGCGGGCAGCGGTCTCCTGGAGGATGTCCTGCGCCTTGTGCCAGTCGCCGTCGAGCAGCCGCGTGGCGTACCGGACCAGCAGGGGCCCGTACCGGTCGTAGACGTCTCGCACGAAGGCGTCGCAGTCGGCGTCCGAGGCGACGTGCCGGGTGTGCGCCGTAGGCGGAGCGAGGGTGGTGGTCCCCGCTTCCATGATCCCGTTCATGGTGGTGCCCGTTCCTGTTCGAGTGTTCTGTGGCCTGCTCTCCCGCATGCGCGGTCGATCGGCTCCACACTCGTGGGGGGACCTTGACCCGACCTTGTCGTCGACTTGTCGTGAACCGCCGCCCCGTTCCGGGCGTTCACAGCACAGGACACACCTTCGGAGTTCTTCCCTACGGGTGCGCGGGACCACCGCTGCGCGGAACCGGGAGGCGATGGCTGCCGGTCACCCTCTCCGGCGCGGCGGGCGTGGGGTCCGCGTCCATGTCCAGGGCGGAGAGACGGTCGCGGACCTGCTGGGCGCTGTGCCGCATGGCTCGCTCGTCGGCGTTCTCCAGGGCCCTGACCCAGTCCGCTCGTGCGCCGTCCCGGTCGCCCTGGGCCAGCCGGGTGTCCCCGAGTCGCATCAGTGTGCCGATGGCGTTCCTGTGGTCGCCCAGTTCCTCGAAGGCCCGCGTCGCCCGCTGGTAGGTGGCCACCGATTCCGCGTGACGGCCGAGCGCACGGAGGATGTAGCCCACGATGTCCCACCCCTGGGCCAGCTGCCACGGCGCGTCCAGACGCTGGAACAGGGCGATGCCCTCCTCGCTGTACTGAAGGCCCTTCTCCAGCTGCCCCAGGTTGGCCTGGAACCAGGCGAGTTCGAGAAGGCACTCGGCCAGCCACAACTCCTCCCCGGTCTTCCGGGACAGCTCCAGTCCCCGCTCGGAGAACGTCACGGCTTCCTGGATCCGGCCGAACAGGAACAGCGCGCACGCCATGACGTAGTGGGCCCGCGCCTGTTCGCCGGTCGCGTCGAGCTGCTCGAAGATCGTGGTGGCGCGTCGCAGGTGCCGCAGGGCTTCTTCCTGGTGGCCGAGGTAACCGTGGATGCTGCCGAGATGGCGCAGGCAACGGCCCTCTTCGAGCCGGTCGCCCCGGCGCCGGGCCACTTCGAGGGCGGGGGTCAGCGCGTCGATGGCTTCGGGCCAGAACTCCTGGCGTTGGAGATGTTCCTTGAGCGACCAGGCCAGCCCGGTGGTGTGGTGGTCGAGCTCCTGGCTGACGGCGGTGTGGAGCAGGCCGGTCAGTACCCGGTGCTCGGCGGTGAACCACCGGGTCGCCTGCTCGCCGCCGGTGAACCTCTCCGGGGTGACGCCCGGGCCGGGCGCCCCGAGATCCAGTTCGGCCGTCGTGTCCTGCTTGAGGAGTTGGTTGGCCTCGTAGGCGGTGAACATGTAGTGGTCCAGGACCCGCGAGGTGGCGTCGCGGCGTTCCTGGGCGGTGTCGTGGAGCCGGCTGAGCTCACCGGCGTAGCTGCGCAGGAGGTCGTGCAGGCCGTAGCGGCCGGGCAGCGGTTGTTCCACGAGGCAGGAACCGGTCAGGGCGGCGAGCGCGCGGCGGGTCCGGGCGAGCGGGAGGCCGACCAGGCCCGCGGCTGCGGGGGCCGTGATGTGGGGGCCGGGGTGCAGGGCCAGGAAGCGGAAGAGCCGGGCGGCGTGCTCGTCCAGCGACCGGTAGGACCAGGAGAAGACGGTGCGCACGTCGGTGCTGCTGTCGAAACCGGTGAACGCGTCGAGGTCGCCCTGGGTGTGCTGAAGGTCGTCGACCAGGGCGTGAAGGGGGAAGGACGGATCGAGTTCGGCGCGGGCGGCGACCACGGCCATCGCCAGGGGGAGCCGTCCGCACAGGCGGATGATCTCGGCTGTGGCGGCGGGCTCGGCGGCCAGCCTCTCGCTTCCCAGACGTCGTTCGAGGGCCTGGTGGGCCTCGGTCTGTGAGGGCAGCGCGAGCGTGAGGGGCTTGGCGCCGTCGGCGGCGATCAGGCCGGGAAGCTGGTTGCGGCTCGTGATCAGGGTGAGGCAGCCCGCACCCGCCGGGAGCAGGGGACGTACTTGCTGCTCGTCACGGGCGTTGTCCAGGACCAGGAGGATCCGCCGGTCGGCCAGGAGGCTGCGGAAGAGCGTGCTGCGGGCCGGAGTGTCCTCCGGGATGTGCTGCGCGGGAACACCGAGTGCGGTGAGGAAGCCGTGCAGAACGGTGCCGGGGTCCACGGCGGGAGCGTGGGGGTGGAATCCGCACAGGTTCACGAACAGCTGTCCGTCGGGGAAGGACGAGGCGATGCGGTGGGCGTGGTGGACGGCGAAGGTGGTCTTGCCGACGCCGGGAGTACCGCTGATGACGACGACGGAGGCAGCCGTCGGTCCGGGCCGGCCCGGTGCACCGCCCACGGCCGACAGCCACGCACCCTCGGCGGCCCGTCCCGCGAACACCGGGAGACTGCCGGGCAGTTGAGCCGGACGGGCCAGAGGCGACGGCGCGGCCTGCTCCGCCGCGGCCGAGGCGTGACGTGCGTCTGACCGGTCGGTCGTTTCGGACCGGTCCACTGCGTCGGACCGGTCCACCGCGTCGGACCCGTCGGCTGCGTCGGACCCGTCGGCCGCGTCGGACCGGTCGCCCGTGTCGGACCCGTCGTCGGCGGCCGGAGCGGCGGGCGCGGCCCCCTCGCCCTCGTACGGCCCCCCGGACCTGGCGGGCCCGATCGGATCGTGGCCCTGCTCGGTGCCCCCGCCCGGGCCGGACGCCGCGCCGAATCCGTTCAGCTCACCGGTCGTCCGAAGGGGCGGCAGGTCGTGGTGGAGGATGCCCTGGTGCAGGGCGCGCAAGGGCGGGCCGGGTTCGAGGCCGAGTTCGTCCGCGAGGTGCCGGCGCAGTTCGGTGTAACGCTGAAGCGCCTCGGGGTGCCGGCCGGCGAGGTACAGGGCGCGCAGCAGCAGGGCCCAGCCGGTTTCCCGCAGGGGATGTGCCGTGGTCAACTCCTGTGCCGCGTCCAGGGCTTCGGTGATCCGCCCTTGCATGAGCAGCGCGGTGGTGCGGATCTCGCGTGCGGTCTGCCGCAGTTCTTCCAGGCGGGCTGTCTCATGGACGGCGAACAGGTGGTGCGCCGCGTCGGCGAACGCGGTGCCACGCCACAACTCCAGGGCGCTCTGGGCCTCTTCCACGACGCGCTCGGGCCGGCCCTGCTCCATGAACAGGCGCGCCCGGGCGAGGGACCGCTCGAAACGTACGGTGTCACGGCTCTCGGGCGGCACCCGCAGGGCGTAGCCCAGAGGCTCGGTGACCAGCAGTTCGAAGGTGCCGCGCCGACGCAGGTGCTGGGGCTCCAGGACCGCGCGCAGCTTGCTGATGTGGGCGTGCAGGGAGTTCATCGCTCCGCCCGGGGTCCGTCCGGGCTGCTGCGGCCACAGCTCCTCGCACAGCGTCTCTGGCGCGACCGCCAGGCCGTCGGCGAGCAGCAGGCGGATCAGCAGCAACCGCTGCTTGCGCCGACCCGGATCGAGGACCGCGTCAGCCCGCCGTACCACCAGCGGACCCAGCAGCCCGAAGTCGAGCCCCTGCCCCACAGCTGTCATCGCATCCACCCGGAATCCCGCTCGACGGCGCCACCACGGAAACCGGGCGCCGGCCCACCCGGACATCCGCGCGACCTTCGTCGTGACGCGCTGTCCGCCGAGACGGGGGTGGTCGGTGCGGGTGTCCGGAGGGGCGAGGACTCCGTCGTCCGCTGCCCGCATACCGGACGCGACATTAGCAGGAGCCCTTTCACGCGACGACGTCGAAGGCGGCGCCCTGGGGCTCCTCGCCACCCACCGAAGCGACGCTGTAGCCGTCGAGAGGGGTCACCCCGCGCCGGACGGCGGTCCGTCCCTCCGTGACGCGGTGTGAACCGGCGCGGGGTCCTTGCCGTTGTGTGACCGAACGGTCGTCGTCACGAGTGGGGAAAATTCATGGTCACCGTCGAAGGAACGAGCACCGCTCGGTTCGAACCGGTCCGAGCGGCGCTGGCAGCGCACCTGGAGTCCGGCGAGGAACTGGGGGCGTCGATCGCCGTCGACGTCGACGGAGTCATGGAAGTCGATCTGTGGGGTGGGCACACCGACGCGGCGCGGACCGTTCCGTGGCACCGGGACACGTTGGTCAGCCTGTGGTCGACCACCAAGACCCTCAGCGCTCTGGCGGCCCTCGTCCTCGTCGACCGGGGCGCCCTCGATCCTCACCGCCCGGTCGCGCACTACTGGCCCGAATTCGCCGCCCAGGGCAAACAGGACATCGAGGTACGGCATGTCCTGGCCCACACCTCGGGCCTCTCTGGCTGGCAGCAGCCCTTCACCATGGACGATCTGTACGACTGGCCGACCGCGAGCGCCCGGCTGGCCGCGCAGGCGCCTTGGTGGGAGCCGGGCAGTGCCTCGGGCTACCACGTGCAGACGCAGGGGCAGCTGATAGGTGAGCTCGTCCGGCGGGTCAGCGGCCGGACCCTGACCGAGTTCGTCGACACCGAGATCGCCGAGCCGTCACAGGCCGACGTGCAGATCGGTGCGCGGCAGGCCGACTGGCCGCGTATCGCCGAACTGGTGGCCCCGTCGCAGCTCTCCGGGGTACCCGCGGGCCTGGATCCCGAGGGGATCTTCACCAGGACGCTGCTCGGCAGCCCCGCCCGGGACGAGCACGTCGACACCCCGCAGTGGCGCCGTGCCGAACTCGGAGCCGTCAACGGACACGGCAACGCACGCGGTATGGCCCGTGCCCTCTCCGTGATCTCACGACACGGCCAGGTGAACGGCCACCGTCTCCTCTCCGCGGACACGGTGGACAAGGTCTTCGACGTACAGGCCGACGGCGTCGACCTGTTCCTGGGTGTTCCCGTGCGCTGGGGCCTCGGCTTCGCGCTCGCCGACGCCAGGACGATGCCGCACCTGCCCACCGGGAGGGTCTGCTTCTGGGTCGGCCGGGGCGGATCGATCGTCGTGATGGACCTCGACCGGCGCGTCACGTTCTCGTACACGATGAACCGCCTGGGCGACGGGATCCTCGGCTCCGAGCGCACCCGCAGCTACCTGAAGCAGGTCTACGAAGTCCTGGACTCCACGGACTGAGCACGGACCGCGGGGGCCCGCGCCGTTCTCGGGGTGAACCGATCCGGTCCCGCCGTCGTAGGACAGGACGCAGGACACCCCCCACCCCCGCACCGCCGGGGGCGATGGTGCTCCGGGCCCAGGTGGGCCGTGGCCGGACAGCCGCCCTTCTCGCCGCTGCGCGCCGCGCCGCCCACTCCTCTCCGAACTCGGTGCTTCGCCTCTCGAACGCACCGTCCCGCCCCGCCGGGTCCGATCTGGGCCGACGGCCAGGAAACACAAGGACGTTCACGCATGCGCACCACACTTCTCAACCGCAGATCCGCCCTGCTCGGTGTCACAGCGGCCGTAGGGCTGTCCGTGGCCGCCGTCACCCTGCCCGGTGCCAGTGCGGCACCCCTCCGCCCGGAACGACCGACGATCGTGCTGGAGCACGGGGCGTTCGCCGACTCCTCGAGCTGGGACGGTGTCGTCAAGCGGTTGCAGCGTGCGGGCTACCCCGTGGTGTCCGCCGCCAACCCGCTGCGCGGTCCCGCGACCGACGCCGCCTACCTGCGCAGCGTCGTCGACCACATCGAGGGGCCCGTGGTCCTGGTGGGCCATTCCTACGGCGGTACCGTCATCAGCCAGGCCGCCGCGGGCCTGGAGGGCAAGGTGAAGGCGCTGGTCTACATCGCCGCGTTCCTGCCCGACACCGGCGAGAGCTCGCTCGGACTGACCAACAAGTTCCCCGGCAGCACCCTCGGCCAGGCGATCGAGTCCGTCAACTACACGCTGCCCGACGGCGGTCAGGGTACGGACGTGTACATCAAGGCGGAGAAGTTCCGCGGCCAGTTCGCCGCGGACGTGCCGGCGGACAAGGCCGGGCTCATGGCGGTGGGACAGCGTCCGATCTCCGCCGCCGCGCTGGAGGAGAAGTCGACGAAGGCCGCCTGGAAGACGATCCCCTCCTGGTCCCTGGTGACCACGGAGGACCTCAACATCCCTGAGGCCGCCCAGCGTTACATGTCGGACCGGGCCGGGGCCCGCACCACCGTCATCGCCGCGTCGCACGCGGTGCCGGTCTCCCACCCCGACGCCGTCGCCCACATCGTGGAGCGCGCGGCCCGCACGGTCCGCTGAGCGACTGGCGCGGCCAGGCACTTCATCACCCACCACACCTCTCATCGAAGGGCAGTACCACCATGGCGTTCATCACCGTCGGCCAGGAGAACTCGACCAGCGTCGAGCTGTACTACGAGGACCACGGCACCGGGCAGCCGGTCGTGCTGATCCACGGCTACCCCCTCGACGGCCACTCCTGGGAGAAGCAGTCCGCCGCCCTGCTGTCGGCCGGCTATCGCGTGATCACGTACGACCGGCGCGGATTCGGCCGCTCCTCGCAGCCCACCACCGGCTACGACTACGACACCTTCGCCGCCGACCTGAACACGCTCCTCGAAACCCTCGACCTCGACGACGTCGTCCTGGTCGGCTTCTCCATGGGAACCGGCGAGGTCGGCCGCTACCTCGCCACCTACGGCTCAGCCCGAATAGCCAAGGCCGCCTTCCTCGCCTCCCTCGAACCCTTCCTCCTCAAGACCGACGACAACCCCGGCGGTGTCGACGGCGCCGTCTTCAAGGACATCGAAGAGGCCGTCACCGCCGACCGCTACGCCTACTTCACCGCGTTCTACGAGGACTTCTACAACCTCGACGAGAACCTCGGCACCCGCATCAGCGAGGAAGCCGTCCGCAACAGCTGGAACGTCGCCGCAGGAGCCTCCGCGTACGCCTCCCTGGCCTGCGTGGCGACCTGGTCCACCGATTTCCGTGCCGACCTGCCCAAGATCGACGTCCCGGCGCTGATCCTGCACGGCACCGCCGACCGGATCCTGCCCATCGAGGCCACCGGCGCCCTCTTCCACCGGGCGCTCCCGCAGGCCGACTACGTCGTCATCGACGGCGCGCCCCACGGCCTGCTGTGGACCCACGCCAGGGAGGTCACCGAGGCACTCCTGGCCTTCCTGGCCAAGTGACCGACGGCCTTCCCACCGGGAGCGGGCACACGCCCTTCCACGTCACCCGTCCAGATCCACCCGCACGGTCAACTGCCCGGCCCCTATGGCCCGTACGGCCGCGCTGTTCATCAGGGGCAGTGAGCGCAGCCGTACGGCGATGTCGTCCTCCGGCATGAGATGGGCGGTCCCGGTGTGCCACCGCCCGCGGACGCGCACCCGCACGCGCGGATCGGCCTTGATGTTGCGGACGTACTGCGACCGCTCGCCGAACTCCGAGACCAGCCAGAAGGAATCACCGACCCGCTTGCCGCCCACCGGGGTCCGGCGGGGCAGGCCCGAGGTGCGGCCGGTGGTCTCCAGGACGGTCTGCAGGGGCAGTCGGCGCATGACGGGGTTGAGAAGGCGCTGAACGGCCCTGGCGGCACGGTACTTGCGTTCGGCGTGGCGGGACATGGGCGGTGGGACTCCTGTCGCTCGTCTTCCGTAACCTGACCGGCGGCCCCGATGATCTCAGGGTGCGGCCGGGTGGACGAAGGGTGTCGGCGATGCGCGTGGTGACGTGGAACCTGTGGTGGCGCTTCGGGCCGTGGGAGGAACGCCAGAAGGCGATCCTCGCGGTGCTGCGGGAGCTGCGGCCCGATGTCGTCGGCCTCCAGGAGGTGTGGTCGGCGGGCGGCTCCGCTGGTGAGAACCTCGCGGAGTGGCTCGCCGGGGAGCTCGGGCTGCACTGGGCATGGGCCGCGTCACCCGCTTCGGAGCGCTGGCAGCGGCGGATCGGCGACCCGGGGGTGGAAGTCGGCAACGCGGTCCTGAGCCGCTGGCCGGTGATCGACCGGGCGGTCCTGCGACTGCCCGCCCCCGAGGAGCTGGACGACGGCCGCCTCGCCTTCCACACCCGGCTCGCGGGACCGTCGTACGACATCCCCTTCTTCACCACCCACCTCACCTCGGCCCCCACCGCCTCGGCGGTCCGCCGCCAACAGGTCACGGCGCTCGCGGAGTTCGTGGCCGCCCACCGCTCCGGCACCGACTTCCCCCCGGTGATCACCGGCGACTTCAACGCCTGGCCCGACTCCGACGAGGTCCGCCTCTTCGGCGGCTACAAGACGGCCCCGGCCGCCCCGGACCAACTCTTCCTGGACGCCTGGGAGTACGCGGACCCGACGGCCCCCTCCGCCACCTGGGACCCCGCCAACCCCTACGTCCGCGTCGACCCACCGGTCCGCATCGACTACATCCACGTGGGCCCGCCGGGACCTGCGGGACTGGGCCACGTCCTGAACGTCCGCCGCGCGGGCGACGGCCCGATGGACGGGGTCTGGCCCTCGGACCACGCGGCGGTGGTGGCGGACCTGGCGTCGACGCGGGCCTGACGACCGCTGGGCGCATGTCACACATCGGGTCACCCGCACGTCGTCCTGAAAAGCGGCATCACATCCACAGAACGGGGACCTTCGTGTTCGCCACGTACGTCACGGTCACCATCCTCGGCGCGGTCTTCAACGGCGCCGCGGCGGTCACCTACCTGATCGGCCATGAATACCCCAAGGCCCAGGCGGACATGAAGGGCATACCCCGCAAGTGGGTTCCGGTACTGGGCACGCTGCTGGCGGCGGGCACCCTGGGGCTGCTGGCCGGCCTCGCCGTACCGCTCCTGGGAACCCTCGCCGCCACCGGCCTCGTGCTGTACTTCATCGGCGCGATCATCGCCCACCTGCGGGTCGGCTCCCGCGACATCGTGGGCGGGATCGTGTTCCTCGCCACCGCGGTGGCCATCCTGGTCCTGGGCCTGCTCGACCACGGCCCGTGGTGACCGGACGGAGAGGTCAGAGCGACTTCAGCAGGGCAGCGAAGGCGTCGTGGCCGACGGTGACGACGGTCTCCGCGGCGTCGGAGTCGGTGAGGTGGACTGCGTCGGGGTCGGTGGATATGTGGACACAGGCTTCGCCCTCTTGGCAGTAGGACGACTTACGCCAGACGTGGGTGGTCATATCGGCTCCTTCACAGGCTCTGGTCGATGGAGTGGATCAGATCGCGGGACTTCGCGGGACTGAGGGCGATGGCCTCCACGACGTCCAGGAGGCGCCGGTACTTCTCCAGGTGGGCCTCGGCATCGAGAAGCACCGGACCGTGGAACTGGTCCAACTGCACAGTGTCCAGCGGGGGTACCGGGCCGCAGAGGTAGTTGATCGACTGTCCCGACCCGGGGAACGCCCCGACGTCGAAGGGGAGTACGCGCAGGGTGATGTGCTCTCGCAGGCTCATGTCGATCAGATGCCGAAGCTGATCGCGCGCCACCCGCCGCCCGCCGACCCGCATGTGCAGAGCGGCCTCATGGATCACCGTGCTGTACGGATTCGGGTCCGTCCGGAACACGAAGTCCTGCCGTTTGATGCGGTGCGAGACACGGTGCTCCACCTCCGGTGGCGTGGGCGCCGGGATCGCCTGGCTGAAGATCTCCCGGGCGTGCTCGGCGGTCTGGAGCATCCCGGGGATGTGAGCCGTGAAGGCGGTACGGACGGCTGTGGCGTGGTGCTCCAACTCCGCCAGTGACAGGAGTCCCGAGGGCAGTACCTCGCGATACGCGTCCCACCACCAGCCGCGGGACTTCTCGGCCGCCATGTCGGCGAGGGCGTCGACATAGGGCTGGTTCGTGCAGGAGTACAGAGCGGCCATCGCCCGCACGCGCTCCGGGCTCACGCCGAACCGGGCGGACTCGACATTGCTGAGTTGACCCGAACTCGTGCCGAGGAGCTGTGCGGCCTCGGTGGAGGTCAGGCCGGCCCGCTCGCGGAGTTTTCGCAGCTCCGTCGCGAGTCGGACGCGTCGGGCCGTAGGCGCGGGCCGGGGCGTCATGGGAACTCCTCCTACTGGGCGTCCAGCGGGTTTGTCACCCACACGAGGGAGAAGGTGCCGAGATCCTTCGAAGTGCCGCAAAGGACCTTTGCGAACCCTCTATCGTCATGTGCAGGCGCCATCCCACCTGGAAGCGCACCGTGGGACGCCACGGCGGAGACACCAGGCATCTGTCCAACTCCCCTCAGTGACCGGAGACTTCCGATGGCCACCGTATCCCCGTCCTGGAACTACACCCTGCATCTCCCGCACGATCCACGCGCACCGGGGATCGCGAGGGGCGCCCTGAGGCTGATCCTGGCCGCACACGAACTGGCCGACCTCACCCCCACCGCGGAGCTGCTCGCGGCGGAACTGCTGGCGAACGCGCACTGCCACACGCAGAGGCCGTACGCCTTCCGCCTCCTCTCCCCGGCCCCCGGACGGGTCCGGGTCGCCGTCTGGGACACGGACCCCCGGGTCCCACCAGGCTTCACCTCCGACAAGCCGCCCGCCGCACCGGAGGCCGAGAACGGCCGTGGCCTGCACCTGGTCCGTGCGTGCGCGGACGCGACGGGAGTGTCGGTACTGCGCGAACTGGGCGCGTCGAAGGGCGGAAAGCTGCTGTGGGCGGAGTGCGGGGTGCCGGGGTGATGAGCTCGCGTCGTGTGCGCCTGCCGCGTTGTGGTCCTTCAGCCCCGTGGTGCTACGCGGATACGGTTCCCGTCAGGATCGGCCGCGAGGAAGGTCAGCCCGAACCCCGCGTCATGAGGCTCGCGCAGGATCGTGACGCCCTTGGACTGCCACTGCTTGAAGATCCCGTCGACCTCGTCCGGCCCACCGTCGACGGCCAGGCACACCTCACCGGTACGCGGGACGTCCGGTGACAGTTCCTCGAACTGGCCGGACCACAGGCCGAGGTCAGCGCCTGGCCCGAGGTCGAAGGTGATGTATCCCGGGGTCTCGAACGAGGGGCTCATGTCGAGGAGGTCGCCGTAGAAACGGGCTGCGGCGGGAGCGTCGTTCACATAGACGATGGACACGACGGATGCGGTCATGGTTGTCCTTCTCGCAGGTGGCAGGGGCAGGTACGCATCCGCCAGCCTGATTGGAATATGCGCCGTATCGTGTCGCAATTCCTGAAAAACTCGGGGTGTGACGCCAGACCGCTTCTTCTCCTTGATGCTGCTCCTCGAATCGAGGGATGCGGTGACCACACAGGAACTTGCCTCGGCGCTCGGGGTTTCCCTTCGAACCATCACCCGGGACCTGAACTGGCTCCGCGATGCCGGTCTGCCGGTGACCGCACAGCGTGGCCGCCTCGGAGGCGTGACCATGCTGCCCGGGTCCGGGCTCGACCTCGCGCGCCTCACACCTGGCGAGTGTGATCACCTCTCGCTCACCGGGCTGGATGAGAAGCAACGTGCGGAGCTCGACGCATCCGCCGAAAGCCGGCGCGCCCTTTCCAAGGTCGTCGCCACACAGTCACGTCGAAGTCGTGAGGTCCTGCCGCTCGCCGACGTAGTGCACGTGGACAGTCGCCCCTGGCTCCGGACACGAGCTTCCGGCACGACTCCGGCTTCGCTGATCGGCTCAGTGCGGCGAGGTCGCCGGCTGCGGATCGAGTACGACAGCCCGCGCGAGCCATGCCCACGCGACCTGGTCGTGGATCCCTACGGGCTGTTCGCCAAGGCCGGCGTCTGGTATCTCGTCGCCGACTGTGACCAAGTGCCGCGGATGTACCGGCTCGAACGGATCACGACGTGGAACGAAGTCGACCAGCCACGACGGATCCGTGACAACCGGACCCTGGCCACCGTCGCCGCGGCACTCGTCGATCAGTGGGAAGGCAACCATGCGATAGAGGTCAGCGCCACCGTCGACCAGACCCAGATCGAGCGAGCACGACGGATCTTCGGCCAACGACTCGTCCGGGACGACCACGAGGAATCCGCCACCGGGCACCGGGTGACGATCCGCTTCCCGCATCTGGAGGACGTACGAGCTCTACTGCCGTTCGGGAGCACCATCACCGTGCACGGCCCCACCGAAGCCCGGGCTCACCTCCGCGCCCTCGCCACCGACCTTGCCCACCACTACGCGCCCTCACCAACGCCCTGACCGGCAACAACTAGTCGCCCTGCCTCTCCCCCCTGAACATGCTGACCACCCCGTGGGGCGCGGTGGGGCCGAACAGGAGGGCGTAGACCTCCATGCCCTCCGCGGCCGTTTCGGCGCTGCGGGGGAACAGGGCGCGCTCGTACTCGGTGAGCGCGGTCTCGATGTCGTCGGGGTGGGCCGCGAGGGCCTGGGCGAGCTCCGCGCCGTCGAGCATGGCGAGGTTGGCGCCCTCACCGTTCGGGGCGGCGACATGGGCGGCGTCGCCGAGCAGGGTCACTCCGGGCACCCGCTCCCACCGGTGGTCGGCCGGCAGGGCGGCGAGGGGACGCAGTACCGGAGCGGTGTCGGCGTCGGCGATCAGCGCGGTGAGTTCCGGTGCCCAGCCGTCGAACTCCCGCAGGATCCGTGCGGTGGCCGCCGCGGGGTCGGTGAAGTCGATGTCCGCGAACCAGTCCTGCGGCCGGGCCAGCATCACGTACGTGTGCAGGGTGCCGCCCCGCTCCCGGTGCGTCACGAAACCCTTGCCGGGGGCCAGTACGAACAGCGCCCCGCCTCCGACCACTTTCGCGCTGGCCGGGTGCCGGGTGTCGGCGTCGTGCAGGTAGACCTCGACACAGGACATCCCCGTGTACTCGGGCGTCGCGTCGGAGAGCAGCGGCCGTACCCGGGACCACGCACCGTCCGCGCCGACCAGCAGATCGGTGACGACGCTCGTGCCGTCGGCGAACGTCACCTCGTGGCCGCCCCCGCCGAGCGCACGGGTGCCGCTCACCTTGTGACCCCAGCGGACCGTCCCGGCCGGGAGCGAGTCGAGCAGGAGCTGCCGCAGTTCGCCGCGCTGCACCTCGGGGCGGCCGCCGGTGCCGTCGTCGGGGTGGTCGAACAGGAGGGTTCCGTCCCGGTCGACCAACCGCGTCGCCTCGCGGCCCTCCAGGACGAGGCCGCGGAACTCGTCCATCAGGCCGGCCGCCTGGAGGGCCAACTGCCCGTTGTAGTCGTGGATGTCGAGCATCCCGCCCTGCGCACGCGCCGTCGGTGAGGACTCCGCCTCGTAGACGGTGGCCGGGATGCCGTGGACGTGCAGGACGCGGGCGAGCGTGAGACCGCCGAGTCCGGCTCCGATGATCGTGACGTGTGTGGTGGGCATGGGGACTCCTCGGAAGGGGGTGGGGTGTGCGGCGGCGGGTCGGTCACCGGCCGTCTCCAGAAAGGTTCCGGGGTCCCGTCGACAGACCACCGACACCGGGCCCACACCCCCCGACAGCCGACCGACACCACCCCGACAACACGGCCGACACGGCAGTACGGGCCCGGCCGCCAGCACGGCCGACACGGCAGTACGGGCCCGACCGGCACACCCGCTCCGCGCATTCGCGAAGCCCCACAGATCCCGACCAGTCGGTATGGACATCCCCGCCCCGACCCGGTACAGATGCAGCATGCGCATTTCCGTGACGATCTTCCTCACCGACGAGACCATCACCCCGACCCGGCTCGCCCGTGAGCTGGAGGCGCGGGGCTTCGCCGGGCTGTATCTGCCCGAGCACACCCACATCCCGGTCGAGCGGGTCACCCCGTACCCGGCGGGCGGCGAACTGCCCCGCGAGTACGGCCGTACCCTCGACCCCTTCGTCGCGCTCGGCCAGGCCGCCGCCGTCACCGAGCGGCTCGGTCTCGGCACCGGCATCACGCTCGTCGCCCAGCACGACCCGATCGACCTCGCCAAGCAGATCGCCACCCTCGACCACCTCTCCGGGGGCCGGTTCACGCTCGGGCTCGGGTTCGGGTGGAACGTCGAGGAGGCCGCCGACCACGGCGTCGCGTGGCGTACCCGGCGCGAGCTCGTACGGGACCGAATGGCGCTCATGCGGGCCCTGTGGGCGGACGAACCGACCGCCTACGAAGGGGAGTTCGGGAGCGTACGGGCAAGCCATGCCTACCCCAAGCCCGTACGGAAGCGGACCCTCGTCGGTGGCGCCGCAGGGCCCAAGCTGTTCTCCCACATCTGCGAGTACGCCGACGGCTGGCTGCCCATCGGCGGACGGGGGCTGTCGGAGTCGCTGCCCGTCCTGCGTGCCGCCTGGGCGGACGCGGGCCGCGACCCGGGCGCCCTCCAGGTCGTCCCGTACGCCGTCCTGCCCACCCCGGGCAAGCTCGCCCACTACGCGGAGCTCGGCATCGAGGAGGTCGTGCTCCAACTGCCTCCGGCGGGGGAGGGCGAGGTGCTGAAGGTGCTCGACGAGTACGTCGCGTACGTGTAGCCCCAGGGCTGTGCGGCCGACCGAGGGGCGCGGGCAACTGCGCGACCAGCCACGACGAGCCCGCACCCGGCCTCGCCCCGCAGCCCCAGGACCAGGGCCGGACCACCCCCGTCCCCCCTGAACCGGCGGAGCCCCTCCGTATGCTCGAAGGATGACGACTTCCGCGACCTCCGGAACCGGCCCCACCGAGAACTCCATGCGTCGTGCTCTCAAACGTGCCCGGGACGGCGTCGCCCTCGACGTCTCCGAGGCCGCGGTGCTGCTCCAGGCGCGCGGCGCGGCCCTGGACGACCTCACCGCCTCCGCCGCCCGCGTCAGGGACGCGGGCCTCGAACAGGCGGGCCGCCCCGGCGTCATCACGTACTCGAAGAGCGTCTTCATCCCGCTGACCCGGCTGTGCCGGGACAAGTGCCACTACTGCACCTTCGTGACCGTGCCCGGCAAGCTCCGCCGGGCCGGGCACGGCATGTTCATGTCCCCCGACGAGGTCCTGGACGTGGCCCGCAAGGGCGCCGCGCTGGGCTGCAAGGAAGCCCTCATCACCCTCGGCGACAAGCCCGAGGACCGCTGGCCGGAGGCCAGGGAGTGGCTGGACGCGCACGGCTACGACGACACCATCGCCTACGTCCGGGCCATCTCCATCCGCATCCTGGAGGAGACGGGACTCCTCCCGCACCTCAACCCGGGCGTGCTCTCCTGGACCGACTTCCAGCGGCTGAAGCCGGTCGCGCCGAGCATGGGCATGATGCTGGAGACGACGGCCACGAGGTTGTGGTCCGAGCCCGGCGGGCCGCACCACGGCTCCCCGGACAAGGAACCCGCCGTACGGCTGCGGGTCCTGGAGGACGCGGGCCGTTCCTCCGTGCCCTTCACCTCCGGCATCCTCATCGGGATCGGGGAGACCTACGAGGAGCGCGCCGAGTCCCTCTTCGCGCTCCGGCGCACCGCACGGGCGTACCACAGCGTCCAGGAACTGATCATCCAGAACTTCCGCGCCAAGCCGGACACCGCGATGCGCGGCATGCCGGACGCGGAGCTGGACGAACTGGTCGCCGCGGTGGCGGTGGCCCGCCTCATCATGGGGCCGGCGGCCAACATCCAGGCCCCGCCGAACCTCGTCGACAGCGAGTACGAGCGGCTGATCGGGGCGGGCATCGACGACTGGGGCGGGGTCAGCCCGCTCACCATCGACCACGTCAACCCCGAGCGCCCCTGGCCGCAGATCGAGGAGCTCACCGAGCGCTCGCGCGCCGCCGGTTTCGAACTGCGGGAACGTCTCTGCGTGTACCCCGAGTTCGTCCAGCGGGGCGAGCCCTGGCTGGACCCGAGGCTGCGCCCGCACGTGGCGGCCCTCGCCGACCCGGACACCGGGCTCGCCCGCCCCGACGCCCTTCCGCAGGGGCTGCCGTGGCAGGAGCCCGAGGAGGTCTTCGTCCCCTCCGGCCGCACGGACCTGCACGCCACGATCGACACCGAGGGCCGTACGTCCGACCGCCGCGACGACTTCGACGAGGTCTACGGCGACTGGGGCGCCCTGCGCGAGGCGGCCGCCCCCGGGATGGTGCCCGAGCGCATCGACACGGACGTACGGGACGCGCTGCGTACAGCCGCCGACGACCCGACCAGGCTGACCGACGACGAGGCCCTCGCGCTGCTGCACGCCGACGGACCGGCCCTGGACGCGCTGACCCGGATCGCCGACGACGTCCGCAAGTCGGTGGTCGGCGACGACGTCACCTACATCGTCACGCGGAACATCAACTTCACCAACGTCTGCTACACCGGCTGCCGTTTCTGCGCCTTCGCCCAGCGGCGCACCGACGCCGACGCCTACACGCTCTCCCTCGACCAGGTCGCCGACCGCGCCCAACAGGCCTGGGAGGTGGGCGCGGTGGAGGTCTGCATGCAGGGCGGCATCCATCCGGACCTGCCCGGGACGGCGTACTTCGACATCGCGAAGGCGGTCAAGGAGCGCGTCCCCGGCATGCATGTGCACGCCTTCTCGCCGATGGAGGTCGTCAACGGCGCGACCCGCACCGGCATGTCCATCCGCGAGTGGCTGACCGCGGCCAAGGAGGCCGGCCTCGACTCCATACCCGGCACCGCGGCCGAGATCCTCGACGACGAGGTCCGCTGGGTGCTGACCAAGGGCAAACTGCCCACGGCGACCTGGATCGAGGTCATCGAGACCGCGCACGAGGTCGGCATCCGGTCCTCCTCGACGATGATGTACGGCCATGTCGACCAGCCACGGCACTGGCTCGGCCACCTGCGCACCCTGGCCGGCATCCAGCAACGCACGGGCGGATTCACGGAGTTCGTGACGCTCCCCTTCATCCACACCAACGCCCCGGTCTACCTGGCCGGCATCGCCCGCCCCGGCCCCTCCATGCGGGACAACAGGGCGGTCACCGCGATGGCGAGGCTGCTGCTGCACCCGTACATCCCCAACATCCAGACCAGCTGGGTCAAGCTGGGCACCGAGGGCGCGGCGGAGATGCTCCGCTCCGGCGCGAACGACCTGGGCGGCACGCTGATGGAGGAGACCATCTCGCGGATGGCGGGATCGTCGTACGGCTCCTACAAGTCGGTGAAGGACCTGATCGCGGTGGCGGAGGCGGCGGGCCGGCCCGCACGTCCGCGCACGACCCTGTACGGGGACGTGCCCGAGGAACGGCAGAAGGCGGCGCGGGTCTCCGACGGGCACCTGCCGGAGCTGCTGCCGGTGCTGGACTGAGCGTCGGTCGGGACAGGCGTCGAGACGGGGGCCGGTACGATGATCCGACCCCCGTTCGACGGGGATCCTGAGCCGAGGAGATGCGTGCCGTGCCAGCCCCGAAGGTCTGGGTGACGGGTCTGACCGTGGGGGCGATCGCCGCCGTCGTCGCCCTGGCCGTACAGGCCGACAAGGGAACGAAACCGAGCGTGGCCCTCACCGGCCGGCCCAGCGCGTCGGCGTCCCCGAGCGCGTCCGCGCGGCCCGAGCCGTCCGCGACCGCGGTCCCGGACGACTCCGGCACCGGCCGCCGGATCGTCTACTCGCTCGGCGACAAGCGGGTCTGGCTCATCGACGCGAGCGAGGCGGCCCGGCGGACCTTCGCCGTCTGGCCGGGGACGGTCGACCCCGCCCCCGGCACCTACTCCGTCTCCCTGCGCCGGGGAGACCCGACGACCGGGTCCGACGGCGTGCGGATCGAGCACATCGTGTACTTCACCGCCGTCGACGGCGTGAACGTCGCCTTCTCCAACGCGGTGGACGGCTCCTCGCCCCCGCCCGCGAACGGCGCACAGACCGGCGGCATCCGCATGAAGGCGGCGGACGGTTCGGCCCTGTGGACGTTCGGCGAGACGGGGACGAAGGTCGTCGTCGTCAACTAGCGCTGCGGTCCGGCAGGTTGACCACCAGCAGCACGACCCCGCTGAACACGAACACCCGCAGCGCCGCGTCCAGCCCGTTCCAGGTGTCCGACTGCCACATGGAGAACCACTCGCCGCCGATCGCGATGAACCCGGCGCCGAACAGCAGCATGAGCATGAGCAGACCGTAGGTGGAGAACCGCCGGGCGGCCTGGTCGTCCCGGCGCACCCACAACCACGTGCCGTAGATCAGCACAAGTGCCGCGAGCGTCTCCCAGACGATGATCGCGACGTACGCCGTGTTCTGAAGTCCCTTGCTGGTGACGGCTCTCCACATCAGATCGTCGTCCTTGAACGTCGTGTCCATCGCGAGAACATGCTGCACGAACGCCTGGTTGGTCCCGAAGTCCGTGATGTTCCCGAACGCGACGAGCGCTATGTACAGCGCGACGCTCGCGGTCAGCAGGGTGGCGGAGAGGTGGAGTGCGCTGCGTGGGGTGCGTGGGGGTGTCGATGCCATGGGGGCCATCTTCCCTGCGCCGGGCGGTGTGATCCAGATCGGTTGCGTCAGAATGAGAGGCGGACGGGCCGCGACGAGGGGACGGACGCATGACGCAGGCGGAGCCGTCGGCGCAGGAACTGATCCTGCGGCGCACACGAGCCGGCTTCGTGGGCCGTGAGGCCGAACGGACCGTGTTCCTCGGCAATTTCGACATCCCGCCCTCGGACCCCCGGCACCGCTTCCGGTTCCATGTCCACGGCAGCGCCGGCATCGGAAAGACCTCCCTGGTCCAGGAGTTGGCCCACCTCGCCCGGGAACGCGGGGCGCTCACCGCCCACGTCGACGACAGCGTCGGCAGCGTGCCCGAGGCGATGGAGACGCTGTGCCGCGAATTCGCCGACCAGGGACGCCGGTTGAAGGACCTGGAGCGGCGCCTGGCGACCTGGCGGGAGCGCCGGCGCGAGGCGGAGGCGGCCACCCTCGCCGCACTCGCGCCCGAGTCGGCGCCGGAGACGGCGTCGACCGGAAGCAGGATGGCCGTGGACGTCGGCCTGGGCGCGCTGGAAGCCGCCCTGCCGGGCGCCGGGCTGGTCACGCGGGCCCTCCCCGCCGACCGGCTCGCCCAGGGGGCCGACCGGCTGCGGGCCGGCCTCGGCGCCCGCTTCCGCAACCTCGACGACGTCGACCTGGTCCTCACCCCCGAGCGGGTCCTCACCCCCGTGCTGCTCGGCGAACTGCGGACCGCCGCCTCCGCCGTCCCCTGGATCGTCCTGTTCTTCGACACCTACGAGCGGACCGGCCCCTTCCTCGACCCCTGGCTGTACGACGTCCTCACCAAGCCCCGCGAACACGGCCGGCTGCCCGCCGCCGTCGTGGTGGTCACGGCGGGCCAGCGCCCCCTGGACACCGCCCGCTGGGGCGGCCTGGACTCGGTGGCGGAGCTGCCGCTCGCCCCCTTCACCGAGGCCGAGGCGCGCCGCCTGCTCGCGGCGCGGGGCGTCGTGGCCGAACCGGTCGTCGAGGAGGTGCTGCGCCTGACGGGGGGCCTCCCGGTCCTCGTGTCGACGCTCGCGGCCAGACGCCCCGACGGCCCCGACGACGTGATCGACCCGAGCGCGACCGCGGTGGAACGGTTCCTGAAGCCGGAACCGGAGGCCCGCCGCAAGGTCGCCCGGGCCTGCGCGCTCCCCAGACGGCTGGACGCGGACGTCTTCCGGGTGCTCGTCACCTCCCCGGAGGACGAACTCGACGACCAGTACGCCTGGTTGACGGGGCTGCCGTTCGTCGCACAGCACGGTGAGCGGCTCCAGTACCACGACGTCGTCCGCGCCCAGATGCTGCGGCTGGAACGGCGCCGGTCCCGGACCGAGTGGACCAGCCGCCACCGCAGACTCGCGCAGGCGTTCGCCGAGTGGCGCGAGGACGCCGAATTCGGCCGCCGTCCCGAGGAGTTGTGGAAGGACGAGGAGTGGTGGGAGCTGCGCCTGGAGGAGGTGTACCACCTGCTCTGCGCCCGCCCGCCGGCGAGCCTCGCCGAAGCGCTGCGCGGCCTCGTCGTGGCCTGCCGCCAGGACGAGGTCGTCGCCCGCCGCTGGGCACGGATGCTGGAGGAGGCGGGCGAGGCGGCGGACAACGCCGTACTGCGCACGTGGGGACGGTCGTTGAGCACCGCGCTCGCGGACGAGGAGAACGGGCAGGCCCGGGCGGCGGACCTGCTCCTGGCCCGTCCCGGTCTCGACCCGGCCGGCCGGGCGGAGGCGCACGTGCTGCGCGCTCGGGAACTGCGCAGACGGCAGGAGTACGGGCAGGCCCTGGAGGAGTACGCCCACGCGCTCGAACTCGACCCCGGGCAGCCGCTGGCCCACTACGGCAGAGGACTCACCCACCAGCTCCTGGAGGACTACCCGGCGGCGCTGGCCGCCCTCGACCGGGCCGTCGAACTTGCCCCCCACACCGGGTGGATCATCGCCGAGCGGGCCGAGACGTACCGTCTGGCGGGCCGTTTCGAGGAGGCGGACGCCGACTTCGGCCGCGCCGTCGCCCTCGACCCCACCGACGACGTCGCCCTGACCGGGCGGGCGGTGTGCCGGCACGGCATGGGCCGCCTCGACGAGTCGCTCGCCGACTTCAACCGGGCGCTGAGCATCGACCCGGAGCACCTGTGGGCACTCGTACGCAGGGCCCGGCTGCACCGCACCCGGGGCGACCTGGACAAGGCGTTCGCCGACCTCGACCGGGCGGCCGCGCTCGCACCCGACCTGGCCTGGGTCGCGTCGGAACGCGGGGACGCGTACCGGATCGCGGAACGGTACGAGGAGGCGGTGGCGGAGCTGGGGCGCGCGGTGTCCCTGGAGCCGGGCTACGCGTCGGCCCTCGCGAGCCGCGCCCAGAGCCTGCACGAACTCGGCCGCCACGAAGAGGCGTTGGCCGAGTTCGACCGGGCCCTCGCGCTGATCCCCGACTACGCGTGGGCGCTGGTGATGAGATCCCGGGTACGGCGTCGACTGGGCGACCGGGAGGGCATGTTCGAGGACCTGCGGCGCGCCGCCGAGGCGGAGCCGGGCGCCCACTGGATCCACTCCGAGCTGGGCTGGGCGTACTGGCTCGCGGGGCGGCACGACGAGGCGACGGCCGTCCTGAGCGCGCTCCTGGAGCAGGACCCGGACCACGAGATCGCCCTGGCCGGCCTTGGAGCGATCCACCACGCCCGCAAGTCCTACGAGGAGGCCCTGCGCCACCTGGACCGTGCCGTGGCCGCCGACCCCGAGTACGCCTGGGCCTACGGCCGACGGGGCCGGGTGTGCCTGGCCGTCGGCCGCACCGAGCAGGCCCTGGCCGACTTGGACCGCTGCGTGGCGCTGGACCCTGAGATGACCTGGGCGCGGGAAGAGGCGATCGAACTGCTGGTGCTCTGCGGGCGCTGGGAGGAGGCGGAGGAGCGGCTCGCGACGACCTCCCTCCCGGAGCTGGACGACACACGCGTCGAACTCCACCGCCACCACGGTCGATGGGCGCAGGCCCGCGCCCTCGCCGAGCGCCTGCGCGAGAGGGAGCCACTGGTCGGCGCGTTCCAACTGGCCATGACGGTCCACTGCTCCGAAGGCCCGGAGGCCGCAGAAGCCCGCTGGCGCGACCTCGCCCGACTGGTCGAGCAGGACCCCGACATGGAGCCCGTGATGCGAGCCCAGGCCCACTGCTTCCTGGGCTGCGCCCTGTCCGACGGCCCGCAGGCGGACCGCGGCCTGTCCGAACTCCTCGCCCTCGCCCCGGAATGGGACGACCTGGCCACCCTGGCCGCCATCCTCACCGAACTGCGCACCGCCCCCGCGACGGCCCCGTCCCCCCACCTCACCACGTGCCTCGCAGCGGTGACCGAGGCGAGGGACGCGATACGGGTATCCGGCTGATAAGCGGCCTTCCGGGGGCAACCGGGTCTCACCTCGCATACCCGTCCGCCCCCTGAACCCCGCACCCCCCGTCGATTACAGTGCTGAGCGTCGTACATACGGACGGTCGCCACGGGAGGTCTTGGTGGGTGCGACAACCGGGGCCGTCGTCTGGGGGCGAGCCGAGCAACAGGACTTCCGCAGCCGGGTGCGCGGGACGCTCCTCGGGGTGGCTGTCGGGGACGCGCTGGGCGCGCCGGTCGACGGGCTCGGGCTGGACGAGATCCGGGAGACGTACGGCGCCGAGGGCCTGGTGGACCTCGCCCTCGGGTACGGCCGGCGCGGCGCCGTCACGCATCTCACCCAGCTCAGCCTCTTCACCGTGGACGGCCTCATACGGGCCCAGGTGCGCCGGGACACCGGCGCCTGGCATCCGCCCACCGACCTGCACCGGGCGTATCTGCGCTGGTTCGCCACCCAGCGGGACTGGGGGCCCGACGAGCGGCGCAAGGACGACGGCTGGCTGGCCCGGGAGGAGTGGCTGTACGCCCGCCGCGACCCGACCCGGTCCCTGCTCATCGGGTTCGGCGACGACACCATGGGGACACTGGAGTCGCCCAAGAACCCGAACGAGCTCGGCCCCGAGGCCACGGCCCGCTCCGCGCCCTTCGGGCTGCTCGTCGGATGGGAACCGCAGCTCGTCGTACAGCTCGCCGTGGAGTGTGCCGCGCAGACCCACGGGCATCCCGTCGCCTATCTGTCGGCGGGCGCGTACGCCGTGATCGTGCACGCGCTGGCCCTCGGCGACAGCCTGGACGGGGCCGTGCAGCGGGCGCTCGCGCTGCTGGCCGCGCGGCCCGGGCACGAGCCCGTGTCGGACGCGCTCCAGCACGCGCTGGGTGCCGTACGGCAGGGGATGCCCACCCCGGCGCGGGTGGAGGAGCTGGCCGCCGACGGTTCCGCTGACGGACTGCTGTCCGCCGCCGTGTACTGCGCGCTGGTCGGGGAGGACGTACGGCACGGGCTGTGCCTCGCTGTGAACCACGACGGCCCCTCCGCCGCGGCCGGCGCCCTCACCGGCGGCCTGCTGGGCGCCCTGCACGGCGAGACGGCCCTCCCGCCGGCCTGGCTGGCCGAGCTGGAGGGCCGCCCCACCCTGCTGGAACTCGCCGACGACTTCGCGATGGAGATGACCCAGGGCCCTGCCCTGCACGGCCCCGCGGGCGCGTCCCCGGGGTGGCTGACCCGGTATCCGCGGGCCTGAGCCGCGCGTGGCTGGGCGCCGGGCCGGCGGCTTGAGCCGAGGTCGCGCCGAGCAGAACTGAGGCGAGTGGGGTGGGTCGGCGGCCCCGCGCGGCGAATACTCCCCGAGCCGGGCCGCCATACGGTCCACCGTGCTGAGCCGCACCCGGCCGGGCCGCCGCGCGTGGCCGCCCACACGGGCCCCCGGCCGGCCACGCGGTCGGTCCTCGCCGAGTCCGAGCCGCCAGGGCGCCCCGAAGGCGCCCGCCCGGCCTCGCGGGACGCGCCCCGCCCGCGGTCCGCGTGACCGGGTGGGGGCGCAGCCCACTTGAACCTGGGGGCTGCGACTCGGGCCCGGCCGCGGCCCACCCGAACCTGGAGGCTCCCCCCTACAGGGCGGCGGCCCCCTGGAGCAGGCCGCACCCCGCCCCGCTCAGTCCTTCACCGGCGTACGGTCCGCCGGCCCCACCGGCGTCGGGATCGCGGCGGCCGCCGACCCGTCCCCGTCCGTGTTGATCTTCTCGATGATCGCGAGGCGCTCCGGGGTGTCCTCGGGCTTGATGAAGCCGACGAGGATGTAGAGGACCAGGGAGACCGCCAGCGGGATCGAGACCTGGTACTGGAGCGGGACCCCGCCCTCGACGTTCCAGCTGATCGGGTAGTTGACCAGCCAGAAGGCGAGCAGACCCATCGACCAGCTGGTGAGCGCGGCCGTGGGGCCCGAGCGGCGGAAGGGGCGGAGCAGGCCGAGCATCATCGGGATGGCCATCGGGCCCATCAGACCGGCGACCCACCTGATGACCACCGTGATGATGTCCTTGAAGGTGGGGGAGTTGACCTGGGTCGCCGCCGCCATCGACAGGCCGAGGAAGACGACCGTGGTGATGCGGGCGACCCTGAGCCCCTGACCCTGGCTCCAGCTGCGCGCCCTGCGCCACACCACCGGAGCGCAGTCCCGGGTGAAGACGGCCGCGATGGCGTTGGCGTCGGAGGAGCACATGGCCATGGTGTGCGAGAAGAAGCCGACGATGACGAGGCCCAACAGGCCGTGCGGCAGGAGCTGTTCGGTCATCAGGCCGTAGGAGTCGGAGCCGTCCGGCTTCTGCGCCTCGACCAGCAGCGGCGACATCCACATCGGGAAGAACAGGACGACCGGCCACACCAGCCACAGGATCGCCGACAGCCGTGCCGAGCGCTCGGCCTCGTGCGCGTTCGCCGTGGCCATGTAGCGCTGGGCCTGGTTGAGCATGCCGCCGTTGTACTCGAAGAGCTTGATGAAGAGGAAGGCCAGCAGGAAGACCGTCCCGTACGGGCCCACCAGCGGCTCTCCGTGGCCCTGGAGCTCCGGCTCGTCCCAGGCGCCGAAGAAACCGATGCCCTTGTCGTTGAGCTTGAGGACTACGGCGACGAACATCGCGACACCGGCGAGGAGTTGGATGACGAACTGGCCCAGCTCCGTGAGCGCGTCGGCCCACAGACCGCCGATCGTGCAGTAGACGGCGGTGATGCCGCCGGTGATCAGGATGCCCTGGTTGAGGGAGATCCCGGTGAACACCGACAACAGGGTCGCGATGGCGGCCCACTTGGCGCCCACGTCCACGATCTTCAGCAGCATGCCGGACCAGGCCAGCGCCTGCTGGGTCTTCAGGTCGTAGCGGTTCTTCAAGTACTCCAGCGGGGAAGCCACATGGAGCCGTGAGCGCAGCCGGTTGATGCGCGGCGCGAACAGCTTCGAGCCGATCGCGATGCCGAGGGCGATGGGGAAGGACCAGGTGATGAACGAGGTGACGCCGTAGGTGTAGGCGATGCCCGCGTACCCGGTGAACATCACCGCGCTGTAGCCCGACATGTGGTGCGAGATGCCTGACAGCCACCACGGCATCTTGCCGCCGGCGGTGAAGAAGTCGCTGACGTCGTCCACGCGTTTGTGCGACCAGACGCCGATCGCGACCATCACACCGAAATAGCCGATGAGCACGGCCCAGTCGAGACCGTTCATATGCGCCCTCCCAGGGATCAGCCCGGCGCTCATCGTGGGTGCCACCGCGTGGACACGACAAGCTGGTGTAGGGTCAAAGGGAGGTAAAGATATTCGAGGTGATGGCCCCCGTTCACCTATATGAACTCACCGCATCAGCTCCCCGGCGTTGACCAGCAACGACTGTCCGGTGATCGCCCGCGCCCGGTCCGAGGCCAGGAACGCCGTCGCGTCCGCCACGTCCCCGTCGGTCGCGAGGTCGGGCAGCGCCATCCGGTCGGTGAGCCGCTTCAGCACGTCCGCCTCCGACACCTTCTCGGTGTGCGCCGTGAACCGCACGTACGCCTGCACCGGCGGCCCCCACATCCAGCCCGGCAGCACGGTGTTGACCCGGATCCGGTCCGGGCCGAGCTCCCGCGCCAGCGAGTACATCGCGCTGGTCAGTGCCCCCTTCGAGGCGGCGTACGCGGCCTGCCGCACCTGTGAGGGGGCCGCCACGGCCGACTGCGTCCCGACGAACACCACCGAGCCCCCGCCCGCCGCCCGCAACCCCGGCAGACAGGCCCGGGTCATCCGCAGCGACCCCAGCAGGTTCACGTCGATGACCGACTGCCAGGTCGTGAAGTCCGCGTCCTCCAGACCGCCGAAGTAGCCGTCCCACGCGGCCACCTGCACCACCGCGTCCAGCCGCCCGAACCGCTCCAACGCCAACTCCGCGAGCCTCGCGCACTGTTGCTCGTCGGTGATGTCCGTCGGCCGGTACGCGGTGTGCGCCCCGTCCGGATCGATCTCGGCGGCGCTCTTCGCGAGGTTCGCCTCGGTCCGCGCACCCAGCACGGCGTTGCCGCCGTCCCGCACGACGGCCGCGGCGACCTGGTGTCCGAGCCCGGCACCGACCCCCGACACGACGACGGTCTTCCCGGAGAGAAGTGACATACCGGCGGCCTCCCTGATTCCTGCCTGGCTCTGGCTCTGGCGCATTATCTGACGGGGCGTCAGAGTATGGGCGGGCGCTGGAGGAGGGAAGGTCCGATGTCAGAAGAGACCCGCAGCGAGACGTACGCCGAACTGGCCGCGACGGGACCCTACGGAGTCCGCCCGGGGCACGCGCTGATCACCATGGTCGAACCGCATCCCGGCCACGAGTACGCCTACAACCGCTGGTACGAGGACGATCACTACTACGCCGGCGCGATGGCCATGCCCTGGATGTTCGCGGGCCGCCGCTGGGTGGCCACCCGGGACCTCCAACTCCTGCGCGTCCCGGAGAAGTCGGCGGTGGCCCAGCCGGTGACGACAGGCTGCTACCTCTCCGTGTACTGGGTCACCGAGGGCCGCTACGACGACCACATGCGGTGGACGGTCGCCATCAACAAACGCCTCAACCGCGACGCCCGCGTCTACCGCGACCGCACCCACGTCTTCACCGCCTTCCAGGACCACGAGGCCACGGTCTACCGCGACGGAGCGGCGGGCCCCAGGGACTTCCACGCCCTGGACCACCCGTACGCGGGCCTGGTGCTGGAGGTGGTCGACGCGGAATCCCCGGAACGGCGCGGGGAGTTGCTGGAGTGGCTGGTCTCCCGCCACCTCCCGAAGCGACTGGCCGGCTCACCGGCGGCCATGGTGACCGTCTTCCGCCCGACCCCCCTCCCCGGCGACCGCATGACGTACGTGAAGCAGGTGGAGGGCGTGGACACCCGGCTCACGCTGCTGTGGTTCCTGGAGAGGGACCCGAGGGAGTGCTGGGAGCAGTGCTTCGCCGGCCTGGAAGACCCGGGCATGGGCCGCCGCGAGCTACTGGCGCCTTTCATTCCAACGATTCCGGGCACGGACCAATTCGTGGACCAGTTGCGCTGACCGCTTTCAGGGGCGCGGGGAACTGCGCGACCAGCCCCCACGCGCCCGCAGCCGCCCGACTACTTCAACTCATCCGGACAAGGCGTACCGCGCGGCACGGTGTACGGCGCCGCCAACCGATACGTCCCCGCCCGCGGAGCGATCAGCATCGTCCACTTGTCCCCGTCCGCGTCCTCAGGCGTCTCCATCAGACACCCGTTGACGTTGTCGAACGTCTTCGGCTCCCCGTCCCCGCGCTCCTTCGACGCCTCCGTCTCCTGCGGGGCCTTCAGCTTCTTGCCCTCCGCGTCGACGATCGACAGCCACGGCGAGTACGGGATCCGGATCAGAATCCGCCCGGCCTTCTTCACCCGCATGGTCATCTCGCCCTGCGCCGCCCGGTCGACCACGGTGTTCGGCGAGGCCAGCGGCGCCGGGTCGGTGACCTGGAACAGCTGCCAGTTCGCGTCGCCCCAGATCTGCTTCAGATACGGCATCCCGCGCTGGACCAGCTCCCGCTCCCGCTCGCCCCCGTCCCCGTCGGGCTCGTCCTTCGGCACGACCACGAAGTGCACGGCCCAGCGCTGGAGCCACTCGTGGTAGTTCGCGGAGTTCAGGGTGTCGTCGTAGAAGAGCGGGTTGCGCTCCATGTCGGCCTGCCGGTTCCAGCCCCGGGCGAGGTTGACGTACGGCGCGAGCGCGGACGCCTCGCGGTGGGAGGCGGCCGGGACGACCTCGACGCGGCCCTTCTCGGCGCCGACCTCCTGGAGCTCGTTGACGAGGGGGGCCAGCTCGCGCGCCCAGGACGCCGTGGGGGTCGTGTGGACCACGTCGTCGACGGACTTGAAGCCGATCCAGACCGTGAAGCCGACGAAGGCGACGACGACGGCGTACCACTTGCGGGTGCGTGGCACCGTGAACGGCAGCGCGGCCGCCAGGGCCACCCCCGCGAACAGCATCGACAGGCGCGAGATGTTGGAGCCGATCTGGGAGCTGACCAGCCAGACCAGGACGACCGAGAGGCTGTACACCCCGGCGGTGATCCGGACCGTCGTCCACTCGCGCGGGACGAGGAGGAAGACCAGGAGGCCGTAGGCCAGGGGCAGCAGCACCGAGGCGATCTTCATCGGCTGGGTTCCGGCGAACGGGAAGAGCCAGGCGGACAGGGCGACGACGGCCGTGGGCGCGAGCCCCAGCGCCCAGGCGCCCGGACGCCGTTTCTGAAGGAAGAGGGCGACCGCCACCAGACCCACGAAGAGACCGGCGACCGGCGAGGCCATGGTCGCGAGCGCGGCGAGCGGGGCCGCGCACAGGGCCTTCGCCCAGCGTTTGTAGCGCCAGCGGTGCGGCCAGCAGAAGACGACGGCGACTGCGCCGAGCGCGAACACCGTGCCGAGGCCGAAGGTCACCCGGCCCGAGGCCGCGTTGCACAGGAAGGCGTACACGCCCGCCAGCGAGGCCCACAACGGGTTCCGCACGGACCGGCTGCGGATGAGGATCAGCGTCAGCAGCCCGGCCGAGACCGTCCCGGCCAGCATCATCGTCGTACGGACGCCGAGGACCGACATCAGATACGGCGAGACGATGCTGTACGACACCGGGTGCATGCCGCCGTACCAGGCCAGGTTGTACGCGGAGTCCGGGTGCCGACCGACGAACTCGGCCCACGCGTCCTGCGCCGCGAGGTCGCCGCCACTGTTCGCGAACGTGAAGAACCAGACGATGTGGAGGACGCCGGACAACGCGGTCATGGACAGGACGGGGTGCCGAAGCAGCCGCTCGCGCAGCGCGAGGAGAGCGGTCCTGGTCCTGGGTCCGTGGCCCTTGCCGGGGCCGCCGTTCCCGGTCTCAGGTGCCGCGGGCACCCCTATTCGCGGGCCGGTACCCGGGCCCGGGTCGGTGTCGTCGGCGCGTGTCGGCTCCGCAGTGGCCACCTGAAGGCACTCCCCGTGGTGTCCCGTCTTCATCTCTCGGCCGCGCCCCAGCGTCGACCTGCCCCGGTTCGTGACGCTAGCACGCGACCCGCCGACCGGAACCCGGGCGGGGTCCGGCCGACGGGCCGAGAAGGTGCGTGCGTCCCGCCTCAGGGTCAGCCGACGCGGGTCAGCTTGTCGGTGAGGCCCGGTTCGGTCAGATCCTTCTGGAGGGTGACCGGGACCTTGACCGCACCGCCCTCGCCGTCACCGACGGTCAGGGTGCCGACCTTGGTGCCGGCCTTCGCGGTGTGCGGTACCTCGTCGGCGGCGAAGGACAGCTTCACCTTGAAGCCGGCCCAGCCGACGGCGGTGACGTCCTTGGTCAGTACGACGGGGGTGTGGCCGCCGAGACCGTCGTCCACGTAGCCGACGACGTCGCCCTTCTTCAGGATCTTCGTCGATTTCAGGGCGCCCTCCGCGGCGAGCAGCGCGACCTTGCTGACGTCGTTGACGGTCTTGATGATCGGCGCCTTGTGCTGGCCGAGGATCGCCCCGACGACGGTGACGGTCTCCCCGCCGACCTCCTTGCGGGACGCGAAGAGGAGGTTGCCGCCGGCGGCGCTGGTGGTCCCGGTCTTGATGCCGATGCCGGTGTAGGGGACCAGATAGTTGTAGTTGTACCACTTCTGTCCGGACGGATCGACCCACTGTCCCATGGACGTGATCTCCATCAGTGCCGGGATCTTCACCAGCTCGTTGCCGAGCTTCACCTGGTCCTCGGCGGAGGAGACGGTGGTCTCCTTCAGGCCCGAGGCGTCGGTGTACTTCGTGTTCTTCATACCGAGTTCCCGGGCGGTGTCGTTCATCTTCTTGATGAACGCCGCCTCGGAACCGGCGTCCCAGCGGGCGAGCAGCCGGGCGATGTTGTTCGCGGAGGGGATCATGATCGCCGCGATCGCCTGCCGCTGGGTGAGGACGTCGCCCTCCTTGACGGTGTTGAGGGTGGACTCACCCTGCTTGTTGTAACCGCCCTCCTTCTCGGCGAGCGCGTCGACGGTGATCTTCGCGCCCTCCTCGCCGGACTTGAGGGGGTGGTCCTTCAGCACGATGTACGCGGTCATGGCCTTGGCCACGGAGCCGATCGCGACGGGGGTCTGCTTGCCGAAGTTCCCCATCGTGCCGACGCCGTTGACGTCCATCCAGCCCTGGCCCTGGGTGGGCCAGGGGAGGTTCGCCCTGCTGCCGTCGAAGGTGTAGGAGTCCTCGGCGGTGAGGCTGAGCGTGGGCTCCGGCAGCGGACGCAGAGCCTGCACGATCGCAAACACGACGACCAGGAGGATGAGCAGCGGGGTCCAGATCTTGACCCGGCGGCCGAGGGTGCGCAGGGGGGTGGGCGGGGGCGGCGGAGTGTTGGTGAGCTCCGCGAGCAGGTCGAGGGGCGGCTTCGGCGGCAGGGGCTGCTGCGTGGTCCGCTCCGGGCCGACCTGGGGGACGGCGGCGGTCACGTCCGCCTTCGGCCGCGCCTCGCGGGGCTCGTCGAGGGCCTTCAGCGCGACGAACCTGCTCGTCCGCTCGGCGGCGGCCTCCGGCTCGGGCTTCGCCTCCGGCTTGGCGTCCGGTGCCTTGCCGAGCTTCAGCATGGTGGTGGGCTGGTCCACGGGGGGCCGGGGGGCCTTGAAGACGGCGGTGGGCTGGTCGACGGGGGGTTCGTCGGCGACATCCGCGTCATCGCCGGGCTCGCTGCTGCCTTGCGGCTTGGCGTCTTCGGGCTCGCTGTCTTCGGGGGCGCCGTCGTCACCGGGGCCGTCGTCCGCCTGGGCGGCCTTGTCGGGCGCGTCGTCCGCCTGCGGGCCGGTGGGCGCCTTGTCGGCCACATCGGCGTCAACGTTTTCGCCGTCCGCCTGCGGGGCCTCGTCGGGCGCGTCGTCCGCGGGGGTTTCCTCGGCCACAGCCGTCTCGGCTGCGTCGCTCTCGCGGGCCGGCTCCGGGGCGCTGTCGGTCTCCGGGGCGGACTCGGCCTCGGGGGCCTCGTCGGCCGGTCCGGCGTCCTTGCCCTCAAGCTTCTCCGCGGGCTTCCCCTCGGGCGTTTCCGCGGACTTCTCCGAGGACTTCTCCGCGGCCTTCGCCTTGTCGGAGCCGTCCCCCGTGGCCACCCACGCCGCCACCGCGTCCCGCAGCCGGGCATCGCCCGCCGCGCCCGGCTCGCCGCCCTCGCCGGACCCGCTGTCGGACACACCGGAGCTCATGGGCGTACCGGAGCCGTCCAGGTCCTCGGCCGTACGGGATTCGTCCGCGGCCTCCGCCTTACGGGAGTCGTCCGCAGTCTCCGCCGTACGGGACTCGTCCGCGGCCTCCGCCTTACGGGAGTCGTCCGCAGTCTCCGCCGTACGGGACTCGTCCGGGTCCTCGGCCGTACGGGACTCGTCCGCGGCCTCCGCCGTACCGGAATCGTCCGGGTCCTCGGCCGTACGGGATTCGTCCGCGGCCTCCGCCGTACCGGAGCCGTCCGAGTCCTCGGTCGTACCGGACTCCTCCGCGGCCTCCGCCGTGCTCGTGTCCTCCGAACCCTCAGCCGTGTCCGAGTCGCCGTCGGCGCTCTCCGCCCCCTCGGCCTCCCCGGAGCCCTTCTCCGGGGCCTCAGGCGCGTCCTCGGGCTTCCCGGCCCCGGACCCGGCCGAACCGGCCGCGTCGGCCTCCACGGGGCTCCCGTCGGCGTCCTCGGGGGCCTCGGGGGACTTCGGGAGGTCACGTACGGAGAAAATCCTCGTGGCCGTGTCGACGCCTCCGAGGGAGATCGACTCCCGTGCCACCGCCAGCCGGGGATCGCGGGCCGAACTCCTCGCCTCGGGAACCGGACTCGCGCTCCCCGACGTCGGTTCTGCCGACGACTCGCGCTGCTTCGACCTGTCGGGGGACTCGCCCGCCACCGATGCCTCCTCCATGTGCCGCAGGTGATCGGTCTCCGTCACCCTGCGTCTGCCGAACCGTTGAATCGCCGCCCGGGCAAGCCACACCACGCTGTCCGAACCATGTACCAGTGTCCTGTGTGCGGCCCTGTCCCAAGCGGTAGACGAGAACGACATACCTACTGGTTCCACTACAAACAGGTCACGCACCCTCGACAGATGAATGTGAGAGGGGTCACCCTGTCTTTCATCCACGCGGGGAGGCATGGATGGGCAGGAGCCGCAGAACACTTCCGGAGGAGCTTCTGCTGCTGGCGTTGGACCCGACCACGGGTACCACCGCACAGCCGCAGTCGCTCGACCTCGGTCTGGCCGGAGCACAGCTAGTGGAGCTGGCGCTGGCCGGACGGATAGCCCCAGACGGGGATCGTATCGCCGTGGTAGCCCCACGGCCGACTGGAGATCCGACTTTGGACTGCGCGTTGGAGTTGCTGCGAAGGCGTGGCGCTCCCGTGCGGGCAGTGAACTGGATCGGCGGGCCGCGCCTTGGGCTCCGCCAGACCTACCTCTCGCATCTGGAGCGGTGCGGCATGGTGCATGCCGTGGCGGGTCAGATGTGCGGAGTGCTGCCGACGACCCGCTACCAGGCGACGGACAACGAGATCAGCCGGGAGATCAGGGCCCGGCTGGACTCGGCGATCCGCACCGGCGTACCGCCGGACCCGCGGACCGCGGCGCTCGCCGCCCTGGCACACGCGGTAGGCCTCGGCAAGCACCTGTATCCGGGCAACGAGGGCCGTTCCTCGCGCTCCCGGCTGCGGGACCTGATCAGGCACGACCCGATGGGCGGACTCGTCGCGCACGCCGTGATGGACGTCCAGAACGGTGTGGCGGCACAGCCACGTCGTAGCCCGGCACCGGCCGGCCGCCAGGCCGCCCCCGGAGCCAGGCCACCCGCGCCGGAGCCCGCTCGTGGCGTTCCGATGCAACCGCGCCGAGGACCGATGGCGCGCGCCGTGGCCCACTGAGCCGCAGTCCCACGGCACACACCACGCACGACCGCACCAAGCACGACCCGCACCACGCACCACTCAGCCGCCGCACCGTCAGTCCCCAAAGACCGGTTCGGGAGCCGCTGGTCCGCGCGGGGCGACGGAACCGTACGTCCGTACACCGGACGTCGCCGGGTTCCGACGCCCCGCGCGGCCGCATGTCCGGGCGCGGTCGGCGAGCGGTCCCGCACTGACGTGCACGCAGCGCATATACACCGTTTCCCAGCGGTAATAAGCACCTTGGTGGCAGTCTGCTCAACAGCAGATACGCAAAGTCAAGAACGAGGCACGCAGCCGGAGGTGCACGTCCCGTGGCGTCCAATGTCAATCCCACCGTCAGGCGGCGCCGGCTGGGCCAGGAGCTGCGCAGGCTCCGCGAGCTCAAGGGCATGACGGCCGAAGAGGTGGCGGAGCGGCTGCTCGTGTCGCAGTCGAAGATCAGCCGGCTGGAGAACGGCCGGCGCAGCATCAGCCAGCGTGACGTCCGCGACCTGTGCGGGGTGTACGAGGTCGAGGACCAGCGCATCGTCGACTCCCTGATGCAGATGGCCAAGGACTCGCGCCAGCAGGGCTGGTGGCACGCCTTCGGGGACATCCCGTACAGCGTCTACATCGGTCTGGAGACCGACGCCGAGTCGCTGCGCGTGTACGAACCCCAGATCATCACCGGGCTGTTGCAGACGCGGCCGTACGCCGAGGCCATCGTGCGCGGCGGCGCGCCGGAGGCGACCGAGACGGAGAACGACAAGCGCGTCGAGGTACGGCTGCGGCGGCAGAGCCGGGTCGCGGCCGAGCGGGATCCCCTGCGGCTGTGGGTCGTTCTGGACGAGGCGGCCCTGCGCCGGGTCGTCGGCAGCCGCCAGGTGATGCGTGAGCAGCTCGAGTACCTCGTGGAGATGTCCCAGCAGCCCCACATCACCGTGCAGGTGCTGCCGTTCGACGTCGGCGCCCATCCCGGGCTCAGCGGGCAGTACTCCATCCTGGAGTTCTCGGACGCGGCCGACTCCAGCGTCGTCTACATCGAGGGCGTCACCAGCGACCTGTACCTGGAGAAGGCGCACGACGTGCAGAAGTACACCGTGATGTACGAGCACTTGAGGGCCCAGGCGCTCAACGTCGACCAGTCGCGTCAGCTCATCGAGGACATCGCCAAGGAGTACGCCCGGGAGTACGCCCGGTGAACCGTCGTTGAGCCGCTTCCGGACAGGGCGGGCCGGATAGTACACCCCGGCCTCGTCCCTCTGGAAGAGTCCTTTGGAATATGCCGCCGTAAGAGTGAATGACTGCTCCGAAAGAGGAAGTCGGCGAGTAGCGTCGATCACGCCAACGATCAGTAAAGGTTGGCGTAATCCGAACACTGCGCATCTGGCTACGGAGCGAATATGGCAATTCGTCTGGGCAACCTGGACTCATGGACGACCTCCACCTACACCAACGCCAACGGGGCGTGCCTGATGGTGAGGTCGACCGAGAAGGAGGCTCTCGAACTCGGCGACACCAAGATCCCCGAGGGTCCCAAGCTGGCCTTCCCCGCCGAGGCGTGGAGTGCCTTCGTGGCCTCGGTCAAGGTGTGACACCACGCCACACCCCTACAACTGCACAAGCACCACCACAGAGCCCTCTCGACCAGATCGCCGTCCTTGCCGAGGGGGCCTGCGGCGCTTTCGCCGTGGGGTCGTGTGTCGGGTGCAGGCCGGTGGGGGCCGATCGCGCAGTTCCCCGCGCCCCTTGAGCAGGTCCGGCTGCACCCAGTCAGGGGCGCGGGGAACTGCGCGACCAGCCACGACGCACCCGCAGCCGCTAAGCCAGAGCACCCTCCACGGCGGTGACGACCTCGTCCGACTCCGGCTCCGTCTGCGGGGAGAAGCGGGCCACCACCGACCCGTCCCGCCCGATCAGGAACTTCTCGAAGTTCCAGCGGATGTCCCCGCTGTGCCCCTCCGCGTCGGCGAAGCCCACCAGACGCTCGTAGAGCGGGTGCCGCCCCTCACCGTTCACCTCGACCTTCTCGGTCAGCGGGAAGGTCACCCCGTACGTCGCCGAGCAGAACTCCGCGATCTCCTCGGCACTGCCGGGCTCCTGCCCGAGGAACTGGTTGCAGGGCACGCCGAGCACCGTGAAGCCCCGCTCCGCGTACCGCTCCTGAAGCTTCTCAAGCCCGTTGTACTGCGGGGTGAGCCCGCACTTGGAGGCCACGTTCACGATGAGGACGGCCTTGCCGGCGTACTGGGCGAGGTCGGCGGAGCCGCCCGTGAGGGCCCCGATCTCGACGTCGAGGGGAGAGGAACCATCTGAAGTCGTCATGAGCGGATGCTAACTCCGCCCGGTCAATCCCCGTTCCCGGCCCCCGACGCCTCCACCAGCACCTCCCCGGCCGCCGTCCGCACGTACAGCACCGACCGCCCCGCCCGCCGCCGCTCCACCAGGCCCGCGTCCCGCAGCACCCGCAGATGCCGTCCCACCGACCCCAGCCCCTGCCCGGTCACGGCGACGAGCTGGCTGGTGCTCAGCGGGGAGTCCAGGAGGACGAAGACCCGGGCCCGCCCGGCACCGAGCAGTGTGCCGAGGCTCGCGGGCACGCTCCGGGCGCCCGGGTCGGCGAGGGCGCCCGCACAGCCGTAGACGAGGGCGTACCGGCCCGGCTCCTCCCACGTCGCCCAGCCGCGGCCCGGCGTGACCGGGACGAAGACGAGTTCGGCGCCGCGGATGTCGCGGGGCGCACGCTCGTACCGGTTCACCTGGAGCCGGTTGCCGCCGAGCCAGCGGGTCTGCCCCGGCAGCAGGGAGTCGATGACGGCCGCCCAGCCGCCCCGGCTCACCTGCGCGGTCCGGGCCACCACGTCCGCCTCCAGGATCCGCCGCCGACGGTCCCAGTACGGCCGTACGGTCGTCGTCCACACCCAGGCGAGGAGCGCGGCCGCCCGCTCGGGCAGGTCGTCGCGCTCCAGAGCGGCGGGCAGCGGGCCACGCAGGGAGACCTGGAGGTGGGCCCGCGCGAGAGCGGGGTCGGTGGCCCGGATCCGCGCCAGCGTCTCCTCCAAGGGCGTGCCGTCACGGGGCAGGGGCGCCAGGAAGTCGGCGATCCAGGACGTGCCCACCCCCGACCGCACCAGCAGCGCGGTCACCGGGTCGGCCGCGAGGCGCGCGCGGTAGCCGGGCAGATGGGCGCGGAGCCAGGCCTCCTCGCCGGGGTGGGCGGTGGTGCCCGTGTGCAGCAGGCGCAGCGTCGCGAAGGTCTCGGTGAACGGGCAGACCACGAACCGGCTGCGGACGAGGGTGTCCCCGTCGACCTGCCACCAGCCCATGAAGCCCCCCGTGGTTTCGCGATCGCGCGAAACACTAACCGTCAGCCGCCGACCGCTCCGAGACTCCCCCGCATGCGCAGCTACCGCACCCTCTTCCGCACCCCGGAATACGCCCCTTTCCTCCTCTCCTTCGCCGCCCACGCCGCCGCCCAGACGATCGGCGGCCTGGCCCTCGCCACGCTGGTCTACCGGGCAACCGGCTCCCCGCTGCTTTCGGCGGTGAGCATGTTCGGACCGCAGCTCGCGCAGATGCTCGGGGCCGCGTTCCTGCTCTCGGGCGCCGACCGGCTGCCCCCGCGCGCGATCCTGACCGTCATCTCCCTGGCCTTCGCGGCGGGCACGGCGGTACTGGCCCTGCCCCAACTGCCGGTCTGGGCCGTCTTCGTCGTGCTGCTCCTCCAGGGCCTGGTCGCCTCGCTGGGCGGGGGAGTGCGCGGCGGACTCCTGAACGAGATCCTGCCCAAGGATGGTTACGTCCTTGGCCGTTCGGTCTTCAACATGCTCTGGGGGCTCGTCCAGATCACCGGCTTCGCCGCGGGCGGCGCGCTCCTGGAGCTCCTGACCCCCCGGGCCTGCCTGCTCCTCGCGGCGGCCTGCTACGTGGCGTCGGCCCTCGTCAACCACCTGGGCCTCACACCCCGCCCACCGCGCTCAGCGGGCCGACCCTCCTTCTCCGCGACCTGGCGCACCAACGCCCTGCTGTGGTCCTCCCGCCCCCGCCGCCTGGCGTACCTGGGCCTGTGGGTCCCCAACGGCCTGGTGGTGGGCGGCGATTCGCTCTACGTCTCCTACGCCCCCGCGGCCGCCGGCACGATGTACGCCTGCGGGGCGCTGGGCATGTTCGTGGGCGATCTGGCGATCGGCCGCCTGGTGCCGCCCGCGCTGCGGCCCCGTCTCGCGACCCCGCTGCGCCTGCTGCTGGCCACGCCCTACCTGCTCTTCGTCCTACGGCCGTCGCCGGCGCTGTCGGCCGTGGCCGCCGCCGTGGCCTCCGTCGGCTTCGCCGCGAGCCTGGTCCTCCAGGAACGCCTGATGGCCCTCACCCCCGACGACCTCGCCGGCCAGGCGCTCGGCCTGCACACCACCGGCATGGTCGCCCTCCAGGGCATCGGCGCGGTCGTCGCCGGCACCCTGGCCCAACTGACCTCCCCGGCCACGGCGATCACCCTGATGGCGACCGCGTCGATCGCGGTGACCCTGACGCTGTTCCTGCTGGAGCGGCGTCACGGCCCGGACGAAGCGGTCCCGGACCTCCCGGCGCCTCTGCCGACGCCCCGGCAGACACGCCCGTGAAGGTGAGGGGGACCGTCTCGGCGCGCCGGTCCCCGAAGTCCTTCAGGTAGGTCTCCAGCGCCGGCGGACGATAGTCGGGGTCGCCCTCGCGGCGGCGCAGGACCGTGTCGGCCAGGTGCTCGTTGCCGGCGAGGCGGCCCTGCTCGTCCTTCTCCAGCCCGATGGGCCGGTGCAGCGGCTTGAAGAGCCGGTAGAAGCCCTTGCGGGAGGGGTTCCACGGGCCCAGCGGGTCGGGCTGGACGGCGAAGTCGGCGCACTCCTGCGGGCGCATGCGGTCCGGCCCCTCCGCGCTGAGGACCAGGGGGTCGAACTCCAGGTCGTACCGGGCGGCCTGCCGGGCCATCCACAGCAGGGTGATGTCGGACAGGCCCGAGTCCTTCTCGCCGCCCCCGACGGAGAGATGCACCCCGGAGAACCACACCTGCCTCAACTCCTGGCTCGTGTCGGCGCCCTTCTCCTGCTGCCACAGGGTCGGCGGGAACGCCGAGCGCTCCTCGTCGACGGCCAGGGCGTGGAAGGCGCCGTTCACCGACTTGCTGAGGGTGGTGTCGTGGAAGGCCCAGCGGTGGTTGAAGCGGTCGACGAGCGGCTGGAGGAACCGGGGCGCGGGCACCGGGATGCCCAGGGAGCCGACCGTGTCCCAGACGCCCACGAAACGGATCTCCGTCTCGTACGAGTACGCCCCGCGGAACAGGGTCGCGGCCACGCTGGTCGGTTTGTCGGCGCGGCTTCGGTACAGCGCCCACGCCTCGTCGATCCGGTCGGCCTGTTCCCGGCGCAGGATGCCGCAGTTGCGCACCAGACCGGCCAGGCTGCGCGCGGTGAACGCGCCCCGGCTGAACCCGAACAGGTACAGGGAGTCCCCGGGTTCGTAGGTGTGGATCAGGAAGCGGTAGGCGTCGAGCACGTTGCGCGACAGGCCCACCCCGAAGGCCCCGCCCCGCAGCTTCTCCCGCCGGCTCGTGCCGACCCCGCTGTGGTAGTACACCCGCTGTTCCGTTCCGGCAGCGGAGCGTCGCCGTACGGCCAGGGCCACCTTGGCGACATTGGTCTTGCTCGGCTGGTCGGCGAGATTCCACGTCCCGTCGCAGCAGACCACCAGACGCTTGGCCATCATGTGCCTCCTCTCCCTGTAGAGAGGACCCCGCGACTGCTCGGTAGATACAGCCAGTACCGCAGGGACTGCGCCGACCCGCAACTCGGGGCCCGGAAGCGGATCGGCGACGGAGCGCGCGGGTCAGGCCACGACGGTGAAGAGTCCCGTCCTGTCGCCCAGCCTGGACAGCGAGATCTTGCCGGGGATGCCGTTGGCGTCGGCGCCGGTGTAGCCGAGGTGGCGCTGCCACTTGGCGTAGGCGGCGACCGTGGTGGTGCCGAAGGAGCCGTCCCCGGCGTAGGACCGGTCCAGGTAACCGAGTTCGGCGAGGGCGGCCTCGGTGAGGTTGGTGCCGGCCAGGTAACTGACGTGGCCCTGCTTGGCCCCGGGGTCGGTCCTCGCCGCCTTCACCAGCCGGGACAGGTCCACGCGGGGCTTGCCCGCCGGCTTCGTCGGCTCCGACTTGCCGGGCCCGGCGGCCAGTTGCTTCTTCACGGCGGCCCGGAAGTCGTCCATGTCGAAGCTCGGGTCGATCTTCCCGGGCTGGCACTCCTTGTGCCCGGCGACGGACTTCTCGCTCCAGCCGTGCGCCCGGCAGATCGCCGCCGCCCACAGCACGGCCTGCCGGTACTGCGCCGCCGGGTAGGGGTCCCCGCCCTTGCCGCGGTTCTCGATCTCCAGCCCGTACAGACAGTCGTTGCCGTCCGCCTTCGCCACGTCGTCGTGGGGGAGCGGCCTCTCGTCCCGGAGCGCGTTCAGGACATCGATGTCGGCGTAACCGGCGTGGTTGGTACGGCCGTTGCCGATCATCCACAGTCCCGCGGTCTTGCCGAGCCAGGCGTGGCACAGCGGTCCCGGCAGATCGGATCTGCCCTTGAAGCAGAGCTCCTTGTCGTCATGGCCGCCGGTGTGGTGGATCAGCACCCCGATGACGGGCCCGAAGGACCTCCCGGAGGCCGCGTCGCGGTTGTGGGTCTTCCAGCCGGAGTGCTCGTGCACGGTGAGGCCCTCGGCCTTCAGTGCGGCGAGCATCTTCGCGGCGGACAGGGGAGTGGCCATGGCGGTGCGTCCCTCCGTGGCGACGCGTCGAAAACGCGTCAAGTAGCCGTTGGATCTTGTGAGTTGAGGTGCTGATGACATTCAGTGGTACGTGCCCGTCCCACTCGCCGCTCATGATTCCGGCAATGGCGCGTCCCGTCGGGGAAAACGCGGCATTCACAGCCGAACGGAGTCACCGGCCCTCGTCCCCAGGAGTTCCGCCGTGCCGCACAGCCCGATCGACACCAGCAGGCCCCACTCGGCCCGCTTCTGGAACTACTTCGTCGGCGGCAAGGACAACTACGAGGTCGACCGGCAGATCGGCGATCACATCAAGGAGATCTTCCCGGGCCTCGTCGACGTGGCGCTCACCAGCCGCCGGTTCCTGGGCCGCGCGGTCCGCCACCTCGCGGGCGAACAGGGCGTACGGCAGTTCCTGGACATCGGCACCGGCCTGCCCACCGCGGACAACACCCACGAGGTCGCCCAGCGGGTCGCCCCGGACGCCAGGATCGTCTACGTCGACAACGACCCGGTGGTGCTGGCCCACGCCAACGCCCTGCTCACCAGCGCCCCCGAGGGCAGGACGGCCTACCTGGACGCCGACCTGTACGACCCCGAGGCCGTGCTGCGAGCGGCCGCCGAGACCCTCGACCTCGACCGGCCGGTCGCCCTGATGATCCTCAACACCCTCGGCCACGTCGCCGACCACGACCGAGCCGTCAACCTCGTCCGGCGGCTCATGTCGGGCCTGCCGTCCGGCAGTTACCTGGTCCTCAGCGACAGCACGGCCACGAGCGAGGGCATGATCGCCGCGTCGGAGGCGTACAACTCCAGCGGGGCGGTGCCGTATTACGTGCGGGCCGTCGACGAGATAGCCGCGTTCTTCGACGGGCTCGAGCTGCTCGCGCCGGGAGTGGTGCGGGTGACGGAGTGGCGGCCGGAGGAGCCGGGCCCGGCCGGGGTGGACGCCTACTGCGGGGTCGGCCGCAAACTCTGAGCGCCGCCGACGTCGTACGCGCGCGGTGTCTCGGTGCACCGGTTCGCCGTGTTCGGCGCGGCGGCCCGAGGGGGAATCGGCCGCCGCGCCGAGGCCGGGTGGCTGTGGCCGGATCGCCGTGGCTGCACGACTGCCGCCGCGCCACGGTGGCCGGATCCCGCGGCTCCGGTCAGCCCGGTGCCACCGCGCGGCCGGTCTGGGGCGAGATCATGCCGGAGCACAGCCCCTTGGCGGCCAGTGTCTGAGCGATGCGCGGGATCGCCGCGCGGGTGTTGGCGGGCCAGTCGTGCAGGAGGATGACCTGCCCGTTGGTGAGGCGGCCGGCCGCCGCGACGATCGCGTCCGTACTGGCGTTGTTCCAGTCCTGCGAGTCGACCTGCCACAGGACCTCGGTGAGCCCGTACTTGGCCTCGACGGCCCTGACCGTCGCGTTGGTCTCGCCGTACGGCGGCCGGAACAGCCTCGGTGTGCCACCGCCGGCGCCGGCGATCGCCTGCTGGGTGCGGGAGATCTCCGAGTCGATCGTGGCCTGGCTCTGCTGGGTCAGATGCGGGTGAGTGTAACTGTGGTTGCCGACCCACATCCCGGCGCTGACCTGGGCCCTGACGAGTGCCGGGTTGGCGGCGGCGTTCTGGCCCGTGTTGAACATGGTGGCCCTGAGGCCGTACTGCCGCAGGGAGTTGAGCAGGGTGGTGGTGCCGCTGCCCGGGCCGTCGTCGAAGGTGAGCCCGACGTATCCGGAGCAGGCGGCGGCCTGCGCGGGGGCAGCGGCGGCGGGGGCGGTGAGGGTGCCGGCGGCGGCCAGAGCGGCTGCGGCCAGTAACGGGAGGTGCGCCCGGGCCCTCATCAGGACACCGTGATGTTGGAGCTGCCGCTGCTCTGGTACCCCTCGGTCGCGAGGATCATGTAGTACTTGAAGCTGCCCATCGGCATGCCGGCCCGGGCCCACGCGTCGAAGTGGTTGCCGGTGGTGATGGTGCCGCCGGTCCGCTTCGACTGCCGCACGCTCCAGTACTGGTTGAAGGTCTTGGTGCCTTCGACGGACGGGGCGTTGTAGCGGGTGGTCTGGTAGATGTCGTACGTCCCGCCGTCGCTGGTGACGGTGCCCTTGTACGTGCCGGTGGGTCGGTAGGTGCCCCAGTTGTCGACGACGTAGTACTCGACGAGCGGATTGGACGTCCAGCCGTACAGGGCCAGGTAGGCGTTGCCGGACGGGCTGAAGCTGCCGGAGTAGCGCACGGTCCTGCGGGAGCCGTTGCTCCAGCCCTTGCCGGCCACGAAGTTGCCGGTGTTGCGCCAGGACGTGCTGTAGTTGCCGCCGGAGTTGAGGGTCATGGAGACGGTGCCCTGGGCGTCGGTCCAGAACGAGTAGTAGTAGCCGCCGTTGGTCCCGGTCTGGTTCGTGGTGATGACCGTGGCCGCCTCGGCGGTGCCGGGCAGGGCCAGCGTGGCGCCGGTGGCCAGCAGGAGGCCGCAGACGCTGCGGCGCGTCGGGTGTGCGGGAGTGTCAGTCATGCCCCACAGTTTTGGTCTGCCCCTGTCAAGCGTCAACACTTTCGACGTATGTTTCGAATGCTTCGAGATCCCTCTCACCTCAGGAAATCCGCGAAATCTTTCGGAAGATCGCAGGAAGATGGAGAGTGGTGAAGGTCCCCCAGCTTCGAATGTTTCGAAGAACTTCCGGATGATCAGGGGCAAAAGAAAAGGCAGGGAGGTCAGCACCTCCTTGCCATGTTCAACGTATAGCGCACCGGGGGACTTGCGGCAAGGCCCCCGTCAAGGCGCACACTTACCGGCCGTAGGCCCCACGGCCGCTGACCTCACACCGGAGCTGTTGCCTTGAGTACCCTGCCCACCAGCGTGTTCGACCTTCCCGAGCGCCTCGCCGCCAAGGCCGACCCGACGCTGATCGCCGCCGACGAGGAACACTTCGCGGCCATCGCGGAGTGCCTGGAGCAGACGATCGCCGAACTGTCCGCCACCCTCGCCGCCACCCTCCGGGCCCCCGGCGGCATCGGCCAGGAGGCCATGGACCGGGACACGGAGGTGCACCGCCTCGGCGCCCGGCTGCGCACCCTGCGCCGCTTCGGCCTGGACCTGTGCCTCGGGCACATGGTCGGCGCGGACGACTCCGAGCCGGTGTACGTCGGACGGCTCGGCCTCACCGACAGCACGGGCCGCCGACTGCTCGTCGACTGGCGTTCCCCCGCCGCCGAGCCGTTCTTCGGGGCCACCCACGCCAACCCGATGGGGCTCGCCAGCCGCCGCAGGTACCGCTGGAAGAACGGCCGGATCGGCGACTACTGGGACGAGGTGTTCGCCCCGGACGGCTTCGCCGGGCACCACGCCTCGCTCGACGACCAGTCCGCCTTCATCGCCAGCCTCGGCAGCGACCGCTCCGAACGGATGCGGGACGTCCTCGGCACCATCCAGGCCGACCAGGACGCCATCATCCGCGCGGGATCACGCGGCGCCCTCGTCGTCGACGGCGGTCCCGGCACCGGCAAGACCGTCGTCGCCCTGCACCGCTCCGCCTACCTCCTGCACTCCGACCCGCGCCTGGGACACCGGCGCGGCGGCGTGCTGTTCGTCGGCCCGCACCGGCCCTACCTGGCCTACGTCTCCGACGTCCTGCCCAGCCTCGGCGAGGAGGGCGTGCAGACCTGCGTCCTCAGGGACCTCGTGGCCGAGGGAGCCACGGCAGGCGTCGAGACCGACCCGGAGGTGGCCCGCCTGAAGTCGTCCGCGGACCTGGTGAAGGCCATCGAGAAGGCCGTCCGGTTCTACGAGGAGCCGCCCACCGAGGGCATGACCGTCACCACCCACTGGTCCGACATCCCGCTGACCGCCGCCGACTGGGCCGAGGCGTTCGACGCGGCGGAGGGCGCCCCGCACAACGACGCGCGCGACCAGGTCTGGAACGAGCTGCTCACGATCCTGGTGGACAGGCACGAGGGCGACGCCCCGGAGGCGCTGCTCCGCAAGTCCCTGCGCCAGAACAGGGAACTGCTCACCGCCTTCAACCGGGCCTGGCCACTCCTGGAGGCCGCCGACCTGGTCTCGGACCTGTGGACCGTCCCGGCCTATCTGCGGATGTGCGCGCCTTGGCTCAACCGCGACGAAGTACGAAAGCTCCAGCGCGCGGACGGCCAGGACTGGACGGTGTCGGACCTGCCGCTCCTGGACGCGGCCCGGCAGCGCCTCGGCGACCCGGAGATCTCGCGCCGCAGGCGCCGCAACGAGGCCACCGTCGCCGCCGAACGCGAGCGCATGGCCACGGTCGTGGAGAACCTGAGCGCGGTCGCCGACGACGAGTACGGCATGGGCCTGGTGACGATGCTCAAGGGCGAGGACTTCCACCACGCCCTGGTCGACGAGAGCGCCCTCCAGGTGAGTGACCCCGACCTGCTCGCCGGCCCCTTCGCGCACGTCGTCGTGGACGAGGCACAGGAACTGACCGACGCGGAGTGGCAGATGCTGCTGCTGCGCTGCCCGTCCCGCAGCTTCACCATCGTCGGCGACCGCGCCCAGGCGCGCCACGGCTTCACGGAGACCTGGCAGGAGAGGCTCGCGCGGGTGGGTCTCGACCGCGTCGAGATGGCCTCCCTGAGCATCAACTACCGCACCCCGGAAGAGATCATGAAGGAGGCCGAGCCGGTCATCCGCGCCGCCCTCCCGGACGCCAACGTCCCCACCTCGATCCGCAGCACCGGCACCCCCGTCACCCACGGCTCGGTGACGGAACTGCCCACCCTGCTGGACACCTGGCTCACCACCCACCCCGAGGGCATCGCCTGCGTCATCGGCGCCCCCGACTTCGAGCCGACCCCGCGGGTCCGCTCCCTGACCCCGGCCCTGTCCAAGGGCCTCGAATTCGACCTGGTGATCCTCGTGGACCCGCAGAACTTCGGCGAGGGGGTGGAGGGGGCGGTGGACCGGTACGTGGCGATGACTCGGGCGACGCAGCGGTTGGTGGTTCTGACGAGTGGCGGGCCGGGGAGCTGACGTATGGTCACGGCCGTTGGAGCATTACGGGGACGAGCGCGACGACGGTGGGCAGGAGCAGGGAGAGAGCGGGACGGGTCCTGGGCACGGGTCCTGGGGACGGGTCCTGGGGACGGGGCCTGGGGACGTCTGATGGCGCACCACTCATACGCGCCTGTCGGCTGTCATGGCTCGCGGTCGCGACCGTCGACCAGGCGGAGGCGGAGTTGGTGAAGACCTTCGGCTTGACGGATGTACGGGACCGTCTGGGCCGATGGCGTGGAACTCATCGACGAGGCGGCACACGATGAGGAGGCGCCGGTCTCCACGGTCGTCGTCACGCCGCCCCTGCAAGGGTGGACCCTGGTCGTCGGACCGTACTCGGCCTGTCCTATCCGCAGAGACAGCGCACGTCACTGACCTGTGCCGGAAGCTGAGCGTGCACTTCGGCCAAGCTCAACTCTTCTTCCACAGCGAGCAGCACGACGGAGAGGGCATGGCTGATCGCCGAGCGCGGACGGATCCTCAGACGGTGGATCAGCGACAACCCGGAGCTCGCCCTGGGCGAGCCGTTCGGAGTCGAGCGACGACTCCTCGACGCCTACGGCATCGGGGGCAAACACGAGGACCTTGCCCCCGACAGCGACCGGGCCGGCGACTGGGGGAGATTGCTGGTCGCCGATTGTCGCGGAGGAAGGCAGCGTCGACCCCTCCAGAGCAGCCGTCGATACGAGCTCAAGGGGCCGCGTATTGGTGGCAGTCGCTCCCCCTTCGAGTAGACGCACCGCGGCTTCAAGGGGTAGGCATCCCGCCCAGAAGCACGGCCACCACGACGTACACCGGTATAGCCAGGGCCACGGCCAACCCGGCGAGGCAGCCCCACATGGTCAGCCGCCTGCTGGTTCTCGCGTGGTCATCGCTCTTCGTCACGTCCGCATCTAACAGCGAGAGCCTGTGGCACGGCCACGCACACGATGAAGGGCCGGCCTGGGAAGAAAACCTCCTGGGCCGGCCCCTTCTGCTGTGCCCCCGGCAGGATTCGAACCTGCGACATCCGCTTTAGGAGTTCGATCACTCATTGGTACGACCGGGAAAACCACTCGGTAACTCTGGCCATGTCGGACCGCCTAGGAGTACTCGCGTCCGGCGCCGTTGATGTCACATGGATGTCAGATCGGCCCAATTGCGCGGGCTCGCTGGCACGATGGTCCCATGGTTGACCTGGAGCACATCGCGGCCGAGATTACTGCGTACTACCGAGCCCTCGACGAGAGCGCCACCCTGCGGCACCACTTCCGCCACGCTGATGAAGAAGGCGGGCTCTGGTACATCGAGGCCGCACCCGACCGCGGCGAGTTGATCGTCATCAAGCAGGCCGAGTTGACCTTGGCCGGCCGACTCCGCCGGTACAGCTGGGAACACCTGGAGGATGAGCACGGTGGCCTGACCGACCAAGCGATTGATCCTGAACAGGCTCCGCTGGAGGCCATCTCAGCCGAAGAGTTCCGCCGGGTATGGACTCGGTGAGCTGACTCGACAACCACTTTAGGAGTTCGGCCCGTGCCCGCTCCGGCTGCTGCAGTCGGGTGGTGCGACGGTTGGATAGAGACGCTGGTGTACGAACTGCTGCGCAGCGTAGGTAGTTGTCAGGTCTGGTTACCAACGAGCGCTCTCCCACGGCTGCGGGAGAGCTCGGAAGAGATCACCCCCACCAGCCCCTAAAGGCAGCGGTAAGAACTGCACCTACTATGACACCCAGAAGGGAAAAAGATATTGTTGCGAACCTCTGAACCTCTTGGCTATGCCGTCCTTCAATGATTTCGAGAATTTTTTCGGATGCTTCAATATCTTCTATGAAATCTTCCTCCGATACCTTTTCGAGATGTTCCTTGATGCCGACGCTTTCGGTGCTGCCGTATAGGCGATCCAGATTCTCTTTCGCGTTCCTCTTGTGCCACGTCACAAGCATCCGCGCCGAGATGGCTTCAAGTTGGGCAGACTGCAAACGATGTCCTAGGGCGAAAGCTCGGTATAGGTAGTGCTTGATGCCCTTCTTTTTGAATCGCTCGGCCAGCCTTGCTGCATCCATGTAAAGCTCTGCCATCGCCCGCCCGCGGGCGTTCCTGAGGGATTCGAAGTGGTAGAAGTAAGAAAATTCCTGTTTTGTGATTAGATAGAGACTGGCTAGCGCCTCATCTGCCGAGATTGCAGATCTTTCATCTTCCCGCGTGTAAAAGTATTCGATTCTGTCATACCCGGGTTGCTTTTTTCTGCTATAGCTGAATCCATCCATGATGTCTATGACCCCATTTCCGGGGCTCAAGAAAAAGTCTGCATGGAAAGGGGTTGGACCTATTCTGATCAGGTCGACCTTCGGCTCCGTCTTCTGCAACTCCGCGTTCAGGAACTCCCGTACTATGATCACGGCAGCGGCGGGCGCCCGTACTTCACCCGTTGAGTCTAGGAAACTCACATAGGTCACCGGGTGTACGTGACTAAAGAACGTAAACACATAGAAGTCTTCGACGTCGTCGCTGCCCAGAGGTGCGCCCAACTTTGTTCGTAGTCGAGTTGGGATGTGCACCTTGAAGCTCAATGTTCCGGCCTCGGGAATGTTAAGCTTCTCGTCGCCCAACTGTCCAATTTCACCTCCTCTCCAGCTGTAATTAATGTCGGTAATTCCCGTGAAACTTAACTGGTGAACTGAAGGTATGGCTTCGAGGTGCTTCTTTGTCTTTTTGAGCCATTCGTCGACATTTTCTGCGGAAATCCTCGGGATGAGGCAGCCGACGCCGAAGTATCGAATATCGCTCATTTATTCCTCCGGTTCGCCATGGGCAGGTCATGCTAGCGGTCGAGGACTGCTCATGTGGAGAGATCGACGGGGCCGAGGTTGATGTCCGCCCAGTGCAGAGCGCACATCTCGCCGCGGCGTGACCCGGTGACCATCGTCATGAACAGAAAAGTGCCCCAGTCCAGGTCCCGCTGCCGGCGGTGTTCAGGACCAGGACTGCCTCTTCAGGAGCGGGCGGATCGGGGTTCGGCTTGGGCTGGGATGGCGGCTTGGCGAGTGCCGCCACAATCGTCGTCATGTAACCCCAGTGCAGACCGCGGTTGAGCGCCGGGCGCAGGATGAAGTGAATCTTGCGGACGGAGTTCGCGCCGAGCGGCTCGCAGACGTGCTTCTGCTTCGTCTTGGGGTCGATCTTGCCGTTGCGTCGGCCATCGCACTGTTCCTGGCATTGCCGGAGACGGGCGTAGAACAGCTCCAGCATCTCGGCGGTGAGCGCGCTCGCCTTGAGGTCCACGAACGTGGGCTTGAGGTAGTTGCGGATCTGCCCCGCGGCGCGCTCGTACGACGTCTCGTCGAGTGCGGCGACGCCGAGCCACCGGTCGAGGAGGAAGGACATCGTCACCTCTCTCTTGGGATGGCGCTTCTCGTCGACTGATGGAGGAGCTTCGTGCGGACCTTCTCGGCCTCGACCTCTTCTCGGCCTGCTCGTGGAGGTACAGATCCTTCTTCGTGAGGGGGGCACGCCCGGCGTAGAGCCGGACCTGGAAGCCGGCCCCGCTGGGGCGGATGCTGCCTCGTTGACGTCGCTTGTTCTTGGTGTTCGCCATGGCTACGACGAACAGCGCGCCTACCTTGGAGAGGTAAACGCGCTGGTCAGAGACTGTGCCCCGGCAGGATTCGAACCTGCGACACCCGCTTGCCGAATCCGTTCCGGACGGTCCCTTGGCTGGGGGGCGGTACCTGTTGACGAGGGCGACCAGGGCGCACGCCGAAAGGCCTGCTTCTGTCGCTCGGCGGCCAGGCTGACGGCTGCCCCGCTCTCGTCCCAAAGTTGTGAGTGGGTAGGCGGAAACCCGTAGCCTGAGGAGCAGCAGCAGTACGCAGCCCGATGCATGCGGAGGGGATGCCGATGACCACAGCTCCGAGCGGTGTGCCTCACCCGCCGCGCCCGTCGTCGCATCCGCTGCGGACCATTCGTGACATCCGGGAGTCCCTGCCTGAGGACCAGCGTCGGCACTTCGACGCGGAGCTCGCCGACACGGAGATCGAGGCTCTGCCCGAGATGCTGCACCGCTGGGTGGCGCTGAGTAACGACGGCTTCGAGGAGTTCCTGCTCTCCCGGCCCTTCGAGGGTCTGGAGTTCGGCGCCCGCTCCTACGATGGGCATACGGACGCCGAGTGATCTACCTGTTCGACACCAATGTCGTCGCCGAGCTCACGACCCGGGCGAAGCCCGACCCGCGCGTCCTGGCCTGGTTCCGGTCCACGGCCCGCCCCAACCGCTTCCTGAGCGTGATCACCGTGGCCGAGATCGAGGCCGGCGTTGCCGCCGCCCCGGACCCCGTAAAGCAAGCCCGCTACGCACAAGCCCTCGCTGCGGTGCGGCACGAATTCCGTGACCGCATCGCACCGATCGGCGAACCGGAAGCGGCCGCCTACCTCACCATTCATAAGACGCTCAAGGCCGCCGGCACCAGCATCGACCCACCGGATGCCCTGATCGCCGCCACCGCCCTGGCCAACGGCTGGACGGTGGCCACACGCAGCATCAAGCACATGGCCCGAACCGGGGCTCTGGTGGTCAATCCGTGGGAGCAGCAACTGTAGGTGGCCGCGGCGTCGATGCCGTATCTGTGCTGCCACCTCGCAGGCCCTTCCGTCCGACGGACGGACGGGCCTGCGACCAGGTGTTTCTCTGTGCCCCCGGCAGGATTCGAACCTGCGACACCCGCTTTAGGAGTTCGATCCGGTGGCCGTGCCTGCCCCGTATCCCCGGTATTGGAGGGCGGTGCCGAATCCGAGGCCAACTGCCTTGGTACGCCACCGTGCGCGCCTGTTGATGTCAGTAGTGGATGTCATTCCTCTCCACCCATCTGTCTTCAACCGAAGGGCTCGCCCTCGCCTGGCTCCCGTGCAAGGCTACGGTGATTCCGTGCTGCAGGGGGACCCATGTATGTGCCGTCAGACGGACCCGCAGACCGCTTCGTACCGCCGCCGGGGGGCCTGCACCGGCTTCACCTCGTTGAGTACCAAGGTGGTCTACGCCTCTGCGAAGACGGTACGGGCCTCCTCGTCGGTCCAACCGATCGGCGGCTGCAGCGGGCCGGGCTCTACGTCACGAACCTACGAGGTGTGACGTACTACCAGGCGGCGGCAAAACGGGCTGACCTGCGCCCAGGTCAGCCCTTGCGACTGGTGCCTGAGCCTGACAACCCCCACGATGGCTATGCCGTAGCGGTCTATCCCAACACAGGCAACGGTCCGATCGGCTACGTCAACAAGCAGAAAGCTCGTGCCTGGTCTCGGTTGATCGCCGACGGAGCAGAGCTCTCCGCGGTGAGCCTGAGGGGGACTGGGCCGGGAATGAAGTGCGATGCAGTGGCAGTTCTGGCTGCCGAGCCTAGGGTGGTCGCCCATCTCCTGTCGCCGCGGCCCTCGTCGCTTCCGCGGCCGGCGTTCCTCGGGTAGCGATCGGCTATGGCGCGCTCTCAGCTTGGGAAGCTGCGGGCGTTTTGCGGCTGGTCTGGGCGTTGACCTGGGCGGAGGGCTTTGAGGCGGCCTGGGTGACCTCGTCGGCCTTCACCGTGGTTCCCCGCCGTTCCCCGCTCGATCTGGTGCGCCGGTGGTGCGGCTACTGAGGCATGGCAACGAGGTCAGTGCTCGCGTCGGCCGCACTCAGCTGGGTAGAGGACAGAACCCGGGAGCACATCGGGCAGCGCTTGCCCAAGGTGGAAGCATGCGGCGCCCGAGACGTCGGTCGTCAACGCGTCGATCCATACGGCGGTTGCAGGTCGCTCGGAATGTGGGCTGTGCAGCTCAGCCTCGCCCGGTGTTGCGAAGGGTGTGCCTTCGAGTGCGGCGAGGGCGGTCAGAGTGTTTTCAGGCTGGAGTTCTGTCTCCTCGATGGTCATCCGCCAGTGAAGCTCTGCCTCTGTCAGGAGTTGCTTGCCGGATTTCCCGTGGACGAGAAGAGCGCTGCGACGGCCGCGGATGAGGCGCGCTATGGCGCAGCAGAGGGGGACGTCGGTGCCGTAGGGGGTGTCCACCCGGTTGTGGCCGGCGGTCGGAAGGTAGCCCAGCGCATCGTCCAGGAGCCCGAGGGCTGCCTTCTTGATGCGCGGCCGCTGGCCGTGCTCGACGAGATCCAGCAAAGCCGGGGTGGCAGCGTAGGCGGCCGGAAACACCATGGCAGCGTGGCTGCAGACGAACCCCCCACCGGCAAGCAGGGACGCAGCGTCGCCCGTCTCGTTGGCCGTGGTGGACACGGTCAGCAGTCGCAGTGCGTGAGCAACCCGTTCCGGATCGTCGCACTGGTGCCACGTAGGGTTGGGTATCGTCGACCAGTCCACGGCGTCAATGGCGTCAAGGGACACCCTCACATTCTGCCGGACTGAAGCTCTGAGCTTGGGAAGCTTATGTGCTCCGGCCTCGAAACCCTTGCTGACCTGCGATCAAAGGCCGTAGGTCCCCGAGCTATCTGCCGAGTTGGTCTCCGGCGTTCCCCGTGAGTCGCCGCACGACCTGGCACGGTTCTGGCACGGCAGTCACGGCCGACTACCTGGGTCCTCCTCGTGCTCGCCAGGCCCCACGGCAGGTCGGGCTGTGCAGATCGGTACAGGCCGGCGAGGCACGGGGCAGCGAGGGGGACTGTCCGCTTGCTCGAATGTCTGGAAACGCCTCCCGCCCAATGCGACCATCCCTTAACTTTGGGGTGGATAACTGCAGGCACGGCAGAAAAGTGGGGCAATGGGATACGACACCTACTTGGAAATCGGAGACAAGTGCACGTTCATGTGGCGCAAGCACGCCAGCGAGCTTCCGCGCATGCTATTTAGCTTCGACAGTCTCCGAGTTGAGCAAAAGGCAGATCGAGAAGATGGCAACAATCAGTATGCGGTGAAATTCTGTAGCACGGTCGAAAAATCACTAGAGGTGCTCTCAAATTCTGGTCTTGGCTGGAGCGCTGCTGTTTCCGCGTATGCGACGATTCGAGTGCAGCGGGGCCAAGCTTCTGGAGCACTCATGGCAGACCTCCACTCCAAGGGCCTAGCCTGGACTCAAGTGCAGGAAAAGCTGGAGCGTTTCAGGAACAGCTCACCAGAAATCGACTTGACACAACTTGGCGTCCTTATGAATAAGCAGATGGACGCAGATTCGGATGGAATCATTCTTCTTGAGGATTTGACTGATTACGAGACCCCGCCGCACGCCTTCAATGATGTGTTCAGGGCTTACGAAGAGGCAGATAAATACAGCCTTGATCTAAAGTGTGAGATCTTGCGTGCAGTCGAATCATTGACTTATCTGAAGAGAGATGCCCCACTACTGGCTTGGCCGCTCATTATCTGCATTCTGCTGAAAAGTCTACCTGGAGACACTCCTGTTGAGTTTGACATTTCCGACGATGCTGCCGAATATTCGATGGCGAACACGAAGGAGGATGCTCGCTCCTATGCGGCTGAGTATTGGGAGGACTCGGGAAAAGCACTCGCTGGTACAGCGCAGTCCCTTGCCCGTCTTTTCGGCGTCCTTTCATCGTTTGATGGGGCCCTGAGCGAGGAGTACTGGGCTGCCAGGTCTGTTGAATTGCTAGATCGACTTCGCAAGCTAAACGAGGATCCTGGGGCTTACACTACAAAAATGAGGGGAGATGCTCTGGAAGGTCTAGTTGAATCACTTCTCCGCATGGAAGGCGCGGGTTTGTCGGTGGTTGAAAAGAACTTTCGAACCGCCGAGGAGGAGATTGATATCCTGGTTAGCAATAACCTAAGGGAGCCGTTTTGGGCATCCCAAGGGAGTCCGCTAATGCTGATCGAGTGTAAAAATTGGAAGAAGAAGGTGGGCGTGCCAGAACTGCGCGTGTTCGAATCTAAGCTGAGAGATAGAGGCGCACTCTGTCGTATTGGAATCTTCGTTTCATTGTCTGGATTTGCAAAGACATTCCTCGAACGCTTGAAAACCTTCCAGGCTGACGGTGGCATCATTTTTGCCGTGGATGGTGACGATCTGGCCCAGATGGTCGCTAGCAAGCAGAAGATGACGGACTGGTTGCGAGAGAGTGGGCTCAAGAGGGCTCTGGGAAGATGAGCTCAGGCTTACCAGATAAATACGCTTGACGGGCATCTGTTGCCACATCAAAATGATCCTGTGGGCGAATATTCTGGCATTTATGTAGGCGGTAAAGAGATCTTCACTTACAGGAATGAAATGCACCTGGAGTTGGAGGATCTCTTCTCAAGACAAGAAGCTACTTACCTCGTTGGTGAGGATGCCGTTCCTTACTCGTCGGCGTGGCATGCGGGAAACCTGGACTGTGAAGTCGGTGATGTTGAGGTCTACGGGCTCTGTGCCTCGATTGGGGCACTTAAGGAGCGACTGAATACTTTGGGATTTGGCTACCAGGTTATGCAGAGCAGCGTCCGCCGTCTGCTCAAGGAGGAGATTGAGCAGTCTAAAAGGTTCCTAGAGCAATACGAAGGTAGGAAAACCGCTTCCCGATTTCAAGAATCTCTGCGAAGGAAGATTCAGGATCTTAGTAACCTGAACTTTGAAGAGTGGCAAGCGCGGGTTTCTTCACATATCGCTAAAAAGCAAATTTCCTCTCCAGATTGGCGAGAGAGCGGTCCTCTTGACATTTTCCAAGGCGCCGATTCTCGCATTCTTATGCGTGTGCTGGTAGAGCACTTCCCAGACGATTTCCGGATTTTTCTCGATCTGACAGACTACATTGAAGACGCCTACCCGATTAATGAAGCGGGCGAGTGGATGCCAGTATGGCAGCTTGATGCGGCACCGCCCATCGTGATCACGGAAGGCAGCTTCGACGCAGCAGTGTTGCGAAGCGCGATCGCGATATTGCGACCACACCTGGCGCCCTATATCCGCTTCCTTGATTACAGTGTAGGTAATGAAGGGGGAGCGGCGGCTGCGGTAAGGACGCTGAAGAGTTTCGCCGCGGCTGGCATCTCCCATCGAATTGTCGCTATCTTTGATAACGACAGCGCCGCCTACGAGGCAGTCCTCGCGCTGCGACCTAACTCAATTCCGGCACATTATGGCGTAATGCATTATCCCCATCTCCCGCTGGCTGAGGCCTACCCTACGCTTGGACCTCAAGGCGACTCCGTAATGGATGTCAACGGCCTCGCTGGTTCCATTGAACTTTACCTAGGCAGGGATGTACTAGAAGGGGAAAATGGAACACTTGCGCCAGTTCAGTGGAAAGGGTACATGCATAAAGTTGGCGCTTATCAGGGTGAAGTCACTAATAAGGGGCCCCTGCAGAACGCATTTCGTGCGAAAGTGGACGAAGCTTTGGCCAATCCAGAAGTGGCCAGGCGCCAAGATTGGTCGGGGCTGGAGCTAATCTTGGATGCTTTGGTGGAAAAGCTCAGTAATTTGCCTGCCGCCCGCCCGTACGTTGCGCCTCTTTCCATAGCGGATTTCACGGGCGATTGAGAGTCTTTTTCTGGCGTAACCTTGCTGGGCTCTAATCCGCTGTGTTACGTAGGTCGGCGGAACGGCTTTGGGCTGGAGCTGCTTTGGCGCGAGTGATCATGGCCCCGTAAGCTTTCGGCGCGTCGGGCAGTCTGTGGACCTGCCCGGTAAAGCACGACGTTGGGGCCATGATCTTCGAGGCTCGCGCCAAAGTGGCTGCCTAAAGCCGTGGAGCCGACCGCCCCAGCCACGACGTACCCCTTCTCTGACTTCAAGCGGCTGATCGCTGTACAGCGCGGCACGGGCGCCGGCCGGGCTGGAGCGGGGCGGAGACAGGAGCGCAGGCCCGGCCGGGGGCCGGGCCGCGCGCGGGGAGCGGAGCGAGCCGCCTTGAACCAGTAGAGAAAGTTGTAACTCAGTCGGCCTGTTGGGGTGTGTGGGGCTCTGTGTGCGGTTTGAAGTCGTGTGCACAGGAAGGAAGTTCGGCCCCTTGGCGGTGTGCCAGCGGGAGGAAGATCACTGGCCGGATCGTCCATGTGAGGCGTGTACGGGCCTGGGTGAGCGTCACTGTGCTGGGCTCGGCGCGTAGGAGTGCTCTCCGCGTAATGATGCGGCCGTCGTACAGCCACTCCCACGCTTCTTGTGAGGCGTCGGGGTCCAGTGCCGGTGAGATTGTGCGGAGTGCGACCGCTACCCATCTGTCGGCCTGGGGCGCCGAGTACGCGTCGAAGGATGCCCGGAGGGTCGGCAGTGTCTCGGCGGTGAGGTCTTCGGTCCAGCACTCGCACCAGTAGCCCCGCTGCGGCTTGTCCATCAGCACGGGTGGCCTCCCGCTGGCAGCTCCGTGTGGAGCTCCGCGGTGACCGTGTGGCCGCCGTCGCTCTCATGGACGACGACCCGGTGAGCGATCACGCTGACCATGCCCAGGCCCCGGCCGTGCTCGGCGTCCTGGTCTTGGCGCTCGATCTTCGGGGCGCTGCCGGCGCCTCCGTCGTCCGTGACCGACAGCGCGATTGCCTGTGCCGATACCGCCAGTGCCAGGTGGAAGCTGCCCGAGTCCTGGCCGCTGGCCGTGTGAAGGATCGCGTTCGCGCTGAGCTCGCTCACGATCAGTTCCGCGTCTTCCGCCCATGGCGATCCGCGCAGGATGTCGCGGGTCCAGCGGCGGGCCCGGCTGACCTCTTCCGGGAAACCTGGGCAAGTGAGCCCCCAGACCCGGGCTGTACTCGTATACTCGTGCATACAAGTTCCTTCGTGCTGGTAGGCCGCCATGTGCAGCGGGTTCGGGCTAGACGAGTTTCACGCCGTCGTGGGCGCGGATGGCAGGTGGAGACGCCGCGTCCATCGCGTCCAGGACGCGGATGGCGTACGCCTCGTCGGCAAGCTCGGAGACTTCTTCGCGGGTGGCCCAGCGCAGTGCGCGGGTCTCGTCGCCGGTGGTGGGGGTGCCGTCGGCGGCCTGGCAGCGGAAGACCAGGGAGACGATCAGGCCCGTCATGTTCTTGTAGACGCCGGTCAGAGTCGCCGGGAGGGCGATCTTGATGCCGGTCTCTTCGAGGACTTCGCGTTGCAGTGCCTCGGGGATGGTTTCCTCGCGTTCGAGGACGCCGCCCGGGGGCTCCCACTTGCCGTTGTCGCGGCGCTGGATCAGGAGGGCCCGGCCCAGGTCGTCGATGACGACTCCGGCCACGCTCACGGAGTGCGGGCGTTCTGTGCTCACGTTCCTCGGCCCTCTCGGATGGCTAGGCTCTCCACCGTAGCAACAACACTCGCCCACACGTCTAGATACCTAAAGGAGTGCACTCGTGACCCCTGCTCTTCCCTCCGGCCAGCTCGGTGATCTCGACCCCACGAGCGATCGTGCGGTCTTCCGGCAGATCGCCGACCAGCTGCGCGAGGCCATCGACCGTGGGCGGTTCCGAGAGGGCGAGAAGCTGCCCTCCGAGGCTGAGCTTGTGGACCACTACGGGGTATCCCGGATGACGGTCCGCAACTCCTTCTCCATCCTCCAGGGGGAAGGACTCGTCCATGCCGAGCACGGCAAGGGCGTCTTCGTCCGGCCCCGCCCGCCTGTACGGCGGCTCGCCTCCGACCGGTTCGCCCGCCGGCATCGCGAGCAGGGCAAGTCCGCGTTCATCGTCGAGGCGGACACGGTCGGCAGTCATCCCCAGGTCGACAGCCTGGAGGTCAAGGAAGAGAAGGCCAGTCAGGACATCTCCACGCGGCTCGGGTCTGTGCGGCGGGTGCTTGCCCGGCGCCGGCGGTACCTCCTCGACGGGCGGCCGGTCGAGTTCGCCACCTCCTACCTTCCCCTCGACGTCGCCCGCGGTACGCAGATCGCCGAACCCAACCCCGGGCCCGGCGGTATCTACGCCCGTCTCGAAGAACTCGGTCACCGCCTGGACCACTTCGAGGAGGAGATCCGGGCCCGGATGCCCTCACCGGACGAGGTCAAGACGCTCCGGCTGGCCTCCGGCGTGCCCGTCATCCACCTGATCCGCACCGCCTTCGACACCGAGGGACGGGCCGTCGAGGTCTGCGACACGGTCATGGCGGCGGACGCCTATGTCCTGTCGTATCAGCTCCCCGCGACCTGATCGCATGGGCGGCGGCGCAGTTCTAGACAGTCGGATCGTCTTCATTCTCAGGGGCTGGCGTGAACCAGTGGCCGATGTTGGTCCACATGAAGCCCTCCCGCCACGCGGGCTTGTCGGCCACCCAGTCGAGGAGTGCTTGCCGGGCCTTCTCCTGCGACACCGTCTGCGTCTGGTAGTGCTCTGCGGGAACGCCGTCTCGGTACTCCAGCTGGTAGGTGTTGTTCTCGCGGAACAGCACCTGGATGTACCAGTTGCCTTCCTGGCTCTCGTCTTGCCGCTCAAGAATCAAGTGATCGTCCTGATCCAGGTCAGCGAGCATCCTTCCTATCTTCGGCTTCGAAGGGCGCCTCACCACGTGGCCCCGGCTGTTGGTCGCAATCAGCATGGGCAGAGCATGGCGGTGGGGTCTGACAATGGCCCGGTCCGTGAGGCTTCCTGAACTCGTACACCTCAGCATGCATACTCGTATAGACGAGTGGGCAAGTTGTGTGGCAGGGTGATCGTCGTGAGCCCGGGAGATCGGGTTCGCAGATCGCTACATGTATAGACGAGTAGATAGGGAAACTGCCTTGCGTACCATCCGTGTTGAGCCCTCCGCCGCCACGATCCTCCTCACCGAGGCTCCTGAGCCCAAGGTCCGCGACCGACAGACCGGCGAGATCGCCAAGGACGCCGTCAGCGGTGAGGCCCTGATGACGCTCGGCGTCGTCTACATCGAGGACGGCGAGTCCTCGCTGATCAAGGTCACCGTCCCGGAAGGCGGTGTCTCCGAGGGCCTCAACCTCGGTGCTCCGGTCTCCCTGCCGGGGCTCATCGCCCGGCCGTGGGAGTCCGTGTTCAACGGCCAGCAGCGCCACGGCATCGCCTACCGGGCCGCCGCCGTCACCCCGGCCGCGTTCCCGGCCGCCATGGGGGCCACCGCCTGATGACCGACCTGACGACGCTCCTGGAGCTGGGTGGTCCCCTCGCCGCGCTCGGCGGCGGGACCGCCTACACCCGGGCCAAGTACCCGGCGGTCTACTGGTCCGCCGTCGGCGGCCCGATATCCACCGCCCGCCTGCTCAGCTCGTACAGCTCCGTCATGGAGGCGTGCGGCCTGACCGTCGCCCCGTCCCGGCTGCGGGTCCTCGCCGTCAAGGCCACCACCCGGCGGGAGGTCCGCCCGGTCCCGCCCCGCCGGGGCATCATCCGGCCCACCACGACCGGGCTGCGCCTCCGCCTGCGGCTCGCCCCCGGGCAGGAACCCGCCGACGTCGCCGCCTCAGCCGAACGCCTGCGGCACGCCTGGGGAGTTCACGCCGTCTACGTCCTCACCGTCAAGCCGGGTGTCGTGGAACTGCGGCTCGTCGGCTACGACGTGCTGCGGCGGGTGCGCATGCCCCGCAAGACCGTCTCCGGATTCCTCAAGGTGCCGGTCGCCCTGCGGGAGGACGCCACTCCCTTCGTGCGGGACTACCGAACCGTCCCCCACCAACTCACCCTCGGCGCGACTCTGTCCGGCAAGTCCATGTACCTGCGCCACCTCATCGCCGGACTCGCCCCTCAGCCTGTGGCCCTCGTGGGGATTGACTGCAAGCGCGGTGTCGAGCTGGCGCCCTTCGTCGCCCGCTTGTCCGCTCTCGCCACCGACCCGGACGAAGCCGCCGAACTGCTGCCCGTGCTGGTCAAGGAAATGGAGGACCGATACGACCTGATCAAGACCCGGCAGGGCATCGCGCCCGACACCCCGGACGAGGAGATCACCTCCGACATCTGGGGCCTGCCCGAGAGCGAACGGCCCACCCCCGTCGTCCTGTTCGTCGACGAGGTGGCCGAACTCTTCCTCACCGCCACCCGCAAGGACGAGGAACGCCGCGACGAGATGGTCACCCAGCTCATCCGCCTCGCCCAGCTCGGCCGCGCCGCCGGCATCTACCTGGAGGTGTGCGGCCAGCGCTTCGGCGCCGAACTCGGCAAGGGCGCCACCATGCTCCGCGCCCAGCTCACCGGCCGCGTCTGCCACCGCGTCAACGACGAAGCCTCCGCCAAGATGGCCCTCGGCGACATCGCCCCGGAAGCGGTCTCCGCCGCCTGCGCCATCGCCCCCGAACTGCCCGGCCTGGCCGTCGCGGGTGACACCTCCGGCGGCTGGTCCCGCATCCGCACGCCGTACCTCTCCCTCGGCAATGCCGCCGAGATCTGCCGGGAATCGGCGCACCTGGTGCCCGACCTGCCAGCGCTCAAGCCCTTCCAGCCCGAGGTTCCCATACGTCTAGTCGAGACCCCGGCCCCGGCAGCTTTGCCGCACCCGGTGACCGACTGACGCACCTTTCCACCTGGTCGGCGTGACCGCCTCGCGCCACGTCCCTACCCCTGCCATGCCCGAAACCGAAAGGAGCCGGACCGTGCGCGCCCATCTGGCCCGTGTCGACGCGGCGTTGGTCCAGGCGCTCATCGCCGCCGCGCTGTCCTTCGCCCACATCCATGACATCGCCATGGCGGCCGGACAGGACGGATGGAAAGCGTGGGCCTACCCGATCAGCGTTGACCTGCTGCTCGTCGCCGCATGGCGTCGACTGCGCTCCGGTACGGCCAAGGCGGCGGCCTGGTGCTGGTTCGTCATCGCACTTACCGCCTCCCTCGGCGCCAACGTCGCCACCGCCGGACTGCTCGACATGACCGACGTCCCGGCCTGGCTGCGCATCCTCGTCGCAGGCTGGCCCGCGGTCGCCTTCCTCGGCGGGACCCTCCTCGCGCACTCGGCGCCCAAGGCAGCCACCGATGAGAGCAGCACGGAACTCATCCAGGACCAGGAGGACGAGCCCGAAACCACACCCGAAACGCCCGCCCACCCCGCCGCCATCGAGCCAACCCTGTCCACCTCGCCCGTTCCGGTGCCGACCGCCCTGGTCAACCACGCCCGCAAGGTCGCCGCCGAACACCGCACCCGCACCGGCGCTCCCATCGACACCCCGACCCTCCGCGCCCGCCTCGGTGTCCCGGCGCCACTCGCCGAAGCCATCGCCGCCCAACTCTGAAAGGAGACCCGCGTGTCCGCCAACCGCCGCTTCCGCAACGTCACCCGCATCGGCCCTGTCCAGGTCGCCAGCTCGTTCGACGGCCGGGGCCGAGAGAAGCACACCGCTGCCTGCACCGCCCCGCGCTGTGGCTTCTCCGCCGACTACGACAGCCGGGCCGCCGCCGAACTGGCCGCCCGCACCCACCGCTGCCCCGTCCGCTGAAAGGACCCACCACCCGTGACCGTCAGCCTGCCCCTCGTCGTCGTCCTTGGCTTCTTCGCCTGGGGAGCGGTCAAGTTCCTCGGCGTCCGCACCTGGATCGTCGTCCTGATCGCCCTCTTCGGCTTCTGGCTCTCCCACACCTTCCTCGCCCCTGCCATCGAATCCGGCACTCGCTCCGGCGTGACCGTCATAAACGGCCGACACATCTAGACGAGTAGATAAGGAGTCTCCCGCCGTGTTCCTGCCCAAGTACCCCGACAACCCGACCCCGCCGCCCGCACACACCCACACCACGACGACCGACCCGGCACCCGCACGCCGCTCGCTGCCCTCGGTGTCCATCGATCAGAAGACAGTCGTCGCCCTGGTCGTCGGCGGAGCCGTCCTCACCGCACTCCTGGCCGCCGTCGCCGTCACGGCCATCTCCGTCGCCGTGGCCGCCGTCGTCCTGCGCTCCATGCTCCGCGACCAGCACCGCCGCCAGATCCCGCCCGGCCTCCGGGGCGGCGGCACACGACCAAGCATTACGCCGCCCCGGGGCCTTCCTCCCGACCGAGCCAGCCAGAAGGAGAAACGCCATCTTCACCCGCACCACCCCGGCCCCCGTGCCGGAACTCGCGAACCTGGCCGCCCAGGGCACGCTCCCCGGTATCCTCCGCCAGCTCTCCGGCCTCGGCGGCTGCACCCACCCCATCCGCCTCGACGGCCACCGCACCGAATACGACCTCGACACCACCACCGGCGAGATCGGCCGCGTCCTCCAGCACCTCGACTCGACCAGCCTCCCCGCCGGCCAACTCCTCGTCCGCTGCAACAACCGCCGCACCACCCGCTGCGCGGCCTGTGCGGAGGTCTATCGCCGCGACACCTTCCACCTGATCACCGCTGGACTGCGCGGCGGCAAGGGGACCCCGGAACAGGTAGGCGCCCACCCGCGCGTGTTCGCCACCTTCACTGCCCCCGGCTTCGGCCTGGTCCACAACCGCCGCACCGACGGCCGCCCCTGCCGCTGCGGCCTCCACCACGACCAGGACGACGACACCCTAGGCACCCCGCTCACCCCGGGCACCTACGACTACGAAGCCGCCGTGCTCTGGAACGCCCACGCGGGAGCTCTCTGGCGCCGGTTCTCGATCTACCTCCGCCGGGAGGTCGCCAAGCGCGCAGGGCTCTCGCAACGCCGTCTCCGCGACCACGCCCGCGTGTCGTTCGCAAAGGTCGCCGAGTACCAAAAGCGCGGAGCCGTCCACTTCCACGCAGTCATCCGCATCGACGGCCCCGGAGGCGGCAACACCCCACCGCCCGCCTGGGCCACCGCGGAACTCCTCACCGACGCCATAGAAACCGCCGCCTCGAAGGTCCGAGTCGACGGCCCAGTCATCAACGGCCGCACCCACACCTTCCCCTTCGGCCGCCAACTCGACGTCCGCACCATCCGCTCCGCCGACTTCAACGACGGCCAGGAGCTGACCGAACGAGCTGTTGCCGCCTACATCGCCAAGTACGCCACCAAGGGCGCCGAAACGGCGACCGGCGTCCTCGACCGCCCGCTCAAGTTCGTCGCCGAACTCGCCCAGCTCGACATCAGCGACCACGCCCGCCAACTCATCCGAACCGCCTGGGACCTCGGCGCACGCAAGGACCTCGAACACCTCCGCCTGCGCGCCTGGGCCCACATGCTCGGCTTCCGCGGCCACTTCTCCACCAAGTCCCGCCGCTACTCCACCACCCTCGGCGCACTCCGCAACGCCCGCGCCGAATGGCGCCGCGCACAAGCCACAACCACGGGCAACGGACCCGAGCCCGAGACGACGTACGTCCTCGCCCACTGGGTCTTCGCCGGAACCGGCCTCTCCGACACCGAAGCCTGGCTGTCCGCATCCATCGAACCCGCCCTCGGCACAGAAGGAGAGCCAACCCATGCGTGAAGACGAGCTGTTGACCGTGCCCGACGTGATGGCGCGCCTCAAGCTCGGGCGGTCCACGGTCTACGACCTGATCCGCTCCCGTCGCCTGCCCTCGATCACCATCGGCCGGTGCCGTCGCATTCCGGCGCGGGCTGTCCGCGAGTACATCACCAACGAACTGGAGGCGGCGGCCTGATGGCCCAGCAACGCAAGCGGAACCCCAACGGCGCCGGCACCATCACCAAGCGCAAGGACGGCCGCTATCAGTGCGCGGTCTACGTCCTCCAGCCGGACGGCACCCGTGCCCGCAAGTTCGCGTACGGCAAGACCTGGCAGGAGTGCGACACCAAGCGCCGCGAGTTGCTGGCCAAGGTCGACCAGGGCGTACCCGTGCCCACCCGCTCGGCGAAGCTCTCCGACTGGCTGCCCTACTGGCTGGACAACATCGTCAAGCCCCGCCGGAAGCTCAGCACCTTCGACAAGTACGAGACGCACGTCAGGCTCTACCTCGTGCCCATGCTCGGCTCCAAGCGGCTCGAATCCCTCGGCGTCGCCGACGTCCGGCGCTTCCTCAACCAACTGGAGACGAGGACGACAGCGGCCACCGCCAAGGAGTCGCACCGGGTGCTACGTACGGCCTTGTCCGCTGCGTGCCGGGAAGAACTCATTGCGCGGAACGTCGCGGGCCTTGTCGAGCCGCCCCGGGCCTCGTCGCGTGAGCTGAGTCCTTGGACGCTCGACGAGACCTTGGACTTCCTCGCCGCCTCCCGGAAGGACCCGCTGTACGCGGCCTTCGTGCTCGCCATCGCCATGGGACTGCGGCGCGGCGAACTCGTCGGGCTGCGCTGGACCGACGTGGACCTGGACAAGCGCGTCTTGTACATCCGCCAGCAGACACAGAGGCGGCGCGGCGTCCTCTACGACGACGACACCAAGAACCGCCGCAACCGTGCCCTTCCGCTCCCGGCCATGTGCATCGCTCCGCTGCGCTGGCACCGGATGCGGCAGGTGGCTGCCAAGCAGCGTGCGGGGGAGTCGTGGGATGACGGTGGCTACGTCTTCGCCACCCGGAACGGCCGTCCGGTCGAGCCGCGCAACGTGTACCGCTCCTTCACCCGCGTCGCCCAGTCCGCCGGCCTCCGCGTGATCCGGCTGCACGATGCCCGGCACGGGTGCGCCACGCTCCTCACCGCTGCCGGAGTGGCTCCCCGCGTCGTGATGGAGATCCTCGGGCACAGTCAGATCAGCATCACCATGGACGTGTACACGCACGTCGTGCAGGACACCCAGCGGGAAGCCATCAGTCACATGGATCGGCTGCTCAAGAGGCGGCCCGGTCGTGAGTGACCAGTCGTGAGTGACCGCCCTCGTTGATGTCAAAAGTGGATGTCAAAGGCCCCGGACCATGATCGGTCCGGGGCCTTTTGTCTGGTGCCCCCGGCAGGATTCGAACCTGCGACACCCGCTTTAGGAGAGCGGTGCTCTATCCCCTGAGCTACGAAGGCGGGGGCTTGTAGAAAACCTTGTCGAGAATCCAGGGCGTGGATCTTCGTCAAGGAGAACAAGCCCGCTGGTCAGACGTGGTGTGGAGCTCTCTGTGCTGCGGTTTGAGCAGACAGGGCGCCGTACCAACGACCGACCAGGGACAGCCTAGCGGATGTGTGCCAGTGGGTGTCGTCCGTATCGGAGGGGGTGAGCGGCATGGTCCGCAGGAGCGCCTCTGGCTATGCGTGCGGGTTGTCGTGAGCGTCGGGCGCCGACTCTCGTCGTCTGGAACACCGACGGCGGGCTGCCGTTTCGGACGCGTTCAGACCGGGACCGCGGTTTTCGGCGGCGGACCACAGGCCACCCTCGGCGATGAACCTCCGGTACTGGATGGACGGCAGCGTGGTGCTGCTGTCCCACACGCGGATCTGGACCGGGCCCTCGACGATCTCCAGGCCCGGCAGGCCCGGCAGGCACGGGCCGGGTGCGTACAGCCCATGCACGGCATGCACCGAGGTGAGGAAGTCGCGGGCCATGGCACGGGCCTCGGCGATCTCCGCGCTGCCGAGCAGCGCCCCCCGCATACCCCCGGAACCCCACAGCACGCGCCAACAAACGAGATCGCGGCGTCGAGGTGGGCCGGCCGCATCGGATGCCGGTGCAGCGAGGCCGGCCGTGCCCTTGTCAGTGGTGGCGCGGGCGAGGCAGCAAGGCGAACGCGCTTTCCGCGATCGAGGTGAGGCGGTCGGGGCTGTGGCCGTAGGCGCCGACGACGTCGCTGCCGCGGATGATGGTCAGCAGGAGGTAGGCGAGGTCGTCGGGGTCGGCGTCGGGGTCGATGTCGCCGTTGCGCTGCGCCGCTCGCACGCAGTCGGCCACCGCCGTCCGGACCACGGAGAAGCAGTCGTTGGCCAGGCGTTGCACCTCGGGGTCGGAGGCGCCGATCTCCAGGGCCATTTTGGCGGCGAAGCAGGCCGCGGCCGTCCGGTCGGCGGCGGGGGGTACGTCGGGGGCGAGTGGCACCCCGTGGACGGCGCGGAGCAGGTATGCGTGCAGTCGTTCCAGGGCGCCCTCGTCCGGTCCGTCGAGCACCTTCCGCGGACCCTGGGCCAGCCGGGCGAAGTAGCCGGTCATGGCCTGCAGCAGCATGCCGTGCTTGCCGTCGAACGCGGCATAGAGGCTGCCGCGGCCCAGGCCGGTGGCGGTGCTGATGTCGTCGACGCTGGTGCCGTTGTAGCCCGAGGTACGGAACTGCCGCTCGGCGGCATGCAGGACGTGGTCGGGGTCGAAGCTTCGTGGTCTGGCCATGCGTCGAAGGTAAAGCCGATCCACCGTATTTGACAACCTAGTACAGAACCACCTAGGTTTCTGACTGTTCAGTCCACAACGGTCCTGAGCTCCCCGGACAGGCTGCGGGCATGCCTGGCGTGATTGAGGGCGACCCATGCCTTCGAACTCCTCCGCGCCGCCCGGCGTGGCGACGCCTTCCAGGCCGGTAAGGCCCGGTCTGGTCCTCGCCGTCCTGGAGACGGCGAGCTTCATCGCCGTACTGGATCTGTGCATCACGAACGTCGGGCTGTCCTACCTCGGCCGCGGTGTCCACGAGTCGTCGCTGTCGAACCTGAGCTGGGTGCTCGGCGCATGTGCGATCACCTACGCCGCTCACTTGCCACTTGGTCCGGGCTTGCCGGACCGCGACGCCGCGAAGGCGGCCTGGCCCGACCACATCGTGGGCTTCCTGAACGGCTGACTCCCTCCACCCAACCACCCGGAACTCGAAGGGCTGACCGAACCATGACTGACAAGGAAAGGCAGGAGGCCATGGCTGTGGCGACTTCTCCGTACGTGAGCGACGCACTGGCCGAGGGGACCGTCGACGCGGTGGTGATCGGCGGGGGCGCCGCGGGGCTGAACGGTGCACTGATCCTCGCCCGCTCCCGCCGCTCGGTCGTCGTGATCGACAGCGGCTCCCCGCGCAACGCGCCCGCGCAGGCCGTGCACGGCCTCCTCGCCCTGGACGGCACCCCGCCGTCCGAGATCCTTCGGCGGGGGCGGGAGCAGGTGCGCCAGTACGGCGGACGCGTCGTGGTCGGCGAGGTGGCCTCGGCTGAGCCTGCCGCCCCGTCGGCGGACGGGGACCTGCGGTTCACCGTCACCCTGGCCGACGGCCGCAGCATCACCGCTCGCCGCGTCCTGGTGGCCACCGGCCTGAAGGATGTGCTGCCCGAGGTGCCCGGGCTCGCCGAGCACTGGGGGGACAGTGTGGTGCACTGCCCGTACTGCCACGGCTGGGAGGTGCGCGACGAGCCCATCGGCGTCCTGGCCACCGGACCGGTCTCCATCGAGCACGCGTATCTGTTCCGTCAGCTGACCGAGGACCTGACCTACTTCACCCACGGCACCGACCTGGACGAGGACAGCCGCGCCCGCTTCGCCGCCCGCGGCATCCGCGTCATCGACACCCCGGTCACCGAGGTCGTCAACGACGCCGACGGTGCCCTCGCCGGGGTGCGCCTGGCCGACGGCCAGGTCGTGGCCCGCCGCGTCGTCGCGGTCGCCGCGCAGCTGCAGGCCCGCACGCAGGGCCTGGAAGGTCTGGGCCTGCCGGTGCAGGACCTGCCGAAGGGCCGCGGTTTCGCCTCCGGCGCGGCCGGCGCCACCGAGGTGCCGGGTGTGTGGGTGGCCGGAAACGCCACCGATCTGGTCGCCCAGGTCGGGGCCTCCGCGGCGGCCGGCGTACTGGCAGGCGCCGACATCAACCGGATGCTGACCATCGCGGACACCGACGCCGCCCTCCAGAAGATCGCCGAGGCAAGCCCCGCAGCGGCCACAGGGTGATCTCGAAGCCCCTCGGCTTCCTGAACGGCCGACCCACCCCCACCAGATGGAGAGCACAACAATGACCGAACGCAATCCCATTCTGATCACCGGCGCCGGCGGCCAAATCGGTGGCGTGAGCAGGCTGATGGTCGACATGCTGCTCGAACAGGGCCACCCGGTGCGCGCGTTCGTGCGGCGGGACGACGAACGCGCGCAGTCGCTGCGCGAGGCAGGCGCCGAGGTCTTCGTCGGCGACCTGCTCACATTCGCGGACGTGGCCGCCGCGCTGAAGGGTGTCCGGCGCATCTACTTCAGCATGAGCCTGTCGCCGTACTACGCCGATGCCCTCACCCTGATGGCCGCGGCGGCGCGAGCCCAGGGCGACATCGAGGCCTTCGTGCACATGTCCGACTACGAGCAGGTGTACATGACGCTCGAGAAGATGACCACACCGGATGAGGAGCGGCGTTCTTGGCTCGGCGGACTGGTCACGGACTGGTCACCGCAGCAGCGGGCACACTGGGTCTGCGAGCAGGTGCTGGACTGGTCCGGCCTCCCGACCGTCAACGTGCGTGCGACCCTGTTCGTCGAGAACGCCATGATCACCTGGATGCAACAGGGCCCGTTGAGCAACGGTGAACTGCGCCTGCCCTTCGGCAACCAGCGGCTCGCGCCCATCGCCGCTCACGACGTGGCAGAGGTGTGCGTGAAGATCCTGGTCGACCCCGCACCGCACATCTCGAAGTCCTACGAGCTCACCGGCCCGGAGCTGAAGGACATGTACGGGTTCGCTGAGGACTACGCGGCCGCGCTGGGACGCCAGGTCACCTACGTCCCCGAGGAACTGGAGGCCTGGCACGAGGCCTTCGTGGACGAGACCTTCCTGCGGGAAACCCTGGGCGACTCCGCGGCCCAGCACGTGGCGGAGCACATGAAGACCCTGACCAGGCTGGTCGCCGGCGGGCGGTACGACGTCGTCACCGACCAACTGGAAACCCTGCTCGGGCACCCACCGCGGACCATGCGGTGGGCGCTGCAGAACAATGCTCACCTGCGCGAGCTGGCGGTTGCCCCGAACGACTGAGCGCTCCGGAGCAGAACATGAGGTGGGGCGGGTCCCGCGGGAGGCAGCGGCCGCTGGGGCGTGATACGGGGGCTTCGGCTCGGCGTGACAAAATGGGAGGCCGTTCGTCCGTCCTTTGATGCTGCGAGGTTCTCGGTGAGCAAGCACGTGGGCCGCGAGCCGCTGCGCAGTAATGCGCGGTCCAACCGGGCGCGCATCCTGGCCACGGCCCGTGAGGAGCTGGGGCGGAACCCCGATGTCACCCTGGAGGAGCTGGCGCGGGCCGCCGGGGTCGTCCGGCGCACCCTCTTCGGGCACTTCCCGGGGCGGGCGGCGCTGGTGGAGGCGCTCGCCGAGGAAGCCGCCGAGACGTTGCGGAACTCGGTGGAGGCCGGGCCGGAACCGGGGGAGTCGGCCGAGCGGGCGTTGGCGCGGTGCGTACTGCGGATGTGGCCCGTGGGCGATCGCTACCGCATGCTGCTGGCGCTCACCCGCCGGGACCTCGGCTCCGAGCGCGTCACCGAGGTGCTCGCGCCGGCCCGGGAGGCCGTCACCGGGATTCTGGAGCGCGGGCAGCGGGACGGTGTCTTCCACTCCCATCTGCCGCCGGCCGTGCAGAGCACAGGCCTGATGGCGTTGATCGTGGCTCTGGTGGAGTCCGTCAACACCGGCGCGCTGGAGGACGACGGGCACCGGATCGCCACGGCCACCCTCATCGCGGCCGGCGTGCCGAAGGATCGGGCGAGCGCGGTGGTCGAGGAGGTTGCGTCGGCGATGGCTGCGGCTCCTCCGGCCCACGGCACCTGATTTCTCTCCGACCGACCCGTCGACGAGGTGCCCCGGGCGTCGTCGCGGCGGAAGGTGACCGACCTGCCGGAGAAGTGGGCGGTGAGCTCGGATCCGGTCGGAACCGTAGCCCCGGGTTCAGTTTCGGGCCCAGGGCGTCGGACAGGTCCGCGTACGACAGGGGGGGGCGGTCGCCTCCGCCGAGCGGGCCCGAGCCTCGCTGTCGTCGTCCGAATTCATCAACCCGCCCATCCGCAGGGCGAGTTCGCTCACCGGCAGCCGGCAGCCGGCAGCCGGCAGCCAGCATCCGCAGCCGGCATCCGCAGCCGTCGGCGGGTTCGTGCAAGTAGTACGGGCACGGGGTTTCAGGCGGGACTCGGGGGCGCCCCGGACTTCCGTACCTGATCGACCTTCGCGGCGGCGGTGTCCGGGGCGACTCCGGCGGCAATGAGGGTGGCGGTGGCGGCGCCGGTGCCGTCGTCGGACCACAGGCCGCAGTCGGCGCAGTCGAGCAGGGCCAGCAGTTGGGCCTCGATGGCTCGGCCGAGCGGGCCGGGCGGGACCGTGGTCTGGAAGACGCCCTGTCGGCGGCCGTGGGCGAAGACCCTCGCGGCCATGGAGCGGGCGGGGGTCAGCAGTTCGTCGACGCGTGCGCGTGCGAGGTCGTGGCCGCGGGCCAGCCGGATGAGGGCGCGGTAGCGGTCGCCGACGGGCCACACCATGAGGACGAATCGCGCCAGGTCCGCGACGGCGTCGGGGGTCGGGGCCGGGGCACCTGCGACGGCGCGCCGGATCGCCTCCGCGGCCTCGGCGGCCAGGCCCTCGACGAGCGCGGCCCGGCAGGCGAAGTGGACGTACACGGTGCGCCGGGCCACACCGGCGGCGGCGGCGATGTCCTCCAGGCGGCTGTCGGGGTCGCAGGTCAGTTCCCGGCGAGCCGCGTCGAGGATCCGGGCACGGGTGGCCCGCGCGTCCCGACGCTGCGTCGAAGTCGAAGTCGAAGTCGAAGTCGAAGCCGGAGCCGGAGCCGGAGCCGGAGCCGGAGCCGGAGCCGGAGGGGGCGGTGTCTCGTGGGGCCGGGCCGGAGACCGTCTCGGCCCCGTCGTCGGTGTTCGTGCTGGTCGGCTGGTCACGTCGGTACCTCGAGGGCGGGTGGCAGGAGGGAGCCATAAGGATAGTTGCACATCGAGGGGCAATAAACTAACGTGCACATCGATGGGCAATTAAGCGCTCCCGCTCATCCGCCCGTCCCTCTCAGGAGCTACCGATGCCCTTCCTTGCAAACACCCCCGTGGAGAAGATGACCGGGCCGTACGCGCGGCGCTGGTGGGCGCTGCTCGTGCTGTGCCTGAGCCTGCTGATCACGGTGATGGCGAACACCTCGCTGATCGTCGCCGCCCCCGACATGACCACCGACCTGGGCCTGAGCAGCAGTGATCTGCAGTGGGTCGTCGACAGCTACACCGTTCCGTACGCGGCGCTGATGCTGGTGCTGGGGGCGATCGGCGACAAGTACAGCCGGCGCGGCGCGCTGGTCCTCGGTCTGCTGATCTTCGCCGGCGGTTCGGTGATGGGGAGCATGGTCGACGAGACCTCGCTGGTCATCGTGGCCCGCGCGATCATGGGTGTCGGTGCCGCGGTCGTGATGCCGGCCACGCTGTCCCTGGTGGTCGCGACCTTCCCCCGGAGTGAACGGGCCAAGGCCATCACCGCCTGGGCCGCGACCTCCGGGGTGGCGGTAGCCGTCGGCCCGCTGGTCTCCGGCTGGCTGCTCGAGGACCACGCCTGGGGCTCGACCTTCCTGATCAACGTGCCCATCGCCGTCCTCGCCGTGTTCGGCGCGCTCGCCCTGGTGCCGCCGTCCAAGGCGGAGGGCATGGGCCGGATCGACTACGTCGGTGGTCTGCTGTCGATCGTCACCGTCGGCTCCCTGATCTACGCCGCCATCGAGGGCCCGCACTCCGGCTGGGGCGTCGGCCCCGTCACCGCGGCCGTCGTCGCCGCCGTCGGTCTGGCCGCCTTCGTCGCCTGGGAGCTGCGGCACCCGCACCCGATGCTGAACGTCCGTATGTTCGCGCTGCGGCCCTTCAGCGGCTCGATGCTCGCGGTGATGTTCTTCTTCTTCGGCATGTTCGCCGTGATCTACTACTCGACGCAGTTCCTGCAGTTCGTCCTCGGCTACGGCGCCCTGGAAACGGGTGTACGGCTGCTGCCGCTGGGCGGTGCGGTGTTCCTCGGGTCCGCGGTGACCGGGGTGCTCGCCCCGAAGCTGGGGGTGAGGGTGATGGCCGTGACCGGCCTGGCCATCGGCACGGCGGGCATGTTCCTGCTCACCCAGATCGACAAGGGGTCGACGTACGGGGACTTCCTGGTGCCGCTGATGATGCTGGGCCTCGCGCTCGGACTGGCCATCTCCCCGGCGACCGACACGATCATGGGCTCCTTCCCCGAGTCCGAGCTGGGCGTCGGCGGCGGTGTCAACGACACCGCGCTGGAGCTGGGCGGGGCCCTGGGCATCGCGGTGCTGGGCTCGCTGCTGGGCACGGCCTATCGGGACGAGCTCACCGACCTGGTGGGCAACCGGCTCCCGGCGGAGGCGATGGAGACCGCCAAGGACTCGGTCGGCGCCGGCCTGGCCGTCGCGCAGCGGGTCGGGCAGGATCCCTCCGCCGGGCCCCAGCAGGCCCAGGCCGCCGTGGACGCCGTCCACCAGGCCTTCGCCCACGGCGTCGCCCAGACCAGCCTCATCGGCGGGATCATCATGGCCGCCGGAACCCTGATCGTCCTCGCGGTCCTGCCGGGCCGGCGCGGCTTCGCGAAGCAGAGCGCCGAGCCGGGGACCGGGACGACGGCGAGCGAGGCTGCGACTGTGCGGGAGCACACCGGGTCCACCCGCTAGCTCGCCGGCGGGGCGTCCGCGGGATCGACGGTCGACGCGTCCGCGGGATCGACGGCGACGCGTCCGCCGGATCGCCCGCCGGGTGCGTCGGCCAGGAGCCCGGCGGCACGGGACGCGCAGGGCACGGGTGTGGTCCACGGTCCACGGCCGGCGGGCTGGGGGTTCCCCGGCGTCAGAGGAGGGGGACCCGGGTGAAGTGGCCGGCCGCGTGGAGTTCCCGCTCGATGCGGGTCGCCGTGAGGTGGAGCTCGGGAAGGATCTCCGCCACGCACTCCTCCGCCGTGCGGCCCGCCGCGTGCAGGGCCACGTTCACGGCGGCGACCGCCCGGCCCGTACGGTCGCGCAGCGGGACGGCGATCGTGCGCAGCCCGTCCTCCCAGTCCTCGTCCAGCAGGGCGTAGTCCTGGGAGCTCTCCCTGTCCGCGAGCAGCACCCGGCCCAGCGATGTCGCCGAGGCCGGCAGCCGGGTGCCCACCCTGATGTCCACGCCCATGATCCGCGGGGACACGGCCCTCGCCGTGTACTGGATCTCCGGGCCGGCGTCCGAGCCGGACGACGGCACCAGGATCGCGAGCGCCGTCGATTCCCTCACCCGGGCCGAGAGGTCCGTCAGGTGGGGGGTCGCGATGCGGGGGAGGGTCGTACGGGAGAGGGGCGGGAAGCCCAGGCCCAGGACCCGGGGGGTGAGGCTGAAGGTACGGGAGTCCGGCCGCTGCCGGACCAGGCCCAGGTGTTCGTAGGTGATCAGGGCGCGGCGGGCCGTCGCCCGGGTCAGGCCGGTCGCCCGGGCCACGTCCGTCAGGGTCAGTGCGGCCCTGCCCTCGCCGAACGCCGTCAGGACCGTCAGTCCGCGGGCGAGGGACTCGATGAACTCCCGGCCCAGTTCGTTCTTGGACGCGCCGATCCAGGCCGCCGATCCGGAGGGCGGCGGGCCCGGGTCCGGCTCCGGGGCGGCGGCCAGTTCGCGTTCCATCCCGGCCACCGTCGCCCGCAGCCGTGGCAGCAGCGTGTCGCGCAGGTCCGTCGCCGTGTGGCGGCTGGTGTGGCTCACCACGCTCGCCACGCAGGCCGTCCGGCCCGTGCGCGGATCCCGTACGGGGACGGAGACCGCCACCAGGCCCGGCTCGATCAACTGGTCGTCCAGCGCCCAGCCGTCCCGGCCCGCCTGTGCCGCCGTCGCCTCGAACTCTCCCTCCGCGAGCGGGAGTTCCCGTGGCGGTACGGCCCGGAAGCCCCGGTTCTCCGGGTCCGCCGCCCGGCGTTCGCGCCACGTCCGCCAGTCGTCGTCCGTCCACTCGGAGGCGAACAGGGGCCCCGGCGCGGTGCGTTCGGCGGGGAGCAGATCGCCGATGCGGAAGCTGAGGGACATCGCGCGGCGGCGGGTGGCCTGGTGGATGAAGCGGATGCCGTCACGGTCGGCGACCGCCAGGGACACCGACTCGTCCAGTTCGTCGGCCAGGGCGTCGGCGGGTCCGGACAGCAGGGCGGGCAGGCGCAGGGCGGCGAGATAGGCGTTGCCGAGCTCCATGAGCCGGGGGGTCGTCACCGCGTCCCGGCCGTCCAGGCGGACGTACCCCATGCGGGCCAGCGTCGCTGTGATGCGGTCGACCGTGGAACGCGCCAGGCCCGTCGCCCGCTCCAGGCCGCTCAGGCTCAGCGTCCCGCCCACGTCGGTCAGTTCCCGCAGCACCCTCACCCCCCGGATCAGCGGCTCGACCGCCTCGGCCGGCACGGCCGGCTCCGGTACCGGCGGGGGAGTGGTCGTCTCAGCGGGCATCGGCTCTCCGGTACGGCGGTCGCGGCAGGCCTACGGTAATCCGCCACGACACCTGCGGCGCGCCACGGGTCCCATGAGCCCTACGGCACCTGCGGCGCGCCCCGCTCCCCATGATCTCTACGGCACCCGCTACACGCCACGACTCCGTGAGCCACGACCTCTACGGCACCCGCAACACGCCACGACCCCCGTGAGCCATGACCCCCGCACCCGCAAGACGCCACCAGCCCTGCGCCACCCACCACCCCTCCCCGCACCCCTACCCCCGCACCCCCTACCCCCGCGTCACCCGCACCCGATAACCCCCGTCCCCGCCCCCGTCCGCCCCCAGCACCCGCACCCGGATCCCCCGCCCCGGATCCCGGAACTCCTCCCCGGTCGCGAACGGCGCGTCCGAGAGTTCCGCGTGGACGTTGGGGCTCCGGGTGCAGCCGCCGCTGTTGCGCCGCGCGTCGTACACGCGTACCGGGCCCCGCCCGGTGTCCACGTCCGCGTCGACCCTGTAGACGAGGACGCCGGGCCGGCACACCGTCTCGTCGTTGCCCTCACGGGTGCGGAGTTCGACCGCGTATCCGGTGCGGCGGCCGAGGGGGACGAAGAGGAGCTTGGTACCGAGGCCGGGCCGGGCGAGCGGGGTCAGCGTGTACTCCGAGGTCCCGGGCGCGGTCACGCAGTTGATCTGCGACGCGTCGAGCCAGCCGAGCTTCCACTTGTGCCAGCCGAGGAGGTCGTTGTTGGCGCCCCAGTCCTCGCTCATGATGTCCCAGTGGCCGACCGCGCCCCCGCCGTTCTGGGTGTAGAGGTCGGGCAGGCCGAAGACGTGGCCGTTCTCGTGGGGCAGGACCCGGTAGCCGGTCTGGGGGTAGGAACCGGAGCCGTCGTCCTGGCGGGAGTAGACGAAGGAGGCGTTGGCGACGGGGACGCCGTCGGCGACGGGGGCGTCGGTGTTGCCGGCGAAGGTCACCGACAGGACCGTGTCGAGGGCGGAGGGGCCGGCGTTCGGGGTCACCAGGACGTTCAGGAAGTCGTACGACCGGAAGTCCACCTCGGGGTCGGCGGCGGCCACGATGTCCTGGACGAGCCGGCGGTAGCCGGGGTCGAAGGGGGCGCCGCGCTCTATGCCGTAGGCCCGGAACGACTTCGGCATGCGCAGCCAGTCGGTGATCGGGGTCTCGGGGCGGTAGTCGAGACGGCCGTAGGAGCTGGTGCGGAACCAGTCCTGGGTCTGCGGGAAGAACTCGCGGAAGCGGTCCAGGGCGGTGCCGGAGCCGCGCGCGTCGGAGAAGTCGATCATCAGGGTGAGGGCGCGGACGGTGCCGGTGGAGCGGGAGTAGCCACCGGGCGTGGGCAGGCCCTCGGACATCTGGACGGCCGGGCCGCCGCTGATCAGACAGGCGTCGTGGGAGTCGGAGCGGGCCAGGGCGACGGGGCCGGCGGTCGTGGTGCCGGGGGCGGGGCGCTCGGTGCCGGCCGAGGTGCTGACCGTGAGGGTCAGCGCGGTCACGGACGCGAGGGCGACGCGCCGCGGGCGTATGCGACGTCTGGTCCACGGCATGCGAGCACCCTTCGGAGCGCGGCAGCCGCTGGTCGGAGGGCTGCTCCTCTTGGATCACCCTGGGCCGGGGGAGGGGAGCACGCGCGCTGGAGGAGACCGAACGTGGGTATCGCGGGTCTGGACGGGGCTCTCGCGGATGTGTGACTCGGGTCACAACATAATTTCTCCTCAACCCGAAATAACCGGGGAGCGTCTCCCCGTTTAGACCTGTGTCCGAGCGAAACGGGGACTGAGTCCCCGGATCACCCGCAACCGACCTAGGAGCACACCGTGCAGACCGCTCTCTCCGTGCAGCGCAAGGCGCCCCGCGCCGACGCCCTGCGCAACCGCGAGCGGATCGTCACCGCCGCCAGCGAGATGTTCACCGAGTTCGGCCCCGACGTGCCGCTCGACGAGATCGCCCGCCGGGCAGGCGTCGGCAACGCCACGGTGTACCGGAACTTCCCCGACCGCGACGCGCTCGTCCGTGAGGTCGTCTGCTCCGTCATGGACCGGACGTCCGAGGCGGCCGAGCTCGCGCTCGCGGAGACCGGGGACGCCTTCGGCGCTCTGGAGCGCTTCGTGCACGCGTCCGCCGACGAGCGGATCACCGCGCTGTGCCCGATGATCCAGGGCGCCTTCGACCAGCACCACCCCGACCTGGTGGCCGCACGCGAACGCATCGAGCAGCTCGTCGAGCAGCTCATGGACCGGGCCAGGGCGGCCGGTCAGCTCCGCGCGGACGTGAGCGTCGGTGACCTGATGGTCGCCGTGGCCCAGCTCTCCCGGCCCCCGGCCGGCACCGGCTGCCTCACCCTCGACGGGTTCGTGCACCGCACCCTTCAGCTGTTCCTGGACGGACTGCGGGCCCCGGCCCGCTCCGCGCTGCCGGGTGCGGCCCTGAGCATGGAGGACCTCCGCCAGGCCTGATCCCACGACGACTTGATCCGACGACGACTTGATCCGACCACGCACCGATTAGTTCACAGCGCGAGAACAGTCTCCAACAACGACTTTCGACCGGCCGTCACCGACGACGGACCGTCCCCTCAAGACATTTTTTTTCCGTTCCGAAGTCCCGAAGTGGGTACCCCCATGTCTGAAACAGCCGCAAAGGCTCCCGGCGCACCGGCCGTGTCCGGCGACGCCAACCGCTGGAAAGCGCTCGTCTTCATCGCGCTCGCCCAGCTGATGGTCGTCCTCGACGCCACCATCGTGAACATCGCCCTGCCGTCGGCCCAGACCGACCTGGGCATCTCCGACGGCAACCGCCAGTGGGTCGTCACGGCCTACGCGCTCGCCTTCGGCGGTCTCCTGCTCTTCGGCGGCCGCATAGCCGACCTGTGGGGCCGCAAGAACGCCTTCGTCGTCGGCCTGATCGGCTTCGCCCTGGCCTCCGCGCTCGGCGGTGCCGCCACTTCCGGCGCCATGATGTTCGGCGCCCGCGCCCTCCAGGGCGTCTTCGGCGCGCTGCTGGCGCCTGCCGCGCTCTCCCTGCTCGCCGTGATGTTCACGGACGCCAAGGAGCGCGCCAAGGCGTTCGGCATCTACGGCGCGATCGCCGGTGGTGGCGGTGCCGTGGGCTTCATCCTCGGCGGTGTGCTGACCGAGTACATGGACTGGCGCTGGACGTTCTTCGTGAACATCCCGTTCGCGATCGTCGCCGCGCTCGGCGCGTACTTCGTCATCCGTGAGCCCGAGGGCGGCCGCAACCGCAACCCGCTCGACATCCCCGGCGTCCTGCTGTCCACCCTGGGCCTGGTCGCGCTGGTCTACGGCTTCACCCGCGCCGAGTCCGACGGCTGGGGCGACTCCGTGACCGTCGGCATGTTCGTCGCGTCGGCCGTCCTGCTGATCGCGTTCGTCGTCACCGAGGCGAAGGTCAAGGCCCCGCTGCTGCCGCTGCGCGTGATCACCGACCGCAACCGCGGTGGGATCTACCTCTCCCTCGGCATCGCGATCATCGCGATGTTCGGCACCTTCCTGTTCCTCACCTACTACCTGCAGATCGTGAAGGGCTTCACGCCGATCAAGACCGGCTTCGCCTTCATGCCGATGATCGTCGGCATGATGGTCGGATCCACCCAGATCGGTACCCGTCTGATGACCCGCCTGCCGGCCCGCCTGCTGATGGGCCCCGGCTTCCTGGTCGCCGCGGTCGGCATGCTCCTGATGACGCAGCTGGAGATCGGCTCGTCGTACGCCTCGATCATCCTGCCCGCGATGCTGCTGCTCGGTCTCGGCATGGGTACGGCGTTCATGCCCGCCATGTCCCTGGCCACCCTGGGTGTCGAGCCCCGTGACGCCGGTGTCGCCTCCGCGATGGTCAACACCTCGCAGCAGGTCGGCGGCGCGATCGGTACGGCCCTGCTGAACACGATCGCCGCGTCGGCCACGACCTCCTACATCGCCGACCACATCGGCTCCGCGACCTCCAAGTCGCAGGCGCAGCTCGTGGCGCTGGAGGGCCAGGTGCACGGCTACACCAACGCGATCTGGTTCGCCGTCGGCATGCTGGTGCTCGCCGCGGTGATCGTCGTGACCCTCGTCAACGCCGGCCGCCCGGACACCACCACGGTGGCCTCCGGAGAGGGCGCCGAGGAGGAGCTGGCGGTCCCGGTCGTCGCCCACTGACGACGACCGTCCGGCCGTACCCCTTCGGGCCTGTCGTACGTACGGGGATGGGGACGCTCCGCACGTACGACCACCGAGGATCTGCCCTGGCTCAGCGGAGCCAGGGCAGATCCGCGCCCGCCTCGTCCGGCTGGAGTCCCTCGGCGACGATCTGCATGATCTCGCCGAGGGACTTCTGCTGTTCCGGGGTGAGCCGGTCGAAGACGGCGTTGCGCACGGCCCGCACATGGCCGGGCGCGGCGCCCCGCAGCATCTCCAGGCCCGGGTCGGTGAGCACCGCGAACTGGCCCCGCTTGTCGTCCGGGCAGTCCTCCCGGCGCACCCAGCCGTTGCGCTCCAGACGGGCGATGGCGTGCGAGAGCCGGGACCGGGTGATCTTCGCCTTCATGGCCAGCTCGGTCATCCGCAGCCGCCTTTGCGGGGCCTCGGCGAGGCCGACGAGCAGCCCGTAGTAGATGTGCGGCATGCCCGCGTCCCGCTGGAGCTGACGGTCGAGGTGATCCTCGAGGAGGGTCGTGGCGTGCACGTACGAGCGCCAGATGCGCTGCTCTTCGTCGTCGAGCCACTGGGGCTCCTCGTCGGGGGCGGGTGCCGTGTTCATGTGTCCCACTCTACGAGCTCTCTCCTTGAAGCTTAAACAAATGAGGCGTACAGTCATGTCGGTAGAAGCTTTAAATTTGAAGCACCGCTCGCATCGGAAGTACCGGAGGAGTCCCCGCCATGTCCGCCGACACGCTGGAGCGCATGCCCGCCCTGTACCTGAGCCACGGAGCCCCGCCGCTCGCCGACGACCCGATCTGGCCCGGTGAGCTCGCCGCCTGGTCCGCGGACCTGCCCCGCCCCAAGGCGATCCTCATGGTCTCCGCCCACTGGGAGGAGGCCCCCCTCGCCCTCGGCGCGGTGACCCCCGTCCCGCTCGTCTACGACTTCTGGGGCTTCCCCGAGCACTACTACAAGGTGACCTACGACGCCCCCGGCGCCCCCGAACTCGCCGAGTCCGTGCGCAAGTTGCTGCGCGCCCCCGGCACCCCCGTGCAGGACGTCCCGGACCGCGGCCTGGACCACGGCGCGTACGTCCCGCTCGTCGAGATGTTCCCCGAGGCCGACATCCCCGTCCTCCAGATCTCCATGCCGACCCTCGACCCGGTCCGCCTCATGGAGATCGGCCGCAAGCTCGCCCCGCTGCGCGACGAGGGCGTCCTGATCGTCGGCTCCGGCTTCTTCACCCACAACCTCGCCGCCCTGCGCCACACCGGCCCCGGAGTGCCCACCTGGTCCTCGGAGTTCGACGACTGGGGCCGAAGGGCTCTGGAGGCGCGGGACGTGGACTCCCTGCTGGACTTCCTCGACAAGGCCCCGGCCGGGCGCTACGCCCATCCGCGCACCGAGCACTTCGCGCCCCTCTTCGTCACCATGGGCGCGGCCGACGTGAGCGGCGAGCTGGACACGCAGAAGTCCGTCATCGACGGGTTCTGGATGGGCATGGCCAAGCGGTCGGTGCAGTTCGGCTGACGTTCGCCGGTAGGCCCTACAGGTCCTTCTCGTACCAGGCGACGTCCCAGTAGCGGCCGAACTTCCGGCCCACTTCCCGGTACGTCCCGACGTACCGGAAGCCGAAGCGTTCATGCAGCCGCGTGGACGCTTCGTTGGGCTGGGCGATGCCGGCGTAGGCGCGATGCAGGTCCTCGCCGGCCAGTGCTTCGAAGAGGGCCTTGTAGAGCAGGGTGCCGACGCCCCGGCCGCCCGCGTCCGGCGCGAGGTAGACGGTCACCTCTACGGAGGTCGCGTACGCGGGCTTCGCGCGGAAGGGGCTGGATGTGGCGTACCCGAGGATCCGCTGTGAGGTTCCTGTCGGGTCCGTGTCCGTGGCAACCATCAGGCGGTACGGGCCGTCTTCAGGGTGGGAGAGCAGCCAAGGACGGCGCTCTTCCGGGGTGAAGACAGCGGTGTCGAACGTGATGGGCGTCTCACGGACGTAGTGGTTGTAGATGTCGGTGAGGGCCCCGAGGTCGCTTTCGACTCCTGGCCTGACCTGCACCTCTGCACGTTCTGACGGCATCACGCCTCCCCATGTGGCCGGACAGGGTACTGCAAGATCAGAAAAATAGCGGCACCGCTTGGGAATTCTGTCCGGTTTCCAGTCGTTGTTTCCATCGGATGCAGGGCACCCGAGGAGAGTCCGGAAAGCAACCGGAGCCGGGACCCAGCGTCCGAAGGACCACCCGCTGACCCAACATCGCAAGGGAGCACGCATGGCAACCCGTGCCGTCGCCCGTCGCAAGTCCGCCACCGGCGGGTCTACCGACGCGGCACGCAGTGTTCGCGTCCATGGCGGCGAGATCGCCGACCGCGACCTGGTCGGCATGTACCTCGACGAGATCGCGCGTACGCCGCTGCTCGACGCCGCCAAGGAAGTCGAGCTGTCCCAGATCATCGAGGCGGGTGTGTTCGCCCGACAGGTCCTCGACGGGTACGAGGAAGCCAAGGCGGACGCGACCCGCGAAGAGCTGGAGGCCCTGGTGGAGGAGGGGGAGCGCGCCAAGGACGTGTTCATCCGCTCCAACCTCCGCCTGGTCGTGGCCGTGGCCCGCCGCTACCCCCGCAGCGGACTGCCCCTGCTCGACCTGATCCAGGAGGGGAACGCCGGCCTGGTGCGCGCGGTCGAGAAGTTCGACTACCGCAAGGGCTTCAAGTTCTCGACGTACGCGACCTGGTGGATCCGTCAGGCCATCACCCGCTCCATCGCCGACCAGTCCCGCACCATCCGGCTGCCCGTCCACCTCGTGGAGGAGCTGGGCCGCATCCGCCGTGTGCAGCGCGAGTTCAACCGCGAGCACGGCCGCGACCCGGAGCCCGCGGAGATCGCCGCCGAGCTCGGCTCCAACGCCGAGCGGGTGATCGACGTCCTGGACTGGGCCCGCGACCCGGTCTCGCTGAACATGTCGGTGGACGACGACGGCGACACCCAGTTCGGCGACCTCCTGGAGGACACGTCGGCGGTCTCGCCCGAGCAGTCGGTGCTGACCCTGCTGCGCAGCGAGGAACTGGACGACCTCATCGGCCGCCTCGATCAGCGCACCGCGTCCATCATCAAGATGCGGTACGGCATCGATGACGGGCGCGAGCGCACGCTGACCGAGGTCGGCAAGGAGCACGGGCTCACCCGCGAGCGGATCCGGCAGATCGAGAAGCACGCCCTGCTGGAGCTCAAGAAGCTGGCGCGGTCCACCGGGTTCGACGCGGCGGCGTAGGCGGGGTGTGCCCGCGTACGCCGGGTGGCGAAAGACCGCGTAAACATGGCTGTACTAGGCCGCTTGAACCGGCCGGACCCTGGGAACAAGACTTCAGGGCCCAGGTGTTCGGACCCGGAAGCCATGCTTTCAGGCCCTCCGCACCCCTAGGACCCTCCCGAACCAAGTCCCGACGCAATCCCCCCCCGGCGCCGGGACTCTCCCCGAGCCGGACCTCGGCGCCCCTCCCCCCGGGCGCCGGGGTCCGGCTCTTTTTTCACGCCTCCGGAGAACGGAACGGTGGGTCACCCCGTACCTGAACCACGGGGTGACCCACCGAAGGGCAGATTCTGTCACATCGACGGGGTGCCTCCGGCGGTCGAACGGGGGTTCCTGGGCGGCGGGTGCGCGACCGGTCCCCACCCGCCCGCGGGCGTCCGACCTCCGAACCCCCCGCCCCCTCAGGCGACTTCCCCCGACGCCCGAACCAGCCGGGTGCCCAACTCCCGCACCGCCTCCACGAGTTCCTGCGGCTGCTCCACCCGGAACTCCACCCCCGTCATCGCCAGCCGCACCGCCATCCACTCCACCGAGTCCCCCACCGACGCCCGCAAGCGGCACCGCCCCTCGCCCAGCGGCTCCGGCACCCCCATCCACGCCGGCACCCGGGCCCCCACCACGGACGCCTCGCCCTCGAAGGTCACGACCAGTTCGTACGTCTCCTGACGGCGGTACATCGACTGCCGCAGGTACTCCGCCGCACTCCCCGTCGGCAACTCCCGCGGGGCGAACCGCGCTCCCGTGGCGAAGGGGTCGTTCACCCGGTCGACCCGGAAGGTCCGCCAGTCGCCGCGGTCGAGGTCGTAGGCGACGAGGTACCAGCGGCGCCCGGTGGAGACCAGGCGGTAGGGCTCCACGACCCGGCGGGACTCGGCGCCGTCCTTCGCGCGGTAGGCGAAGCGCAGCCGTTCGTGTCCGGCGACCGTCGACGCCATCACGGTCAGGGTCTCGGTCGGGATGCTCGCCCCGTCCCCGCTGGTCAGCGGAGTCGTCGCGGACTGGAGGGTGGAGACGCGGTGCCGCAGTCGGGACGGCAGGACCTGCTCCAGTTTCGCCAGCGCCCGTACGGACGCCTCGTCCACGCCCTCGACCGCGTGCCCCGCGCCCGCCCGCAGTCCGACGGCGATGGCCACCGCCTCCTCGTCGTCGAGGACCAGCGGGGGCATGGCCTTGCCCGCGACGAGCCGGTAGCCGCCGTCGGAGCCCTTGGAGGCCTCGACGGGGTAGCCCAGTTCGCGCAGGCGGTCGATGTCCCGCCGGACCGTGCGGCGGGAGACCCCGAGGCGGTCGGCGAGCTCGCCGCCGGGCCATTCGCGGGGCGTCTGGAGGAGGGAGAGGAGCGTCAGGAGCCGTGCCGGGGTGTCCGTCGTCATGAGTTCGAGGATGCCGTACTACTAGGACACGATCTGACCTAATAGGGTCATAGCTTGACGACATGACCTCCACCGAGACCACCCTTTCGGGCACCCTCGACGCACAGCCCGCCACGGGCGACCGGCGTCGCTGGTTCGCTCTCGCCATCGTGATGACCGCGGCCTTCATGGACCTCGTCGACGTCACGATCGTCAACATCGCCATCCCGTCCATCCGGCAGGACGCCGGCGCCTCCGTCAGCCAGATCCAGTGGATCACCGCCGGATACGCCCTGGCCTTCGCCGCGGGGCTGATCACCGGAGGGCGGCTCGGTGACATCCACGGGCGCAAGCGGCTGTTCCTCGTCGGCATCGGCGGGTTCACGCTCGCGTCGGCGCTGTGCGGCTTCGCCGCGAACCCCGAGATGCTGGTCGCGGCCCGGATCCTCCAGGGCGGCATGGCGGCGATGATGGTTCCGCAGGTGCTGTCGATCGTCCACGCGACCTTCCCGGCGCACGAGCGGGGCAAGGTGTTCGGACTGTTCGGCGCGGTCGTCGGGCTCGGGGCCGTCTCCGGTCCGCTGCTCGGGGCGCTGCTGACCGAATGGAACCTCTTCGGCCTCGAGTGGCGGCCGATCTTCCTCATCAACCTGCCGGTCGGGATCATGGGGCTGGTGCTCGGAAGCCGCTTCATCACCGAGTCCAAGGCCCCGCGGGCGCTGAAGCTGGACCTGCCGGGCGTGGCCCTGGTCGTGCTCGGGCTGCTGATGCTGCTCTACCCGCTGACGCGCGGCGAGGAGCTGGACTGGCCGCTGTGGGGCTACGTGTCGATGGCCGGCGCGCCCCTCGTGTTCGCGGCGCTGGTGGCGTACGAGAAGCGCAAGGGCGAGCGGGACGGGTCGCCGCTGGTCGAGCTGTCGCTGTTCAAGGTGAAGAGCTTCGCGGCCGGGATCGCCGTACAGACCGTGTTCGGGATCGGGCTCGGCATCTTCTTCCTGGTGTGGACCCTGTACATGCAGACCGGGCTGGGCTGGAGCCCGCTGCGGGCGGGACTGACCGGGGTGCCGTTCTCGATCGCCGTCTCCGTGGCCGCCGGGCTCTCGGTGCAGCAGCTCGTCCCGCGCTTCGGGCGCAAGGTGCTCCAGGCCGGCGCGCTGCTGATGGCGGTGGGCGTGCTGCTCTACCTCTGGGAGGCCGAGCGGTACGGCATGTCGATCAGCTCGTGGCAGATGGCGTTGCCGCTGGTCGTGATGGGCGTCGGCATGGGCCTGATCGTCGCGCCGCTCACCGACGCGGTCCTGTCGGAGGTGCCGCGCGAGCACGCGGGTTCGGCGTCGGGGCTGATCAACACCGTGCAGCAGATGGGCAACGCGCTCGGGCTCGGGCTGGTGTCGGTGGTCTTCTTCGGGGTCATCGGCGACGACCTGCGGCCGGAACAGCTGGGCCCGGCCTTCGTGGACGCCTTCCAGCACGCGCTCGGGTGGGTCGCGGCGGTGATGGGCGTGATCTTCCTGCTCATGTTCGCGCTGCCGAAGCGGCCCGCGCAGCACGTGGAGGGGGCCGCGGAGCTTCCCGCGGTGGAGGAGAAGGAGCCCGAGCTGGTCTCCTGAAAAACCGAGCAAGGGGCCCGGTACCTGCTGAGGTACCGGGCCCCTTGCTGTACTCGGACACCACCAGACGTCCGTTCATGCCCGAATGACGTCCGAACCTGTTTACTTCTCGGAAATCCGGGCGTAGCCTCCCGACTGAAACCACACGTTCGGGCATCAGTCGGAGGCGAGCGGACATGTACGCACCGGAGCGGCAGCAGGAGATCCTCCGGCTCGCCCGTGACGGTGGGCGGGTGGACGTCGTCTCCCTGGCCGAGGAGTTCCAGGTCACCGCCGAGACCATCCGGCGCGACCTGAAGGCCCTCGACCGCGCCGGGCTGCTGCGCCGGGTGCACGGCGGGGCCATCCCGGCCGGGCGCCTCGACTTCGAGCCTGACCTCGCCGAGCGCGAGACGACCGCGGCCGACGAGAAGGACCACATCGCCAAGGCGGCCCTCGCCGAACTGCCGACCGAGGGCACCCTGATCCTCGACGCCGGCACGACCGTGGCCCGCCTGGCCGCCGCCGTCCCGCTGGAGGCCTCGCTCACCGTCGTCACCCACAGCCTGCCGATCGCGGCCCGCCTCGCGGACCACCCCGGCATCCAGCTCCATCTGGTCGGGGGGCGCGTCCGGCACCGTACGCGCGCCGCCGTGGACGCCTGGGCGCTGCGGGCGTACGGCGAGATCCGGGCCGACGTGCTCTTCGTGGCGGCCAACGGCTTCTCCGCCGAGCACGGCCTCACCACCCCCGACCTCGCCGAGGCCGCCGTCAAGCGCGCGGCGATCGCCGCCGCCCGCCGGGTGGTGCTGCTCGCCGACTCCGCCAAGCACGGCCAGGAGCACTTCGCCCGTTTCGGTGACCTGAGCGATGTGGACCTGCTGATCACCGACAGCGGGCTGAGTCCCGAAGACGCCGTCGCCATCGAGCGTGGCGGCACGGAAGTAGTGCGCGCATGATCCTCACCGTCACCCCGAACCCGTCCCTGGACCGCACGTACGAGGTTCCGTCCCTGGAGCGCGGCGAGGTCATCCGCGCCACCGGGGAACGCATGGATCCCGGCGGCAAGGGCGTCAACGTCTCGCGTGCGGTGGCGGCCGCAGGACAGCGCACGGTCGCGGTGCTGCCCCTGGGCGGGGCGCCCGGAGCGCTCGTCGCCGACCTGCTCGACGCGCAGGGCATCGAGGTCGCGCCGGTGCCGGTCGCGGGTGCGACCCGGTCGAACATCGCGCTCGCCGAGTCGGACGGAGTGCTCACGAAGATCAACGCGCCGGGTCCGGAGCTGTCCGCGACCGAACAGGAGCTCCTGCTGGAGACCGTGCGCGAGCAGTCGCGTGACGCCTCCTGGATCGCGTGCTGCGGGAGCCTGCCCCGGGGGCTCGCGCCTTCCTGGTACGCCGAGGTGGTCGCGCGGGCGCACGCCGGCGGCGCCCGGATCGCGCTGGACACCTCCGGGCGCGCCCTCCTGGAGGCGCTGCGCGAACGGCCCGACGTGGTCAAGCCCAACGCCGAGGAACTCGCGGAGGCCGTCGGACGCCCCCTGTCCACGGTCGGCGACGCGGTCAAGGCGGCCGAGGAACTGCGGGAGATGGGCGCGCGGGCGGTGCTCGCCAGCCTGGGTGCCGACGGGCAGTTGCTCGTGGACGGCTCGGGCGCCTGGTTCGGCAGCGCGCGCGTGGACGCCGTACGCAGCAACGTCGGCGCCGGCGATTCGTCGCTGGCCGGCTTCCTGATCGCCGGCGGCAGCGGCCCCGGCGCCCTCGCCTCCGCGGTCGCGCACGGCGCGGCGGCCGTCCAGCTCCCCGGCAGCGTCATGCCGACCCCGGACGACCTGGACCCGGCCGCGGTGACGGTCACGGCCGAGGTGCCCGTGGACCGGGTGCTGACGGAGCCGGTGTCATGACCGGCCCGGCCACGGCGGCTCCCGGTACGGCGGTCCCTCGCGACGCCGGTACGGCCGCGCCGGCGCTGTTACCGCGCGCCGCCGGCCCCCTCCCCGAGAACCCCCACCGCCCCACCCCCGTCCCCACCCCTCCCGCCCACCCCACCCCCCGGGCGATACGCGTGCGAAGGAGCCCGCGATGAGCGACATGATCACCGCGGACCTGGTCGATCTCGACCTGTCCGCCGACACCAAGGAAGCGGCGGCCCGTGCCCTCGCCGAGCGCATGGTCGCCCTGGGCCGGGTGACCGACCTGGAGGGCTTCCTCGCCGACGTGGCCGCCCGCGAGGCACAGATGCCGACCGGCCTCGACGGGGGCATCGGCATCCCGCACTGCCGCAGCGAGCACGTCACCGAGCCGACGCTCGCCTTCGGGCGCAGCTCCGCCGGGATCGACTTCGGCGCGGCGGACGGACCCGCCGACCTGATCTTCCTGATCGCCGCACCGGCCGGCGCGGACGACGCCCACCTGACGATCCTGTCCTCCCTCGCGCGGCAGCTCATGAACGCCGAGTTCACCGACGCGCTGCGGTCGGTCGGGGACGCGGGGAGCGCGGCCGCGCTGATCCGCGGGGACGAGGCACCGGCCGAGGGCACCACCGAAGACTCCGTTGCGGCATCGGCGGCGGCCTCCGCCGATGCCGCAACGGCCAGTACCGCTCCCGACGTTCCCGAGACCCCCTTCCGGATCGTCGCCGTCACCTCCTGCCCGACCGGTATCGCCCACACCTACATGGCTGCCGAGTCGCTGGAGAACGCCGGCCGCGAGGCGGGCGTCGAACTCGTCGTCGAGACACAGGGCTCGGCGGGCTTCGACCGGCTCGACCCGGCCGTCATCGCGGCGGCGGACGGCGTGATCTTCGCGCACGACGTCCCCGTGCGCGACAAGGACCGCTTCGCCGGCAAGCCCACCGTCGACGTGGGGGTGAAGGCGGGCATCAACCGGCCCGCGGAACTCATCACCGAGGTGCGCGGGAAAGCGGCACGCGGCGAGGTGACCGCGGGAGCCGCCGGAGGCACCGGAACGCCGGTCGAGCGGGCCGGCGAGTCCGGCGACAGCTACGGCACCAAGCTCCGCAAGTGGCTGATGACCGGCGTGAGTTACATGGTCCCGTTCGTCGCCGCGGGCGGTCTGCTGCTGGCCCTCGGGTTCGCGATCGGCGGCTGGCAGATCGCGAACGCGCCCTCGGTCATGAAGCACTTCTCCTGGACCGAGATCGACAGCTGGGGCGCCCTGCTGTTCCAGATCGGCCAGGTCGCCTTCGGCTTCCTGGTCCCGGTCCTCGCCGGATACATCGCGTACGGCATGGCGGACCGGCCCGGCCTCGTCCCCGGCTTCGTCGGCGGCATGATCGCCTTCAACATCAACGCCGGCTTCCTCGGCGGCCTGGTCGCCGGTCTGCTGGCCGGCGCGGTGGTCCTCGCCATCCAGCGGATCAAGATCCCGCCGGTGCTGCGCGGCATCATGCCGGTGGTGGTGATCCCGCTGATCTCCTCGCTGGTCGTCGGATTCCTGATGTTCGTCGTGATCGGCAAGCCCATCGCCGAGGCCCAGAAGGGCATGACGGACTGGCTCAACGGCCTCTCCGGCAGCAACGCCATCCTGCTCGGCGTCCTCCTCGGCCTGATGATGTGCTTCGACCTCGGCGGCCCCGTCAACAAGGTCGCGTACGCCTTCGCCACCGCCGGGATCGCCGTCCAGGACCCCAGCGACTCCGCGATGAAGGTCATGGCCGCCGTGATGGCCGCCGGCATGGTCCCGCCGCTGGCCATGGCCCTCGCGACCACCGTCCGCAAGAAGCTCTTCACCGAGACCGAGCGCGAGAACGGCAAGGCCGCCTGGGTCCTCGGCGCCTCCTTCATCTCCGAGGGCGCCATCCCGTTCGCCGCGGCCGACCCGCTGCGGGTCATCCCGGCCTCCATGGCGGGAGGCGCGGTCACCGGCGCCCTGTCGATGGCCTTCGGCGCCACCCTGCGCGCCCCGCACGGCGGCATCTTCGTGGTCCCGCTGATCGGCAGCCCGTTCCTCTACCTGATCGCCATCGCGGCGGGCGTGTGCGTCACGACCGCGCTGGTGGTCGTCCTGAAGAGCATGCGCAAGCCGACGCCGGCGACTACGGCCACCGCGACGACCGATGCCACCGCTCCGGCGGCCGACCGGAAGCAGCCGGTCGCGGCCTGATCCCTGCCCCTTTGGGGCGGCTGTGAGTTGTTCACGGCACCTGCGAGATACGTCACGGTCCGGGACCAAAGTCCCGGACCGTGGTGTCTACTGGAACGCATGCCTGAGCACGTCTCCGTCTACCAGTTGCTTGGTATGACCCTGCTTGTCCTGGTGGCCGTCGCCTGGGCGATCGGGCTGGCCCTCATGCTGCGCCGCGGCCGCCACCAGGCCGCGCCGTGGCGCTCCGGCCACGGTCTGCCCGCCCTGCCCCACCAGCGCCGGACCGGCCCCGGGCACGAGCACGTCGAGCTGACCCCGGCGGAGGAGGACGCCTTCGCGGGCCTCGTACGACAACTCGGCGGCGGCCGCTGACACGGACGCCGGAGCCGGGACGCACGGGGCCCCTGGCGGGCGAGGGTGTGCCGCCGCTCAGGAGACCTGAGCCGCCCGCCGCTCCATGGCGTCGCGGGCCGCGTCCTCGGAGACGTACACCTCGCACATGTGCCGCCCGTCGGGCGTCGCCGTGTGCTCGACCTCCCACAGGGAGATCTCCGCGCCGTCCCGCAGCAGGAACGCGTGCTCGTACAACGAGAAGCCCAACCCGGCACGCCCCGCCCGGCACGGGCGCCCGAACGCCTGCGTGATCTGGTGGGCGAACGCCTCGGCCAGCAGCGCGGCCGTCTCCGGGCCCGGCCGGTCCGCGTTCTCCGCGCGGCGCAGCAGCCGACGCGCGTGGTCCGCCGAGTCGTCCGGGACGTAGGCGTGCCGCGGCGGGTGCACGGGCGAGAGCTGCACCGTCACCGGCAGCTCGAAGTCAGGGGTGTCCGGCGGCAACGGCAGCCGCATGGTCGCCGCCCGCAGCTCCTCCTCGTCGACGTACACCTCGTGCTGCGGGACGCTGTCCCGCGCGGTGTTGTGGACGAGCTCCCACAGAGTGAGCGCCGAGCCGTCGGCGAGCAGCCAGGTGTGCCGGTACGTCTCCCGGTGCAGCCCCGCGCTGTGGTGCGCGGAGTGCAGCGAACTGTCGTACGCCAGCGCGCAGTCCAGTCGCCTGATGGCCTCGTCGGGCAGCTCGAAGGAGTTCAGGGCACGACCGAGGAGCCGCGCGAGGTGCTCCTCCGGAGACTCGGGCGACTCGGGTGGTTCGTACGCTGCCGTCTCGTACGGAACGCTCAAGGTTTCTCCCGGCGTTGCTGCATGTCACCTTGTGGGTGCATACCGTAGCCCCTCGGTCGGACATCATGTCCGGGAACCGAGAAAACGTACGCTCGGAAAACGCCCGGGCCGCGCAAGATGTTCCCGCGCGGCCCGACGATCCGTCAAAATCCCCTGATCAGAAGGGGATTGCGGCGATCATGACGTGCCCGTGGCGCTGCCCGCGACCCACTCGTTCCACGACATGTTCCAGCCGTTCAGCCCGTTGTCGGGTGCCACGGTCTTGTCTGGGGAGTTCTTCACGACCACCACGTCCCCGATCAGCGAGTTGTCGTAGAACCACTTCGCCGGGGTGTCCGCCTGCCCGCCCTTGACGTCCCGCAGTCCGACACAGCCGTGGCTGGTGCCGGTGCGCCCGAAGGGCGGATTCCCTTGGTTGTACCAGTAGTTGCCGTGGATGAAGGTCCCCGACTGCGTCAGCCGCATCGCGTCCGGCACGTCGGGGATGTCGTACGCGTTGGCCAGCGCGACCGTCCGGCTGTCCATGCGGATCTTCTTGTACTTCTCGGAGATCACCATCTGCCCGTTGTAGGTGGTGAACTCCGGGCTCCCCGTGGAGATCGGCACCGTCTTGACGGTCGTCCCGTCCCGCACGACCTTCATGGTCTGGGTGTCGGCGTCCACGGTGGACACCTGAGAGCGCCCGATCGTGAAGCTGACGGTCCTCTCCTGCACACCGGTGACGCCGTTGGCCCCCTCGACCCCGTCCAGGTCGATCTTCATCGTGACCTTGGAGCCGGCCTTCCAGTACTCCTCCGGGCGGAAGTCGAGCCGCTGTGCCCCGAACCAGTGCCCGACCACCTGCTGCCCGCTGCTGGAGCTGACGGTGATGTGCGACTGCACGGCCTTCTTGTCGCTGATCGCCTTGTCGAAGTTGAACGACACCGGCATCCCCACACCGACCGTCGTCCCGTTGTCCGGCGTGTACGTCCCTATGAAGCTGTTCGCCTTGGAGACGGTCGTGAAGACGGACTTCGCGGTCACGGCCTTGCCGTCGGAGTCCTTCGCCGTCGCCGCTATCTCGTACTTCGTCCCGCGCTCCAACTGCTCCGCGGGCTTCCAGCTCGCCCCGCCCGCGGCCAGCGAGCCCGGCACCTCCTGCCCCGTGCCCGCCACCGTCATCTTCACGCCGGTCAGCTTGCCGTCGCTGACCTTCACGCCGGTCCTGTTGATCGACGCGCCCGTCGAACCGTTCTTGGCGGAGATGGCGATCTGCGCCTCGGAGGTCTTCGCGGGGTCCTTGCCGCCCTTGCCCTCGCTCTTGGCGTCGGAACCGCCTCCGCACGCGGTGAGGGTGAGGGCGCCGACCATCAGGACGGCACAGGCCCCCAGTGCGCGCCGCGCTGCTATGTCCGGCGTTGTCACGGGCTGCTCCAGATTCGTGTGATGTGCGTTGTCCGCTCCACTCCGTGAAGAAAGAGGGACCCGGTCCCCGGCCGGGTTCCCTACGAGCGCGACGAATGCCATCACGTGACAGAACCGGGACGAAATGCTGGGATGCGCTTGGGGTGGAGCCGGGTGCCTACGGTGGGTGCGGTGTGGGGTTGTGGGGCGGGTGCGGGTCCGTGGGGGCGGGCGTTTCGCGCAGTTCCCCGCGCCCCTGAGGGGTTGCGGTCAGCCGCACTGGGGCGAACCGTTCGCCGCCTGGCGCGGGGCGCCTCAGGACGTGCCGGGTGGGGTCGTGGGGCGGGTGCGGGTTCGTCGTGGCTGGTCGCGCAGTTCCCCGCGCCCCTGGGGGTGCGGTCAGCCGCACTGGGATGAACCGTTCGCCACCTGGCTGCGCGGTTCCCCGCGCCCCAGGCACGCGCTGCGCCCGCCCCCACCGAACCCGCACAGGCCGCCGCAGGCACTCAGGGGCGCGGGGAACTGCGCAAAACGCCCGCCCCCACCGACCCGCGGTCAGACCAACACCCCCCGCCCTCGCCGCCCCGCCGCCGCAGGCATCACGTCCCGTACAGCTCCCGGTACGCCGGCCACGTCCCGCCCGCCCCCTCCACCGACTCCGCCGCCCGCACCGCCCGGACGATCGCGCGGGTCACCACATCCGCGCCCGCGGCGAGCACGGCGTTGAGCGCGAGGGGGTCCCCCGCGTCGAGCGGCCGCGCCCCCGTGGACAGGGCGAACACCGTGTCCCCGTCGTGCAGCAGGTGCACCGGCCGCACGGCACGCGCGATGCCGTCGTGCGCGGTGCCCGCCACCTTCTGGGCCTGGGCCTTCGACAGTTGAGCGTCGGTGGCCACCACCGCGAGCGTGGTGTTGAGAGGGGGCGCCGCGTTCCTCGCCGCGGTCTCGGCGAGCCGCCGCCGCGCGGCGTCATGCACCCGCTCGTCCGGATACCGCACCCGCCCCCCGAACAACTCCCCGTACAGAACCCCCGTCTCCGGATCCGACACCGCCCCCACCGCGTTGGCCACCACCAGCGCCCCCACGGTGATCCCCGAGGGGAGTACGACACTCGCCGTCCCCACCCCGCCCTTCATCGCCCCGACCGCGGCCCCCGTCCCCGCCCCCACACACCCCTCCGCCACCTCCGCGCCGAAGGCACTCGCCGCGGCGGCCTCGACGGCGGCCCGCCCGGTCGCCGCGTCCGGACGGGCCCGGAAGTCGCCGCCCCGCCCGAGATCGAAGACACAGGCGGCAGGCACGACCGGCACCACGTGCGAGGGATCCGGTCCGACCCGCACCCCCCGCCCCCGCTCCTCCAGCCAGGCCATCACCCCGGAGGCCGCGTCCAACCCGTACGCGCTGCCCCCGGTCAGCACGATCGCCTCGACCTTCTGCACCAGGTTGCGCGGGTCGAGCGCGTCGGTCTCCTTGGTGCCGGGTCCTCCACCGCGCACGTCCACCGCGGCGACGGCCCCGCCCTCCGGGGCGAGCACGACGGTGGTGCCGGTGAGCCAACCGCCGCCGGTGCGGGTCGCGTGCCCCACGCGTACCCCGGTGACATCCGTCAGAGCGTCAACTGTCATGGGACCAGTCTCTCCAGCCTCGCCGCACTCCTCAGGACCGGCGGTCCGGACGGTTCTGACGGTCCAGACGGTTCTGACGGTCCGGACGGTTCTGACGGTCCCGACTCCTTGAGGTCCCGGCCTGACGAGGTCACGCCACCCGAACCGGCTCCTCGCCCTCCCGAGCCGCCATCCGCGCGGTCAGCGTCGTCCCGGTCACCACCGCCAGCGCCGCCGCGATGCCCGCCGCGAGCACCGCCCAGTCGCCCAGGAAGGTGCAGCAGATCACCAGCAACGCCGTGACCGGCAGCACCAGTTGCTGCGCGATGCCCACCTTGAAGTACCGCGAGTGCAGGAGCCAGACGGTGAGCAGGTAGAGCGAGGTCGGCAGGGTCACCGCGGCCGACGCGGCGAGAGTCGAGATGTGCGCCTTGCCGACGGCCTGCTCCACGGCCACCTCCAGACCCGCCCCGATCGCGGCCGCCGAGGCGAACACCAGGTAGTGGCCGTAACCCCACAGGAACGCCTGTCTGTTGGAGCGCAGATGGCCGTGGATGGGCACCACGAAGTAGATCCACCAGGCGGCGAAGATGATCAGCAGCCCGCCCGCGGCGATCGGCACCAGCTCGCCCAGCGCGTCGTTCTCGTCGATGCCGGACTTCACGGCGACCGTGGCCGCGGCGATCGTCTCGCCGAGCACGATGATCGTGAACAGCCCGTACCGTTCCGCGATGTGGTGCGGATGCCATGACGTCGGACGGTCCCTCTCGGCGAAGGGCGGCACGCACATCTCCAGCACCGCCATCACCAGGAACACCCAGGGCCGTCCGCCCTCGGGCAGCACCAGCAGCCCCAGCCAGCCGACCTGGCACAGCAGCACGCCGAACGCGTACCGCAGGGCAGTCGTCCGCTCCGCGCCCCCGGTCGAACGCGCCACCCGCAGCCACTGCGCGATCAGCGCCAGCCGCATGATCACATAGCCCAGCCACACGGCCAGGAACTCGTGCTCCTCGAACGCCCTGGACACCCCGGCCGCCAGCACCAGGACGCCGGCGATCTGGACCAGGGTGACGACCCGGTAGAGCACGTCGTCGTTGTCGTACGCCGAGGCGAACCACGTGAAGTTCATCCACGCCCACCAGATGGCGAAGAAGACCATCGCGTAGTTGCGGATCCCCTCGCCGGAGTGCGCCTCGGCGACGGCGTGCACCAGGGCCACGCCCGCCTGGGCGATGGCCACGACGAAGCACAGGTCGAAGAAGAGCTCCAGCGGCGAGGCGACCCGATGGGCCTCGTCCCGGCCGCGGGCGGTGAGTCTGCGCAGCGGACTGCGTGTCGTACTGGACGTCATGGAGCCAAGCACACCAGATACGGTCCGGAAACGCTTGAGGGCCGTTCACAGGCGTCGGGGGGCTAGGAGGCCGGACCGGCACCGGGGCGGGCGGCCGCTCCCACGGTGTGTGCCCGGCGGGGCCGTACCCTGGAGCCATGAGTAGCGCCCCCCGCCCCGAACCCCGCGAGCCGAAGCCCGCGCTGGTCTTCGACGATCCGCTGGACCAGCAGTCCTCGGACGACACCGACCGGGGCTGGGGCGACCGGCCGCGCACCGACGGCGACAGCGCGGCCGACCTGAAGCGCTTCCTCGACGAGAAGCCGCCCCACCACCTCTGAGCCGGCGGCGGGGCCCAGCTCGTCAGCGCCCGTCGTGGCCCGAGCCCCGCTGGGCGACCAGGGCGTCGCGGATCTCCTTGAGGACCTCCAGCTCGGTCACCTCGATGACCTCGTGCGTGCCCTCCTTCGCCTTCCGGCGGGCCTCCATGCGGGCCAGGTACTTCGCCATCGGCAGGACCATCAGGAAGTAGACGACGGCCGCGGTGATCACGAAGCTGAGAGTGGCGCCGAGCACCGAGCCCCACAGGATCGTGATGCCCTGCTCGCCCTCGCAGCTGGAGCTCAGACAAGAGCTGTAGTGGTCGAGGTTCTTGGTACCGATGGCTCCGACCAGCGGGTTGATGATCCCCTTCACCACCGAGTTGACGATGTTGGTGAAGGCCGCGCCGATGACCACCGCGACTGCCAGATCGACGACGTTCCCGCGCATCAGAAAGGCCTTGAAGCCCTCCCAGACGCTCGGCTTCTTCTCGCTCACCTAGAGGCCTCTTCTCGCACGCACAGGGTGTGGAACAAACAGCTCCGCAACCTACGTCAACGCGAGGCGACCCTGGCCAATGGGGTAGCTCGAAGGGGGTACTTGACACAAATCCCCGCAACAGACGGATCAGACGCCTCAACACAGCGTCACCGCCAGCCGTGCCGTCGCGCTCGCCCCCGCGAGGCGAGCCGCCGTCGCCCGCGGCACCGAGAGCACGACCAGAGCCCCGCCCTCGGTCGCACCGGTCGGCGGTTCCGGCACCTTCGTCACCCGCGCCCCGCGCGCGACCACCCGGCTGTGCCCGCCCAGCGCCGACTCCTCGGCGGCGATGACGTCGACCCGGTCGCCGGGCCGCAGCAGCCGGACCGTCGCTCCGTCGGCGATCCGCACCGGTGCCGACACCGTCTCGACGGCACGGTGCCCGTGTACCGACCCGGCTCCAGGATGCCCTCGCGCCCCGTCGGCGCCCTGAGCCCCGTCGCCCCGCGGGCCGCCCGCCGCCACCAGCGCGGCCGCGGTGACGGCCAGGCCGAGAGCCACGGCACGCCTGCGGTGCCGTACGAACCGCCGCAGCCGATGCTGTCCGCCGCGCACCCGCACCGGTGCGAAGTGCGGGACCTCGCAGGTGGGGGGAGCGTCGGTGCCGGGCGGGCACGGAGCGAGGGGAGCGGGGGAGGGAGCGAAGGACATGAGGACCACCACCAGCGACGAGAGAACGGCTTGCGCTGCCACGATGAGGCTTCGCGCCGAATCCCGCCGAGGCCGGTGGACCACCGCCCGGTTGTGGACAACTCCCTCACCCGAACGAGAACTTCCGGCCTCGCTAGGGCAGTTCGAACCCCGGATCCATCCCGCCCAGCGCGTTCGCGCACAGGCAGTCCCGCTCCCCGTTCGCGGGCAGCGCCGCGACCGCGTCGAACAGCACGCCCCGCAGCCGGTCCACGTTCGCCGCGAACACCCGCAGCACCTCGTCGTGCGAGACGCCCTCACCGGTCTCGGCGCCCGCGTCGAGGTCGGTGACCAGGGTCAACGACGTGTAGCAGAGCTCCAGTTCACGGGCGAGGGACGCCTCGGGGTGGCCGGTCATGCCCACCACCGACCAGCCCTGCGCCTGATGCCACAACGACTCGGCGCGGGTCGAGAACCGCGGCCCCTCGACCACGACCAGCGTGCCGCCGTCCACGGCCTCCCAGTCCCGCCCGCGGGCCGCCTTCAGCGCGGCCGCCCGCCCGACGGGGCAGTAGGGGTCGGCCAGGGACACGTGCACCACATTCGGCATGCCGCCGTCCGGCAGCGGCAGCCCGTCGAAGTACGTCGCCGCCCGGGACTTCGTACGGTCGACCAACTGGTCCGGCACGAGCAGCGTGCCCGGGCCGTACTCGGGCCGCAGCCCGCCCACCGCGCACGGACCGAGGACCTGCCGTGCCCCCACCGACCTGAGCGCCCACAGATTGGCCCGGTAGTTGATCCGGTGGGGCGGCAGATGGTGGCCGCGTCCGTGCCGGGGCAGGAAGGCGACCCGCCGGCCGGCGACCTCGCCGAGGAAGAGGGAGTCACTGGGCGGACCGTAGGGGGTGTCCACCTGGACCTCGGTCACGTCCTCGAGGAACGAGTAGAAGCCCGAGCCGCCGATTACGCCGATCTGTGCGTTCGCCATGACCAGCACAGTATCCGGCCCCGAGAACCCGGGACCGTCGGGCTCGGGAAACACCGAAGACCCTGCCGTCGTACGACGACAGGGTCCCGGACGCGAGACCTACGCGGCGGAGCTGCTGCTGGACGAGGTGCCCGAGCTCGACGACTTCGCGTCCGACGAGGACGAGGAAGCCGACGAAGAGGACGACGAGGTGGACGTCGACGGCTTCGAGGACGACGACGCCGGCGAGCTGCTCGACGAGGAGCCGCGGCTGTCGTTGCGGTAGAAACCGGAGCCCTTGAAGACGATGCCGACCGCGGAGAACACCTTCTTGAGGCGGCCCTGGCAATTGGGGCACTCGGTCAGAGCGTCGTCGGTGAACTTCTGCACCGCCTCGAGGCCCTCGCCGCACTCGGTGCACTGGTACTGGTAGGTGGGCACTGTCTTCCTCCTGGCACTCTCACTCAATGAGTGCTAACGAGGGTCCATAGTGACGTATTCCCGAGGATCAGTCCACTGCCACCGGCACTCGGTGACCCATGCCACGTGCGACGGTCCGTCCGCGGGGCGGTGTCGCGAGCCGTGAACGCAGCGCCACCAGGGTCGCCAGGGCGAGCAGGGTGCCGCCCATCGGTACCAGGAACCCGGCGCCGCCCCAGAAGCGGTCCTCGAGTTGTCCGGCGATCGTGACGGCGGCCGCCTGGCCGAGCGCCACCGCTCCGGTCAGCCAGGTGAAGGCCTCGGTGCGGGCGCCGGCCGGGACCAGGTTCTCGACCAGGGTGTAGCCGGTGATCAGGGTGGGCGCGATGCACACGCCGACCAGGAGGCCGAGGCCGGCCAGGACGAGCACCGAGTGCGCGGCCCACAGGCCGGAGGCCGTCAGGGCGAGAGCGCCGTAGCCGACGAGCAGGCGCCGCTGGGGGGCCACCTTCCAGGCGATGGCTCCGCAGACCAGGCCGGAGAGCATGTTGCCCGCGGCGAAGACGCCGTACAGGACACCGTTCAGGCCGGGCTCGCCGATCGACTCGCTGAAGGCGGCCAGCGAGACCTGCATGCCGCCGAAGACGGAACCGATGCCCAGGAAGGTCACGATCAGGACCCGCACCCCGGGGACGCGCAGCGCCGAGGCGTGCTCCACGCGTGCGTGCCCGGCGGCCGAGGTGACGGTCGGCTGGGTGCTCTTCTGCGCGGCGAACAGCAGGCCGCCGAGGAGCGTCAGCGACGCCTCCGTCAGCAGGCCCGCGGCGGGGTGGACGGCGGTGCACAGCGCGGTGGCCAGCAGCGGGCCGAAGACGAAGGTCAGCTCGTCCGTGACGGACTCGAAGGCGGCCGCCGTGGTCATCAGGGGGGAGTCCTGGAGCTTGACGCCCCAGCGGGCGCGCACCATGGGCCCGATCTGCGGCACCGAGGCGCCGGTGGGCACGGCCGCGGCGAACAACGCCCACAGGGGCGCGTGTGCGAGGGCGAGGGCCGTCAGCGACAGGCCCGCCAGGGTGTGCACCAGGACGCCGGGGATCAGTACGGCGCGCTGTCCGTGCCGGTCCGCGAGACGGCCGCTGTAGGGCGCGAACAGCGCCATGGAGACGCCGGTGACGGCCGCGACGGCGCCCGCCGCGCCGTAGGAGCCGGTGGTGTGCTGCACGAGCAGCACGAGGGAGAGGGTGAGCATCGCGAACGGCTGGCGTGCCGCGAAGCCGGGGAGCAGGAACGTCCAGGCGCCGCGGGTACGCAGCAGCTGCCCGTATCCCGGGCGGGAGGAGGTGACCGTGGATGCCACGGCCCGTGCCTTTCTGCCGCCTGGTAGCGCGGCCCCTTGGCAGAAGGGGGCGCCGAGAGCTGTCCTCTTGCGCGGACTGCGGTAGATGCCGAAGACCACGTCACGAGGGACGTCCCGGCCGCCATACGGTCGCGCCAGCTCTGCGTCAGGCAGAGTTGGTTCGATCAGGAGTGCGCCCCCATCGTACAGGGGGCGCGAAACACGTCGTTAACGTGCGCTGTCGGGGTCGCCGGTGCCCAGCCAGTCGGCCAGCTTGCCGCCGTGGCCCACGGCGCGCAGGCGCCGTTCGGCGGCGTCGCGGACCGGGTCGGTGGCGACGACGAGCAGTTCGTCCCCGCGCCGCAGCACGGTGGTGGGCAGCGGAACGAACGATTTTTCATCGCGGACGACCAGGGTGACCGCCGCCCCGGCCGGCAGCCGCAGCTCGTTGACCTCGACGCCGTGCATCCGGGACCCCTCGGGGATCGCGACGGACAGCAGGTGCCCGCGCAGCCGCTCCAGGGGCGCCGACTCGATGCCGAGGTCGGCGGCCTCGGGGTCGCCGCCCAGGCGCAGCTTGCGCGCCAGCCAGGGCAGCGTCGGACCCTGCACGAGGGTGTACACGACGACAAGAACGAAGACGATGTTGAAGACGCGACGACTGCCCTCGATACCGCTCACCATGGGAATCGTCGCCAGGATGATGGGGACGGCGCCGCGCAGGCCCGCCCAGGACATGAGCGTCTGCTCCTGCCACGGCACCCGGAACGGCGTCAGGCACAGGAAGACGCTCAGCGGTCGCGCCACCATGGTCAGCACCAGCCCTATGACGAGTCCGGGCAGGACGTCGTCGCCCAGCTCGTGCGGGGTGACCAGCAGGCCGAGCAGCACGAACATGCCGATCTGGGCGATCCAGCCGAGCCCGTCGGCGAATCCGCGGGTGGCGGGCCAGTGCGGCAGCTTGGCGTTGCCCATCGCCATGGAGGCGAGGTAGACGGCGAGGAACCCGCTGCCGTGCGCCAGTGCGCCCGCCGCGTACGCGGTGACGGCGATCGCCATGACCGCGATCGGGTAGAGGCCGGAGGCGGGCAGGGCGACGTGCCTGAGGCCCCAGGAGCCCAGCCAGCCCACCGCGATGCCGAGGGCGGCGCCGATGGCCAGTTCCAGGGTTATCTCGGCGAGCAGCGTGTACCAGTGCTCGACCGGGCCGGTCTGCGAGAAGGCGACCACCAGGATGACCACCGGGGCGTCGTTGAAGCCCGACTCGGCCTCCAGCGTGCCCGTCACGCGCGCGGGCAGGGGGATCTTGCGCAGCACCGAGAAGACCGCCGCCGCGTCCGTCGAGGAGACCACCGCGCCGATGATGAGCGCCTGGCGCCACTCGAGGCCGATCAGGTAGTGCGCGGCCGTCGCCGTGACCCCGACGCTCACCGCGACCCCGCCCAGCGCCAGCGCGGTGGCGGCCGGCAGGGCCGGCTTGATCTCCTTCCACTTCGTGCCGAGACCGCCCTCGGCCAGGATCACGACCAGGGCCGCGTATCCGATGACCTGGGTCAGTTCGGCGTTGTCGAAGTGGATGTCGCCGATGCCGTCCTGGCCCATGGCGATGCCGATCCCCAGGTACACGAGCAGGCTGGGGAGCCCGCTGCGCGAGGAGATCCGGACCGCGGCCACGGCGACGAGCAGGACGAGCGAGCAGACGAGCAGGAGCTGGTTGAGGTGGTGGACAGTCAGCGGCCGTTCCCTTCCCTGGCTCACCCGCATCACGCGCGCGTGAGCTCACGTACATAGGACACGAAGCGGGGGAGCTTCGCATCCAAGTACTTCGTTACCTTACCTAACTCTTGACGATTTCTTGACGCTTCGCGAGGCAAGATCGAACGCTCGTCCGCGTTCGATCCCGACTCCGCGTCAAGTCCGCCTGGGCCCTGCGCCTATGGTTGCTCCAGCGCGCGGAGCCTGCGCACATCCCCGGGCGCGCGACGCCCGGCCGGGGATGTGGCGCAGGCTCCCCGTCGACAGCACAGCCCGCCCTGCCGCTCGCGTTAGGACAGCAAGGACAGCGATGCCCCCCACCACCACCGCCTCATCGGGTCAGCAGCCCGGCAAGTCCGGCAGGAAGAAGGGGCGCAGAGCCCGCCTGATCGTGCTCGTCCTCGTACTGGCCGTCATCGGCGGTGTCGCCTTCGGCGGGTACTGGACGGTGAGCACCGTCCGCGCGTCCTTCCCGCAGACCAAGGGCTCGATCGAGCTCCAGGGTCTGTCGGGCCCCGTGGACGTCAAGCGCGACAGTTACGGCATCCCGCAGATCTACGCCTCCTCCGACGAGGACCTGTTCATGGCGCAGGGCTACGTCCAGGCGCAGGACCGGTTCTACGAGATGGACGTGCGCCGGCACATGACCTCCGGGCGCCTGTCGGAGATGTTCGGCAAGGGCCAGGTCGAGGACGACGAGTTCCTGCGCACGCTGGGCTGGGACCGGGTCGCGAAGAAGGAGTACGACACCAAGCTGTCGGCCTCCACGAAGAAGTACCTCCAGGCCTACGCCAAGGGAGTCAACGCCTACCTCCAGGGCAAGAGCGGCAAGCAGATCTCCCTGGAGTACGCGGCGCTCGGCTTCGAGAACGACTACAAGCCCGCCAAGTGGACCCCGGTCGACTCGGTGGCGTGGCTGAAGGCGATGGCCTGGGACCTGCGCGGCAACATGCAGGACGAGATCGACCGCGCCCTGATGACCAGCCGCCTCGGCCCGAAGCAGATCGCCGACCTGTACCCGGAGTACCCGTACAGCCGCAACCAGGCGATCGTCCAGGAGGGCCAGTACAACGAGCTGACCCGGACCTTCGAGCAGAACGGCAGCTCGCAGGACAACGGCCTGTCCGACTCCGGAACGTCCACGGGCACCGGAACAGGCACGGGCTCCGGAACAGGCACGGGCACCGGAACGGGCACGGGCGGCACCGCGACGGGCACGTCGGCCTCGACCTCGTCCTCGACCGCCTCGGCCCTCCAGAGCCAGCTCTCGGGCCTCTACAACGTCCTGGACGACGTCCCGACGGCCGTCGGCGTCAACGGCCAGGGCATCGGCTCCAACTCCTGGGTCGTCGCGGGCTCGCACACCATCACCGGCAAGCCCCTGCTCGCCAACGACCCGCACCTGTCCGCCTCGCTGCCGTCCGTCTGGTACCAGATGGGCCTGCACTGCCGGACCGTCTCCAGCAAGTGCCAGTACGACGTCGCCGGCTACACCTTCGCGGGCATGCCCGGCGTGGTCATCGGCCACAACGCGAAGATCGCCTGGGGCATGACGAACTCTGGCGTCGACGTCACCGACCTCTACCTGGAGAAGCTCTCCGGCGACGGCTACCTCTACGACGGCCGGACCAAGCCCTTCACCACGCGCGAGGAGACCATCAAGGTCGCCGGCGGCGCGTCCAAGAAGATCGTCGTCCGTGAGACGAACAACGGCCCCCTGCTCTCCGACCGCTACGACGAACTCGTGAAGGTCGGCAAGAAGGCCACCGTCGACAACGCGGCCCCCGACCGCGGCGACGGCTACGGCGTGGCCCTGCGCTGGACCGCGCTCGACCCCGGCACCACCATGGACGCCGTCTTCGCGATGGACAGGGCGTCGAACTGGAGCGACTTCCGCGCGGCGGCGGCCCTGTTCGACGTGCCCTCGCAGAACCTCGTCTACGCCGACGCCGAGAACATCGGCTACACGCTGCCCGGCCGTATCCCGATCCGCGCGAAGGGCGACACCGGAGCCATCCCGGCCCCGGGCTGGGACCCCAAGTACCGCTGGACCGGCAAGTACATCGAGCAGGACGAGTTGCCCTACGAGTTCAACCCGGAGCGGGGTTACATCGTCACCGCCAACCAGGCCGTGATCGACAAGGACAAGTACCCCTACACGCTCACCACGGACTGGGGCTACGGCACCCGCAGCCAGCGCATCACCGACCTGATCGAGCAGAAGATCAAGGGCGGCGGCAAGATCTCCACCGACGACATGCGCCAGATGCAGCTCGACAACAGCAGCGAGATCGCCAAGCTGCTGGTGCCCAAGCTGCTGAAGATCGACGTCGAGGACAAGGACGTCCGCCAGGCGCAGGAGCTCCTGGAGGGCTGGGACTACACCCAGGACGCCGACTCGGCCGCGGCCGCCTACTTCAACGCCGTCTGGCGCAACATCCTCAAGCTCGCCTTCGGCAACAAGCTGCCCAAGGAGCTGCGGGTCAAGGGCCAGTGCCTGTGGGTCGACCCGATCAACACCACCGGCCCCGCAGACGAGACGGACAAGGTCCGTGAGTGCGGCCAGCGCGACGCCGACCAGGCACAGCCCGACGGCGGCGACCGCTGGTTCGAGGTCGTGCGCAAGCTCATGGACGACGAGAACAGCGAGTGGTGGAAGACTCCGAAGGGCATCGGCGACCGCCGCGAGGCCAACAACCGCGACGAGCTGTTCAAGCGCGCCATGGTCGACGCCCGCTGGGAGCTGACCGCGAAGCTCGGCAAGGACATCGACACCTGGAGCTGGGGCCGGCTGCACCGTCTGTTCCTGAAGAACCAGACCCTCGGCCTGGAGGGCCCCGGCTTCCTCCAGTACATGCTCAACCGCGGCCCCTGGAAGCTCAGCGGCGGCGAGGCGACGGTCAACGCGACCGGCTGGAACGCGGCGGGCGGCTACGGCGTCGTCTGGGTGCCGTCGATGCGCATGGTGGTCAACCTCGGCGACCTCGACAAGTCGAAGTGGATCAACCTCACCGGTGCCTCCGGACACGCCTACAGCGCGCACTACACCGACCAGACCGGCAAGTGGGTCAAGGGCGAGCTCCTTGACTGGTCCTTCTCGGACGGCGCCGTCGACAAGAGCACGACCGACACCCTGGTGCTGAAGCCGTGAGCTGAGGCGGCAGACCGGGAAGGGCCCTCCACACGCGTGTGGAGGGCCCTTCCTCATGCGGGCGAGGGGAAGCGGCGCACGCCCGACGGCGTGACCACCGCGTGCACCGGGCGGTCGTGCGCCTCCTCCGGGACCTGCGCGACGACCTCGGAGTCGTACAGGAGCACCACCAGCGCCGGTCGTGCGCCCGCGCGCTCCAGGCGTGCGAGCACCCGGTCGTACGACCCCCCGCCGCGCCCCAGGCGCATCCCGCGCCCGTCCACCGCGAGGCCGGGCAGGAGCACCACGTCGGCACCGGTCACGGCGTCGGGGCCCAGACGCTCGCCGGTGGGCTCGAAGAGGGCCATTTTTCCGCCGTGTTGGACGCGCGCGAGAGAGCCCTCGCCGGTGTAGGCGCCCCAGTCCAGATCGTTGTCCGGCAGAAGCGCCGGGAGCAGGACGCGTACGCCCCGCTCGCGCAGCGCGTCCAGGAGCGCGAGCGTGCCGGGCTCGCTCCCCACGGAGACGTACGCCGCCACCGTGCGCGCACGCGCCAGCTCGGGCAGCTCCAGGGCCCGGCCGGCCAGTGCGGAAGCCGCTTCCCGCACGTCATCGGCCGTCAATCTGTTCCTCACCGCCAGGTACTCTCGTCGCAACATTCGCTTGTCAGGCTCGGTGGGACGTCCGACGTGACTCAAAGTCTGCACCCGTACCCTTCGAATACGCTCATATAAGAGCTTATTAACCGGAGCCCCAGATTCCAGGCAAAGGCACCGGATAGGGTGCGGACATGACTCAGTCGCCCCATCGGATCAGCAAGGCTGTCATTCCGGCAGCAGGGCTCGGCACCCGCTTCCTGCCGGCCACCAAGGCCACTCCCAAGGAGATGCTGCCGGTGGTCGACAAGCCGGCGATCCAGTACGTGGTCGAGGAGGCCGTCTCGGCGGGCCTCGATGACGTCCTCATGATCACGGGACGCAACAAGCGCCCACTGGAGGACCACTTCGACCGCAACTACGAGCTCGAGTCCGCCCTCCAGAGGAAGGGCGACGCCGGCCGGCTCGCCAAGGTCCAGGAGTCCAGCGACCTCGCCACCATGCACTACGTGCGCCAGGGCGACCCCCGCGGCCTCGGCCACGCCGTCCTGTGCGCGGCCCCCCACGTGGGCCAGGAGCCCTTCGCCGTCCTCCTCGGCGACGACCTGATCGACGCCCGCGACCCCCTGCTCCAGCGCATGATCGAGGTGCAGGAGCAGCACGGCGGCAGCGTCATCGCGCTGATGGAGGTCGCACCCGAGCAGATCCACCTCTACGGCTGTGCCGTCGTCGAGGAGACCGAGGACAGCGACGTCGTCAGGGTCAGCGGCCTCGTCGAGAAGCCGGACGCCGCCGACGCCCCGTCGAACTACGCGGTCATCGGCCGCTACGTCCTCGACCCGCGCATCTTCGACATACTCCGCAGGACCGAGCCGGGCCGGGGCAACGAGATCCAGCTCACCGACGCCCTCCAGCAGCTCGCGCAGGACGAGAAGGTCGGCGGCCCGGTGCACGGCGTCGTCTTCAAGGGCCGCCGCTATGACACCGGCGACCGCGGCGACTATCTGCGTGCCATTGTCAGACTCGCGTGCGAACGTGAAGACCTGGGCCCGGACTTCCGGACCTGGCTCCGCCGTTACGTAGCCGAGGAGATGTAGGCATTTGAGCAGCGCCGCGCCCCGCCCCGCCGACCAGGACCACCTCTGGTCGGTGGACGAACACCTGGAGGACATCCTCGCGACCGTCCGTCCCCTCGAACCCATCGAGCTGCAACTGCTCGACGCCCAGGGCTGCGTCCTGGTCGAGGACGTCACGGTCCCGGTATCCCTGCCCCCGTTCGACAACAGCTCCATGGACGGGTACGCGGTGCGGGTCGCGGACGTGGCGGGCGCGAGCGAGGAGTTCCCGGCCGTCCTGGACGTCGTCGGGGACGTGGCGGCGGGTCAGGCCGAGCTGCTGCACGTCGGCCCCGGGCAGGCCGCCCGCATCATGACCGGTGCCCCGCTGCCGCCCGGCGCCGAGACCGTCGTCCCCGTCGAGTGGACCGACGGAGGCCTCGGCGAGGGGCCGGTCAGCGGGATGCGTGCCCGCAGCCTCGGTCCCGAGGGCGCCGAGGGGCACGTGCACGTGTACCGGCCCGCCGAGGCACGCGCGCACGTGCGCGCCCAGGGCAGCGACGTCCGGGCCGGTGACCGCGCCCTCGACGCGGGGACCGTCCTCGGCCCGCCGCAGATCGCCCTGCTCGCCGCCATCGGCCGCGGCACCGTACGCGTGCGCCCGCGCCCGCGCGTGGTCGTCATGTCCACCGGCAGCGAACTGGTCCAGCCCGACGAGAGCCTCGGCACCGGCCAGATCTACGACTCCAACAGCTTCGCCCTGACCGCGGCCGCCCGGGACGCCGGAGCCATCGCCTACCGCGTGGGCGCCGTCGCCGACGACGCCGAGACCCTGCGCTCCACCATTGAGGACCAGCTGGTCCGCGCCGACCTCATGGTCACCACGGGCGGCGTGAGCGTCGGGGCGTACGACGTCGTCAAGGAGGCCCTGTCCTCCGTCGGCGACGCGGACGAGCCGGGCAGCGGCGTCGACTTCCGCAAGCTCGCCATGCAGCCCGGCAAGCCCCAGGGCTTCGGCTCCATCGGCCCCGACCACATCCCGCTCCTCGCCCTGCCGGGCAACCCCGTGTCGTCGTACGTCTCCTTCGAACTCTTCGTCCGCCCCGCGATCCGCACCCTCATGGGCCTCGACGACGTCCACCGGCCGCGGACCCGGGCCACCCTGACCGCGGACAAGGCGCTGACCTCGCCCAAGGGACGCCGGCAGTTCCTGCGCGGTACGTACGCCGACGGCTCCGTCAGCCCGGTCGGTGGCGCCGGCTCCCATCTGGTGGCCGCCCTCGCACAGGCCGACGCGCTGATCGTCGTACCGGAGGACGCCGAGTCCGTCGAGCCCGGCACCGAGGTCGAAGTGGTCCTGCTCGGCTGAGCACCCCGGGTTGGCGGTACCGTGTCGCGCACAACAGGCCGGACCGGGAGCGCCGCACAACCATGAGTACGCAGGACCGACTGACGCACATCGACGAGGCGGGAGCCGCCCGTATGGTCGATGTCTCCGGCAAGGACGTCACCGCACGCACCGCGCGCGCGAGCGGGCGCGTCCTCGTCTCGCCCCGGGTGATCGAGCTGCTGCGCGGCGAGGGCGTTCCCAAGGGAGATGCCCTGGCCACCGCGCGGATCGCGGGCATCATGGGCGCCAAACGCACCCCGGACCTCATCCCGCTGTGCCACCCGTTGTCGGTGTCCGGTGTGAAACTGGATCTGTCGGTCGCGGACGACGCCGTGGAGATCCTCGCCACCGTGAAGACCACGGACCGCACGGGTGTCGAGATGGAGGCCCTCACCGCGGTCTCCGTCGCCGCGCTCACCGTGGTCGACATGGTCAAGGCGGTCGACAAGGGAGCGGTCATCACGGACGTACGGGTCGAGGAGAAGACGGGCGGCAAGTCGGGCGACTGGAGCCGGGCATGACGTACCGCGCTCTTGTGATCACCGCCTCCAACCGGGCCGCCGCCGGCGTCTACGAGGACAAGGGCGGCCCCCTGATCGCCGACGGCCTGCGGGGCTTCGGCTTCACCGTCGACGGCCCCCAGGTCGTCCCCGACGGAGACCCCGTGGAAGCCGCCCTGCGCGCGGGCGTCGAGGCTGGGTACGACGTCGTCGTCACCACTGGCGGCACCGGCATCTCGCCCACCGACCGCACCCCCGAGGCGACCCGCGCGGTGATCGATTACGAGGTGCCGGGCATCGCGGAGGCGATCCGGGCGTTCGGACGGGACAAGGTGCCGACCGCCGCGCTCTCCCGGGGCCTGGCCGGGGTGGCGGGACGCACACTGATCGTCAACCTGCCGGGTTCCAGCGGCGGGGTGAAGGACGGACTGGCCGTCCTGGAACCCCTGTTGACCCACGCCGTCGACCAGCTCCGCGGCGGCGACCACCCGAGACCCGGCGCCGGCAGTGGGGGTGCGAGCTGAACAGCCCGTCATGGCCCGTCGTACTGGCGGACGGCGATGTCGTCCTGAGGCCGATAAGGATGCGCGACCAGCGGGTCTGGCGCGAGGTGAACCGGCGCAACCGGGACTGGCTGCGCCCCTGGGAGGCGACCATCCCGCCGCCCACCCCGACCGGCCCGATCGCGCACCGGCCGACCTACCGCCAGATGGTCCGGCACCTGAGGTCCGAGGCGAACGCGGGGCGGATGCTGCCGTTCGTCATCGAGTACCGGGGCCAGCTCGTCGGGCAGTTGACGGTCGCCGGGATCACCTGGGGCTCGATGTGCTCGGGGCACGTCGGCTACTGGGTGGACCAGTCGGTGGCCGGGCGCGGGGTGATGCCGACCGCCGTGGCACTTGTCGTGGACCACTGTTTCCGCACGGTCGGTCTGCACCGCATCGAGGTCTGCATTCGCCCCGAGAACGGGCCCAGTCGACGGGTCGTGGAGAAACTCGGATTCCGCGAGGAGGGACTGCGGCCGCGCTATCTCCACATCGACGGGGCCTGGCGGGACCATCTCGTGTTCGCGCTCACCGCGGAAGAGGTGCCCGACGGGTTGCTCCGGCGCTGGCAGCGGGCACGCTCCCGCAGTACGCCGCACGACAATCCCGCATAGGCGATCGACCGGACCCGGAAATTGAATAAGTGTTCGAAAATGATCGGTGCATGACCGTCTCGGGGCGTTGAATTCGCGACTGAGGCGGGCTGCTGATCGGATCGGTCACAAAAAAAGCTCGAAATATCAGCCAGATCGTGCGACACACCGGCGCAATTGGCAGATGGCCTCACGCAAACCCCTCTACCGTGTGAGGCGTGAGCAGCAGCGGCCTCATCTACGCAGTCATTGTCGGGGCCTGGGCCGCCTACTTGGTGCCGATGTGGCTCCGTAGGCAGGACGAGCTGAACGAGGCCCGTCCGACGGAACGCTTCAGCACCGCCATCCGGTTGCTGTCCGGACGGGCGGGCATGGAGCGTCGATACGCCAAGGACCTGCGCGCGCGCTCCGCCGACGAGGGGGAGCACGGCGCCGACGAACCGGATGTCGTCACCGAGTCGGTGGACGTCCGGGCCTTCGCCATGCCTCCGACCCGTCCGCAGACCCAAGCGACGGTCCAGCCGCCGGCTTCCGAGCGCCGGGAGGCGACGCGCGAGCCGGCGCGGGAAGCCGAGCGGGAAGCAGGGCACGGCGACCCGGCGCGCGAGAAGACGAACGCGCCCGCGTCCGCACACGGTGGCGCCCCGGCGCGCAAGCAGACACCCGCGTCCGCCGCCCGGCGCACGGCCGCCGCGGAAGCGGCCGCTGCGCGCGCCCGGCGTACAAAGGTGCTCGCACGCCGACGGCGTACGACGGTGATGCTCTTCCTCGCCTTCACGCTCGGCGCGATCGTCGCCGCCGTCGGAGGACTCGCCTTCCTGTGGGCGCCTGGCGTCCCCGCGGTGATGCTCAGCGCGTACATCGCCTACCTGCGCTCCCAGGAACGCCGCCGCTTCGCCTACCAGATGGACCGGCGCCGGGCCGAGCTCGCCGCGCAGCACCTGCGGGAGCGGGCCCGCCAGCCGCGTCGGCGCGCGTCCGTGAGCACCGGCGTGGACGCCGACGAACCGGACGAGGGACCAGGCGCGGAAACCGATCCCGGGCTCTCCGCCCTCGCCGCCGACCGGCGCGCCCTCGTCGAGCAGACCGACCACGCCGAGTGGGTCGACCAGCAGCGCGAGCGGCAGCGCAGGCCGGGGCACGGCGAGAGCTGGGACCCGGTGCCGGTGCCGCTGCCGACGTACGTGACCGCGCCGGTCGCCCCGCGGGCCACCGCGGACGTGGACCTCGGGGCACCGGACGCCTGGAGTTCGGCCCGGTCCAGCGCGGTCACCCCGGAGCACGAGGCGACACCTGTCTCGGAGGACGGGGGAGCGGAGGAGGAGTCCGCCGCCGCCGACGCGGAGGACAAGCCCGAGGCGGACGGTCGTACCGACGCCCGTCGCGCCGCCTCCGCACGCCGGGCACGCGAGCGTGGCCGCACGCCGCTCTTCGACCAGTACGAGGAAGGCGACCGGCCGCGCGCGGCCAACGAGTGACGGACGGGACGGGATCCACCCTGGTGGAGGCCCGTCCCTGACCGCCCGGAACGGATTTCCAAGCACCCGGATGGGGATGCTAGAGTTTCACTCGTTGCAAGGGCCTGTGGCGCAGTCCGGTAGCGCACCTCGTTCGCATCGAGGGGGCCAGGGGTTCAAATCCCCTCAGGTCCACGCATCATGAAGACCCGCTCCTGATTCAGGAGCGGGTCTTCTGCCATGTGTACGGCCTTCTCACAGCGCCTTGGCGAAGCAGCGGCTGTCCTCGTAGTGGCGGTAGTAGCCGAACTTCACGCAGGGTTCGTAGCCGCTGGAGGTGTAGAGGGCGATGGCCTCCGGCTGCTTGGTGCCGGTCTCCAGGACCATGCGGCGGCGGCCGGCCGCGCGCGCGTCGTCCTCCAGGGCGGTGAGGATGCGGCGGGCGAGACCGCGGCCCCGCATCGCCTCGATCACGTACATGCGCTTGAGCTCGGCGTCGCCGTCCAGGTTGCCCTCGCCGTTCGCGTCCTGGGCGCGCCAGCCGCCCGTGGCGACGGGGCTGTCCCTGTCGTCGTACGCGATCAGATACACGCCGTTCGGGTGCTCGAAGTCCGTCGGGGCCAGCTCGGTGGCGTCGCCGCCGTCGCCGTAGCGGACGTGGTACTCGGCCTGGACCTGGTCGTTGAGCTTCACGGCGTCGGGGTGGTCGAAGGGGACACGGCGGATCATCATGCCCTCCAGTGTGCCGGTATCGTTCCCGGGTGCTCACTGTGACCTCCGCCAATGTGAACGGGCTGCGTGCCGCCGCGAAGAAGGGTTTCGTGGAGTGGCTCGCGGGGACCTCCGCCGACGTGCTCTGCCTTCAGGAGGTGCGTGCCGAGCCGCAGCAGTTGCCGGAGAGCGTCCGGGCTCCCGAGGGCTGGCACGTGGTGCACGCGCCGGCCGCCGCCAAGGGCCGCGCCGGCGTCTCGCTCTACACCCGCCGTGAGCCCGACCGGGTCCGGATCGGCTTCGGTTCGGCCGAGTTCGACACCAGCGGGCGCTACGTCGAGGCCGACCTGCCCGGCGTCACCGTCGCCTCCCTCTACCTGCCCTCCGGCGAGGTCGGCACCGAGCGGCAGGACGAGAAGGTCCGCTTCATGGACGAGTTCCTCGTGTACCTGAAGGGACTGCGCGAGCGCGCCGCCGCCGACGGCCGCGAGGTCGTCGTCTGCGGCGACTGGAACATCGCCCACCAGCCGGCCGACCTCAAGAACTGGCGCGCCAACCAGAAGAGCTCCGGCTTCCTGCCGGAGGAGCGCGCCTGGCTCACGCAGGTGTTCGACGAGACCGACGGAGGGTACGTCGACGTCGTACGGTCGCTGCATCCGGACGTGGCGGGGCCGTACTCGTGGTGGTCGTACCGGGGGCGGGCGTTCGACAATGACACAGGTTGGCGCATCGACTACCACGTCTCCACCCCGGGGCTCGCCGCCAAGGCAGTCAAGGGGTTCGTCGAGCGCGCGGCCACGCACGCCGAGCGCTGGTCGGACCACGCTCCCGTGACGGTCGTCTACGACCTCTAGTCCCGCTTGCGCAACCGCCGGTCAAGCGCCAAAGACAGTTCCGCCTCCACCACGCTCCGGGCCAGGGGGCGCAGGCGTTGGAGGTCGTCCTCGGTTGCGTGGCGGAGGACCAGGTCGGCGAACATCTCGGCCAGGGCGTCGACGTGTTCGCGGACCCGTTGGCCGGCGGTGAGGACCTCGGCGAGGGGGATGCCCTCGCGGACCAGTTCGGAGGAGACGTCCAGGAGGCGGCGGCTGATGTGGACGATCTCGTCGCCGTCGGTGCCGAGGTAGCCGAGGTCGAGGGCGGCCGCGAGGTTCTCCGCGGTGACCTCGCCCTCGAAGCGGGCGGCGAGTTCCTCGGGGGTGAGGCGGACCGGCTCCTCCTCCGTGGGCGGCGCCACGCCCAGGACGTCGGCGACGTCGCGGCCGTGGTCGAGGGCTTCCGCCAGTTCCGCGATGCCGGTGAGGGTGTGCCCGCGCTCCAGAAGCGCCGCGATCGTGCGCAGGCGGGCCAGGTGGTGGTCGTCGTACCAGGCGATGCGGCCCTCGCGGCGAGGGGGTGGGATGAGTCTGCGTTCGCGGTAGAAGCGCAGGGTGCGCACCGTGATGCCGGCCAGGCGGGCCAGTTCCTCCATGCGGTATTCGCGCTTGTCCGTCACGTCCGCAGCCTATGTTGTACCGCCGGTAACTTTCCCTCGTCCGCCCCCTACCCATCGGTACGGAGCTGCTCTACCCTCCCATTGCGCCAGTGTTCACTGGCGGAGTCGGGCAGGGAAGGCATCGGGATGGCCGAACACGAGCATGTGCGGGTGGCGGTGGTCGGGTCCGGGTTCGGTGGGCTGGGGGCCGCCGTACGGCTGCGGCGCGAGGGAGTCACCGACTTCGTCGTGCTGGAGCGGGCCGACAGTGTGGGTGGCACGTGGCGGGACAACAGCTATCCGGGGTGTGCCTGTGACGTGCCGTCCCATCTGTACTCGTTCTCCTTCGCGCCCCATCCCGACTGGCCGCGCACCTTCTCCGGGCAGGAGCACATCCGCGCCTACCTGGAGCATGTGACGGACGTCTTCCGGCTCCGCCCGCACATCCGCCTCAACTCCGAGGTCAAGCGAATGACCTGGGACGCCGAGAAGCTGCGGTGGGACATCGAGACCGCCAGTGGCAGGCTGTCGGCCGACCTCGTCGTCTCCGCCACCGGGCCGCTCTCCGATCCCAAGATCCCCGACATCCCGGGGCTGGACTCCTTCCCGGGCAAGGTCTTCCACTCCGCGCGCTGGGACCACGACTACGACCTGCGCGGCAAGCGGGTCGCCATGGTGGGGACGGGCGCCTCGGCCATCCAGATCGTCCCGGCCATCCAGCCGCTCGCCCGCAACGTCACGCTGTTCCAGCGCACCCCGCCCTGGGTGATGCCCCGCATGGACCGGGCGATCAGCGGCGCCGAGCGCTGGCTGCACCGGCAGTTGCCCTTCACCACCCAGGTCCGGCGCGGACTGCTGTGGGGCATCAGGGAGTTGCAGGTCCAGGCGTTCACCAAGCACCCCAACGAGCTCGGCGCGGTGGAGCAGTTGGCCAAGCGGAACATGGCCCGGGCCGTCAAGGACCCGGCGCTGCGCGCCAAGCTCACTCCCGACTACCGCATCGGCTGCAAGCGGATCCTGCTGAGCAGCACCTACTACCCGGCGCTCGCCCAGCCCAACGTGGACGTGGTCGCGAGCGGGCTCAGCCGCGTCGAGGGGTCGACCCTCGTCGCCGCCGACGGCACCGAGGCGCGGGTCGACGCGATCGTGTTCGGCACGGGCTTCCACGTCACCGACATGCCGATCGCGGACCGGGTCGTCGGCGCCGACGGGCGCACGCTCGCCGAGGCGTGGAAGGGCGGGATGGAGGCGCTGCGGGGTGCCTCCGCCGCCGGTTTCCCGAACTGGATGACCATCATCGGGCCCAACACCGGCCTCGGGAACTCCTCGATGATCCTCATGATCGAGTCCCAGCTGAACTACCTCGCCGACTTCGTGCGGCAGCTCGACGTCCTCGGGGGGCGTGCGGCCCTGGACGCGCGTCCCGCCGCGGTGGCGGCCTGGAACCACCGGGTGCAGGAGCGCATGAAGCGCACGGTGTGGAACACCGGTGGCTGCACGAGCTGGTACCTGGACGCGAACGGCCGCAACAGCACCATCTGGCCCGGTACGACGACCGAGTTCCGGCGGGCCACCCGGCGGGTGGATCTCTCCGAGTACGAGGTGCTGCGGCCCGCCGGACAGGGGAGCGCGGTCGCGGACGAGAGCGCGGAGGCCGCCGTATGAGCCGCATGGCGCATGTCGTCTCCGGTCCGTACGCCCCGCCCGCCCCGGCGCGTGAACTCACCGCGTTCTCCGCCGACGGCGCTCGACTGCACGTGGAGGTGCACGGGCCCGAGGGCGCGCCTCCCGTGGTCCTCGCCCACGGCTGGACCTGTTCCACCGCCTTCTGGGCCGCCCAGATCCGCGAACTCGCAGTGGACCACCGGGTCATCGCGTACGACCAGCGCGGTCACGGGCGCAGTCCGGCGAGCCCGGCGTGCAGTGCGGAGGGGCTCGCCGACGACCTCGTGGCCGTGCTGGAGGCGGCCCCCTCGGGGCGGGGGAGAAGGCGGTGATCGCCGGTCACTCGATGGGCGGGATGACCGTCATGGCCGCCGCCGAACGCCCCGCGTTCCGTGCGCACACGGCGGCCGTCCTGCTGTGCAGCACCGGTTCGTCGCGGCTGGTCGCCGAGTCGACCCTCGTCCCGATCCGGGCCGGGCGGCTGCGGACCTGGCTGACCCGGCAGGTCCTCGGGGCGCGGGCGCCGCTCGGACCGGTCACGCCGCTGGCCCTGAGGATCCTCAAGTACGGGACGATGGGCCCCGGTTCGGCCCCGCACATGGTGGAGGCGTGCGCGCGGATCGTGCACGCGTGCCCGCGCAAGGTGCGCCACGCATGGTCGCAGGTCCTCGATCTGCTCGACCTGGACCACGGCGTACGGCGGCTCACCGTGCCGGCGGCCGTCGTCGTCGGCACGGCCGACCGGCTCACCCCGCCCGTGCACGCACACCGGTTGGCGGCCGCGCTGCCCGAATGCCTCGGGGTCACCGAGCTGCCCGGCGTCGGCCACATGACACCCGTCGAGGCGCCCGAGCCGGTCAACGCGCTGATCCGGCACCTCGTCACCACGTACGTCCAGGTCAAGGAGGGCGCATGAGCAGGGTCGGACTCGAAGGACAGGTCGCTGTCGTCACGGGGGCCGCGCGGGGCGTGGGCGAGCTGCTCGCCCGCAAGCTGTCCGCGCGGGGCGCCAAGGTCGCGCTGGTCGGCCTCGAACCGGACGCGCTCAAGCAGCTCTCCGAGCGGCTGCACGGCGACAGCGACCACTGGTACGCCGACGTGACGGATCACGAGGCGATGGCACGGGTCGCGGGGGAGGTGAAGGAGCGGTTCGGGAAGGTCGACATCGTGGTCGCCAACGCCGGTGTCGCGACCGGCGGTCCGTTCGTCGACTCCGATCCGCAGGCGTGGCGGCGGGTGATCGAGGTCAACCTCATCGGGTCGGCCGTCACCGCGCGGGCGTTCCTTCCGGTGCTGATGGAGAGCCGTGGCTATCTGCTCCAGATCGCCTCCCTCGCCGCGATCACCCCGGCGCCGATGATGACCGCCTACTGCGCGTCCAAGTCCGGTGTGGAGGCGTTCGCGCACAGCCTGCGCGCCGAGGTCGGCCACAAGGGCGTGCGGGTCGGGGTCGGGTATCTGTCGTGGACCGACACCGACATGGTGCGCGGGGCCGACCAGGACGACGTCATGCGGGAGCTGAGGCAGCGGCTGCCGTGGCCGGCCAACAAGACCTATCCGCTGGGGCCGGCCGTGGAGCGGATCGTGGCCGGGATCGAGCGGCGGTCCAGCCATGTGTACGGCCAGGGGTGGCTGCGCGGGATGCAGGGCATGCGCGGGTACCTGCCGGGGCTCATCGGGACCGTCGGGCAGCGGGAGATGCGGCGGTTCGGGCAGCGGCTGGAGGGCATGCGGGTGGGGCTCGTCGGCGCAGGTGGGGCGGCGGACGAGGAGGCCCGCGCCAAGGCGCCAGCTACGCACCGTGACTGATCGAAATGCGTTCTTTGTCCGGGCGTGTGAATCTGGTCGAGGCCCCGGCCAGGGGCTCTTCCCCTCACCCCCACGGGAGTGAACCCACATGGGTATGAAGGACCAGTTCCAGGACAAGTCCGAGCAGTGGCAGCAGCAGGCCAAGCAGAAGGCCCAGGAGGGCCGGGAGCAGGCCCAGCGCGGTCGCCGCGGCGAGCAGGACGAGCGCATGCGGGACGAGGAGTCCGAGCGGCTCCGTCGCGAGGAGCAGGAGCGGCTGGACCCCGACTACGACATGTAGTCACTGCTTGAAGTGTGGGGTGCCCTCTGGTTGTTGGAGGGCACCCCACACTTGTTGCTTTTCGGCTGCGGGCCGGTGGGGGCTTGTCGCGCAGTTCCCCGCGCCCCTAAAAGCAAGAACAACTCACCTGGGCGGAAGTTTCGGCCTCGACCGGTTCGGTACGTCCCGGTAGTCCGGCGGTGTTGCAGGGGGGTTGGTTTCCAGGAGGTCCAGCGCCAGCGTGACCGCGTCGTCCAGTTGGGCGTGGCGGCCCTCCGCCCAGTCCAGGGGGGTGCGCAGGATCTCCAGGTCGGGGGTGACGCCCTGGTTCTCGATCGACCAGCCGTACGCGTCGAACCAGGCCGCGTTCATCGGGACCGTGATCACCGTGCCGTCGCCGAGCTGGTGGCGGCCGGTCATGCCGACCACTCCGCCCCAGGTGCGCTGGCCCACCACCGGTCCCAGCTTCAGGAGTTTGAAGGCGGCCGTGATCATGTCCCCGTCCGAGGATGTCGCCTCGTCGGCGAGGGCCACCACCGGTCCGCGCGGGGCGTTCGAGGCGTACGACACCGGCTGGGCGTTTCTCGTCAGGTCCCAGCCGAGGATCGTGCGGGTCAGTTTCTCCACCACCAGCTCGCTGATGTGGCCGCCCGCGTTGCCGCGCACGTCGACGATCAGGGCGGGCCGGGAGACCTCCATGCGCAGGTCCCGGTTGAACTGGGCCCAGCCCGAGCCGCCCATGTCGGGGATGTGCAGATAGCCGCAGCGGCCGCCGCTCAACTCCCTGACGACGGCCCGGCGTTTGGCCACCCAGTCCTGGTAGCGCAGGGGGCGTTCGTCGAGGAGGGGGACCACCGCGACCCGGCGGGCCCTGCCCTCGCCCTCGGCCGGGGTGAACGTCAGCTCCACCGTCGTACCGCCCGCCGCCGCGAGCAGGGGATACGGGCCGGTGACCGGGTCGACCGGGCGGCCGTCGACGTGGGTGAGGACCGCGCCCTCGCGGATGCCGGTGCCGGCCAGCGGGGAGCGGGCCTTGGAGTCCGAGGAGTCGCCGGGCAGGATCCGCCGGACCGTCCAGCCGCCGTCCCTGAGGACGAAGTTGGCGCCCAGCAGGCCCTGGCGGCGCTGGTAGTGGGGCGGGCCCTCGTTGCGGCGGGCGGCGGTGACGTAGGCGTGGGAGGTGCCCAGTTCGCCGAGGACCTCGCGCAGGAGGTCGGCGAACTCGTCGGGGGAGGCGACTCGTTCGAGCAGCGGGCGGTACTGGTCGAGCACCGCGTCCCAGTCGATGCCGCACATCCCCGGGTCCCAGAAGTAGGCCCGGATCAGTCGGCCCGCCTCCTCGTACGACTGGCGCCACTCGGCGGCCGGGTCGGCCTCGTGGAGGATGCGGCGCAGGTCGATCCAGACGGTCGAGTCGCTGTCGCCGGACTCGGTGGCGGGGGTCGCGCGCAGGTCGCCCTCGTCGACGAGGACCAGTCGGGAGCCGTCGCCGCTGACCGCGAACCAGTCCAGGTGCTCGACGAGTTCGGTCTTCTTCGCCTTGCTGACGGCGAAGTGTTCGAGGGTGGGGCGCTCGGAGGTGTCGTCCGGGTTGACGAAGGTCTCGCCGAGCGCGCCCGAGATCGGCCAGCGCAGCCAGACCAGGCCGCCGCCCGCGACCGGGTGCAGTGCCGAGTACTTGGAGGCGGGGACCGGGAAGGGGGTCACCCGGCTCTCCAGGCCTTCGAGTTCGACGGTCACCGCGCTGCCGTCGCCGCCCTCGCCGCTTCCGTCCTCGACCGGGTCCAGGCCGCCGGCGGCCGGGCGGCCCTCCGGGTTCAGGGCGAAGGGGGAAGGGGTGGCCGAGGAGAGCGGGACCAGGTAGGGGCGGCAGCCCAGCGGGAAGGACAGGTCGCCGGTGTGGACGTCGTACACCGGGTCGAAGCCGCGCCAGGAGAGGAAGGCGAGGTAGCGGCCGTCCCGGGTGAAGACCGGGTTCTCGTCCTCGAAGCGGCCGTTGGTGACGTCCACGATCAGGCGGTCCTTGATGCGGGCCATCTTGATCTGGCGCAGGGAGCGGCCGATCCCGGGGTGCGACCAGGTCAGCCACGAGCCGTCGGGGGAGAAGGCGAGGTCGCGGACCGGGCCGTTGACCGAGCGGATGAGCTCGGTGACCTCGCCGTCGGAGTCCTCCGTCCCCGCGGCGTCAGCCGCATCATCGGACACAGTCAGGAGCAGCAGGCGTCCGTCGTGCGCGGCGATGGCCAGCCGCTCGCCCCGGGGATCCGAGACCAGCTCCAGGACCCGGCCCAGCTCGCCGGAGGCCAGTCGCCGGGGCTCGCGGTCACCGGTGGCCCGGGGCAGGTAGGCGATCTCGACGGCGTCCTCGCCCTCCGCGTCCGTCACGTACGCGACCTGGCCGCCGGAGCCCAGCATCTCCGGGAGCCGGACCCGTACCCCTGGTGTGTCGGTGATCGTGCGCGCGGGGCCGTCGCGGTGGGTCAGCCAGTACAGGCTGCCGCGGACGACGACGGCGCTCGCGCGGCCCGTCTCGTCGACGGAGATGCCGTCCACGTGCTGGGCGGCGGGCACCTGGTACGGACGGCGGCCGGCCCGCGGCCCGCTCAGCCGTACGTCGAGTTTGCGGGGCTCGGCGCAGGCGAGGTCGTCGACGATCCACAGGTCGCCCGCGCACTGGTACACCACCCGGGTGCCGTCGCTGGCTGCGTGCCGGGCGTAGAAGGCGTCGTGGTCGGTGTGGCGGCGCAGGTCGGAGCCGTCGGGAGCGCAGGAGTACAGGTTGCCGACGCCCTCGTGGTCGGAGAGGAAGGCGATCCGGTCGCCGACGAACATGGGGGAGTGGAGGTGGCCGCCGAGGTCGGGCAGCAGGCGTTCGCCGTGCAGCCAGAGGCGGCCCGTGGCGCCGCCCCGGTAGCGCTTCCAGGCGGCCGGTTCGTGCGGCGGGGTGCCGGTCAGCAGGAGCGTCCTGCGGTCGGCGACCTGGATGTCGGAGACCGGGCCCCAGGGGAGCTTGTGGCCGGGGGAGCCGTCGGTGGGGACCTTGTACGCCCAGGTGAAGTAGGAGAAGGGCTCGCCGTGGGAGGCGACGGCGAGGATCTCGCCCCCCGGGGTCCAGCCGGTGACCTGGGTGTCCGTGGAGCCCCAGTAGGTGAGTCGGCGGGCCGGTCCGCCGTCCACGTCGGCCAGGTGGATCTCGGGCACGAAGCTGCGCCAGCTCGTGTAGGCGATGTGGCGGCCGTCGGGAGAGAAGCGGGGGTGGCCGACCTTGGTGCGGTCGACGGTCAGGCGCCAGGCGCGGCCCGGACCGTCGAGGGGGGCCAGCCAGAGGTCGTCCTCGGCCACGAAGCACAACAGGTCACCGTGCAGATGGGGAAGGCGCAGATAGCTCACCTCCCCATGCTTTTCCGGAGGATGGGCCGGAGCAACTTATGAAAAACCGCCTCATGCCGACCTGCGAGAGCCGGCGGTGACCCACAACACGAACGAAACCGTTTCGTTTCGCTGGCGGATGCGCTACATTCGTGTCGTACGAAACAGTGTCGTTCCACGTACCGGAGCGGAAAGGGTGAGTGACATGACCGAGGTCTCGACCGCGCGTCGCAGCCGTATCACCCCCGAGCGCGAGGCCGAGCTCTACGAGGCCGTGCTCGACCTGCTCCGGGAGGTCGGCTACGACGCCGTCACGATGGACGCCGTCGCGGCCCGCACCCGTTCCAGCAAGGCCACGCTCTACCGCCAGTGGGGCGGCAAGGCCGAACTGGTGGCGAAGGCCGTGCGGCACAGCAAGCCGGGCGGCATCGGTCTCGACGACATCGACACCGGGTCCCTCAAGGGCGACCTGCACGCGCTCACCATGCGCTCGGACGACTGCACGATGGAGCAGAACTCCGCGCTCATGCGGGGTCTGGCCATGGCGATCCACGGCAACCCGGATCTCCTGAAGGCGTTCCGCGAGCATCTCATCGAACCCGAGACGGCGGAGTTCCGCCGACTGGTGCAGCGGGCGATCGACCGGGGCGAGGTACGCCCCGACAACCCGGCGATCGAGTTCATGCTCCACATGATGCTCGGCGGGTTCGCGGCCCGGACGATGATCGACGAGCTGCCGCCGACCCAGTCCTTCCTGCTTTCGTACATCGACGCCGTGGTCCTCCCCGCCCTCGGCGTCTCGGCCGACTGACCCCCAGTCTCCCCAGCACGTCCCCCACCTGACGTAACCGCTCACGTCGTCGGGTTGATCACCCCTGCCACCCACCGGGCTGATCACCCCTGCCCTGAAGAACCCCACGACCTGACCGGGAGTACGCCTTCGTGGCCACTTTCCTCTACCGACTCGGCCGTCTCGCCTTCCGGCGACGGCACCTCGTCGCCCTGCTGTGGGTGGCCCTGCTGACCCTCGCGGGCGTCGGCGCGGTCAGCGCCCCCGCCGCCGGATCGACCTCCTTCTCCATCCCCGGCACGGAGGCACAGAAGGCCTTCGACCTGCTGGAACAGCGCTTCCCCGGGGCCAGCGCCGACGGCGCGACCGGACGCATGGTCTTCAAGGCGCCCCAGGGCGAGAAGATGACCGACGCCGCCAACAGGGCCACCGTCGCGAAGACCGTCAGGGAACTGGGCGACGGTTCCGAGGTCGTCTCCGTCACCGACCCCTACACGACCCACGCGGTCAGCAAGGACGGCACGGTCGCCTACGCGTCGGTGCGCTACGACGCCCCCGCCATGGAACTCGAGGACGCGACCAAGGACGCCCTGCAGAAGGCCGCCGACGAGGCCCGGGACACCGGGCTGACCGTCGACGTCGGCGGCGACGCGCTCCAGGCCGAGCCGGAGGCGGGGGCGATCGGTGAGGTCATCGGTCTCGCCATCGCCGCGGTCGTCCTGGTCATGACCCTGGGCTCGCTGGTCGCGGCCGGGCTGCCACTGCTGACGGCGGTCATCGGCGTCGGCATCGGCGTCGGCACCATCACCGCCCTCGCCAAGGCGCTCGACCTCGGCGACACCACCTCCACGCTCGCGGGGATGATCGGCCTCGCGGTCGGCATCGACTACGCCCTGTTCATCGTCTCCCGCTACCGCGCCGAGCTGGCCGAGGGCCGCGACCGCGAGGAGGCGGTGGGACGGGCCACCGGCACCGCCGGTTCCGCGGTGGTCTTCGCCGGCCTCACCGTCGTGATCGCGCTGGCCGGTCTCACGGTCGTCAACGTGCCGATGCTGACCAAGATGGGCCTCGCCGCGGCCGGCACGGTCGTGATCGCCGTCCTCATCGCGCTGACCATGATCCCGGCGCTGCTCGGGTACGCGGGCCGCAGAATCCGCCCCGTGGGCGAGAAGCGCAAGGAGGTCCATGGTGCGGACGCCTCTGCTCCGAAGTCGGGGAAGCCGGTGAAGCCGGTGAAGCCGGGGAAGCCCAACCTCGGCACCCGCTGGGCGAGCTTCGTCATCCGCCGCCCGGCCGCCGTGCTGCTGCTCGGCGTGGTCGGTCTCGGCACCGTCGCGCTGCCGGTCAGCCAGTTGGAACTGGGCCTGCCCGACGACGGTTCGCAGCCGACGTCCACGACCCAGCGCCGCGCCTACGACCTCCTCTCGGAGGGCTTCGGGCCCGGCTTCAACGGACCCTTGATGATCGTGGTCGACGCGAAGAACAGCGACGCCCCGAAGGCCGCGGCCGCCACGGTGAGCGACGGGATCAAGGACCTGGACGACGTCGCCACGGTCACCCCGCCGGCCTTCAACAAGGCCGGCGACACCGCGACCATCACGGTCGTCCCCGGCTCCAAGCCGTCCTCGACGCAGACCGAGGACCTGGTGCACGCCATCCGTGACGACGTCGCGTCCAAGGCGGACGCGGACGTCCTGGTCACCGGCACCACCGCGATGAACATCGACTTCTCGCAGAAGCTCTCGGACGCCCTGATCCCGTACCTGGGCCTGGTGGTCGGCCTCGCCTTCCTCCTGCTGATCGTGGTCTTCCGCTCGATCCTCGTCCCGCTGAAGGCGGCCCTCGGCTTCCTGCTCTCGGTGCTCGCGGCACTCGGCGCCGTGGTCGCGGTCTTCCAGTGGGGTTGGCTCGGCGGAGTACTCGGCGTCGAGGAGACCGGCCCGATCATGTCGATGATGCCGATCTTCATGGTCGGCGTGGTCTTCGGGCTCGCGATGGACTACGAGGTCTTCCTGGTGACCCGCATGCGGGAGGCGTACGTCCACGGCGAGTCCCCGAGCCAGGCCGTCGTGACCGGGTTCAAGCACAGCGCCCGGGTCGTGGTCGCCGCCGCGGTCATCATGATGGCCGTCTTCGGAGGCTTCATCAGCTCCGGAGAATCGATGATCAAGATGATCGGCTTCGGTCTCGCGATCGCCGTCTTCTTCGACGCGTTCGTGGTCCGCATGGCGATCGTCCCCGCGGTCCTCGCCCTGCTCGGCCGCCGCGCCTGGTGGCTGCCGAAGTGGCTGGACCGCGCGCTGCCCGACGTCGACGTCGAGGGCGAGGGACTGCGCACCCGGGCCGAGAAGGACGCGGACCCGGACGAGGACCGGGAGCCGGCACGCGTCTGACGCACCCGGTGTGAGCGGAGGTAGGCCGGTGGGGGAGTGCCCTCACCGGCCTTCCGCTGCCGTGGACCGGCCGAGATAAGTGACGGGCCCCGGATCCGGTACGGCGATCTCGTGGAAGCCGAGACGGTCGTAGAAGGCACGGGCGGGCGTGTTGGCGGACACCATGGACAGGTGTACGGCCGCCACGCCCCGCTCGTGCAGCGCGCGCAGGAAGCTCTCCATCAGCGCCCGCCCGTACCCGCGTCCCTGCCACTCGGGGAGCAGGTCGATGTGCAAGTGGGCGGGATACGCGGCGACTTCGGGCACGAGCATCCGCTCGGGGCGGTGCAGGAGCGCGATGATCTCCTCGTCGGGGGTGCGCGGCTCGCGGCGGGGCTCCGGGTAGCGGTCGGCCACGAGCGGCAGCCACTTCACCCGGTAGTCCTCGACGAACCGGGGCGTGTCGGCGGTACCGACGATGTACCCGACGGCCTGCCCCTCCCCGTCGTCCAGCACGAAGGCCAGCTCCGGTTCGAGATGGACGTAGGGGTCGGCGAAGGCGGCCGGGAAGACCTCGGGGTCCTGGTAGTGGGGACGCGCGTCCCGGCCCACGTGCGCGGTGCGGACACAGATGTCGTCGAGGGCCTCGCGGTCCTCGGGGCGGTAGGGGCGTACGGCGGGAGACGGGGTCATGGCGGCATCCTGCACGACCGGAGGCGGAGGGGGCTGCGGAACGCTTCAGGCCGGCGTCACGAAGACGCTGCGCTCGCTCACGTCGGGGAGGACGCGGGCGGCTGCGCGGGCAGTGTCTGTCGACGGTGGCTCTGCCGAGGGCGGCGCGTTCGGCGCCGTGCGCCCCGCACCCCCTTAACCCGCTCGCGTGCCCCCTACACCCACCGCTAGCGTGCCGTGCATGACGACCACCGACGCCGACGGCTCCCAGGCCGCCCACCCCCGTTTCGCCGAGGCTCTGCGCGAGCTGGGGCTCGATGAGCTGAACACCGAGGTCCGCCGCTTCCCGGACGCCACCCGTACCGCAGCCGAGGCCGCCGCGGCGATCGGGTGCGAGCTGAGTCAGATCTGCAAGTCGCTGATCTTCGCGGCGGACGGGGTGCCGGTGCTGGTGCTGATGGACGGGGCCTCGCGCGTCGACCTCGAACGGGTCCGGGCGGAGCTCGGCGCCGACAACGTCACCCGGGCCAAGGCCGACGTCGTACGGGAGGCGACCGGGTACGCGATCGGGGGCGTGCCCCCCTTCGGGCACCGTACGAGGACCCGGGTGCTGGCCGATCGCTCGCTGCTCACCCATGACGTGGTCTGGGCCGCCGCCGGCGATCCGCACGCGGTGTTCCCGCTTCAGCCCAAGGATCTGATCGCCCACGCCGGCGCCACCCTCGTGGACGTCCGCGAGCACACCTCGTGACACCTCTCGTCACCGCGGCCGTTCTCCTCGCCGCCGTCACGCACGCCAGCTGGAACGCCATCGCGCACCGGATCACCGACAAGCTGGTCGGGTTCACGCTGATCTCGGGTGGCGGGATGGTCATCGGGCTGGTGATCACCCCGTTCGCGGCGGTTCCGGCGGCGGGCGCGTGGCCGTATCTGCTGGCCTCGTGCTGCATCCACATCGCCTACTACGCGCTGTTGATGAAGTCCTTCCGGCTGGGGGACTTCGGGCAGGCGTATCCGATCGCACGCGGCACCGCGCCCCTGGTGGTCACCCTGCTCGCCGCGCTGTTCGCCCATGAGGTGCCGGACGGATGGGCCGCCGCGGGGATCGCCCTGTCCTGTGCGGGACTCACCGGTGTCGCGCTGTGGGGACTGCGGGGCCGCAGGCCCGACTGGGCCGCGATCGGGGCCGCGTTGGCGACCGGGCTGACGATCGCCGCGTACACCGTCGTCGACGGGCTCGGTGTGCGCGCCTCGGGCTCCTCGCTCGGGTACATCGCCTGGCTGATGGCGGTGCAGGGCGTGGTGATCCCGGCGTACGCGCTCCACCGGTGGCGCGGGCAGTTCCGCACCGTCCTGCGGCCGTTCGCCACCGTGGGTCTGCTGGGCGCCGCCCTGTCCGTCACCGCGTACGGGCTCGTCCTGTGGGCCCAGACCAAGGCCGAACTCGCGCCCATCGCCGCGCTGCGCGAGTCCTCGATCATCGTCGGCGCGGCCATCGGCGCGGTGTTCTTCAAGGAGCGGTTCGGGGCGCCGAGGATCGCGGCGGCCGGGCTGCTCGTGGTGGGCATCGGGCTGATGCTGCACGCCGGGTGAGGCCGGTCTCGCCGACTATCGGCCGACGGTGAGTGCCCACCGGACGCGGGATGAAGCCGCGACCTGCACCGTGGCGTCCGTGCGAGAGCTCGTCAGATCCATCTGGTTGAAGATGCTGTTGACCTCTCCGTTCACGCAGGCGAGGGGGAAGCTCAGACCGACGGGTCGCACCGAGACGGTGAGCGTTCCCTCTCCCTGACAGTTCACGAGGACCGCGAGGGGTCCGGCCTTCAGCCCGCCCGGAATCTCCAGTTCCGCACTTCCCCGGACGTTCGCCCTCCGCACCAGGACCCTCCCGTCCGGGAAAGGCGGAGCCTTGGCCACGGTTTCGCCCGGTACGTGGTTGACACTGTCAGGCGTCGACGACTTCGCCGGTGACGAGACGGAAGGGGGCGGCGGTGTCCGGGGAAAGGCAACGGCATCGTCCTGGTCGCTGGTGCAGCCCGCGAGGGAGACCGCCACTGCCAGTCCCCACACCGCGGTGAGCGTTCTTCTGATCGAGGTCTCCCGGTCGTGGATACCGCCCTGTTGAGCAGTCGAACCCATTGTCGGCCGAACCGGTCAAGTCCTGCTCAAGCCCCGACCAACCCCGCCCCTTGTTTGCCTACTTGCCGCTGACTTGACGGTTCGTTCCCCGAGCGTTCAGGGCCCGCGGGATCACCAAGTGCTTCGGTGGCGTCGTGGCGCTCGACGACGTCGACTTGATGTGACGGCGCCGGGAAGACCACTCTGCTCGGGCCACTGCTGGGCCTCGCCGGGCCGCCGACGCGCGGGAACCTGGCCGCGCTGGCCGAACTCCGCGGCCGGGACGCCCGTACCGCCGGCATCGATGACGTGCTCGACCAGGTCGGGCTCACCGACGTCGCCGGCGACAGGGTTCGAGGCTTCTCCCTCGGCACGCGCCGGCGGCTCGGGCTCGGAGCCGCACCGCTGACCCGGCCGCGGCTGCTGGTGCTCGACGAACCGTCCAACGGGCTCGACCTGCCGGAGAACGGCAGGCGCATCCCGATGTACGGGGCGTTCACAGGCAAGCCGGACACCACCCCGTTCACCGCGGTGCCCCACCGCACCTCGCTGCCCGGCGACAAGAAGGTCTACGCGCCGAACGACGTGCCGGGCGCCTACCTCCCGTCGGCGGAGTCCGACGGCTGACCGGGCCCCGTGCATCGGCATCGTGGAAGGAGCACTCTGGAAGCAGAGATCCGGAGGTGACCGTCATGACGCACACCGCTGTGGGTTGGCACGTCGAGCTGGAGTTCCGGGAGGACGAACGGCACACGGAGGCGGCCGCGCTGGTCCGCCTGCCCGACGGGACCGAGGTACGGGCGCACGGACACGCCAGCCGCCACCGCAGCGACCCGAATCAGCCGCGGGTCGGCGAGGAGGTGGCGGGGGCGCGGGCGCTGAACGAACTCGCCATGCAGTTGCTGACGAAGGCGCACGACGAGATCGACGAGGCGTCCGGGCGGACGTCCCACTCGATCAACGTGTAGCCCTCACAGGGCCGCCCGCACCGCCCGGACCAGCGCCTGCGCCCTGGGGTCCGCCGTGACCGTCTTGCGGAAGCCGTTGGTGACATAGCCGAGGGCGATGCCCGTCTCCGGGTCGGCGAAGCCGAGGGAGCCACCCCGGCCGGGGTGGCCGAAGGAGCCCGCGCCGAGGAACGGCGAGGCGCTGCCGTGCAGCATGTAGCCGAGCCCGAACCGGGTGTTCACGACGAGCACCCGGTCCGGGCCGGCCGACTCCTCGGTGCGGGCGAGCTCGACGGTGGCCGGGTCGAGGAGGCGCACCCCGTCGACCTCGCCGACCATCGCCGCGTAGATCCGCGCCAGCCCGTCGGCCGTCGCGATCCCGTTGGTCGCGGGCAGGGCGCTCGCCCGGTACTCGGGCGCGTTCTGGTCGGGGAAGGGGGTGATCGCGGCGAAGGCACGGCGGGTGAGGGAGCCGGGATCCTCGTAGGCCTCGGTGACGGACCGCTTGGGACGCGCGCGCAGGGCACCGGTGGGCTCCGGCGCCTCGATACGGCCCACCCGTCCCGTCCGCCCGGCCGCCTCCTCTTCCTGCGGCAGCCCGAGCCAGAAATCCGCCCCCAGCGGTCCGGCGATCTCCCGCGCGATCCACGCACCGGCCCCGGCCCCGGTCACCCGGCGCACCAGCTCGTCCAGCATCCAGCCGTACGTCAGCGCGTGGTACCCGTGGTCCGTGCCGGGCTCCCAGACGGGTGCCTGCGCGGCTACCGCCTCGGATCCCTTCAGCGGGTCCAGGGCCTCCTCGGGGGTGAGCGGGCGGTCGAGCACGGGCAGCCCGGCCCGGTGGTTCAGGACCTGCCGGACCGACACCCGCTCCTTGCCGCGCGCCTTGAACTCGGGCCAGTACTCGGCCACCGGCGCGTCCAGGTCCAGCTCCCCGCGCTGGTGCAGCATCAGGGGTACGGCGGCGGCGACGCCCTTGGTCGCCGAGCGCACGACCTGCGCGGTGCCGCGCCGCCAGGGCTCGGTGCCGTCGACGTCCCTGGTGCCGGCCCACAGGTCGACGACCTTGCGCCCGTCCCGGTACACGGCGAGCGCGGCGCCCCGGTCCCCGAGCGCCTCGAAGTTCCGCGCGAACACGTCCCTGACCGGCTCGAAGCCCTCGGCGACTGCGCCGTTCACGTCCACGCCGTACTCCTCCTGCTGCCGCCCGGTGCCTTGCTCGATGCCCCTCTCAGCCAAGCAGAATCGTCACGTCGATGTTCCCGCGGGTCGCGTTGGAGTACGGGCAGACCTCGTGGGCCGCGTCCACCAGCTTCGCCGCGAGGTCCGCGTCGAGGACCGGCAGGGAGACGCTCAGGGCGACCGCGAGGCCGTAGCCGCGGTGCTTGTTGGGGCCGATGCCGACCTTCGCGGCGACCGTGGAGCCGGTCAGGTCGTAGCCCTCGCGGTTGCCGACGAGGATCAGCGCGTTGTGGAAGCAGGAGCTGTAGCCGGCGGCGAAGAGCTGCTCCGGGTTGGTGCCGTTGCCGTCCCCGCCGAGCGCCGGCGGCATCGCGACCTTCAGCTCGATCTGGCCGTCCTGGCTGGTGACGAAGCCGTTCCGGCCGCCGTGGGCGGTGGCCTCGGCCACGTACATGATCTTCGTCGGCCGGGTGTCGACGGCGGTTTCCTCAAGCATGGCTGGTCTCCCCCCGGAGAAGTGCGCACAAGTACATCGTGCACAAGGTACCGGCCGGTAGGTCGGGGTCGGGTTACCAGGGGGTAGCAACCCTGGGTAACAGAAGGTCAGCGGGGGCGCTCGGCCGCCGCGTCCGCCCGTTGCGCGAGCCGCCGCAACTCCTCGCGCAACCGCGCGGCCTCCGTACTGTCCAGCGCCGTGGCCTCCAGCAGCGCGCCGGGGACGCACGTCGCGCGGTCCCTGAGTTCCTCCGCGCGTGCCGTGCACGCGACGAGCACCGAGCGCTCGTCGGCCGCCGCGCGCTCCCGGCGCACGAGCCCCGCCGCCTCCAGCCGCTTGAGCAAGGGCGAGACCGTGCCGTAGTCGAGGCGCAGGGCGCTCGCCAGCTCCTTCACCGTCGTCTCGCCGCGCTCCCACAGCACCAGCAGCACGAGGTACTGCGGGTAGGTGAGCCCGAGCTCGTCGAGGAGCGGCCGGTACGCGGCCGTCACCGCGCGCTGGGCGGCGTACAGCGCGAAGCACAGCTGGTCGTCGAGCAGCAGTGATCCGGCGTCCTCTTCGTTCGTCACGCGCCCATTGTCACGGACCGCGGGTCGAATCCGAAGGGCAGCTCCAGACGGTGGGCGCGCATCAACTCGTCGTCGGAGAGCAACCCACCGGTGGGGCCGTCCGCGACGATCGTGCCCTCGCTCAGGATCAGCGAGCGCGGGCACAGCTCCAGCGCGTACGGCAGGTCGTGCGTGACCATGAGGACCGTCACGTCCAGCGAGCGCAGGATGTCGGCGAGTTCGCGGCGGGAGGCCGGGTCAAGGTTGGAGGAGGGCTCGTCCAGGACGAGGATCTCCGGCTCCATGGCGAGCACGGTCGCCACCGCCACCCGGCGCCGCTGGCCGAAGGAGAGGTGGTGCGGGGGCCGGTCCTTGAACTCCGCCATGCCGACCAGGCCGAGCGCCCGGTCCACCCGCTCCTCCAGCTCGGGCCCCCTGAGCCCGGCCGCCGCGGGGCCGAACGCCACGTCCTCGCGCACGGTCGGCATGAAGAGCTGGTCGTCGGGGTCCTGGAAGACGATCCCGACCCGGCGCCGGACCTCCGCCATGTGCTTCTTGTCCACGGGCAGCCCGGCGACCTGCACCGTGCCCACCCCGCCGCTCAGGATGCCGTTGAGGTGCAGCACCAGGGTCGTCTTGCCGGCGCCGTTCGGGCCGAGCAGCGCGACCCGCTCGCCGCGCGCGATCGAGAAGTCCACGCCGAACAGCGCCTGGTGCCCGTCGGGGTAGGCGAACGCGAGGCCGGAGACCTCCAGGGAAGCAGTGCTCACAGGGCCCATCCCAACACACAGACGACAAGGGCGGCGACGGGCAGCGCGAGGGCGTACGACCACTGCGTCCGGGACGCGGTCACCTCGTCGATGACCGGCATCGAACCGGCGTAACCCCGGCTGACCATGGCCAGGTGCACGCGCTCGCCGCGCTCGTAGGAGCGGATGAACAGCGCGCCGGCCGACTTCGCGAGGACGCCCCAGTGCTTGACGCCGCTCGCCTCGAAGCCCCGTGACTCGCGCGCGATCCGCATCCGCCGCATCTCGTCGGTGATGACATCGCCGTAGCGGATCATGAAGGACGCGATCTGGACGAGGAGCGGCGGCAGCTTGAGCCGTTGCAGGCCGAGGAGCAGTTCGCGCAGTTCGGTGGTGGAGGCGAGCAGCACGGACGCGGCGACGCCGAGCGTGCCCTTGGCGAGCACGTTCCACGCCCCCCACAGGCCGCTCACGCTCAACGACAGCCCGAGCACCTCGACCCGCTCGCCCTCCGCGACGAACGGCATGAGCACCGCGAACGCCACGAACGGCACCTCGATCAGCAGCCGCTTCAGCAGGAAGCCGGCGGGCACGCGCGCGGTGTACGCGACGACGCCCAGGAGGACGGCGTACAGGCCGAACGCCCACATCGCCTCGCGCGGGGTCGAGACGACGACCACCACGAAGGCGAAGACCGCCGCGAGTTTCGTGTGCGGCGGCAGGGCGTGCACGGGCGAGTGCCCGTGCCGGTAGAGCCTGTGCGCGTGCCCCGCCCCCATGTCAGACGCTGCTCGTGCTCGCCGGGGAGGCATCGGCCGTACGACGCCTGCGGACCGCCCAGAAGATGCCGGTGCCCGCGACCACGGTCACGCCGACGCCGATCACGCCCGCCAGCCCCCCGGACAGGCGGGCGTCCTTCACGTCCTTCACGCCGTAGTCGGCGAGCGGCGAGTCCGCCGTGGCGTGCTCCTCGGTCTTGGCGTCGATGCCCTTGTCGGCGGCGACCTTCTCCAGCCCGTCGGGGCTCGCGGAGGCGTAGAAGCTGACGAACCCGGCGAGGACCAGGGAGGTGACCAGCCCGGTGATCCACACCTTGCGGTGGGAGCGGGCGGCGGCGACGGGCGCGGTGTCCGGCACGTCGACCAGCTCGCCGCCGACCCGCAGCTTGAGCTTCTGCCGGAGGCCGCGGGCGCCGTACACCAGGTCGGGGCGTACGGCGACGACGGCACCGACGGTCAGCGCGGTGATGGCCGCCTCGCCGATGCCGATGAGGACGTGGACGCCGATCATCGCGGTGGCGACCTTGCCGAGGGAGACGTCGGTGGTGCCGCCGACGGCGTAGATGAGGGTGAAGGCGAGCGCGGCGGCGGGCACGGAGAGCACGGCGGCCACGAAGGAGGCGGCGGTGATCGCACCGCGCCCACGCGGAAGCACCTTCACCAGCCCGCGGAAGACGGCGTACGCCACGACCGTCGTGACGACGGCCATGTCGGTGATGTTCACGCCGAGCGCGGTCAGGCCGCCGTCCGCGAAGAGGATGCCCTGCATGAGCAGGACGACCGAGACGCACAGGACCCCGGTGTAGGGGCCCACGAGGATCGCGGCCAGGGCCCCGCCGAGGAGGTGTCCGCTGGTTCCGGCGGCCACCGGGAAGTTCAGCATCTGCACGGCGAAGATGAAGGCCGCGACCAGGCCCGCCAAGGGCGCGGTGCGTTCGTCCAGCTCACGGCGGGCGCCGCGCAGGCTCACCGCGACGGCGGTCGCGGCGACCACGCCGGTCGCCGCCGAGATGGGGGCGTCTATGAATCCGTCAGGCACATGCACCGTTCGATGATAGTGGCTTGTTGCGAACTCTTTGCAAGAGAGCTGTGCCACGAACAGCAAGTCGAGGGCTTTCGGTCCCGGGGGCGGAACGCGGGAAATGTGCGACGCTGGGGAAGGAATGGATGCACAGCTTCCGCACAGGTTACGCAGCGTGAGAGGGCCGTCACGATGTCTGTAGTCGAACAGTACGCGCGAGCCCACATCGTTTCGGACGCGGACATCGCGCAGGACGAGGCGGTCCCGGTGGTCCTGCGCTACGACCCGGAGGCCGACCCGCGCTCGGTACGGGTGGGCCTGCCGGGCACCCACGAGTGGACCTTCTCCCGGGCGCTGCTGGAGCAGGGACTCAGGGCCCCGGCAGGCAGCGGTGAGGTGCGGGTGTGGCCGTGCGGGCGGGTCCAGGCCGTGGTGGAGTTCCACTCCCCGCAGGGGGTGTCGGTGGTGCAGTTCGAGCAGAAGACCCTGCTGAGGTTCCTGCGGCGGACCTATATGGCCGCCGCACCGGTGCGGAACTGACCGCGGTGCGGGCTCAGCCGCCCATCTTCAGCAGGGCCGCCACGATCGGGCCCGCCGTGTCGCCGCCGTGGCCGCCCGCCTGGACGACGCCTGCGGCCGCGAGGTCGCCCCGGTAGGCGGTGAACCAGCCGTTCGGCTTCTTCTGGCCGTCGACCTCCGCGGAACCGGTCTTCGCGCCGACGTTGCCGGACACCCCGGACATCGCCTCGGCCGCCGTGCCGTAGCCCGCCGTGTACGCCATCAGCTCACGGAGCTGCGACAGCGTGCCCGAGGACATCGTGCGCGAGGCGGTGGCCAGCGTGCGGTTGTCGACCGAGGGGGAGACCAGGTAGGGCTGCTTGAAGGTGCCCGACTCGACGGTGGCGGAGACCGACGCCATGTTCAGCGGGTTCATCCGGACCCCGCCCTGGCCGATGAGCGAGGCCGCCTTCTGGGCCGCGCTCTGCACCGGCACCGAGCCGTCGAAGGACGGGACGCCGATCGCCCAGTTGTCCATGGACAGGCCGAAGACCTGCTGGGCCTGCTCGGTCAGGCTGCCGTTGTCCAGCTTGCCCGCCTGGCTGATGAAGGCGGTGTTGCAGGAGCGGGCGAAGCTCGCCTTGAAGGTGCCGCCCTTGATCTCGAACTTGTCGTCGTTCTGGAACTTCCAGCCGCCGTACGTGAAGTACTTCGGGCACGGGTGCGCCTTGTCCGCGGAGGCGAGGCCCTTCTCGATCAGCAGCGAGGAGGTGATGACCTTCATCGTGGAGCCCGGGGCCAGGGAGCCCTGGAAGGCGGTGTTGAAGCCGTGGCTCGCGTTCGCCACCGCGAGGATCTCGCCGGTCGACGGACGCAGGACCACGACGGAGGACCGCGCCCGCTTGGCGACCTGCGCCTCGGCCGCCGCCTGGAGCGTCGGGTTCAGCGTCGTCCTCACGGTGCCCGGGGTGCCCTTGCTGAGCTCCACCAGGGTCTTGTCGGAGTCCTTGGACTTGGCGGAACCGGCGCCCTTCGCGCGGATCACCCGCAGCTCGATGCCCGCCTTGCCGCCGGCCTTCTTGCCGTACTTCTCGCGCAGCCCGTCCAGCACGGTGCCCAGCGACGGGTACTTGGCCGCGGTGATCTCGCCACCGTCCCGGTCGACCGCCTTGATCGGCGGGGTCCCGGACTCGCCGGTGACGAGGGTGTCCCCGTCCTTCAGGTCGGGGTGGACGACCGAGGCGCTCCAGCGCACCCGCGGCTTCCCGGTGCCGGTGTCGCGGACGACGGTCAGCGAGCTGTCGTAGGCGAGCGGCTTGCTCATGCTCTTGTACGTCACCGTCGCCTTGACGGAGAAGGGCACCTTGTCGCCGGTGCGGGTGCCCGGGGTGAGGGTGACGCCGGTGATGTGGGCGTCCTTGGCGTAGCCGGTCAGGAGAGCGGTGGCCGCCTTGGTGTCGCTGGTCGCGGCGGCGGCCGGCCCCACCTTGCCCTGCTGCCAGGAGGTCAGGAAGGTGGTCGCCGTGGTGGTGACCTCGGCTGCCGACAACGGGCCGGTCTTCACCTTCGGCTTGTGGTCGGCGGCCGAGGACGTGTTCTGCGTCCGGTCGTCGGCCGCCGCTCCACCGCCGTACAGCGCGTACACACCGAAGCCGGCGCCGCCGACGACCACGGCGATCATCCCGGCGACCACGGCGGGCCTGGTCTTCCGTCGCTCGGCGACGCGCCTTCTGTTACCCACGACTTACGCTTCCTCCGCGCTTTGCAGGGTCCCCGTTGCCCTCATGCACCTCAACGACTGCAACAGACTAGAGTCCCTGTCCCGCACGGGTGACGTCAGCCTGCGGCTCGTAGCACAGCTGCGACAATCGGGCCCGCCGCGTCGCCGCCGTGGCCGCCCTCCTCCGTCATGGCCGCCGCCGCCACGTCGTTGCGGAAACCGGTGAACCAGCTGTTGGACACCTGCTGTCCGTCGACCTCCGCGGAACCGGTCTTCGCGCCGATGTCCCCGCGGAGCCCGGCCATCGCCGTGGCCGCCGTGCCCTGGGTCGCGGTGAGCCGCATCATCTGCTTCAGCTGGGAGGCGGTGGTGTACGGCAGCCCCTTCGCGGTGGCCAGTTCGCGGTCGTCGAGCCTGGGCGAGATGAGGTAGGGCTGGCGGAAGGTGCCGGTGATGGCGGTGGCCGTCACCGAGGCCATGTTCAGCGGGTTCATCTGGACCTGGCCCTGGCCTATCGCGTTCGCCGCGCGGTCCGGGCCGCTCATGGGGGGCACCTTCCCGTCGAAGGAGACGATGCCGGTCTTCCAGTCCTCGCCGATCCCGAAGCGGTTCTGGGCCTCCAGCGTCAGCGACTCGTCGGTGAGCGGCTTCTCGTCGATGAGCTTGATGAAGGCGGTGTTGCAGGACCGCATGAAGCTGTTGGCGAGGGTGGCGCCCTCGTTGGGCTCCATGTTGGTGAGGTTCTTGAAGGTCTGCCCCTGCCACACGGCGCTGTCCGGGCAGGGCGCCGGGCCGTTCATCGAGGTCACGCCGTTGTCGATCAGCATCGCGGCGGTGATGATCTTCATGGTGGAGCCGGGGGCCTTGGTGCCCTCGAAGGCCGCGTTGAAGGCGTCCGTACGGTTGTTGGCCACGGCCAGCACCTCACCGGTGGTGGGCTTGACGGCCACGACCGACGACTGTTTGTACAGCTTCACGGCCTTCTCGGCGGCCGCCTGCGCGGTCGCGCTGAGCGTGGTCCTGAGCTTGCCCGCCTTCCCCTCGGCGAGGGTGAGCAGCGAGGTGTCGGGGGTCTGGTCCGGGTGCTTGATGACCAGCTCGATGCCGGGGGTGCCGCCGGCCTTGTCCCCGTACTTCTCGCGCAGCGCGTCCAGGACCGGGCCCAGCGACGGGTACTTCTCCTTGCTCAGCACCTTGCCGTCGCGGTCCACCGCCTCGATGGACGGGTTCGCGGACTCGCCGGTGACGAGCCGGTCGTCCCGCTGGAGCTTCGGGTACACCACGGAGGGCTGCCAGTCGACGAGCGCCTTGCCGGTGGTCACCCCGCGCACGACGGTCAGCTTGCTGCTGTACGTGAGCGGCTTCGACTTGCCGTCGTACGACACCGTCGCCTTCACGCTGTACGGCACGGTCGCGCCGGTCGCCTTGCCGGGCGTGACGCGCACCTCGCCGATGTGGGCGTCGGTCCCGAACTCCGTCAGCAGGGCCTCGGCCGCCGTGCCGTTGTTCGTCAGCGCGCCAGCGACCGCCGCGTCGCCCTTCTCCCAGGCGGCGAAGAAGTCCTTTGAGGTCTCCTCGATCTCGTCGGCGGTCGGCGGCCCGCTCCGCTTGGTCTCGCCGACCCCGCCGCTCCCGTCGTCGCTCAGCGCCGACACGAAGTTGTACGCGCCGTATCCGGCCCCGCCGACCATCACGGCGAACACCGTGCTGACGACAGCGACCTTCACCCCCTTGGCCATGGATGGCCCCCTCCCCGAATTCCCCGTTGTTGTGGGCAGCCTAAGCGGGAGGTGTGACAGGTGGGGTAAAGGTTTTCTGAATCCGTCGGGCCGGGTGCTCAATCATGTACGTGAACTACGGTCGCCGACCGGGATCATTGCGCCCATGGGGATGCCCGTCCAACCGACGATTTCCGCTCCGTGGCCTGCGATCACCGGCCTAGACCCACGTGTCCAGCCACATCCGCGACCGCCAGTCGTCGATCGGGATCGACGTTCCCGTGTACAGCGGCCAGAAGTAGATGAAGTTCCAGGCGATCAGCAGGACCAGGACGCCTGCCGCCGTGGCGCCCGCCACGCGGCGGGTGTCGGAGGCGCGTGGAGGCCCCACCAGGGCACCGACGAGCATCGCGACGGCCAGACAGAGGAAGGGCAGGAAGACGATCGTGTAGAAGAAGAAGATCGTGCGTTCCTGGTAGTTGAACCAGGGGAGGTACCCGGCCGCGATGCCGCAGGCGATGGCGCCCGCCCGCCAGTCGCGTCGGAAGAACCAGCGCCACAGCACGTACAGGATCGCGAAGCAGGCCGCCCACCACAGCAGCGGCGTGCCGATCGCCAGGACCTCCCGCGCACACTTCTCGCCCGCGTCGACCGGGCAGCCGTCGGTGCCGGGCGAGGGGGACTCGTAGAAGTACGAGACCGGGCGGCCGTCGACGATCCAGCTCCACGGGTTGGACATGTACGTGTGCGGCGAGGACAGGCCGACGTTGAACTTGTAGACCTCGTGCTCGTAGTGGATCAGGCTGCGCCACCAGTCGGGCAGGAAGGTCCAGCTGCCGCCCTTGCCGTCGGTCGCCGCCCAGTTGCGGTAGTAGCCGCCGGTGCCGTCCGCGGGCGAGAGGATCCAGCCGATCCACGAGGTGACGTAGGTGACGACCGCGACCGGCACCATGGCGAGGAACGCGATGCCGAGGTCGTACTTGAGGACGGCCTCGTAGGGGCGGCGGGCGCCCGCGACCCGGCGCGAGCCCACGTCCCACAGCACCGTCATGACGCCGAACGCGATGAGGAAGAAGGCGCCGTTCCACTTGGTGCCCATGGCCAGGCCCAGCAGCAGGCCCGCCAGCCAGCGGTAGGGGCGCCACCCCAGGCGCAGGGTGTCCCCGATGTGCGCGTCGGGGCGCACGAGGCCGAAGGAGTCGACCGGCAGCGCGGCGGCGAGTTTCTCCCGGGCCCGGTCGCGGTCGATGACCAGGCAGGCGAACGCGGCCAGCACGAAGAACATCAGCACGCCGTCGAGCAGCGCGGTCCGCGCCATCACGAAGGCCAGGCCGTCCACGGTCATCAGCGCGCCCGCAAGGCAGCCGAGGAACGTGGAGCGGAAGAGCCGCCGGCCCACCCGGCACACGATCAGCACCGACAGCGTCCCGAGCAGCGCCGTCATGAACCGCCAGCCGAACGGGTCGAACCCGAACATCAGCTCGCCGAGCCCGATGACGTACTTGCCGACCGGCGGATGCACCACGTACGCGGCGTCCGTCGGCAGCGGGACGTGCCCGTTCGAGGACAGGATCTGGCTGTCGGCGTTCTTGCCCCAGCTCAGCTCGAAGCCGCGGTGGACGAGCGCCCACGCGTCCTTCGCGTAGTACGTCTCGTCGAATATCACCTTCTTCGGGCTGCCCAGGTTCCAGAACCGCATCAGCCCCGCCACCAGCGTCACCAGCAGCGGTCCCAGCCAGCCCGACCAGCGCGTGATCCGCTCGGCGAGCCCCCCGGGCACGCCCAGGACCTGCCACATCCGCGGACTGGGCGTGACGAAGGGCGGCACCAGGCGCTCGCGCACATCGCTTCTGGCCTCGGGCGTGTAGCCGAAACGGCGCAGCCTCTGCTGCCACGACGGCCGCCGGTCCTGGGGGGCCTGGTCCTGCCGGGTGTCCGTGGAGGACGCGGTACTGGTCACCGCGCCATCGTAAGGAACCGCGCTGTGTGAGTCCCGTGCATGGGCGGATGCGTCCGGTTCGGGGTGCTGCTGGGAGGATGGGGACGTGACTGGAACCCTTGTCCTGGCGGGCACCCCCATTGGCGACATCGCGGACGCTCCTCCCCGGCTCGCGGCGGAACTGGCCGGGGCCGACGTGGTCGCGGCCGAGGACACCCGGCGGCTGCGGCGGCTGACCCAGGGGCTCGGCGTGACGCCCAAGGGGCGGATCGTGTCGTACTTCGAGGGCAACGAGGCCGCCCGTACGCCCGAACTCGTCGACGAACTCCTCGGCGGCGCGCGCGTGCTGCTCGTCACCGACGCGGGGATGCCGTCGGTGTCCGACCCCGGGTACCGGCTGGTCGCCGCGGCCGTGGAGAAGGACGTCCGGGTCACCGCCGTACCAGGGCCGTCAGCGGTGCTCACCGCGCTCGCGCTGTCCGGGCTGCCCGTGGACCGGTTCTGCTTCGAGGGGTTCCTGCCGCGCAAGGGCGGTGAACGGCTGTCGCGGCTGCGGGAGGTCGCCGACGAGCGGCGCACCCTCGTGTACTTCGAGGCTCCCCACCGGCTCGACGACACCCTCGCCGCCATGGCCGAGGTGTTCGGGGCCGAGCGGCGGGCGGCGGTGTGCCGGGAGCTGACCAAGACGTACGAGGAGGTCAAGCGGGGGGAGCTGGGCGCCCTCGCGCAGTGGGCCGCGGAAGGGGTCAGGGGCGAGATCACCGTCGTCGTCGAGGGGGCGCCCGAGAAGGGGGCCGGGGAGGTCGACGACGCGGAACTGGTGCGCAGGGTGCGGGTGCGGGAGGAGGCGGGGGAGCGCCGCAAGGAGGCGATCGCCGCGGTGGCCGTCGAGGCCGGGGTCCCCAAGAGGGTCGTTTTCGATGCCGTCGTCGCGGCGAAGAACGCCCCTTCCCCAGGTACCGGATGAGGTGGGTCACACCCCCTCTGAGCAGGGCGCATGACTTCTGAGCGTGCGCCCCATGTGCTCGCAAAGCCGTGTATCGGAATGCAAAGCTCCAAGCTGCCCCGCGGGCCCGTTCGGCAAGGAAGGACCAAATCGCCTCCAACAGTCGACAGGCCTGTCGCCATCGGGTCCCGGGAGGCGTCCACTGGGGTGAGGGACGTTCCCGTCCTTCGAACCAGCGGACACACAGGAGCTGGCATGAGTGAGATCGCAGGGCACCCCGGTGCGACAGCTGTCGTCAACGAGTCCTACTCCTTCGCCTGCATGCGCTGCGGGCACGGATGGGAGCAGTCGTACGAGATAGAGCACCACGTCGACGGCGACGGCCGGGAGTTCGTGCAGTACACGGCGGACGGACGGGTCGTGCCCTCTCCGCTCTCCAGGCCCACGTGCGCGAACTGCGACAACCACGTCGTACGGATCATGCGGCCCGGCCGGGTCGCCTCCGCCCGAGACGCGGCGCACGGTCAGCACCGCACGCCCCCGGCCGGGCCCGTCGAGGCGCCGGCGGCCGGTGACGGCACACAGGTCCCGGGCGCGGACCACCACTGGCACCTGGCCGACCTGCTGCACGTCTTCCAGCGCAAGGCGAGCTGACCGCTCCGGCATCCGGGTGGGCATGCCCCTTTCGTAGGATCGGGGCATGCCTTCGAACAGCCCCCGCGACAAGAACGCGGCCCCGCCGCTCCCCGAGCCCCTGCGGGTCCCGGTCGCCGACTCCCACACCCACCTGGACATGCAGGACGGGACCGTGGAGGACGGACTCGCGAAAGCCGCGTCGGTCGGGGTGACCACGGTCGTCCAGGTCGGCTGCGACGTACGGGGCTCCCGGTGGGCGGCCGAGACGGCGGCCCGGTACGACGCCGTCCACGCCACCGTCGCCCTGCACCCCAACGAAGCGCCCCGGATCGTCCACGGCGACCCCGACGGCTGGTCCCGGCAGGGGGCGCGCGAGGGCGGGGGCACCGGGGCGCTCGACGAGGCGCTCGCGGAGATCGACCGCCTGGCCGCCCTCCCGCAGGTCAAGGGCGTCGGCGAGACCGGCCTCGACCACTTCCGCACCGGCCCGGAGGGCAAGGAGGCGCAGGAGGCGTCCTTCCGCGCCCACATCGAGATGGCCAAGCGGCACGGCAAGGCGCTCGTCATCCACGACCGGGACGCCCACGCCGACGTGCTGCGCGTGCTGAAGGAGGAGGGCGCCCCCGAGCGCACCGTCTTCCACTGCTACTCCGGCGACGCCGAAATGGCGGAGATCTGCGCCGGCGCCGGATACTTCATGTCCTTCGCCGGCAACGTCACCTTCAAGAACGCCCAGAACCTGCGGGACGCGGTGGCCGTGGCGCCCCTCGAACTCCTCCTCGTGGAGACCGACGCGCCCTTCCTGACACCGGCGCCGTACCGCGGACGGCCCAACGCCCCCTATCTCATTCCGGTCACGGTGCGTGCCATGGCCGCCGTGCGCGGCATCGACGAGGACGCGTTGGCCACGGCACTCGCCGCGAACACCGCACGCGCCTTCGGATACCGAACGGCCGCCGACCCCCTCGAACGTAACTCCGGGTAGCCGCGTCGCTTTGGAGAGTGACGACCGCTCCGCTAGGTTCTGTGGGCCCGATCCGGACCCCTGGAGCGTGTCGTCGTGAGCAACTCGCAGTACGAGACGTACGAGGCCTACGAGACGTACGGCCCGACCGAGCCGTACGAGCCCTCGCCGTACGGCGGTCACGGCGTGCCGCCGACCGATCCGGACACCACGCAGACGCTCGCCCACGGGGTGTACGGGGCGCCGGACACGACACCCACCCAGCCCTACGAGGACACTTACCGGCCCGCCTACGAGATGCCCCGGGCACCGCTCCCGCGCCAGGCCGAGGTGGGGCGGCGGGCCGCGCGCCGGCGCCGGGCGCGGTACGCGGAGCGCCAGGAGAGCCCGATGCGCCGGCTGTTGCCGCAGGCGCTGGTCGTCGCGTTCCTCGCCGGGGGCACCACCGCGTTCGTCGCCGAGGACAAGGCGATCGAGCTCACCGTCGACGGCAGGCCCCGGACGCTGCACACCTTCGCGGACGACGTGACCGAACTGCTCGCCGAGGAGGGAGTCACGGTGGGCGCGCACGACGTGGTCGCGCCCGCCCCCGGCGAACAGCTCGCCAGCGGCGACGAGGTCGCGGTGCGCTACGGGCGTCCCCTGCGGCTCACGCTCGACGGGCACCGGCGTGAGGTGTGGACCACGGCACGGACGGTGGACGGGGCGCTCGAGCAGCTCGGGGTGCGTGCGCAGGGCGCGTACGTGTCCACCTCGCGCTCCCGGCGGATCGGGCGGGAGGGGCTCGCCCTGGACGTGCGGACCGAGCGGACCGTGACGATCATGGCCGACGGCCGGGCGCGCACCATCCGCACGAACGCGGCGACCGTGGCCGACGCCGTCCAGGAGGCCGGGGTCACGCTGAGGGGCATGGACACCACCTCGGTGGCGCCGGGCAGCTTTCCCCGCGAGGGCCAGACCGTCACGGTGCTGCGGATCACCGGGTCCAGGGAAGTGCGCGAGGAGCAGATCCCCTTCCGGGAGGAACGGAGCGAGGACTCCTCCCTCTTCAAGGGCACGGAGGTCGTGGAGCAGTCGGGAGCGCCGGGGGTGCGGCGGGTCACCTACTCCCTGCGGACCGTCAACGGGGTCCGGCAGAAGCCGCGGCGGACCAGGGTCGAGGTGGTGCGGGAGCCCCGGACGCAGATCGTGCGGGTGGGGACCAGGCCGAGGCCGACGTCCGTCCAGGGCGCCGACCACCTGAACTGGCAGGGCCTGGCGCACTGCGAGTCCGGGGGCCGCCCGAACGCGGTGGACCCCTCGGGCACGTACGGCGGGCTGTACCAGTTCGACACGCGGACCTGGCAGGGGCTGGGCGGTTCGGGCCGGCCCCAGGACGCACCGGCGGCGGAGCAGACGTTCCGGGCCAAGAAGCTGTACGTACGGCGGGGGGCGAGCCCGTGGCCGCACTGCGGCGGCCGACTGCACGGATGAGGGTGCCGGCCTGGACCCACCTTCAGGGGCGCGGGGAACTGTGCGACCAGCCCCCACCGGTGCGCGGATAGGCTGTGCACGTGAGCAGCCCCTCCCCAGACGCCCTACTCGGCCCGGCCGACATCCGCGAACTCGCCGCAGCCCTCGGCGTCCGCCCGACCAAGCAGCGCGGCCAGAACTTCGTGATCGACGCGAACACGGTCCGGAAGATCGTCCGCACCGCTGACGTCCGGGACGACGACGTGGTCGTGGAGGTAGGCCCCGGCCTCGGGTCACTCACCCTCGCGCTCCTCGAGACCGCGGACCGCGTCACCGCCGTGGAGATCGACGACGTACTCGCCTCCGCACTGCCGGCCACGATCGCCGCCCGCATGCCTACCCGCGCGGACCGTTTCGCCCTGGTGCACTCGGACGCGATGCACGTCACCGACCTCCCCGGCCCATCGCCTACGGCACTCGTCGCGAACCTCCCGTACAACGTCGCCGTACCCGTGCTGCTGCACATGCTCGACACCTTCCCGAGCATCGAGCGCACCCTCGTCATGGTCCAGGCGGAGGTCGCCGACCGGCTCGCCGCGGCACCCGGTTCGAAGGTGTACGGCGTTCCGTCCGTGAAGGCCAACTGGTACGCCGAGGTCAAGCGGGCCGGGGCGATCGGCCGCAACGTCTTCTGGCCCGCGCCGAACGTCGACAGCGGGCTCGTCGCGCTCACCCGCAGGACCGAGCCGATCAGGACGACCGCGTCGAAGCGCGAGGTGTTCGCCGTCGTCGACGCCGCCTTCGCCCAGCGGCGCAAGACCCTGCGGGCCGCGCTCGCCGGGTGGGCGGGTTCGGCGGCGGCCGCCGAGACGGCCCTCGTGGCGGCCGGGGTCTCGCCCCAGGCCCGCGGCGAGGCGCTCACCGTCGAGGAGTTCGCGCGGATCGCCGAGCACGCACCGAACAAGGAGCCGGTCCAGCAGTGAGCGTCACCGTCCGCGTCCCCGCCAAGGTCAACGTCCAGCTCGCGGTGGGCGCCGCCCGCCCCGACGGCTTCCACGACCTGGCCAACGTCTTCCTCGCGGTCGGCCTCCACGACGAGGTGACCGTGACGCCCGCCGACGAGCTCCGCGTCACCTGCGCGGGTCCCGACGCCGCCCAGGTCCCCCTGGACCGCACGAATCTGGCGGCCCGCGCGGCGATCGCCCTCGCCGAGCGCCACGGTCTCGATCCCGCCGTCCACCTCCACATCGCCAAGGACATCCCCGTCGCCGGCGGCATGGCGGGCGGCAGCGCGGACGGCGCGGGCGCGCTGCTGGCCTGCGACGCGCTGTGGGGCACCGGCGCCTCCCGTGCGGAACTGCTCGACATCTGCGCCGAGTTGGGCAGTGACGTGCCGTTCAGCCTGGTCGGCGGGGCCGCCCTCGGGACGGGACGCGGGGAGAAGCTCAGGACGCTGGAGGTCGGCGGCAGCTTCGACTGGGTCTTCGCCGTGGCGGAGCGCGGGCTGTCGACCCCGGCCGTCTTCCGTGAGTTCGACCGGCTCACCGAGGGCCTCGACGTCCCCGCGCCCGTCGCCTCCGAGCACCTGCTCGACGCCCTGGCCGGCGGCGACCCGGACGCGCTCGCCGCCGCCGTCTCCAACGACCTCCAGCCCGCCGCCCTCTCCCTCTTCCCCGAGCTCACCGACACCCTCGCCGCCGGCAGCGCCGCGGGCGCCCTCGCCGGGCTCGTCTCGGGATCCGGCCCCACCACGGCGTTCCTCGCCCGCGACGCCGAGTCCGCGGCGAAGATCGCGGACGCGCTGCTCGCCTCCGGCACCTGCCGGACCGTGCGCACGGCGTCAGGGCCCGTGCCGGGTGCGACGGTGATCCGGCCGTAGCGGGCGGACTACCCTGGAGGGTCGATCGATCCCCCTGGGCAGGAGAGAAATGGCCGTCAATCTGGTCAATGTCGAGAACGTCAGCAAGGTGTACGGCACCCGTGCCCTGCTGGACGGTGTCTCGCTCGGCGTCTCCGAGGGCGATCGCATCGGCGTCGTGGGCCGCAACGGCGACGGCAAGACCACCCTGATCCGCATGCTCGCCAAGCTGGAGGACGCCGACACCGGGCGCGTCACGCACTCCGGCGGACTGCGCCTGGGGGTCCTCACCCAGCACGACTCCCTGGACCCGACCGCCACCGTCCGGCACGAGGTCATCCGGGACATGGCCGACCACGAGTGGGCCGGCAACGCCAAGATCCGTGACGTGCTGACCGGACTGTTCGGCGGGCTCGACCTGCCCGGCTTCCCGCAGGGACTCGACACCGTCATCGCGCCGCTCTCCGGTGGCGAGCGCCGCCGTATCGCGCTGGCCAAGCTGCTCATCGAGGAACAGGACCTGATCGTCCTCGACGAGCCCACCAACCACCTCGACGTCGAGGGCATCTCCTGGCTGGCGAAGCACCTGCGCGAGCGCCGGTCCGCGCTCGTGTGCGTCACCCACGACCGGTGGTTCCTCGACCAGGTCTGCACGCGCATGTGGGACGTGCAGAAGGGCGACGTCTTCGAGTACGAGGGCGGGTACTCCGACTACGTCTTCGCGCGTGCCGAGCGCGAGCGGATCGCCGCCACCGAGGAGACCAAGCGGCAGAACCTGGTCCGCAAGGAGCTGGCCTGGCTCCGGCGCGGAGCCCCCGCCCGTACGTCCAAGCCGCGCTTCCGCGTCGAGGCCGCCAACGAGCTCATCGCCGACGTGCCGCCGCCGCGGGACAGCAGCGAGCTGATGAAGTTCGCCTCCTCTCGGCTCGGCAAGACCGTCTTCGAGCTGGAGGACGTCACCGTCCAGGCCGGGCCCAAGGTCCTGCTCAAGCATGTGACGTGGCAGCTCGGCCCCGGGGACCGGATCGGTCTCGTCGGGGTCAACGGCGCCGGGAAGACCTCCTTGCTGCGGGCCATGGCCGAGGCCGCGCGGACCGAGGGCGAGAAGCAGCCCGCGAGCGGGCGGGTCGTGGTCGGCCGGACCGTCAAGCTCGCCTATCTCTCGCAGGAGGTCGCCGAACTCGACCCGGCGCTGCGGGTGTTGGAGGCCGTCCAGCAGGTGCGGGAGCGCGTGGACCTCGGCAAGGGGCGCGAGATGACCGCCGGACAACTCTGCGAGACCTTCGGCTTCAACAAGGAGAAGCAGTGGACGCCGGTCGGGGACCTGTCCGGCGGTGAGCGGCGGCGGCTCCAGCTGCTGCGGCTGCTGATGGACGAGCCCAACGTCCTCTTCCTCGACGAGCCCACGAACGACCTCGACATCGAGACGCTGACGCAGCTGGAGGACGTCCTCGACAGCTGGCCCGGCTCGATGATCGTCATCTCCCACGACCGGTTCTTCGTCGAGCGGACCACCGACCGGGTGTTCGCGCTGCTCGGGGACGCCACCCTGCGGATGCTGCCGCGGGGCATCGACGAGTACCTGGAGCGACGGCAGCGGATGGAGGAGGCGGCCGCCGCCTCGGCGCCGGTGGTGGAGAAGCCCGCCGTCGAGAAGAGCTCCGCCGACCAGCGGGCCGCGAAGAAGGAGCTCCAGAAGATCGAGCGGCAGCTCGACAAGATCTCCGAGAAGGAGACGAAGCTGCACGCGGCCATCGCCGAGAACGCCACGGACTTCGGGAAGGTGGCCTCCCTCGACGCCGAACTGCGGGATCTCGCCGGGGAGCGTGAGGAACTGGAGCTGCGGTGGCTGGAGCTGGCCGAGGACGCGTGAAGGTGCGGCACATCCTCCTCGAACGACAGGAAAGCCAGGAATTCAGCACTTCCGGGACACTTCTCACCGGTAGGGGAAGCGCAACGTCGAACTAGCGTGTAGCTTCCGGGGGCATGAAGGGCGGGGGTGCCGGGAGAGGGCCTCCGCCTGTGCGGATCAGTGGGCATCCATGGTGGGGCATTCACGCGGATCCATTGGGGGGACTGGGGGGTTGCTCGATGGGAGTTCGGCTCATGGTGGTCGACGACCACCGATTGCTCGCCGAGGCGCTGGCCTCGGCACTGAAACTGCGCGGGCACCGGGTGCTCGCGGCGGCGGCGCCCGCCGCGGGGGCGGCGGAGCTGGTGATCAGCCGGGCGCCCGAGGTGTGCCTGCTGGGGACGGCCACGCCGGCCGAGCCGGGGATGTTCGACCCGGTCGTGAAGATCAAGCGGGAGCGGCCGCAGGTGGCGGTGCTGGTGCTGGGGCCGGTGCCGAGCCCCCGCGGGATCGCCGCCGCCTTCGCCGCGGGGGCCTCCGGCTATGTGCGGCACGACGAGCGCATCGAGGGCGTGGAGCGGGCGATCATGAAGGCGCGGGCGGGGGAGGCGGCGGTCGCTCCGCAGCTGCTCCAGGGCGCGTTCAGTGAACTGCTGAACCCCGCGGCCCAGCCCGACGACGAGGGGCAGCGGCTGCTCCAGATGCTGACGCCCCGGGAGGTGGAGGTGCTGGTGCGGGTGGCCGACGGGGAGGACACGCGGCTGATCGCGGCGGGGATGGGGATAGCGCCGTCCACCGCGCGGACGCATGTGCAGCGGGTGCTGATGAAACTGGGGGTGGGGTCGCGCTTGGAGGCGGCGGCACTGGCGGCCCGGACGGGATTGCTGGACCGGGCGGGGCCAGTCCCACAGCCTCAGCCTCCGGCGGTGGAGCAGGGGTAGGTGGGGTCGGGCAGCTGAGGCGGTCGGGCGTCTGCGGGCCGGTGGGGGCGGGCGTTTCGCGCAGTTCCCCGCGCCCCTGAACGCCTGCGGCGCAGCCGCGGCTCCGGTGGGGTGTGGCGCGTGAGGCTCGGTGACGGATCGGGCAGGGCCGGGCTGACTGCAGCCCCCCCAGGGGCGCGGGGAACTGCGCGATCAGCCACAGTGCGCCCGCACCCGCCCTCTCACCCGACCGGGCACCCCCTTAGGCGCCCCGCCCAAGCCCAGCGCAGCGGCCCCGCGGGGAACTGCGCGACCAGCCGCAACGCGCCCGCACCCGCCAGACAACCCGACCCGGCACCCCCCTAGGCGCCGTCCTGCTCCTCAGGCGTCTCCACCTGCACCGGCGCCGCAGGCTTCAGTTTCAGCCACACCAGGAAGAAGATGCCCAGGGCCAGCATCCCGAGGCCCGTCCAGAGGTTGATGTTGACGCCCTCCGACTTGTCGAGGGAGGAGTCGGAGGGGTTGATGCCGGCGATCGTGACGATGATGCCGTAGAGCACGAACAGGCCGCCGATGATGCGGCGCAGGTCGAAGATGCGGGCAGCCGTCGCCGACTTGGCCTGGAGTTCGGAGACTTCCCGCTGGACGTCGTGTTCGGACATGGTTGCTCAAGCCTCCGGGATCAGAAGGAGAACGGGATGTAGCAGGCGGCGGCCAGGACGACCGCGCCCCAGCCCAGCAGGGCCGGCCTGCGGTACCAGGCGTCGTCGCCGACGGCGGGGGGCTCGGACATGCCGGGGGACGTCGTGCCGTAGACGAGGCCCTGGAGTTCGTCGGCGGGCTTGGGCACGGTGAACAGGGACACGGCGACCATGACCACCGCACCGGCCACGAAGCCCACGATCGCGGAGACGAAGTTGGCGCCCTGGTCGGAGGGGATGTCGATGATGCCCTGCTTGTAGATCCAGAAGTAGTTCACCATCGCCGCGACCGTGCCGGCCAGCAGACCCCAGAAGCCGGACTTGGCGGACGCGCGCTTCCAGAACATGCCGACGATGAAGACGACGAACATCGGCACGTTGAAGAAGGAGAACAACGTCTGGAGGTAGCTCATGATGTTCGAGAAGGAGGACGCCAGGAACGCCGTGCCGACCGACGCGCAGACTCCGATCACCGTGATCAGGCGGCCGAAGCGGACGTAGTACTCGTCCTCACGGCCCTTGTGCACATAGCGGCCCCAGATGTCGTTGGTGAACACCGTGTTGAAGGAGGACACGTTGGCCGCCATGCCCGCCATGAAGGCCGCCAGGAGGCCGGTGACCGCGATGCCGAGGACGCCGTTCGGCAGGAGCTGTTCCATCAGGTACGGGATGGCGTCGTTGTACTGGTAGCCCGAGTCGGGGGTGCCGAAGCCGGGGATCAGGGCGGCCACCGTCAGGCCCGGGATCATCACCAGGAACACGATGAAGATCTTCGGGAACGCGGCGATGAGGGGCGTGCGCTGGGCCGCCGAGAGGTTCTTCGCCGACAGCGCCCGCTGGACCTCCGCGAAGTTCGTCGTCCAGTAGCCGAAGGACAGCACGAAGCCGAGACCCAGCACGATCGTCAGCCAGTTCGCGCCCAGCGGGTTGGCGCTGCCGATGCCCGTGCCGCCCCACGCCGTGGTGAAGTTCGCCCCGTGCTCCGCCGTCAGCTTGTCCGTCAGGCCGTCCCAGCCGCCGACCTTCTTCAGGCCGAGGACGACCAGGGGGATCAGGGCCGCCAGGATCACGAAGAACTGGAGGACCTCGTTGTAGATCGCGGAGGACAGGCCGCCGAGGGTGATGTAGGCGAGGACGAAGGCGCCGGCCACGACGATGGCCACCCACTGCGGCCAGCCCAGCAGGGCCTCGACCACGATCGCGAGGGCGTACAGGTTCACGCCCGCGATCAGGATGGCCGCGAAGGCGAACAGGGCCGAACTGAGCAGGTGCGCCCACTTGTCGAAGCGCAGCAGCAGCATCTCGGGGACCGAGCGCACCTTGCTGCCGTAGTAGAAGGGCATCATCACCAGGCCCAGGAAGACCATGGCCGGGATGGCGCCGATCCAGTACCAGTGGACCGTGTAGGCGCCGTACTGCGCGCTGTTGGCGGCCATCCCCAGGATCTCGGTGGCGGCCAGGTTGGCGGAGATGAAGGCGAGGCCGGTGATCCAGGCCGGCAGGGAGCGGCCCGACAGGAAGAAGTCGAGGCTCGTCTTCACCGAGCGGCGGGCCGCGAAGCCGATGCCGAGGACGACGACGAAGTAGATGCCGAGGATCGTGTAGTCGAGCCAGTTGGTGGGGAGTCGCAGCTCGGCCGCGAGATATGCGGTGTATGAGCTGTTGGTGGGGCTTTGCATAGTCAGCAATTCAACACCTCGGCTGATGCGCTTTGTTTGATTCCGATGTTGACTCGGGTGGGTGGTTATGGTTACTTGTGTTTAGTTATGTTTGAGTGAAGGAGTCCAGCGGTGAAGAAGACCTCGACCCGGCTGGCCGACGGTCGCGAGCTCATCTACTACGACCTGCGCGACGACACCGTCCGCGACGCCGTGGACCGGCGGCCGCTGGAGCGGACCGTCACCACGTCCGAGGTTCGTCGTGATCCGCTGCTCGGCGACTCCGTGGCCATCGCCTCGCACCGGCAGGGGCGCACCTACCACCCGCCCAAGGACGAGTGCCCGCTGTGCCCCTCGCAGGGTGAGCGGCTGAGCGAGATCCCGGACTCGTCGTACGACGCCGTGGTCTTCGAGAACCGTTTCCCCTCGTTGGCCGGCGACTCGGGGCGCTGTGAGGTCGTCTGCTTCACCTCGGACCACAACGCGTCCTTCGCGGACCTCACGCAGGAGCAGGCACGGCTCGTCCTGGACGCGTGGACCGACCGGACGTCGGAGCTGTCGCATCTGCCCTCCGTGGAGCAGGTCTTCTGTTTCGAGAACCGGGGTGCGGAGATCGGTGTGACCCTGGGTCACCCCCATGGCCAGATCTACGCCTACCCCTTCACCACGCCTCGCACCGCCCTGATGCTGCGTTCTCTCGCGACGCACAAGGAGGCGACCGGAGGGGAGAACCTCTTCGACGCCGTCCTGGAGAGCGAGCTGGCGGGCGAGCGGCTCGTCCTGGAGGGCGAGCACTGGGTGGCCTTCGTGCCCTTCGCGGCGCACTGGCCCTACGAGGTGCACCTCTACCCCAAGCGCCGGGTGCCGGACCTGCTCGGCCTCGACGAGGACGCCCGCACAGAGTTCCCCAAGGTGTATCTGGAACTGTTGAGGCGCTTCGACCGGATCTTCGGCGAAGGTGAGCCTCCGACGCCGTACATCGCCGCCTGGCACCAGGCGCCGTTCGGGCAGTTGGAGGAGTTCGAGGGCGTCAACCGCGACGACTTCGCGCTGCATCTCGAGCTTTTCACCATTCGTCGCACGTCCGGCAAGCTGAAGTTCCTCGCGGGCTCCGAGTCGGGCATGAACGTCTTCATCAACGACATCCGACCGGAAGCCGCGGCACAGCGACTGCGAGAGGTAGCGAGTTCATGAAGTACCTGGTGACAGGTGGCGCGGGATACGTCGGCGGTGTCGTGGCCCAGCACCTCCTTGAGGCCGGCCACGAGGTCGTCGTCCTCGACAACCTCTCCACCGGCTTCCGCGAGGGCGTCCCGGCCGGGGCCGCCTTCATCGAGGGCGACATCCGCGACGCCGCCAAGTGGCTGGACCCCTCCTTCGACGGCGTGCTCCACTTCGCCGCGTCCTCGCAGGTCGGCGAGTCGGTCGTGAAGCCCGAGAAGTACTGGGACAACAACGTGGGCGGGACGATGGCCCTGCTCGGCGCCATGCGCGAGGCCGGCGTCAAGAAGCTCGTCTTCTCCTCCACGGCCGCCACGTACGGGGAGCCCGAGGAGGTGCCGATCGTCGAGTCGGCGCCGACGAAGCCCACCAACCCGTACGGCGCCTCCAAGCTCGCCGTCGACTACATGATCACCAGCGAGGCGAACGCGCACGGCCTGGGTGCCGTCTCCCTGCGCTACTTCAACGTCGCCGGCGCCTACGGCAGTCAGGGCGAGCGGCACGACCCGGAGTCGCACCTCATCCCGCTGGTCCTCCAGGTCGCCCAGGGCAGGCGCGAGGCGATCTCGGTCTTCGGCGAGGACTACCCGACCCCGGACGGCACCTGCGTCCGCGACTACATCCACGTCGCCGACCTGGCCGAGGCCCACCTCCTCGCGCTGAAGGCCGCCCAGCCGGGCGAGCACCTCATCTGCAACCTCGGCAACGGCGAGGGCTTCTCCGTCCGCCAGGTCATCGAGACGGTCCGCAAGGTGACCGGCCACCCGATCCCCGAGGTCGTGGCCCCCCGCCGGGACGGCGACCCGGCCACCCTGGTCGCCTCCGCCGCCACCGCCCGCGAGAAGCTGGGCTGGAACCCGTCCCGCGCGGATCTCGCGGGGATCGTCGCGGACGCGTGGGAGTTCGCACAGAGCATCAGCGCAGCAAGGGAGCAGTAGTGGCGGCACAGCAGGTCAGGGACGGTTTCACCGAGCTCTACGGAACCGAGCCCGAGGGTGTCTGGTCGGCGCCGGGCCGCGTCAACCTCATCGGTGAGCACACCGACTACAACGACGGCTTCGTGATGCCCTTCGCGCTGCCGCACACCGCGGTCGCGGCCGTCTCCCGGCGCGAGGACGGCGTGCTGCGCCTGCACTCCTCGGACGTCGAGGGCGGTGTCGTGGAACTCCGCCTCGACGACCTCGCCCCGGAGAGCGACCGCGACTGGACCGCCTACCCGGCCGGTGTCGTCTGGGCGCTGCGCGAGGCCGGGCACCCGGTCACCGGCGCCGACGTCCACCTCGCCTCGACGGTCCCGGCGGGCGCGGGCCTGTCCTCCTCGGCGGCCCTGGAGGTCGTCGTCGCGCTCGCGTTGAACGACCTGTACGAGCTCGGCCTCCAGCGCTGGCAGCTGGCCCGGCTGTGCCAGCGCGCCGAGAACGTCTACGTCGGCGCCCCCACCGGGATCATGGACCAGACCGCGTCCGCCTGCTGCGAGAGCGGTCACGCCCTGTTCCTCGACACCCGGGACCTCGGCCAGAAGCAGATCCCCTTCGACCTCGCCGCCGAGGGCATGGTCCTGCTGGTCGTCGACACCCGCGTCAAGCACGCCCACAACGAGGGCGAGTACGGCAAGCGCCGCGCGGGCTGCGAGCGGGGCGCGGCCCTGCTCGGCGTGGACGCGCTGCGGGACATCCCCTACGGCGAGCTCGACGCGGCCCTCGCGAGGCTCGGCGACGACGAGGAGGCCGTACGCCTGGTCCGGCACGTCGTCACCGAGGACGAGCGGGTCGAGAAGGTCGTCGCCCTGCTGGAGTCGGGCGAGACCCGCGCGATCGGCCCGGTGCTGGTCGCCGGACACGCCTCCCTGCGCGACGACTTCCGGATCTCCTGCCCGGAACTGGACCTGGTCGTCGACACCGCCCTCGCCTCGGGCGCCCTGGGCGCCCGGATGACCGGCGGCGGCTTCGGCGGCTCGGCGATCGTGCTGGCCGAGGCGGCCGACGTCGAGACCATCACCAAGGCGGTCCAAGAGGCCTTCGCGGCGGCCGAGTTCACCGCTCCGCGGGTGTTCGAGGCGGTGCCCTCGGCAGGGGCGCGGCGCCTGGTCTGAGACCGGCTGACCGCTGTTTTGCCCGGCTTGATCCGAACTTGGGGAAAGCCGGGCCTCTCCCTGACATACGCCCCAGTAGCGTCGGAGCGTGAGTCGAGGGCGCCTTCGCATCCTGTCGGCGATCGGCATCGGCTGCTACGCGCTCGCCGCGATCGCCGGCTTCTTCGTCCTGGCCGACCACCAGGGCTACGGACTCCTGGTGCCCCTGTGGATCGCGCACGGGGTGCTCCTCGCCGTCCTGCTCACCAAGCTGTGCGCGGACGAGACGGGCCTGTCCGCGGCGCTGCTGGTGGTGGGGGCCTCGCTCGCGGCCGTGTACATCGCCGACCTGGCCCGCGACGACCTCACCCTGGAGCGCCGGGGCGAACGGATCACCGCCACCGTCGTACGGGACTGGCCCGCCCCGGACCGGGGGCGGGAGGCGGACACCTACGACTACGCCCTCGCGCGCCGCGACGGCACCAGGCTCCCGGGCCCCGCCCTCCAGGCCGGATCCGGCAGCTTCGCCGTCGGGCAGACCGTCACCGTGCTCGCGGACCCCGCGGGCGTCCTGCGCCCCCGCCTCCCGGGCGACACAGGCGCGACCGGAGACGTCCTGGGCGCGGGGGCGTTCGTGCTGATCGCGCTCGGCGTCGTCGCGGCAACGGGCCGCCGGGGCGCGTCCGTAGCCCGTCGACGGGAGGAGCGGGCCCGGCTGGCGGAGCAGGAACACATCCTCCGCGAGGCACTGCGCACGGCCTCGGCCGACGACCACGGGGTCATCGAGGTCCACCCCGGGCACTACCCCGACGTCCCCCACCGCCGCGCGGCCGGCATCGCCGGGGAGCTGGGCCTGGAACCGGCGGACGAGCCGGGCTCGTGGCGCTTCAGACGGTGAGCCGCTTGGTGAGCGTGTACTCCGTGATCCCCGGCGGATAGTCCGGGATCACGCACACCACCTCGTACCCCTGCTTCTTGTAGAACTCCGGCGCCTGGAAGTCCCAGGTCTCCACGCGTGCCGCGGTGCAGCCCCGGCCGCGCCGGGCCAGGCGCTCCGCGCGTGCGAGCAACTGCGAACCCAGGCGCGCCCCGCGGTGTTGTCCGTCGACCCACAGGTAGGTCACGTGCAGCCAGTTCGTCCAGGTGTGGCCGACCAGTCCGCCCGCGAGCGCGCCGGAGTCGTCCAACGCCCAGACGTGGAGCGGAAGTTCCCGTTCACCTGGGGTTCCGCGCAGTGCGCGCAGGACCGGGGAGGCGGCCGTGTTGGCGTCCCGCAGCCGTTTGCGGAGCAGATCCTGCCGGGCTTTGTCGACTTCTGTCTCCAGACGAAACATGCGGCTCACCATAAACGCACCGGACAGCCAGTTCTGCAAATAACCTTCCGCTCCTGCCCCCCGGCCGTACCCTGATGAACAGCACCGGTGGGGGCCGGTGCTGATCAGGGGGCGAGACAGTCGGGTACGGCGCCCGAAGTGGGGGTAGCAGTTCTTGCGCGGCGGCGGCCGTGCGGCCATCGTGCTTCGGGCGTCGTACCCGCGGCGGTCGTCTCCCGTGTCGTCCTCAGCCGAAGACGATGGGGCATCCCCTGCTCTTCGAGAGCTTGGGGAAGGGGGTTTCGTGGTTCGCATCCGAGTCCTGGTCGTCGACGACCATCGCATCTTCGCCGAGTCGCTCGCCGCCGCGCTGGCGGCCGAGCCCGACGTGGAGGTCTCCGCGGCCGGCAGCGGTCCGGCCGCGCTGCGCAGTCTGGAGCGCGCGGCCGCCGAGGGCCGCCGTTTCGACGTGCTGCTCGTCGACGCCGACCTGGGCGGCAACGTCCAGGGCATCAGGCCCGCCGTGTCCGTGCCGGACGGCGGCGAGGAAGGTCTGGTCGACGGCATATCGCTGGTCGCCGGGGTCCGTACGGGACAACCGGCGGTCCGGATCGTCGTGCTCGCCGAGAAGGACGATCCGCGGCGGGCCGCGCTCGCCCTCCAGGCCGGCGCCTCGGGCTGGGTCGCCAAGGACTGCTCGCTGTCCCGGCTGCTCACCGTCATCCGGGGGGTGCTGCGCGACGAGACCCATCTGCCGCCCGCCCTGCTCACCGGCGTGCTGCGGGAGCTCACCGCCGCCCGCAAGCACCGCACCGAGAGCGAGCGGCTGGTGGAGTCCCTGACCCCGCGCGAGCGGGAGGTGCTGCGCTGCATGGTGGCCGGGCTCGGCCGCAAGGCGGTCGCGGAGAGACTGTTCCTCTCCCCGCACACCGTGCGCACCCACATGCAGAACGTCCTCGGCAAGCTGGGCGTCCACTCCACCCTGGCCGCCGTCGCTCTCGCGCGGCGCGCGGGTGTGGGACCGGTCGACCTAGCCGGGGATGTTGTCGAACGGGGCGGTCAACTGGCGTAGCAGCCCGGCCAGTTCCCCGCGCTGGGCGCGGGAGAGCTCGGCGAGGATCGCGCGCTCCTGTTCCAGCAGACCGGCGAGGGCCTGGTCCGCGCGGTCCTTGCCGTCCTCCGTGAGCCGCACCAGCACCCCGCGCCGGTCGCTCGGGTCGGGCAACCGCTCCACCAGGCCCTTCTTGGCCAGCCGGTCGATACGGTTGGTCATGGTGCCCGAGGTGACCAGCGTCTGCGTCAGAAGCTGCCCCGGCGAGAGCTGGTACGGCGTCCCCGCGCGCCTGAGCGCGGTCAGCACGTCGAACTCCCATGGCTCCAGGCTGTGCTCCGCGAAGGCCAGCCGGCGTGCCCGGTCCAGGTGCCGGGCCAGTCTGCTCACCCGGCTGAGCACCTCGAGCGGTTCCACGTCGAGGTCAGGGCGCTCCCGGCGCCACGCAGCGACCAGCCGATCGACCTCGTCCTCCATGACGATCAGTGTAGTGGTTGTGTCGACATGAAGTCTCTTGATGTGAAGTCTCTTGACATCAAGATAAAAAGCGGGGAACAGTGAACGCCATGACGACTTGGGACCCCGCCCAGTACCTCCGCCACGCCGACCACCGCGCCCGCCCTTTCGCCGACCTCCTCGCCCGCGTCCCGGACCTGCCCGGCGAACGGCCCCTGATCGCCGACCTCGGCTGCGGCCCCGGCAACGTGACGGCACTGCTCGCCGCACGCTGGCCCACGGCCCGGATCACCGGCTATGACAACTCCGTCGAGATGCTCGACAAGGCGCGCGTCGAGTACGCCGGCCCCACGCCCGGCGGCGGCCGGCTCGACTTCGTCCACGCGGACGTCCGCACGTGGGCGCCCGCACAGCCGTACGACCTCATCGTCAGCAACGCCACGCTTCAGTGGGTGCCGGGGCACATGGAGCGGTTCGGGGCGTGGGTGGCGGGACTGGTGCCGGGCGGCACCTTCGCCTTCCAGGTGCCCGGCAACTTCGACTCCCCGAGCCACCGGCTGATGCGCGACCTCGCCGAGCGGGCGGGCCTCGCGCAGACCCTGCGCCACGACGACGCCGTCCGCACGCCCGAGGCCTATCTGGCGGCGCTGGCCGACCTGGGCTGCGAGGTGGACGCGTGGGAGACGACGTACGTGCACCTGCTCCAGGGCGAGGACCCGGTCCTGGACTGGGTGAAGGGCACCGGTCTGCGGCCGGTCCTGGCCGCACTCGCCGACGACCCGCCGGCCAGGGAGAGATTCCTGACCGCCTACCGTGCGGCCCTGCGCGAGGCGTACCCGCCGGGACCGCACGGCACGCCGTTTCCCTTCCGCCGCGTCTTCGCCGTCGCCCGCAAGCCGGCGGAGTTCCTGGTTTGACCGGGGCGGGCCGGGTCACCCGCAGAGCTGACAGCGAATTCCGATCGCCGGGAGTGAGAACGGTGGCAGGAGACCAGAAGGCCAAGGCCAAGAAGGAACAGGTCAAGGGCAAGGCGAAGGAAGCCGTCGGTCGCGCGGTCGGCAACGAGCGCATGGAAGCCGAGGGCCGCATGGCGCAGTCCAAGGGCGACGCGCGCCAGGCCAAGGAGAAGACGAAGGACACCTTCAAGCACTGACGTACGAAAACGAACGGCCCGTGCACCGAAGCGAGGTGCACGGGCCGTCGTACGCGCCGATGCCGGCTCATCTCACGGAGCCGGCTGAACTACGTTCCGCGTCCTAGCTCTTCCGGCGTCCTATCAGGCGCGGCTTCGCCTCCAGGCCGTCCAGGCCGTGCCACGCGAGGTTCACCAGGTGCGCCGCCACCTCCGCCTTCTTCGGGCGGCGCACGTCCAGCCACCACTGGCCGGTCAGGGCGACCATGCCGACCAGGGCCTGGGCGTAGAGGGGGGCGAGCTTCGGGTCGAAGCCGCGGCGCTTGAACTCCCGGCCCAGGATGTCCTCCACCTGCGTCGCGATGTCCGAGATGAGCGAGGCGAACGAACCCGTGGACTGGGGGATCGGGGAGTCGCGGACCAGGATGCGGAAGCCGTCCGTGTGCTCCTCGATGTAGTCGAGGAGGGCGAAGGCGGCCTGTTCGCACAGTTCACGGGGGTGGCCGGCGGTCAGGGAACTCGTCACCATGTCCAGCAACCGCCGCATCTCACGGTCCACCACCACCGCGTACAGGCCCTCCTTGCCGCCGAAGTGCTCGTAGACCACCGGCTTGGAGACGCCCGCCTTCGCCGCGATCTCCTCCACCGACGTGGCCTCGAAGCCCTTCGCGGCGAAGAGCGTGCGACCGATCTCCAGAAGCTGCGCGCGGCGCTCGGCCCCCGTCATCCGGGTGCGCCGGGCACGCCGCGGCTTGGCTTCGCTGCTCGGGGTACTGCTGGAGTCGGTCGCCACGGCGTCCATCATGCCGCCTCGGCGGCCTCCTCCTTGCGCCGGGAGCCGTCCCCGTCCGCGTTCCGGCGCGAATCGATACGCGAGCGTGACGGCCAGCGCACGTCGTACGCCCAGCCCAGCATCTCGAACCAGCGGATGATCCGCGCCGAGGAGTCCAGCTGGCCCCGCATCACCCCGTGCCGCGCCGACGTCGGGTCGGCGTGGTGCAGGTTGTGCCAGGACTCACCGCAGGACAGCACGGCCAGCCACCACACGTTGCCCGAACGGTCCCGGGACTTGAAGGGCCGCTTGCCGACCGCGTGGCAGATCGAGTTGATGGACCAGGTCACGTGGTGGAGGAGGCAGACGCGGACCAGGGACCCCCAGAAGAAGCCGGTGAACGCGCCCCACCAGGACATCGTCACCAGACCGCCGATCACGGCGGGCAGGGCCAGCGAGAGCATCGTCCAGAAGATGAACTGCCGGGAGATCGCCCGGATCGCCGGGTCCTTGACCAGATCCGGCGCGTACTTCTCCTGCGGGGTCTGCTCCTCGTCGAACATCCAGGCGATGTGGGCCCACCACAGGCCCTTGATCAGTGCCGGGAGCGTCTCCCCGAACCGCCACGGCGAGTGGGGGTCGCCCTCGGCGTCGGAGAACTTGTGGTGCCTGCGGTGGTCGGCCACCCACCGCACCAGCGGCCCCTCGACCGCCATCGATCCCATGATCGCCAGCGCGATTCTCAGCGGGCGTTTGGCCTTGAAGGAGCCGTGGGTGAAGTAGCGGTGGAAGCCGATCGTGATGCCGTGACAGCCGAGGTAGTAGAAGAAGACCAGAAGGCCCAGATCGAGCCAGCTCACGCCCCATCCCCAGGCCAGCGGCACCGCCGCGAGCAGGGCGAGGAACGGAACGATGATGAAGAGGAGCAGGGTGATCTGTTCGAGCGAGCGTTTCTGCTCACCGCCGAGCGTCGCGGAGGGCGGTGTCGAGCCGTCGGGCGCCTTCGGGGCGTCTGCGATCACATCGGAGCGCGTGGTCATGGGCGTCCCCTGTGGGGTTCGGAGGATGTGAGACAGGTGCCGGGCCACGGGAAGCCTTCCAGGGGTCCGTCACAACGGACCCTACGGTTCCGTAACCTACGGCGTCGTAAGTATGGCAGTGCGGCGCCCGGCGGCTGGAGCCCGACATTCTGCGCGTCCGCATGGACACCTATCCTTGGAGTCGGTCGGACAGCGCGGTCCGCTCTGATTTCTTCCCGGATGCCCGGCCCGTATGCGGCGGCTGCCGCAGGACCGCACTCCGGGTTCCCCTCCCGGACGAGCTTCAACACTGCAAGGAGCCGCACCTGTGAGCAGTGCCGACGACCTGACCACGAGCGCCACGTCGACCAGTACCGAGCTGCGCGCCGACATCCGCCGGCTGGGCGACCTCCTGGGCGAGACCCTCGTCCGCCAGGAGGGCCCCGAGCTGCTGGAACTCGTCGAGAAGGTGCGCCGCCTCACCCGTGAGGACGGCGAGGCCGCCGCCGAGCTGCTGCGCGGAACCGAACTGGAGACCGCCGCCAAGCTGGTCCGCGCCTTCTCCACCTACTTCCACCTGGCCAACGTCACCGAGCAGGTCCACCGCGGCCGTGAGCTGCGGGCCCGGCGCGCCGCCGAGGGCGGTCTCCTCGCCCGCACGGCCGACCGCCTCAAGGACGCCGACCCCGAGCACCTGCGTCAGACCGTCTCCAACCTCAACGTCCGCCCGGTCTTCACCGCCCACCCGACCGAGGCCGCCCGCCGCTCGGTGCTCAACAAGCTCCGCCGGATCGCGGCCCTCCTGGAGACCCCGGTCATCGAGGCGGACCGGCGCCGCTACGACACCCGTCTGGCCGAGAACATCGACCTCGTCTGGCAGACCGACGAACTGCGGGTGGTACGCCCCGAGCCCGCCGACGAGGCCCGCAACGCCATCTACTACCTCGACGAGCTGCACGCCGGCGCGGTCGGCGACGTCCTGGAGGACCTGACCGCGGAACTGGAGCGCGTCGGCGTCAGAATCCCCGACGCGACCCGCCCCCTCACCTTCGGCACCTGGATCGGCGGCGACCGCGACGGCAACCCCAACGTCACGCCCCAGGTCACCTGGGACATCCTGATCCTCCAGCACGAGCACGGCATCAACGACGCCCTGGAGCTCATCGACGAGCTGCGCGGCTTCCTGTCGAACTCCATCCGCTACACCGGCGCCACCGAGGAACTCCTGGAGTCCCTCAAGGCCGACCTGGAGCGCCTGCCGGAGATCAGCCCCCGCTACAAGCGCCTCAACGCCGAGGAGCCGTACCGCCTCAAGGCCACCTGCATCCGGCAGAAGCTGGAGAACACCAAGACCCGGCTGGCCAAGGGCATCCCGCACGAAGACGGCCGCGACTACCTCGGCACCGGCGAACTGCTGCACGACCTGACCCTGATCCAGACCTCGCTCAGGGAGCACCGCGGCGGCCTCTTCGCCGACGGCCGGATGAACCGCACCATCCGCACCCTGTCCGCCTTCGGCCTCCAGCTCGCCACCATGGACGTCCGCGAGCACGCCGACGCCCACCACCACGCCCTCGGCCAGCTCTTCGACCGGCTCGGCGAGGAGTCCTGGCGGTACGCGGACATGCCCCGCGAGTACCGGGCCAAGCTGCTCGCCAAGGAACTGCGCTCGCGCAGGCCCCTCGCGCCCACCCCGGCCCCGGTCGACGCGGCCGGCGAGAAGACCCTCGGCGTCTTCCAGACGGTCAAGCGGGCCCTGGAGGTCTTCGGGCCCGAGGTCATCGAGTCGTACATCATCTCGATGTGCCAGGGCGCCGACGACGTCTTCGCGGCCGCCGTGCTGGCCCGCGAGGCCGGCCTGCTCGACCTGCACGCCGGCTGGGCGAAGATCGGCATCGTGCCGCTCCTGGAGACCACCGACGAGCTCAAGGCCGCCGACACCATCCTGGAGGACATGCTCTCCGACCCGTCGTACCGGCGCCTGGTCGCGCTGCGCGGGGACGTGCAGGAGGTCATGCTCGGCTACTCCGACTCCTCCAAGTTCGGCGGCATCACCACCTCGCAGTGGGAGATCCACCGCGCCCAGCGGCGGCTGCGTGACGTCGCCCACCGGTACGGCGTACGGCTGCGCCTGTTCCACGGCCGCGGCGGCACCGTCGGCCGCGGCGGCGGCCCCTCCCACGACGCCATCCTCGCCCAGCCCTGGGGCACCCTGGAGGGCGAGATCAAGGTCACCGAGCAGGGCGAGGTCATCTCCGACAAGTACCTCGTGCCCTCGTTGGCCCGGGAGAACCTGGAACTCACGGTCGCCGCCACCCTCCAGGCGTCCGCCCTGCACACCGCGCCCCGCCAGTCCGACGAGGCCCTGGCCCGCTGGGACGCGGCCATGGACGTCGTCTCCGACGCCGCCCACGCCGCGTACCGCCGCCTGGTCGAGGACCCCGACCTGCCGACGTACTTCCTCGCCTCCACGCCGGTGGACCAGCTCGCCGACCTGCACCTGGGCTCACGGCCCTCCCGCCGCCCCGGCTCGGGCGTCTCCCTCGACGGACTGCGGGCCATCCCGTGGGTGTTCGGCTGGACCCAGTCCCGGCAGATCGTGCCCGGCTGGTTCGGCGTCGGCTCCGGCCTCAAGGCGCTGCGCGAGGCCGGCCTCGACACCGTGCTCGACGAGATGCACGAGCAGTGGCACTTCTTCCGCAACTTCATCTCCAACGTCGAGATGACGCTGGCCAAGACGGACCTGCGGATCGCCGCCCACTACGTCGACACCCTCGTCCCCGACGAGCTCCGGCACGTCTTCGACACCATCAAGGCCGAACACGAACTCACCGTCCGCGAGGTCCTGAAGATCACGGGCGAGGACGAACTCCTCGACGCCACCCCGGTCCTCAAGCAGACCTTCGCCATCCGCGACGCCTACCTGGACCCGATCTCCTACCTCCAGGTGACGCTGCTCAAGCGCCAGCGCGAGGCGGCGGCCGCCGGTGAGCCCGCCGACCCGCTGCTCGCCCGCGCCCTGCTCCTCACGGTCAACGGCGTCGCCGCGGGCCTGCGCAACACCGGCTGACCCTCGCGAACGGAAACAAAAAGGAAGCGGTGCCCCCGAGTCATCGGGGGCACCGCTTCCTTCTGTGGCGTCAGGCCCGGCGCCGCCGGACCACGAGGTAACCGCCCGCCGCCGTCAGCGCCGCGGCCACGCCCGCGAGCAGGCCGACGGGAGCGCCGTTGCCGGTCTCGGCGAGGTCACCGGCGGTGCCCTGCGCGGAAGCGGAAGCAGAAGCGGAAGCGGAGGCCGAGGCGGACGGGGAGGCCCCGGTCCCGGCGGACTCGCTGGGGTCGGCGCTCGGGGAGGTGGACTCGCCCGAGCCGGGAGTGCCGGAGGGCGTCGCCGTCGGCGTGGCCGTCGTACCGCCGCCGCCTTCCTCCTCCTCGCAGTCGGTCCAGAACACCTTGTGCTTGGCGGCCTTGGAGTTCTCGCCCTCGAAGTTCCAGAACAGCTTGTAGTGCCCGTCGGGCAGTGACAGATCCTCCGTCCGGCCGTGGCCCTCGGCGTCCAGCGTGATCTCGCCGGACTTCACGGTCTCGCCCTTGACGTCGGCCGTCGGGGCCCAGGCCTCGATGTGCCAGTCGACCTCCTGGGCGGCGTCGAAGCCGAAGGCGTCGAGGTAGAAGGTGCAGACGTGCGGCTCGTTCTTGCGGAGCTCTTCGCCGGTGGTGGCGTCGTGGATCTTCACGGTCCCGTTGTCACCCGGAGGGGTGGCGTGGGCGGCCGGGGCGACCAGGAAGGCCGCGGAGGCGACGGCGGACAGGACGCCGAAGCGGGTGAGGGTACGCATGGGGCAGTAGTCCATCTTCGAGAGTGAAACGGGAAGATGTGGAGGGTGCGGCTCAGCTTCCAGGTGTGACTGACCTCTGGTCAATCACGAACCGGCAACACTCGCGTCCTCCACAGAAGCGGAGAACGGCGAAAGCCGTCAGATGGTCACGAAAGCCGCTGTCAGCAGGGCGATCCCGGCCCCCGTCAGCACCCACGCGAGCCGGGTCCTGCGCAGCCCGCCCGCCACGACCACCGACGCGAGCAGCAGCGCCCCGCCCATCGGCACCCACGCGTACAGCACCCCGGCCGGCCCCGACCGCACGACCTCGGCACTGCCGGGCTTCACCACGACCGAGTAGGTCCGGCCCCTCCGCACAGCCACCGATTTCTCGATGACGACCCGGTCCCGCGCCACGGACCCGTGCGACAACGGCGTGTACGGGCCGCTGCACACGTCCGTGCCGCACCCGGTCACCTCGATAGTGCCGCGCTCCCGCCCCTTGGTCAGCATCACGTACTGCGCGCTGCCCCAGGACCCCCACACCCCCGCGACGAGGATCAGCACCACGACCGCCCCCATCGCCGCGAGCCGTCCGAACCGCAGCACGGCGACCGAGGCCCGGCGGGAGACGGGGGCTGTGGCAGGCATGGCCGGGATCATTGGCCATGGTCCTGCGCGGGGTCAACTCGGGCCCGTCGGACCGGCGGACAAGTCAGGAGTTGTACGTGCTTTGCGCCCGCTCCAGGCCCTCGATCACCAGTGCCTCCACCGCGTCGGCCGCCCGGTCCACGAAGTAGTCGAGCTCCTTGCGCTCGCTCGACGAGAAGTCCTTCAGCACGAAGTCCGCGACCTGCATACGGCCCGGCGGGCGCCCGATCCCGAACCGCACCCGGTGGTACTCCGCCCCGAACGCCTTCGTCATCGACTTCAGCCCGTTGTGACCGTTGTCCCCGCCGCCGAGCTTGAGCCGCAGCACGCCGTAGTCGATGTCCAACTCGTCATGGATCGCCACGACGTGGGCGACCGGCACCTTGTAGAAGTCCTTGAGCGCGTTCACCGGACCGCCGGACAGGTTCATGTACGACATCGGCTTCGCCAGGATCACCCGCCGGTTCGCCGGCCCCGGCGGCCCGATCCGCCCCTCCACGACCTGCGCCTGCGCCTTCCCGGCCCGCTTGAACCGGCCCCCGACCCGCTCGGCCAGCAGATCGGCCACCATGAAACCCACGTTGTGCCGATTGCCCGCGTACTCGGGCCCCGGGTTCCCGAGGCCGACGATCAGCCAGGGGGCGTTGGCGGGGGTGGTCACGTCCATCTCTCCTCTGCACATACCGCAGCCGCCGCCCCCGGAACAGGGAGCGGCGGCTGCGAGCGTATATCGCTACCGCACTGCCGGGCGCCGGGCAAGCGGCGGCACGACAGCTACGGCCGGACCGCCGGTCAGGCCTCCGCGGACTCGTCGCCCTCGGCGGACTCGCCCGCGGACTCCTCGGCCTGCGCGGCCAGGACCTGCAGGACGACCGTGTCCTCCTCGACAGCCAGCTTGGTGCCCTTGGGCAGCGGGATGTCCTTGGCGAGAATGGAGTCGCCGGCGGACAGACCCTCGATGGAGACGGTGACGGACTCGGGGATGTGCGTGGCCTCGGCCTCGACCGGAAGCGCGTTCAGGACGTGCTCCAGCAGGAAGGCACCCGGGGCCAGGTCACCCTCGGTGTGGACGTAGATCTCGACGTTGACCTGCTCGCCGCGCTTGACCAGCTGAAGGTCGACGTGCTCCAGGAAGCCCTTGATCGGGTCACGCTGAACGGACTTCGGGATCGCCAGCTCGTTGGTCTTGCCGTCGATGTCCAGGGAGATCAGGACGTTCGGCGTACGCAGCGCCAGCAGCAGGTCGTGGCCCGGGAGGGTCAGGTGCAGCGGGTCGGAACCGTGACCGTACAGAACACCGGGAACCTTGTTGTCACGGCGGATGCGACGAGCGGCACCCTTGCCGAACTCGCTGCGGGTCTCGGCGGTGAGCTTGACCTCGGACATGCGGATCACTCCTCGTAGAAAGAGAACGGACGTGGTCACCCGGCCACGAACGGCCTGCTACGAAGAGCGCGTCGATAACGGACCGCCGTATCCCCTTCTCGCGAAGCGGTACGGCCTCCCTCGCCGAGCAACTGGGGCAGTCTACTCGGCGCGGAAGGCCGTAGGAAAATCGATCATGCAGAAGCGTTTTACGGCGTACCCGCGCGCTTACTGCTCGTCGAAGAGGCTCGTCACCGACCCGTCCTCGAACACCTCACGCACCGCGCTTGCGATCGTCGGCGCGATCGACAGAACCGTCAGCTTGTCCAGGTCCCGGCCCAGCTCACCCGGCGTCGGCAGGGTGTTCGTGAACACGAACTCGCTCACCCGCGAGTTCTTCAGCCGGTCCGCCGCCGGACCGGACAGCACACCGTGCGTCGCCGTCACGATGACGTCCTCCGCACCGTGCGCGAACAGCGCGTCCGCAGCCGCGCAGATGGTGCCACCCGTATCGATCATGTCGTCCACCAGGACGCACACCCGGCCCTTGACCTCACCCACGACCTCGTGGACGGTCACCTGGTTCGCCACGTCCTTGTCACGCCGCTTGTGCACGATCGCCAGCGGCGCGCCCAGCCGGTCGCACCAGCGGTCCGCGACCCGCACCCGGCCCGCGTCCGGGGACACGACCGTCAGCTTGTCCCGGTCCAGCTTCCGGCCCACGTAGTCCGCCAGCAGCGGCAGCGCGAACAGGTGGTCCACCGGACCGTCGAAGAAGCCCTGGATCTGATCGGTGTGCAGATCGACGGTCAGCAGGCGGTCCGCACCCGCCGTCTTCATCAGGTCCGCGATCAGCCGCGCCGAGATCGGCTCACGGCCACGGTGCTTCTTGTCCTGCCGCGCGTAACCGTAGAACGGCACGATGACCGTGATGGAACGGGCCGACGCGCGCTTCAGCGCGTCGATCATGATCAGCTGCTCCATGATCCACTGGTTGATCGGAGCCGTGTGGCTCTGGATCACGAAGCAGTCGGCGCCACGCGCCGACTCCTGGTAACGGACGTAGATCTCGCCGTTCGCGAAGTCGAAGGCCTTGGTCGGGACAACCCCGACACCCAACTGCTGGGCGACCTCCTCGGCAAGCTCGGGGTGGGCGCGGCCGGAGAAGAACATCATCTTCTTCTCGCCGGTCGTCTTGATCCCGGTCACAGCACTGTCTCCTCAGAGGTGTCACAGCTAAGTGCCGACAGACCGCGCCGCTGGGCGCGACGGGCCGTCCTAGCTGGTGGGGTGCGGGTGTGCACTTATCACGGTACGACGACTTCGGCGCACCTGTTTCCGGTCAGTCCTCGCTCGCGCCCTCCCGGGAAGCCGCCTCGGCGGCCTTCGCCGCCGCGCTCCCCGGACGCTTCCGGGCCACCCAGCCCTCGATATTCCGCTGCTGGCCACGGGCCACGGCCAGCGAACCGGGCGGCACGTCCTTCGTGATCACCGACCCTGCGGCGGTGTACGCCCCGTCCCCGACCGTGACAGGCGCCACAAACATGTTGTCCGAACCCGTGCGGCAATGCGACCCGACGGTGGTGTGGTGCTTGTCCTGACCGTCGTAGTTCACGAACACGCTCGCGGCGCCGATGTTCGTGTACTCACCGATCGTCGCGTCCCCGACATAGGAGAGATGCGGGACCTTCGTCCCCTCCCCGATGGAGGCGTTCTTCGTCTCGACGTACGTCCCGATCTTGCCCTTCGCGCCCAACCGGGTGCCGGGCCGCAGATAGGCGTACGGCCCCACGCTCGCGCCCGCGCCGACGTGGGCGCTGTCGGAGACCGTGTTGTCGACCCGGGCGCCGGCTCCCACGACCGTGTCCCTCAGACGGCTGTTGGGCCCCACCTCGGCGCCCTCACCGACATGCGTCGCACCCTGCAACTGCGTGCCCGGGTGGACCACGGCGTCCTGACCGAAGGTGACCGTGACGTCGACCCAGGTCGTCGCCGGGTCGACGACGGTCACACCGGAGAGCATGGCCTCGGTCAGCAGCCGGTCGTTGAGGATCCGACGCGCCTCGGAGAGCTGCACACGGTTGTTGATCCCGGCGATCTCACGGTGATCGGCCGCGACACAGGCGCCGACGCGGTGCCCGGCCTCGCGGAGGATCCCGAGCACGTCGGTGAGGTACTCCTCACCCTGGGAGTTGTCGGTGCGCACCTTGCCCAGCGCGTCCGCGAGCAACTGCCCGTCGAAGGCGAAGACCCCGGAGTTGATCTCCCGGATCGCCCGCTGCGTCTCGGAGGCGTCCTTGTGCTCGACGATCTCGGTCACGGCACCGGAGGTCTCGTCCCGCACGATCCGCCCGTACCCCGTCGCGTCCGGCACCTCGGCGCTCAGCACGGTGACGGCGTTGCCGTCCGCGGAGTGCGTGGCGGCAAGGGCGTTGAGGGTCTCGCCGGTCAGCAGCGGGGTGTCGCCGCACACGACGACGACGGTCCCGTCGACACGGCCGCCGAGCTCCTCCAGCGCCATCCGCACGGCGTGCCCGGTGCCGTTCTGCTGCGCCTGCACGGCCGTTCGTACGTCGGCGTCGGTGCCGGCGAGGTGGGCGGTGACCTGCTCCCGGGCGTGCCCCACGACCACGACGAGGTTCTCGGGGTCCAACTCACGGGCGGCGGCGAGCACATGACCCACGAGGGAGCGGCCGCACAGCTCGTGCAGGACCTTGGGTGTGGCCGACTTCATACGGGTGCCCTCACCCGCTGCGAGAACGACGACGGCTGCCGGGCGAATGGCGCTCACGGGATGCCCTTCGGCTGTGGAGAGGGTGGGTGACATCCGCAGGATACCGGGGCGTTTCCGGGGGGACATGAGAGCGGGCCCTGACAGTGCTGTCAGGGCCCGCTCCAGTAGGGCTCCCGGGGAAGGAATCGAACCCTCATTCAATGGACCAAAACCATTTGTCCTGCCTTTAGACGACCCGGGATGGTCTGTGCGCTATGTCCGATTTTCCTGACCGGCTTCACGCACGGCCACTACTATGCCGTACCAGGAGCCCTCGATGCGACGGTACAAGTCGGTGCCCCTCAGGACTTTGATCACCAGGCAACCCCGGTACGCGTCCCCGATGTTCTTGCGGACCGTCTTGGGGTTGTGCTTCTTGATGGTCGTTTTGTTGAAGGCGGAGCGGTCGGCTCCGACCAGGTCGGCCCAGTACTGTTCGGCGCGGGCGACGTCTGCGGTCTCGTGAATCATCACGGTGAACCGGAGGCGCCCCCGCTCCACTTGCAGGAGGTCGAGCCAGGCCAGGAAGACCTCGATCATGCCGGGGTCGCTGTTGACGAAGGCGACGTTCTCTCGTCGGTCGTACGGCTTGTCCTTGCCCCCCTCGGCCCAGTACAGGCCGACGCCGAGCAGGAAGAGCTCGCGGTCGGACAGCTTTCCGATCGCCTCCGCCGCGGCTGCTTTGGTTCGCTTCCGCTCCTCGTCCCGCACCGCCAGCTCGTGCTCCCACCTCTTGCGGCAGGCCAGCCGAGCCTGCTCGCCAGGGTCGCGCCGCTCCGGCTTCGGGAGATCCCGTACCCACAGCGAGATCGAACTCTTCGAGCACCCCAGCTCGACCTGGATCTGGTCGTACGTGCAGCCCTGGAGGCGAAGTTCTCGGGCCCGCTCTCGCAGGTCGTCCTTCGCGTTCGGGCGCTTCGTCCATTCCGGAGGAGGCTCGCCCTCCAGGAGCCGGTTGAGGATGTCGTTGTTGTCGACGTGCAGCCGATCGCGGATCTGACGTCGACTGAGGCCTGCCCGGCGCAACGCGACGGCCTGTTCGCGCAGTTCTTCGAAGTCCGCGTATTTGTGTGTCGAATGTGCCATGGGCATACCGTCCGGGTGGAATCCGATCTTCCGGCCTCGAACGGTGAGCGATTCAGCAGTTCGAGGGATATCGGGGGGTTTCGTGATCGAGTGGTCACTCAATGTGGTGTAGGCCAGTCGTCGAAATGCGCCGGAAAACCTGCGGGCGGCGACCGTAGGCTGGAGGCATGACCACGACGGGGGAAGACACCACCGCGGCACAGAAGGGGCCGTGGTGGTGGGCACGGTGGCGCAGTGCGGTACTGGACGCGGGACTGGCTTCCGCGTCCGCGGTGGAGTGCGCGTTCGAGGGGGTCCGGTTCGCTGAGGACGCGGGGATCCCGACGGCCGCGGGGATCGTGTTCGGGGTGCTGGCCGGATCGGTGCTGGTCGTCCGGCGCAAGTGGCCGATCGCCGTCGTGCTCGTGAGCATCGCCATCACGCCCGCCCAGATGGGCTATCTGATGGGCATCGTCGGCCTGTACACGCTCGCCGCGTCCGAGCTGCCGCGCCGGATCATCGGCTCACTGGCGGGGATGTCCCTCGTCGGGATGCTGATCGTGATGTTCGTACGGGTCCGCCAGGACATGGCGCACGGCGAGCTGGACCTGGGGGACTGGTTCGTACCCTTCGCGTCGATCACGACCGCGATCGGGATGACCGCGCCGCCCCTGCTGCTCGGGCTGTACGTGGGGGCCCGGCGTCGGCTCATGGAGAGCCTGCGGGAGCGGGCCGACGACCTCGAGCGGGAGCTCCAGTTGCTCGCCGAGCGGGCCGAGGAGCGGGCGGAGTGGGCGCGGGGCGAGGAGCGGACCCGGATCGCCCGCGAGATGCACGACGTCGTCGCGCACCGGGTGAGCCTGATGGTCGTGCACGCGGCCGCCCTGCAGGCGGTGGCCCGCAAGGATCCCGAGAAGGCCGTGAAGAACGCGGCCCTGGTCGGGGACATGGGGCGGCAGGCGCTCACCGAGCTGCGGGAGATGCTCGGGGTGCTGCGCAGCGGGGACGGGTCCGGGCGGCAGGCGCGGTCGGCGGATCCGCTCGTCGCGGTGGGGGTGGCGGCGGCCGCGGCGGTCTCGCGCGTCGTGGAGGAGAGCGACGGGCCCTGCCTGGACGATCTGGAGACGCTGATCGGGCAGTCGGCCGCGGCGGGCATGGCCGTGGACCTGTCCGTGGAGGGCGACGCGAGGTCGTATGCCGCGCAGATCGAGCAGACGGCGTTTCGGGTGGTGCAGGAGGCGTTGACGAACGTCCACAAGCACGCGGCGGGCGCGAAGACGCACGTGCGGCTGGCGCACCGGGTGTCCGAGATCGCGATGCAGGTGGAGAACGAACCGCCGCCGGAGGTGCCGTCCCTTGCCTCGGCCCGGTTGCCCTCGGGGGGCAACGGTCTGGTGGGGATGAAGGAACGTGTCTCCGCGCTGGGCGGGGTGTTCGTGTCGGGGCCGACGGAGGCGGGGGGCTTCCGGGTGTCGGCGGTGATTCCGGCGGCTTGAGAACGGCTGGGACCGGCTGAGAGCGGTTCTCAGCCCGCGGTGAGGCGGGTCGGTTCGATGCCGGAGACCAGGCCGGCCAGGGCCTGGTCGATGTCGGGGCCGAGATACCAGTCGCCGGTGTGGTCGAGGGCGTAGACACGGCCCTCGGTGTCGATGGCGAGCAGTGCCTGGGTGTCGGTCTCGGCGCCGAGCGGGCAGACCTCGGTGTCGAGGGCGCGGCCGAGGTCGGCGAGGGTGCGGGCCATGTGGAGGCCGTGCAGGGGGTCCAGGTGGAGGCGGGCGGGGGCGACCTGGCGGCCGGGGCCGGTGGGGGTCAGGTGCAGTCCGCCGAACTCGGCCCAGGCCTCGACGGCGGCCGGGAACACGGCGTGCCGGTGTCCGGCGGGTGAGGTGTGGTCACGCAGGGCGTCGGCCCAGATCTCGGCCTGCTTTATGTCCCAGCGTCCGGGCTGCCAGCCGGCGGCGCGCAGAACGGCGTCGACGGGGACGGGGAAGCGGGTGGTGCCGGTGCGGTCGGGGTGCATCTGCCCTTCGCGTTCGTCGAGGTCATGGAGGGGCGCCGGGGTGCGTGGAGGCGCCGTCGTGCGGGTCGTGCGGGTGGGGGGTGTCAGCCGCCGTTCGCCGTGGGGTCGACGATGCGTACGCCGAAGTGGGCGCTGAGGGCGGTGCAGGCCCGGCAGGGGGCGGCGAAGCTGCCGTGCAGTGGGTCACCGTCCTCGCGGATGCGGCGGGCGGTGAGTTTGGCCTGCTTGAGGGCGCGGCGGGCCTCGCCGTTGGTCATCGGCTTGCGGGCGGCGCGCTTGCTGCGGGCGGCGTCCGCGGCGGTGATGTGCCGCGATATGAGCATGGTCTCGGCGCAGCGGCCGGTGAAACGGTCGCGCCGGTCGCTGCCGAGGGTGTCGAGGAAGTCCTGGACGAGCGGGTGCAGCGGCGGGGCCTGGTCGCCGCGGGCGGCGGTGGAGGTGAGGGTGGCGCCGCGTACGGACAGGGCGGCGGCGACCGTGGGCAGTATGCCGTCGCGACGGTGGCGGAGGGTGGGCGCGTGGGGTCTGTCGGCGCTGCTCCAGCCGATGCGGGGATCGCCGTTGAAGGCGGCGTGCGGGCTGCCGTTCGTGCCGGTCGTCATGCCCGTGTGCGGTCCTGTGTGCGGTCCCGTCTGCGTCGTGTTCATGATCGTCATCCCCTCCCGAGCATCCCCCCGGAGGTCACAGACTGCCAAATGGCGTGGCTGGTGCGGAAGCTGGGGCGGCGCGACACGCCCGGGTTCGGGCGGTCCGTCACGGTGGGGTGACGGCTGGTCACGGAACCGGAGGGGGCCTGGCCGGTGCCCGGTGACCGGTGTCGTCGTACCGCATAGGCTGTCGGCACCGCGATCCAAGTGGTCGCCGCGATGCGCGCGGTTGACGCGTGGAGACGGACGAGACAGTCGATACGGCGCGTGGCGGCCCCGCTTTGCCCAAGGGGGTCGCCGCGGGCCGTACCAGAGCGCCGCAGGGGGCTTTCGCCATGACGACAGGTCGGCTCGGGCAACAAGCCGCGCCGCCGAACGCGGCCTACGCCGGGCAGGTCGTGCATTTTCCGGATCCGGTCCGGGCCGCGCGTCATCCCAGAGGGGTGCGGGTGGACGAGCGTGGCTACCCCGACTTCTCGCCCTACGCGCGTGCCGCCGCCGAGATCGCCGAGCCCCCCGAGGGCTTCGGGGTCGACGAACTGCGGCTGACGGACTACGTGTCGGCGAACGCGGCGCTCGCGGCCACCGGTCACGAACTGTGGGACACGGTGCCGGCGGTGGCGACGCCGCACGGCTGGACGTGGCACCACGTGGTGGGCTCGCGGCGGCTGGAACTGATCCCGGTCGAGGTGAAGGCGCTGCTGCGGCACCACGGCGGCATCGCGACGACACGTGTCGACCAGAACAAGCGGGGGACGCGGCCGTTGCAGGAGACGCGTCCGGCGCACTTCGGGCTGCCGAAGTCGTCGCTGGCGGTGACGGAGTCGCAGGTGCAGGGGGTCGAGGAGGATCTCGGGTACCGGTTGCCGGGCGCGTACCGGTCCTTCCTGAAGGCGGCGGGCGGGTCGGCGCCGGTGGGGGCCGCGCTGGACGCGGAGTTGGGGCTCCTGGTCGACCAGCCGTTCTTCACGGTGCGCGACGAGGCGGCCGTCAACGACCTCGTGTACGTCAACAAGTGCCTGCGTGACCACCTGACGAAGGACTACTTGGGCGTCGGCTTCGTCCAGGGCGGTCTGCTGGCCGTGAAGGTGAAGGGCGAGGGAATCGGATCGGTCTGGTTCTGCGCCTACGACGACGCGCGCGACGTCGACCCTTCGATGCGGCCCGCCGAGCGCGTGGAGCGCCTTCTGCTGCCCTGCGGTGCGGACTTCGACGTGTTCCTGTCCCGACTGGCCGGTAATCCGCCGGAGTTGGAGACGGTGGCGAACCTGATGGTGGACGGCGGGTTCGCCCGGTCCGTTCCCGTGTCTTCTTCCGTGTCGGGGGAGTGAGCTTCAGCGATGGTGACGTTCGCGCAGGCGCAGGAGCGCGCGGAAGAGTGGATCAACGGGGATGTGCCCTCGTACCAGCATCGTGAGGTGCGGGTGCGGGAGTTCGGCCTCGGGTTCGTGGTGTGGGCCGAGGATCGTGCGGAGGGGCCGCGTTCGGACGGAGGTGCCCAGCGGTTGGTGATCGCCCGGGACAGCGGGGAGGCCACGCTGTGGCCCTCGTTGCCGGTGGGCGAGGTGATCCGCCGCTACGAGGAGGAGTACGGGCGGGAGGACGGGGGCGGGGAGTCCGCGGCGGGGGGTGCGTCCGCCGCGTCCCGGGTCGATCTGAATCAGACGTCGTTCCTTCTGACGCCGCCGGAGTGGTTGCAGGACGCGGCGGACAAGTTGGGGATCGGAGGGGCGGGGGCTGACGCCGGGGCCGGGTCCGACGCCGGTGGCGGTTCCCGTGCCGGGGGCTCTGGGGCTTCGGAGGCTCGGCCCTGGACCGGGACGGACACCAATGGGGGTGAGGACCTTTCCGTGGCGTTGCCGGAGACGGTGTTCTCGTCGCCGCCGGTGCCGGTGCCGGTGCCGGTGCCGGTGAGTGGTGCGGAGGCGGCGTCGGTTTCGGATGCGTCGGAGATCGCGGAGGTTCAGGACGTCTCGGAGGTCCAGGACGCCTCTGACGTTTCGGACGTCACCGATGCCTCGGATGTGTTGGATGTGCCGGACGTGTCGGATGTGTCGGACTCCAGGACTGCCCGGATTTCGGGGCCGCGGGGCGGGGGCTCGGTGCCGGGGGCGCCGGGAACCACGCCGCCTGGTGGGTCTCCGGTCGGGGGGTCGTCGTACGGGTATCCGCAGGAGTCCGCGAGTGGGCCGGGGGTGCCTCCGGTGCCGGGGGCTTCTGGGGCCGTCGGTTCCGGGCCGGCGCCTGCGCCGAGTGCCGGGGACATCGCCGATGTCGCCACCAGCAAGCTGGCGCCTCCGTCGCGCGGGGCGCAGGGCGGGAGTTCGGCTCCGCCGCCTCCGCCGGGGGTGCCCGGGGTGCCTGGTGGGCGGCCGGGGAGCGGTCCGACTCCGCCGCCCGGGCCTGCGGGGGGTGGGTATGTGCCGACCCAGTTCGTGACGGCGCCGGGTGCCGAGGGGACCGCGGGGCCGGGAGCCCAGTCGGGTTCCGGTGGCGCTCCCACTCCGCCTCCGCCCCCGGCTGCCGCGCCGGGTGCTCACGGCACCCCGGGCATGCCGCCTCCGCCTGGGCCACCGGGGTTCCCCGGCGCACCTGGTGCGCCCGGCGCCCCGGGATCCGCTTCGGGGGCTCCGCAGCCGCCCGGCGTTCCGGGTGCACCCCAGTTCCCGAATCCGCCGGGTGCGCCGGGGGCTCCGCAGGCGTCCGGTGCGCCGAACGCCGCCCCGCCGCAGAGTTCCCCGGGGATGCCCGGTGCGCCCCAGCCTCCCGGTGTTCCGGGGGCCGCGCAGGGGGCCGTGCATCACGCGGAGACCGTGCTGTCCGCGCCCCCGATGGGCGGACCCGGTGTGCCCCCGCCTCCGCCGCCGCAAGCTCCCGGCTCTCCCGGCGCCCCCGGAGCCGCTCCGGGTGCTCCGCAGCCGATGCCGCCCGGCATGATGCCGCCCCCGCCTCCGGGTGCCGTACCGCCCCCGGGCCCGGTGCCCGTCCCGGCACAGACGATGCCGGGACAACCGGCGTCGGGGCAGCCGATGCCGGGGCACCCCGTACCCGGTCACCCCACGCCCGCCCACCCCGTCCCCGGACACCCCGGGCCCGCCCAGCCCCCCGCCTACGGCTACCCCCAGCAGGCGCAGCCCACCGTCGGGCCCGGCTACCAGGCGGTGCTCAGGTACCGGGCGCAGGACGGGTCGGAGCAGCAGTTGATCCGGCGGTCGGCGCCGGGGACGCCGCACCCGGAGTGGCAGATCTTCCACGAGCTGCGCGGCATGAACGTCCCCCCGGATCAAGTGCTGGAACTGCACACCGAGTTGGAGTCCTGCGAGCTGCCGGGCGCGTACTGCGCGCGGATGATCCGGGAGCAGTGGCCGCAGGCGCGGATCGCGAGCATCGCGCCGTACGGCACGGATCACGCGAGCCGGCAGCAGGGCATGCAGCAACTGCTGGCGCACCAGGGCGAGTTGCACCAGGTGGCGGACGGGCCCGCCCGCCCGGCGCCGGTGCGCGCGCCGTTGCCGCCCGTGCAGGCCGTGCCGCCGGTCCCGCCGGAGGGCGTGGCGCAGGAGCTGGCGGGCGCCTTCGGGCCGGGGATCTTCCGGTTCGAGCAGGTCGCGGTGGACCGCCAGGGCGTGCCGCCGGTCGTCGCGCACTCGCTGGTCGTGGCGGGGCTGCCGGTGGACATGGGGCCGTTCTTCTGGGCGCAGGCCCAGCCGGGGCGCCCGGTGCCGACGCTGGCCGAGCTGGCGGCCGAGCGCGGAGTGCAGCCGGCCGCCGACGCGGGCTCGTACCTCGTCATGGGCAGCGACTTCGGCAAGGCGATCTGTGTGCAGTACGGCACGGCGAACATCGTCGCCGTACCTGTGGAGGCGGGCCCGGGCGGTGCGCCCGTACCGCCGCAGTTCGTGAACACGGGCCTGCCCGAGTTCCAGCGCTGTCTGGCCCTGCTGGGCCGGATGTGGCGGCTTCGCTTCGGCCTGAACCAGGAGCAGGCGGGCCGCTGGACCGTCGACTTCCAGGCCCAGCTCGCCTCGCTCGACCCGGCGGCGCTGAGTTCGCCGGAGAGCTGGTGGTCGGTGCTGCTGGAGCAGATGTGGGACGGGCTGCTGTGACGTCCCGCCGACGCTGAGCCACGCGCGCGTGGAGGGCCGGACCCGGTTGTGAGACCGGGTCCGGCCCTCCCTTTTGTGCACGCTCTTGCGGCCCGCGCGCGGAGTGTCGCGTTATGAACATTTCCGTCCGATACATCAAGATGTGCGCGAAATCATCATTTCGCGTTCGTTTGTGTCGTTGCGGAGAGGGGTTGCAGGATGAGCAGCGCACCGGTGTCACCCCCGGGGTTCGTGGCCGTACGGGGGCGCGGCTACCGCCCCGACCAGGTCGACGCGTACGCCGCCGTCCTGTCCTGGGACCGGGACGCCGCCTGGGAACGGGCCGCCCGGCTCACCGTGCTCGCCAGGGAGATGGAGGCCGAGGTGGTGCGGCTGCGGGAGGTCGTGGCAGAGCTAGCCCCGCAGGCGTACGAGGCCCTCGGCGAGGGTGCCCGGAGACTCTTCGAGATGGCGCAGGAGGAGGCCGCGGCCGTCAGGGAGCGGGCGCGCCAGGAGGCGCGGCGCCTTGAGGACGAGGCGCAGGCGGACGCCGACGGCGTACGGGATGCCGCGCAGGCGCGCGCCGACAGCGTGCGCGCCGAGGCCGAGGAGCGCGCCCGTCAGCGGCTGCTCACCGCGCGCGCCGAGGCCGACGAGATCCGGGTCGCCGCCCGGCGTGAGGTGAAAGCGGGGCGCGGGAAGGCGCTCGCCGCGTTGCGCGAAGTACGGCAGCGCACCACCGCGATGCTCGCCGAGCAGGCCAAGGAGCACGCGGAGCGGCTGGCCGAGGTGCAGCGGGCCTGGGAGAAGCGGGCGGCCGAGGCGGACGCGCGGGACGCCGAACGGGTGGCGCGGGCGGAGGCGGCACTGGCGGAGGCGGAGCGGGAGTTCGCGGAGGCGGAGGCGTCGGCGGTGCAGCGCGAGGACGACGCACGCGTGCGTGCGGCGGAGATCATCGCGCAGGCGCGGGCCGAGGAGGAGCGGATCGCCCAGGAGACCGAACGGGTGCTGCGCGAGCACGGCGCGCGCTGGGACGAGGTCCAGGCCGAGATGGGCCACGTGCGCAGCAGTCTGACGGCGCTCACGGGCAAGGCGGCGACGGAGTAGGCGCGCCTGGACCGGGCGGGGGCGGGAGGGGGGGAGTCGGGCGGGGTCGGCGGGACCGGGCGGGGTCGTCCGGGGCAGCGGGGGTGGTCACGGCTCCTTGGGGACCGGCTCCTTGGGGACCGGCTCCTTGAGGACCGGGAAGCGCCGCGGTGCCAGCACCAGCAGCACCCCGAACGCCAGGGCCGCCGCGCACCCCGCCCCCACGTACACCGCGTGCACCGCGTCCGCGATGGCCGCGCGGGTCGTCTCCGGGGCCGTACCGGCGTCCAACGCGCGCGTGACGGAGTCGAGGTCGCTCGCGCCGCCCAGGCGACTCGCCAGGACACCGTTGGCGACCGCGCCGAAGACCGCCGCGCCCACCGTCTGGCCGGTCTGGCGGCAGAAGAGGACGGAGGCCGTCGTCGTACCGCGTTCCGCCCAGCCGACCGTCGACTGGACCCCGACGATCAGGGGGAGTTGGAACAGGCCCAGCGCGGCGCCCAGGAGCAGCATCAGCAGGGCGGGCTGCCAGGCCGCGCCCGGGTAGGGGAGGAAGGGGAACGCGAACAGGATCAGGGCCGCCGTTGCGCTGCCCAGCATCGCCGTGTTGCGGAAGCCGATGCGCCGGTAGACGTGCTGGCTCAGCGCCGCCGACACCGGCCAGCTCAACGTCCATACCGACAGCACGAATCCGGCGGCGACCGGGGCGAGACCGAGCACCGACTGGGCGTACGTCGGCAGGAAGACCGTAGGGGCCACCATGAGGAGGCCCAGGGCGCCGAGGGCCAGGTTCACCGCGGCGATCGTGCGGCGGCGCCAGACCCAGCCGGGGATGATCGGCTCGGCCGCCCGGCGCTCGATCAGGACCACGGCGGCCACCAGGGCGAGTCCCGTGCCGAACAGGCCCAGTGACGGTCCCGACAGCCACGGCCACGCCACCCCGCCCTGCACCAGCGCCGTCAGCAGTACGCCCCCGCAGGCGAACACCGCGAGCGCGCCCGCCCAGTCGACACGCGCACGCGTGGAGCGTGCTTCCCGGACCGGCTCCCGCAGGTACCGGGTGATCAGCCACAGCGCCACCGCGCCGATCGGCAGGTTGATCAGGAAGATCCACCGCCAGTCGGCGTAGGCGGCGAGCACTCCGCCGATTCCCGGCCCGGCGACCGCCGCCACCGCCCACACCGTCGACAGCTTGGCCTGGATCTTCGGCCGTTCCTCCAGCGGGTACAGGTCGGCGGCGAGCGTCTGGACCGTGCCCTGGAGGGCCCCGCCGCCCAGGCCCTGCACGATCCGGAACGCGATCAGCGCGCCCATGTTCCACGCCACCGCGCACAGCAGCGAGCCGAGCAGGAACACCGCCGAGCCCGCGATCAGCACCGGCTTGCGCCCGAAGGTGTCGGACAGCTTGCCGTACACCGGCAGCGTCACCGTCACGGCCAGCAGATAGCCGGAGAACAGCCAGGAGAAGACCGAGAAGCCGCCCAGGTCGCCGACGATCTGCGGGACCGCCGTGGAGACGATGGTGGCGTCCAGGGCCGTGAGCGCCATCGCGAGCATCAGGGCCGCCACGACGGCCCCGCGCCGGTTCGTGGAGACGTGCGCCGCGGTCTCCCGTATCGACGGCTTCGTGTCGTCCACGCGGATTCCTTCCCCCTGCATCTATCTGCCGGCGACCACTCTCCCACTTGCCCCTCACGCGGCGGCAGGGTGCAGTCTCGCCGGGGCGGAGGGTGGAGCCGCCCCCTAGATCGACTCCACCTGTCGGTGGACTGCCCCTAGGGGTACCTCCGTACTACGGCTGGGGGCGGGTTCGTACCGCCGGAGGACGAGGAGGGCCAGGGGACGTCCTTAACCTGGCTTTACGCCGCTGGGGAGCGGTGGGGGAGGGGCGGCCGGATCGACGGGGGTGGGGTTTTCCCCCGTAGAAGAGGGTGCTGAGCACCAGCGCGCCGGACCGTCCCGCGGCACCAGACTGAACGCCGTACCGAGCACACGCACCAGCACCTACCGAACGCCGGGCGGTTCCGGCGGCTTACTGACTGACCGATATAGGAGACATACCGTGACATCGGCTGTAACCATCACCAGGCACGGGGGCACTGGAGGGCGTACGGCCGTTGCCGCGCGGGCGCGGCAGGTCGTCAAGGCGTACGGGTCCGGCGAGACCCGTGTCGTCGCCCTCGACCATGTGGACGTGGACATCGCCCGCGGACAGTTCACCGCGATCATGGGCCCCTCGGGGTCCGGCAAGTCCACCCTCATGCACTGCCTCGCCGGACTCGACACCGTGACGAGCGGTCAGATCTACCTGGACGACACCGAGATCACCGGCCTGAAGGACAAGAAGCTCACGCAGCTGCGCCGGGACCGGGTCGGATTCATCTTCCAGGCCTTCAACCTGCTCCCGACGCTCAACGCGCTCGAGAACATCACGCTGCCCATGGACATCGCCGGACGCAAGCCGGACAAGCAGTGGCTCGCACGCGTGGTGGACACCGTTGGACTTTCCGACCGGCTCAGGCACCGTCCCACCCAGCTCTCCGGCGGACAGCAGCAGCGTGTCGCCGTGGCCCGCGCCCTGGCCGCGCGCCCCGAGATCATCTTCGGTGACGAGCCGACCGGAAACCTCGACTCGCGCGCGGGTGCCGAGGTGCTGGGCTTCCTGCGCCGCTCCGTCGACGAGCTCGGCCAGACCATCGTGATGGTCACGCACGACCCGGTCGCCGCCTCGTACGCGGACCGCGTGCTGTACCTCGCCGACGGCCGGATCGTCGACGAAATGCACAAGCCGACCGCGGAGGCCGTCCTGGACCGCATGAAGGACTTCGACGCCCGGGGGCGCACGTCATGACCGTCATGAAAACCTCCATGCGCAACTTCTTCGCGCACAAGGGACGCATGGCCCTGTCGGCCGTCGCGGTCCTGCTGTCGGTCGCCTTCGTCTGCGGGACGCTGGTGTTCACCGACACGATGAACACCACCTTCGACAAGCTCTTCGCGGCCACCTCCTCGGACGTGACGGTGAGCGCCAAGGGCGCCTCCGACAGCGGCGAGACGACCTCCGGCAACGGAAAGCCGCCGGTCATGCCGGCCTCCGTGCTCGGCAAGGTCCGCGAGGCACAGGGCGTGAAGACGGCGGAGGGAACCGTCTTCTCGACCTCGGTGACCGTCGTGGACGCCGACAAGGACAGCCTCTCGCCGTCCGGCGGCGGCCCGACCATCGTCGGCAGCTGGAACGGCAACGACGCCCGCACCATGAAGATCACCTCCGGTGCGGCCCCCAAGAACTCCGACCAGGTCATGGTCGACAAGGACACCGTCGACAAGCACCACCTCAAGCTCGGTGACGAGATCGGCGTCATCAGCGCGGTCGGCACGCACAAGGCGAAGATCTCCGGCGTCGCCGAGTTCGAGGTCACCAACCCCGGTGCCGCGATCTTCTACCTGGACACGAAGACCGCCCAGCAGACGCTCGTCGGCGAGTCGAACGTGTTCACGAACGTCAATGTCACGGCCGCGGCCGGGGTCACCGACGCGCAGCTGAAGAAGAACGTCGCCGCCGAGCTCGGCGGCACCTACAAGGTGCAGACGGCCAAGGAGACCGCCGACGCCAACCAGAAGGACGTCGAGGGCTTCATGAACGTCATGAAGTACGCGATGCTCGGCTTCGCCGGGATCGCCTTCCTCGTCGGCATCTTCCTGATCATCAACACCTTCTCCATGCTCGTCGCGCAGCGCACCCGGGAGATCGGCCTGATGCGGGCGATCGGGTCCTCGCGCAAGCAGGTCAACCGCTCCGTGCTGGCCGAGGCGCTCCTGCTGGGCGTGTTCGGGTCGGTGCTCGGGGTCGGCGCGGGCGTCGGCCTCGCGATCGGGCTGATGAAGCTCATGGGCTCCATGGGCATGAACCTGTCGACCAGCGACCTCACGATCGCCTGGACCACCCCGGTCGTCGGTCTCGTCCTCGGTGTGGTCGTCACCGTCCTGGCCGCCTGGCTGCCGGCCCGCCGCGCGGGCAAGGTCTCCCCGATGGCCGCCCTGCGGGACGCCGGCGCCCCCGCCGACGCCAAGGCGGGCCGCGTACGGGCCCTGGTGGGCACGCTCCTGACCGGCGGCGGCGCCTACGCGCTCTACCTCGCCGCCGAGGCGGACAAGGCCAAGGAGGGCTCCTCGTGGCTCGGCCTCGGCGTGGTGCTCTCCCTGATCGGCTTCGTCGTGATCGGCCCGCTCCTCGCCGGTGTCGTGGTGCGCGTCCTGGGCGCCGTCGTCCTCAGGATGTTCGGTCCCGTCGGCCGCATGGCCGAGCGCAACGCCCTGCGCAACCCGCGCCGCACCGGAGCCACGGGCGCCGCCCTGATGATCGGCCTCGCCCTGGTCGCCTGTCTGTCGGTCGTCGGCTCCTCCATGGTCGCCTCGGCCACGGACCAGCTCGACAAGACGGTCGGCACGGACTTCATCATCCAGTCCGACAGCGGGCAGCTCGTCACCCCGGCGGCCGTGAAGGCCGTCAAGGACACGCCGGGTCTTGAGCGGGTCACCGAGTACAAGATCACGGAGGCCGACTACACGACCCCCGACGGCAAGACGCTCAAGGACACCGACATCACGGCGGCCGACCCGACGTACGCGACCGACCTGCAGACCAAGACGGTCGCCGGAAAGCTCGCCGACGCCTACAGGCCCGACTCGATGTCCGTGCACGACCAGTTCGCCAAGGCGCACGGCATCCACCTAGGGTCGAAGATCAAGGTCGCCTTCAAGGACGGCGCCACCGCCGACCTGACCGTACGGGCCATCACGAGCAGCGACGGCCTCATCGACGCGGGCTCGAAGTACATCTCCACCGCCACGCTCGCCAAGTACGTGCCGGCCGACAAGATGCCCCTCGACCAGCTCGTCTTCGCCTCGGCCAAGGAAGGCCAGACGGACGCCGCGTACAAGTCCCTCAAGTCGGCGCTGCACGACTACCCGCAGTACACCGTGCGCGACCAGACCGACTACAAGGAAGCCCTCAAGGACCAGATCGGCCAGCTCCTGAACATGATCTACGGCCTGCTGGCCCTCGCGATCATCGTCGCGATCCTGGGTGTCGTGAACACCCTGGCGCTCTCGGTGGTCGAGCGGACCCGGGAGATCGGCCTCATGCGGGCGATCGGCCTCTCGCGGCGCCAGCTGCGTCGGATGATCCGCATGGAGTCCGTGGTGATCGCCCTCTTCGGCGCACTGCTCGGGCTGGGACTGGGCATGGGCTGGGGCGCGACCGCCCAGAAGCTCCTCGCCCTTCAGGGCCTGAAGGTCCTGGAGATCCCCTGGCCGACGATCATCGCGGTCTTCATCGGCTCGGCCTTCGTGGGCCTGTTCGCCGCCCTCATCCCGGCGTTCCGGGCGGGCCGGATGAACGTCCTGAACGCGATCGCGACCGAGTAGTCCTTCTGGGGACAACCCTCCCGGGGACGGGGGCGGGCCCGGCACCGAGAAGCCACGGGGGGCTTCTCGGTGCCGGGCTTTTCGCTGGCGGGTCGGCCGGCCATCGGGTTGGCGGTCGGCTGCGGTGCGGGGTCGGCGGGCGGCTTCGCTGCTGGGCCGGCTGTTGGATCGGCGGTCGGTTTCGTTGTCGAGGTCGGCCGTCGGGTTGGCGGTCGGCTTCGCCGTTGGGTCGGCGGTCGGGTTGGGCGGTTGGCTTAGCCGTCGGGGTCGGTTGTCTGATTGGCGGTCGGCTTCCTTGTCGGGGGGCGGCCGTCGATGGGAAGTGGCTGTGGCGGCCGTCGGTGGGAAGCGGCTCGGGGGTTCGTGGCCGTCCTCAGGGGGGCGAGCTGGGGGCGTCGTACCCGGGGGGGCGACGGGAAGCGGCTCGCGCGTGCGTGGCCGTCCACAGGGGGGGGGCGGCCAGGGGTGCGTCGCTGTCCACAGGGCACTCGGGGGTGCGGCGGGGTTGTCCACAGGCTCCGACGGTCGGGCCGACGCCGTCGTAGGCTGGAGACCCCCCGGCCCTTCGTTGTGTCGGGCCCTTCGCGTTGCCCACCCCCGAAAACCCCCCGGACGAAAGCCGCCCCGAATGAGCCTGCACGGTCTGCTCGACGCCGTCGTCAAGGACCCCGCCCTCGCGGAAGCGATCACGGCGGCCCAGGACGGCAACCGCATGCACGTCGACCTGGTCGGCCCCCCGGCGGCCCGCCCCTTCGCGATCGCCGCGCTCGCGCGTGAGGCCGGCCGGCCGGTGCTCGCGGTGACGGCCACGGGCCGCGAGGCGGAGGACCTCGCCGCGGCCCTGCGCTCCCTGCTCCCCCCGGAGGGAGTCGTGGAGTACCCGTCCTGGGAGACCCTCCCGCACGAGCGTCTCAGCCCCCGCTCCGACACCGTCGGCCGCCGCCTGGCCGTCCTGCGGCGCCTGTCCCACCCCCGCCCCGACGACCCCGAGACCGGCCCGGTCTCCGTGGTCGTCGCACCCGTACGATCCGTGCTCCAGCCGCAGGTCAAGGGCCTCGGCGACCTGGAACCGGTGGCCCTGCGCACCGGCCAGACCGCCGACCTGAACGCGATCGTGGAGGCCCTGGCCGCCGCCGCGTACGCGCGCGTGGAGCTCGTCGAGAAGCGCGGCGAGTTCGCCGTACGAGGAGGCATCCTCGACGTCTTCCCGCCCACCGAGGAACACCCCCTGCGCGTCGAGTTCTGGGGCGACGACGTCGAGGAGATCCGCTACTTCAAGGTCGCCGACCAGCGCTCCCTCGAGGTCGCCGACCACGGCCTGTGGGCTCCGCCCTGCCGCGAACTGCTCCTGACGGACGACGTACGCGCACGCGCGCGTGCCCTCGCCGAGCAGCACCCGGAGCTCGGTGAACTGCTCGGCAGGATCGCCGAGGGGATCGCCGTCGAGGGCATGGAGTCCCTGGCGCCCGTCCTCGTCGACGACATGGAGCTCCTGATCGACGTCCTGCCCAAGGGCGCCATGGCCGTCGTGTGCGATCCGGAGCGGGTCCGCACGCGCGCGTCCGACCTCGTGGCCACCTCGCAGGAGTTCCTCCAGGCGTCCTGGGCGGCCACCGCGGGCGGCGGCGAGGCGCCCATCGACGTCGGCGCGGCCTCCCTGTGGTCCATCGCCGACGTCCGTGACCGCGCGCGCGAGCTGGACATGATGTGGTGGTCGGTGTCGCCGTTCGCGGCCGATCTCGAACTGGAGGCGGACACCCTCAAGCTCGGCATGCACGCGCCCGAGACCTACCGCGGCGACACCGCCAAGGCGCTCGCCGACACCAAGGGCTGGCTCGCCGACGGCTGGCGCGCGGTCTTCGTCACCGAGGCGCACGGCCCCGCGGCCCGCACCGTCGAGGTGCTGGGCGGCGAGGGCATCGCGGCCCGCCTCGACGCGGAACTCACCTCCCTGAGCCCGTCCGTCGTGCACGTGGCGTGCGGCTCCATCGAGTACGGCTTCGTCGACCCGGCGCTGAGACTCGCGGTGCTGACCGAGACCGACCTGACGGGGCAGAAGGCGGCCGGCAAGGACGGCGCCCGGATGCCCGCGCGGCGGCGCAAGACGATCGACCCGCTCACCCTGGAGACGGGCGACTACATCGTCCACGAACAGCACGGCGTCGGCCGCTACATCGAGATGGTCCAGCGGACCGTGCAGGGCGCCACGCGCGAGTACCTCGTCGTCGAGTACGCCCCCGCCAAGCGTGGCCAGCCCGGCGACCGGCTCTACATCCCCACCGACCAGCTGGAGCAGATCACCAAGTACGTCGGTGGCGAGGCACCCACGCTGCACCGGCTCGGCGGCGCCGACTGGACGAAGACCAAGGCGCGCGCGAAGAAGGCCGTCAAGGAGATCGCCGCCGACCTGATCAGGCTGTACAGCGCGCGGATGGCGGCTCCCGGGCACACCTTCGGGCCGGACACCCCCTGGCAGCGGGAGCTGGAGGACGCCTTCCCGTACGCGGAGACGCCCGACCAGCTCACCACCATCGCCGAGGTCAAGGAGGACATGGAGAAGTCGGTCCCCATGGACCGGCTGATCTGCGGCGACGTCGGCTACGGCAAGACGGAGATCGCGGTCAGGGCCGCCTTCAAGGCCGTCCAGGACGGCAAGCAGGTGGCCGTGCTCGTCCCGACGACCCTGCTGGTGCAACAGCACTTCGGGACGTTCAGCGAGCGCTACTCCCAGTTCCCCGTGGTCGTGAAGGCCCTCAGCCGCTTCCAGACCGACACCGAGGCGAAGGCCGTCCTGGAGGGGCTGCGCGAGGGCTCGGTGGACGTCGTCATCGGCACCCACCGCCTGTTCTCCTCGGAGACCAAGTTCAAGGACCTCGGCCTGGTCATCGTCGACGAGGAGCAGCGCTTCGGCGTCGAGCACAAGGAGCAGCTGAAGAAGCTCCGCGCCAACGTCGACGTACTGACCATGTCCGCCACCCCGATCCCGCGCACCCTGGAGATGGCGGTCACCGGCATCCGCGAGATGTCGACCATCACCACACCCCCGGAGGAGCGCCACCCGGTGCTCACCTTCGTCGGGCCGTACGAGGAGAAGCAGATCGGCGCCGCCATCCGCCGTGAACTGCTGCGCGAGGGCCAGGTCTTCTACATCCACAACCGCGTCGAGTCGATCGACCGGGCGGCCGCGCGGCTGCGCGAGATCGTCCCCGAGGCGCGCATCGCCACCGCGCACGGCCAGATGTCGGAGCAGGCACTGGAGCAGGTCGTCGTCGACTTCTGGGAGAAGAAGTTCGACGTGCTCGTGTCGACCACGATCGTCGAGTCGGGCATCGACATCTCCAACGCGAACACCCTGATCGTCGAGCGCGGCGACAACTTCGGCCTCTCCCAGCTCCACCAGCTCCGCGGCCGGGTGGGCCGTGGCCGCGAGCGCGGTTACGCCTACTTCCTGTACCCGCCGGAGAAGCCGCTGACGGAGACCGCGCACGAACGCCTCGCGACGATCGCCCAGCACACCGAGATGGGCGCGGGCATGTACGTCGCCATGAAGGACCTGGAGATCCGCGGCGCGGGCAACCTCCTCGGCGGCGAGCAGTCCGGGCACATCGCGGGCGTCGGCTTCGACCTGTACGTCCGCATGGTCGGCGAGGCCGTCGCGGACTACCGGGCCTCCCTGGAGGGCGGTGTCGAGGAGGAGCCGCCGCTGGAGGTCAAGATCGAGCTCCCGGTCGACGCGCACGTCCCGCACGACTACGCGCCGGGCGAGCGGCTGCGCCTCCAGGCCTACCGCGCGATCGCCTCGGTGAACACCGAGGAGGACATCAAGGCCGTACGCGAGGAACTCGTCGACCGCTACGGCAAGTTGCCCGAGCCGGTGGAGAACCTGCTGCTGGTTGCGGGCCTGCGGATGCTCGCACGCGCGTGTGGCGTCGGCGAGATCGTCCTCCAGGGCACCAACATCCGCTTCGCGCCGGTGGAGTTGCGGGAGTCGCAGGAGCTGCGGGTCAAGCGGCTCTACCCGGGCACCGTCATCAAGCCGGCCGCGCACCAGGTGCTGGTGCCGCGCCCGAAGACCGCGAAGGTGGGCGGAAAGTCGTTGGTCGGGCGGGAGTTGCTCGGTTGGGTGGGGGAGTTCCTGACGTCGATCCTGGGGTCGTGACGGGGCGGGGTGAGGTGAGCCGGGTCGGCGTGACGGTGTGCCCCGGGTCCGGCGTCCTGGCGGGGTGCTCCGGGGTGCTCCGGGGTGGGGCGTCGGGTGCGCGTGCTGGGTGGTGGGGTGCCCCGGGGGCGGGCGGTTGCGTGTGACCGCCGGTGACTGGACGCGAGGGCGTCGAGCCCGCCTGTCATGCGCGTGTTCCGGTGGCCCGACGCGGCGGCGTGGTGAGTCGGTGCTCTGTCGGAGGGCGTGCTTGCGGTGATGCCCTGTCAATCGACCGAGCGGTGGTCTTGGCGGATGGGCTGGGGACGGTCGGGTTGCTCGGGGAAGGCCGGGTTGGGTCGGGGATCGTCGCACTGGGCCCGGGAGGGTTCAGGGCGCGCCCTCTGCTGAGGGCGGCCGTGCGTTCAGTGCGTGCGGAACAGCGTGGTCGCCAGGGTCCGGAACACCTCCTCGGGGTCCTTGTCGCCGACCGGGCCGTCCAGGTTGTGGCTGAGGAGCAGGGTCGCGAAGCCGTGGGCGAGGGACCAGGCGGCGACGCCCGCGAGGCGGCTGTCGATGCCGAAGTCGCCGGCGTGCACGGCTGAGACCGAGGAGCGCAGGGCCTCGGTGGCCAGGGCGCGGGCCGTGGTGAGTTCGAGGTCGTCGGCGCGCAGCAGCTCGGGCGCGAACATCACCTGGAAGTGGGCCGGGTGCTCGCGGGCGAAGCGAACGTAGCGCCCGCCCGCGTCCTTGAGATCCGCGGCGTCGCTGACGGCGGCCGCGAGCAGCGCGAAGCCTTCGGCGGCGATCGCCGTGAGCAGTCCGGCGCGGTCGCGGAAGTGGTGGGCCGGGGCGGCGTGCGAGACCCCGGCGCGGCGGGCCAGGTCACGCAGGCTCAGCCCGGCGGGGCCGTCGGCGGCGATGACGTCGAGGGCGGCCGTGAGGATCGCGTGGCGCAGATCGCCGTGGTGGTAGGGGCGGTTCGGCTGGTCGGTCGGCTGGTCTGTTTCGGCGGGTGCCATGGTCAGAGGGTACGCCCAATCTAGGCATTGACAAGTTCGGGCTGCCCAGGCAATCTAGTCAGTGTCAAGTTACAGGTCTGATCGAAGGACACCACTGACGACGGGGGTATGTCATGTCGAAGTACGACGGCAAAACCGAGGTCGAGGCCGACGGGGTCGGTGCCGTTGTGGAGCTGATTCGCGTGCGCCAGCTCTGGCATCTACTGGAACCTCTGCACGCGGTGCTCTACTACGCGCCGGAGGTCTTCGAGGAGGCGGCGGCGCTCGGATACGACACGAAGGAACGCTGGCCGAGCTACTTCCCGCTGCGTGCCGCACCGTTGGGGCCGGTGGGCGCCGAGCGTGTGGCGTCCGCCTTCTACAGCTTCAGCCCCCGCATGGTCGCCGAGCACATCGACTCCGCGTGGGCGACCGCCGAGCCCGGCGCGGTGCTGGAGGCGAGGCTGCGGGGCATCGACCGGGCCTACCGCGCGCTGTTCGGCGACCGCGTCGACAGCCCGGAGCTGGCGGAGGCCGCCGCTCTCGCCCGGCGCGCGGCCGAGTCGGTGAACACGGCGGGCCGTCAGCTCGCCGCGGCCAACGCCGAGTCGGGGTGGCCCGAGGCTCCTCACCTCCAGTTGTGGCAGGCGGCGACGATCCTGCGGGAACACCGCGGCGACGGCCACATAGCGGCCCTGCTCGTGGCAGGTCTCGACCCGGTCGAGTCGCTCGTCTCCTTCGCCGCGATCGGCGCCGCGTCCGTGGAGCGCTTCGAGAGCCGAGGCTGGAGTGCCGGCGAATGGGCGTCCGCGCGGGAGCGTCTGACGGCCCGTGGTCTGGTCGACGAACACGGCCGGGCCACGGACGCCGGCCGCGACCTGCGGCACCGCGTGGAACACCACACCGACCAACTCGCCGCCGCGCCCTGGCGGTTGCTCGGCGCGGCCGATGTGGCCCGGCTCGCGGACCTGCTCGGTGACTTCTGGGTCGCGGTGCTGTCCTCCGGGCTGCTCCCGTCGGAGACGACCCTGGGTATCGGCAAGGTCTGACCGTGATAGTCAGGACAGATGCTCGGACGACTCCCTCTCGCGGAACAACTTGTCGCGTTCCGCGCCGCACTCGGCCACAACGAGATCCTCACCGAGGTGATGGCCAGGACGGCGACGCTTGATCTGCCGGGCTGGTACGTGACGGCGGGCTGCCTGTTCCAGACGGTGTGGAACGTGGTCACCGGCAGACCCCCGGCCCACAGCATCAGGGACTACGACGTCTTCTACTTCGACGACACCGATCTCTCCTGGGAGGCCGAGGATGCCGTGATCAAGGCAGGCCAGGAGGTGTTCGACGGCCTGCCGGCCGAGGTGGAGATCCGCAACGAGGCCCGGGTGCACCTCTGGTACGAGCGCAAGTTCGGGGTGCCCTGCGCGCCGCATGACTCCACCGAGTCCGCCATAGACCGCTTCGCCGCGACCACTTGCTGTCTGGGCGTGCGGCTGGAACGGGGCGGGGAGTGGCGCGTCTACGCGCCCCACGGCCTGTCCGACGTGTTCAACCTCGTGGTCCGGCCCAACCCGGTGCTCGCTCCGAGGCAGGTCTACGAGGCCAAGGCCGCCCGGTGGAAGGAGGAATGGCCGGAACTCACGGTGCTGCCGTGGCCGTCCGGGGAGGCTGGGGGCGATCCTCGCCGGTGATCTGACCGCCGGTCCGCCAGTCCGCCAGTCCGCCGGCCCACCGGAGCACCGGTCCACCGGCTCGCCGGTCTATCGCGTGTCCGTTGCCGACCTGCCGCCGTACCTGGCGATCCGTCAACAGTCGCCGGAACGCGAAGCCGTCCGCAGTCGCCGGAACGCGAAGCCGTCCGCAGTCGCCGGAACGCGAAGCCGTCCGCAGTCGCCGAAACGCGAAACCGTCCGCAGTCGCCGGAGCGTGAAGCCGTCCGCGCGAGGCGGATCCGCGCGGACGGCCGCTCGTTCGGCATGTGAGGGGCCCGTCGGGGTGGCGCCCGGCGGGTCCCGGTGTCCTCGGTGGGGTCTTCGGTCCTACGACTGTTCGGGCCTGTCGCGATCCATGCCGAGCGACCCTTCGATCTTCTGCTGCGCGTCGTCGACCTGGCCCTCGTACTTGTTGCCCGTCCTGTCGTTGACCTTCCGTTCCGCCATGTCGGACATGTCCTTGGACTTGTCCTGCATCTGGCGGTTGCTCTTGAACCTGTCGAAGATTCCCATCCAGAGCTCCTTCCGGAGGTGACTCAGCAATCGACGATACGGCCGATATGTCCGCGATGCCCACTCGAAGGGGGTGTGGTCTGGACCTCCTGAATGCCGCGGTGCGCCCACTCGCTACGGTGTGCGCGACGTCGTACGAGGGAAGGCGCTCCCTGCGGGGGCGGACCGGGTAGCAAGGGGAGGGGCGCACGTGATGCGTCTGAGGGGCGGGGCCGCGGCCGCCGTCGTGCTGGTGTTCGCCGTGGCCGGGTGCAAGGCGGAGACGACCACCGGGGCCGGCGGCCCCGGGGAGACCGGGGGCGCGGGCGGTTCGGGGGCCGCCCTCAGCGCCGCCGAGTCGCTCACCGTGAAGGGGCGGGCGCCCAAGACGGGTTACGACCGGGACCGTTTCGGCACGGCGTGGGCGGACACCGACTCGAACGACTGCGACACCCGCGACGACATACTCAAACGCGACCTGGAGAACGTGAAGTTCACCCGCGGGGACTGCAAGGTGTCCTACGGCGTGCTCGAGTCGGACCCGTACTCCGGCAAGGAGGTGACCTACCGGCGGGGGCGCAGCCAGGTCGACATCGACCACGTGGTCGCGCTCTCCGACGCCTGGCAGAAGGGGGCCAAGTACTGGGACCCCAGCAAGCGGATAGCTCTCGCCAACGACCCCCTCAACCTCCTGGCGGTCGACGCGAGCACCAACCGTTCCAAGGGGGACGGCGACACGGCGACGTGGCTGCCGCCGAACAAGGCGTACCGGTGCACGTATGTGGCCGCCCAGGTCGCCGTGAAGAAGAAGTACGGCCTGTGGGTCACGGCCGCCGAGAAGTCCGCGATGGAGAAGGTCCTCTCGGGCTGCCCCGGGCAGAGGCTCCCGGCCGGCGGCAATCCGACGGCAGCGCCGCCACGCTTCCACGCGGACTGAGATCCGCTCCCTCTCGCCGAGCAGTCGGGGTCCCGTCGGTCCCCTGGAAGCCGTAGAGGTGATCGGGAAATGCGCTTTTCCGGTGGGCGGCCCGCGCCTACCGTGATCGCATGGAGTGGAAGACATCGAGTCTCGCCGAGCGTCCTGAGATGCGGGAGCGCGTTCTCGACATGGCCAGCAGCTGGCCGGAGTTCGTGACCGAGGACCTCGTGGGCAACGCCTACTACGGACGGATCTCCGCCGAACTCCCCGAGTACGTGCTGTTCGCCGAGGACGAGCGGGGCGAGGTCGTCGCGCACGCCCACAGCGTGCCCTTCGCCCTCCGCGCCGAGGGTCGCGGTGAACTGCCCGCCCGGGGCTGGGACGAGGTGCTGGGGTGGGCCTTCGGCGACCTGCGGCGCGGCGTACGGCCCGACACGGTCAGCGCGATCTCGGTCGTCGTCGATCCGCGCTTCCAGGGCCGCGGTCTGTCCGCCCTGATGCTCTCGGCGATGCGTGACAGCGCCCGCGCCCGCGGCTTCAGCGAGGTCATTGCCCCTGTCCGCCCCAGCGCCAAGCACCTGGAACCGCACACTCCGATCGAGGAGTACGCCCGCCGCGTACGCCCCGACGGTCTGCCGCACGATCCCTGGCTGCGTGTGCACGCCCGGGCCGGTGCCGAGGTGCACGCCGTGGCGCCCGCCTCCATGACGGTCTCCGGCTCGCTGGAGCAGTGGCGCCGTTGGACCGGACTGCCCTTCGACACTCAGGGCGACATCGAGGTGCCCGGGGCGCTGGTACCGGTGCGGTGCGAGCCGGAGCGCGGGTACGCGGTGTACGTCGAGCCCAACGTGTGGATGCGGCACGCCCTTTGAGCGTGCCGCATCCGTGGGTGCCGCGTCCACGTGCGCCGCGCGGGCGGGCCGCGTCACTCCCGGTGGATCAGCCGCCGAGGGCGTCCAGGTCCAGGATGTCGCCGGCGGGCTTCTGTGTCGGGACGGGCTTGTCGAAGTCGCTGAAGGTGATGGACCCCTGGTCCGCCCCGGCGGTGCTGTCCACCCGCAACAGGTACGGCTTGCCCTCGGTGGCGACGTACAGCGTGTAGCGGTCCTTGCCGTCCTTCTCGTGCAGGGTGATCGCCGGCGCCCCGTCGACGGTGGCCGTCTTGCCGCGGCTCGCGTCCGAGTTGGTGTCTGCGGCGCCCTCGAGCACCGTGCCCAGGTCGCAGAAGTCCTCGAACTCCTTGGCGTTCGCACCCGTCGCCTTCGACTTGGTCCACTTGCCGGCCAGCATGGCCACGACCGCGTCCGTGTCCGCCTTCGACTCGCCCTCGCCCTGCTCGCGAAGGAGGGCCTCGTCGAACTTCATGTACACGACGTCACCGGCCTTGATCAGGTCGGCCTTGCCCTTGCCGCCCATGCGGATGGTGCCCGCGCATTCGCCCTTCTTGTTCAGCAGGACGTCGAGGCTGACGGTGCCGCCGCTCTCGTCGTCGGGGATGTCGCCCTTCATCCGCAGCGAGGAGGCGCCGGTCGTGGCCTTGGTGGCCCGGTCGGCTATCTGGCCCCCGGTCAGCCCGGCGAAGGGTTCCTTCTTCGCGGCCGACTTGCCGGGCGTGGCGGATGTGCTGGACGTGTTCGTCCTGCTGTCCGCCTTGTCCTGGTCCGACTGGCAGGCGGTGAGTCCTGCGGTGGCCGCGGCGGCGATGCAGAGAGCGGCAAGTGCGGTACGACGCATGGTGATTCCTTGGTGGGGATGCGGTGAGGTGATGAGTGCGGGCGCACTGTGCGTGGGGCGCCCCGTAGTGAGCGAGAGGAGACCGAAGGGAACGGTCCGGCTCAGCCGGTCTTCTTCCAGTCCTTGCAGCCGGTCGTCTTGAAGTAGGCGTCCGAGGCGCCGACCTTGACGACGGCCGTGCCGTTCACGTTGTCGTTCGCGAGGATCGAGTCGATGCTGTGCTCGGCGTCCTTGGTGCGCTCCCAGTAGCAGGAGTCGTCGGTGTTGCCGGTGGACTTGTAGGTGCCCGGGGCGATGTCGGCGCCGACTCTGAACATTCCGCCGTCGCCGGTCATCCGGGAGGCGGGGGAGCCCTTCGCCTTCTCGGCGACGGCCTCCCAGTCGTTGCAGTCGCTCGACTTGAAGAGCTTGTCGGTGGCCTTGACGGTGACGTAACTGGTGCCGGTGACATTGTCGTTGGCCAGTAGCGAGTCCATCTCGCCCGAGGCGTCCTCGGCCCGCTCCCAGTAACACATGCCGTCGTCGTTACCCGTGGTGCGGTACGTGCCGGGCTTGAGGTCCGGACCGACCTGGAAGTCGCCGTCCCCCGAGAACGCGGCCTTCTTCCCGGCGGCCCGGGCTTTGTCGGCGCGCTCGCCACCCGTGCCGCCCTTGTCGGCCTTTCCGCCGTCGGCCTCGTGCCGCACGGACGCCGAAGAGCCCTTGCCGGTGCTGCCGGTGCTGCCGGCGTCGCCATTGTCGGCGTTCGCCGCGACGGCTCCGATGACGACGACTCCCACGACGGCGCCCAGTACGACCTTGCCCTTCATGCCCACGACGTCCCCCTCCGACGCGGCGACCACCGCCACTCGGCAGCCGCTCCCTCGTTCACTGGGTCAATAAGAGCAGAGCTTGTGAACCGAGTCAACACGGTTCACGCAGGCACTCATGTACACGTGCGTGAATGCGTGGATCTTGCGCACATCGGTATGCTCGGCGTCACACGCGAGCCGCTGGGCCGGTGCGGCACAACGAGGGGAGCGGTCTGGTGCAGGACAACGCGACAGAGGTGACCGCCGCCGGAATCGCACGGCTGGCCGGGGTGGGCCGCGCGGCCGTCAGCAACTGGCGCCGTCGCCACGCCGACTTCCCGAGGCCCGTGGGCGGTACCGAGACCAGCCCTTCCTTCGCGCTCGCGGAGGTCGAGTCCTGGCTGCGAAAGCAGGGAAAACTCGCCGAGGTCCCGCTGCGCGAACGCGTCTGGCAGCAGCTCTCCGGCCACCCCGACGGCCCCGTCACCGCACTCACCCACGCGGGCTGTGTCCTGCTGCTGATCCACGACCGCTCGCCGGTCTGGCTGGAGGTGAGCGCCGGCTCCGACGAGCGCCTGGCGCAGATGCTGCCGGGGGTACTGCGGGAGGTGTTCACACCGCGATTCGGGGCCGAGTGGGCAGCGAGCGCCGAGTCCGCGACGAACACCCAATCGGCGAAGAGCACCCTGTCGGCGAGCGGCGCCCCACCGATCACTGGCGCCCCGTCGGCTGTGAACACCCCAGGTTCGGTTCACACCTCCGACGCCGACCAGCCCGCCGCGAATGCCGCGAATGACGCGAATACTGTGAACGTAGCGAACGCCGCGAACGCCGTGAACACCGCGCCCGCTGTGAACGCATCACCCCGCGTGAACCCCCCGCCCTCCCTGAACCCCCACCCCGCCGCCCCCGCCCCCGCAGTCCACGGCACCGCCGCCCCCGCCCCCGCTCTTCACACCCCCACCGCTGCCGAACTCCTCCCCTCCGTCCCCCTCCTCCGCGGTGTCGCCGAGCTGGCCGCCGAGCTGGGCGCCCGGCAGACCTTCGAGTTCCTGCTGGGCCGGCACCTCGACGCCAACCCGCGCCAGTACACGCTCACCCCCGCCGACCTGGCCGGTCTCATGGCCGACCTCGCCGGCCCCGCCCGCACCGTCCTCGACCCCGCCTGCGGCACCGGCGCCCTCCTGCGGGCCGCCGCCACCCGCCCCGACCAGAAGCCCGACCAGAAGCTCTACGCACAGGACAGCGCCCCCGAACTCGCCGCGCTCACCACGCTCCGGCTCGCCCTGCACACCTGGTCCACCGTGCGCGGCGCCACCGGCGACACCCTCCGCGCCGACGCCCACCCCCGGCTGCACGCCGACGCCGTCCTTTGCCACCCGCCCTTCAACGAGCGCAACTGGGGCCACGACGAACTCGCCTACGACCCCCGCTGGGAGTACGGCTTCCCGGCCCGCACCGAGTCCGAGCTCGCCTGGATCCAGCACGCGCTCGCCCGCCTCAAGGACGGCGGCGCCGCCGTCCTGCTCATGCCGCCCGCGGCAGCGTCCCGTCGCTCCGGCCGCCGTATCCGCGCCGACCTGCTGCGCCGCGGCGCCCTGCGCGCCGTGATCGCCCTGCCGGTCGGGGCGGCACCGCCGTACAACATCCCGCTGCACCTATGGGTGCTGCGCCGCCCGGAACGGGCGCCCGCGCAGCCGGAGGTGCTCCTCGTCGACGTCGGGCAGTTCGCCGGCGAGGGGCGTGGCGGACCGGACTGGCGGGCCGTGCGCGAAGCCGTCCTCGACGCCTGGCAGGCATTCGGACGACCCGGCCGCTTCACCGAACGGCCTGGACTGGCCCGAGCGCTGCCCGTCATCGAACTCCTCGACGACGACGTGGACCTCGCCCCCGCCCGCCACCTGCCGCCCCCCACGGCGGCCGACGGCCCCGAACAACTCACGGCCGTACGCGAACTGCTGGGGGAGACCCTGCGCCTGACCGCGGACCTCACCCCGTCGCGCGCCGACGCCGCGCACCCCGCGCGGTGGCCGCTCACCACCATCGGCGAACTCGCGCGCGGGGGCGCCCTGCTGCTGCGCACGGGCGGAAACGGCGGCCACGCACGTGTGCCCGTGCTCACCGACCACGACGTCCTCTCCGGGACCGACCCCTCCGGAACGCTCCCCGAGAGCGACGAGGAAGCCGTGCTGACCGAACCGGGCGACGTCGTTGTACCGGTGCTCGGCGGGGGCTCGATGGCGCGCGTGATCGACACGGCGACCGCGGGAGCCGCCCTGGGGCGCAACCTCGTACTCCTGCGCCCCGATCCGGCGGCGCTCGACCCCTGGTTCCTCGCCGGCTTCCTGCGCGGCACCGCCAACAACCGCCAGGCCAGCAGCTACGCCTCCACCGCGACCCGCCTGGACGTGCGCAGGCTCCAGTTGCCCCGGCTCCCGCTCGACGAACAACGACGCTATGGCGAACGCTTCCGCGCGCTCGACGAGTTCGAGCGGGCGCTCAGACACGCGGGCCGGCTCGGAGAGCAACTCGTGCGCGGGATGTACGACGGGCTCACCGACGGAACGGTCGCCCCCGACTGATCAGGTCGACTGATCAGGTCGACAACGGTTCGGTACAACCCGTGACCAGTTGTCGGTATCGGCCTATACGCTCGAACCCCACATCGAATCCCGGTTCAGGAGCGTTATGTACGGCCACGGCGCGGTGCCGCCCGCCCGCAGCTCGGGCACCGTCATCACCTTGCGCGTGCTGCTCGCCGCCACCGGTTTCCTCACCTGCGGCCTGCTCGCCTGCGCTCCGCTGTTCCGGGTCGCCTTCCTGCGCGGACGGCTGGTCGACTGGGTGCTGGCCTGGGCGAGCCTGCCACTGTCCATCGCCTGCTTCGCGGTGGTCGGCTCCCTGCCGGAAAACGACCGCCGCACCGACGTCGCCTTGGCACTGGTCCTGCTCTTCGGCCTCTTCAGCAGCGTGTACTTCCTGGTGACCGACATCCGGGTGCACCAGGAGAGGCGGTTCACCGGCTACCCGCCGCCCCACGGCACGACCGTCCACACCGGCTACGGCTATCCGCAGCCGACCACGCCGTACACGACCACGCTCCAGCCCCAGCCGCCCACTCCGCCGGTCCCCGCACCCGCGCCCGCTCCCACCCCCGGTGTCGTCCCGCCCCCGCCCCCGCCGCCGCAGCGCCCCGCACCCGCCCGCATCGACCAGGTGCGCGCCGAACTCGACGAACTCAGCGACTACCTGCGCAAGCACGACGGCAACTCCGAGAGCGGCAGGTGACCGTGGCGGCAGGACGTGTCGTCGCCGACCGCTACGAACTGTCCACGCTCATCGGACAGGGCGGCATGGGCCAGGTGTGGACGGCGTACGACCGGCGGCTCGACCGGCGCGTGGCGGTGAAGCTGCTGCGCCCCGACAAGGTGGCCGGGCAGGAGGCGGACGAACTGCGCCGCCGGTTCGTGCGGGAGTGCCGGGTGACCGCCCAGGTCGACCACCCCGGGCTGGTCACCGTGCACGACGCGGGCAGCGAGGGCGAGGAACTGTTCCTCGTCATGCAGTACGTCGACGGCGCAGACCTCTCCGACCACCTCGCCGAGCACGACCCGTACCCCTGGCAATGGGCGGTCGCGGTCGCCGCGCAACTGTGCGCCGTACTGAGCGCCGTGCACGCCGTGCCGATCGTCCACCGCGACCTCAAGCCGCGCAACGTCATGGTGAAGCAGGACGGCACGGTCACCGTCCTCGACCTCGGTGTCGCCTCCGTCATGGACACCGACACCACCCGCCTCACCCACACCGGCTCACCGATCGGCTCGCCCGCCTACATGGCACCCGAGCAGGCCATGGGCGGCGCGGTCGGCCCCTACACCGACCTGTACGCACTCGGCGTACTGCTGCACGAACTCCTCAGCGGAGACGTCCCGTTCGCCGGCTCCACGGCACTCGGCGTGCTGCACCGGCACCTGTACGAGCCCCCGCTGCCCGTGCGCCGCACCCGCCCCGAAGTCCCCGAGGCCCTCGAAGCGCTCGTCCTGCGGCTCCTCGCCAAGGACCCGCAGCACCGCCCGGCCTCCGCACAGGACGTCTACGAGGACCTGGCGCTGCTCCTGCCCGCGCGCGGGATGCCCACCGGAGCGCCCCTCGACCCCACCCGCCCCTTCCTGCGCCCGCACGCCCCCTGGCCGGACCGCGCCCGCACACCCGCGCCGCAGCCCGCCCCCGTCACACCGGCCCCCGAGAACACCGGGAAACCGGATGTCGCGCGCGCGGTCGACGAGGTCAAACGACTCCTCGGCGAGGGCCGCATCACCCAGGCCGTCGACATCCTCGGCGGCATCCTGCCCGCGGCCGCCGAACAGCACGGCGCGAACTCCCCGGTCGTACGCACCCTGCGCAAGCAGTACGCCGCCACCCTCATGGACGACGGCCAGTACCGGCGCGCCCTGCCCGAACTGCGCCGCCTCGCCGACGAACGCGCGACCGAGGCCGGCCACGCCGACCCGCAGTCCCTGCGCTTCCGCTACGACGCCGCCCAGTGCCTGGAACAACTCGGCGAACCAGCGGCGGCACTGGCCGAATACCGCGCCCTGCTGCCGTACTACGAGAACCAGTACGTGGCCGGCGACCCCCAGCTCGCCCACGACGTCCGCCGCCGCATCGGGCACCTCCTGCTCGCCCTCGGCGACCGAGCCGCCGCCCACGACACCCTCGCGCGGCTGCTGCACGACGTGGAACGACTCCACGGACCGGCCCACCCGCTCGCGGCGGAGATCCGCCGCACCCTCCAATGGCTGGGGCAGGTGCGCGGTTAGCCCGACAGCCAGATTTTGCCGCGCACAGAGGGAACCTTGTCGCCCTCAGGGGCTTTCGTTTCCGAAAGGCGGGCCCGGCGCCGGATAGCTTTCGCTTCGTTTCAGCCATGCACAGCACAACCAGGGGTGGGGTAGTCCATGACCGGCAAGTCGTCCAGGTCCAGCCATCGACAGTCCAAGAAACGCAGATACATCACCTGGGGCGTCGCCGGCGCCGCCGTGGTCGCCGGCGCGGGCCTCGCCGCGCAGAGCTCCATGGCCGCCACCACATGGCCCGCGCAAAGGACGTACACCGGCCGCGCCTTCGACACCTGCGCCGCCCCCTCCCTCGCCGCCATGAAGGCCTGGCACACCGGCTTCTACGGAGCCGCCGCCGTCTACGTCGGCGGCAAGAACCGCGGCTGCTCCCAGCCCAACCTCACCGCCTCCTGGGTCAAGTCCGTCAGCACGGTCGGCTGGAAGCTCATCCCCCTCTACGTCGGCGCCCAGCCGCCCTGCCAGAGCGGCTCCAACCCCGAGAAACTCACCGCCTCCACGGCGGCCTCCCTGGGCGCGACCGACGGCGCGGACGCGGTCGCCAAGGCCTCCGCCCTCGGCATGAAGGCCGGCAGCCCCATCTACCTGGACATGGAGGCGTACGACATCACGAACAAGGCGTGCAACGACGCCGTGCTCACCTACGTGCGCGCCTTCGACAAGACCCTGCGCGCGAAGACCTACCGCGCCGGCCTCTACGGCTTCACCAGCTCCAGCGCCAAGGCGATCGCCAACGCGACCGACAAGACCGACCTGCCGGGCAACCTCTGGTACGCCCTGTGGGACAAGCAGAACACCACGACGACGGACTGGCCGTTCGGCAAGACCCAGTACACCGATCACAGCCGGGCCCACCAGTACATGGTCAACAGCAAGGAGACGCGGAACGGCTACACGATCACCGTGGACCGCGACGCCTGGGACGCCCCGGTGGCCATCACCGGCTGACCCCGGCACGCGCGTGTGCGTGCGGTGACAGCGCGGCGGTGCCGGAAGTCCCGGTGAATCGTTGGTCGAATGGGTTGGCCAGAGCCGGTCCCCTGCCTACCATCGATCACCGCAAGACCTTGTGCACCGTCGCACAATCTCCTCGGGAGGCCTCCTTGCACCGCCGTCGTCGCACCGCGCTCGTCCTCTCCGCCGCCCTCGCCGCCGCGGCACCCCTGCTCACCGCCTGCGGAAGCGACGCGCACCCCGGCGCGGCGGCCGTCGTCGGCGGGCAGCGGATCACCGTCTCCCAACTGGAGAACCGGGTTACCGAGGTGCGTGACGCGCAGCGGGCCTCCGTCACGGACGAGACGCAGTACAAGCAGGCCATCGCCAAGACCGGCACCCTCACCCGTGACGTCCTGCACGGCATGGTCCTCGACCGGGTACTGCACCGGGCGGCCGCCGACGCGGGCGTGACCGTGACCCGCAAGGAGGTCCAGGAGCTGCGGTCCGGCCTGGAGGAGCAGGCGGGCGGCGCCAAGGGCCTCAAGACCGCCTGGCTCCAGCAGTACGGCATCGCCCCCGAACGCCTCGACGAGAACCTCCGCCTCCAGCTGGAGGCCCAGAAACTCGCCGGAAAGCTCGGCACCGACACCAGCGACCCCGCCTTCTGGAACGCCCTGAGCAAGGCGTCCAAGCAACTCGACGTCGACCTCAACCCGCGCTACGGCACCTGGGACGTCACGAAGAGCACCCGCGTCGACGCGAAGACCCCGTGGGTACGTGAGGTCACGGCGACGGGGAGCGAGCAGAGCGCTTAGCGAAACGGGACGGGACCTCCGGGAGGGCGGGAGGGCCGGCAGGGGTCGGGGGCTCGCAGAGGTCGCGGGGGTCGCCGGGCTCGCAGGGGTCGCGGGATGGGGACGGTCCGTGGGATGGGGACGGTCCGCAGGGCGGCTCGCAGAACGGTCCTTTTCGCGGGCGGATGATCGTACGATCACTCCGCCGTCCCCCGCCTGTGGACAACCTGATCGCCCCGTCGGCACCGTGCGTTAGCTTCGAACTGTGAACGCAACCGGCTTCGAGCCCGCCCCCGACCAGGACCCCGACACGGCGTCCGCCCCCGGCCGCATCGTCCTGCTCACCACCAGCCACCGCGTCGCCCCCGGCCTGCTGTCCTGGCCCGCCTGGCAGGCGCTGCAAGCCGCCGACCGTGTCCTGTGCGCGGACGGCGCCCACCCCCAGCTCCCCTATCTCCGGGAGGCCGGGATCGCGGTCGACGAGACGTCCCCGACCGCGGAGGAACTGGTCGCGGCGTGCGCGGGCGGACACACGGTGGTTGTCGTGGCCACGGGCGAGGGCGAGCCGGCCCTCACGGACGGCCTGGCCCGCCTCGCCGGATCCGGACGCCTGCGGATGCCCGAGCTGGAACTGCTCCCCGCCTCCTACGACCTGCCCGGCGCCCGCCTCCTCGACCTCGTCCAAGTCATGGACCGCATCCGCAGAGAGTGCCCCTGGTCCTCCCAGCAGACCCACAAGGGCCTCGCCAAGTACGGCATCGAGGAAGCGTACGAACTCGTCGAGGCCATCGAGGAGGGCGACCGCGACGAACTGCGCGAGGAACTCGGGGACGTCCTGCTCCAGGTCATATTCCACGCCAGGATCGCCGAGGAGGACCCGGAGGCCCCCTTCTCCGTCGACGACGTCGCCGGCGGCATCGTCGCCAAGCTCATCCACCGCCACCCCCACGTCTTCGGGGACGAAACAGCCGACACCCCCGAAGAGGTCAAGGCCCACTGGCTGCGCACCAAGGCGATAGAGAAACAGCGCACCTCGGTGACCGAAGGCATCCCCCTGGGCCAGCCCGGCCTCGCCCTCGCGGCCAAGCTGGCGTCCCGCGTGCGGACGGCGGGCCTGGACGTCCCCCTCCCGGACACCGAGGGCATCGGCTACGAACTCCTCGCCCTGGCCACCCGCGCCGAGGCGGAGGGCGTCGACCCGGAGGCGGCACTGAGAGCTGCCGCACGGGTGTATCGGGATGCGATTCGGGAGGTGGAGGGGTGAGGGGGTGAGGGGTTGCGGTAGCGCCGGTTGGGTGGGGGAGGGGCCTGGCGGTGGGAGGAGGGAGGGCCCTCGGCACGTGACGGAAACGGCCCCGAGAACACCCCCCACCCCGCCCGATAACGTCAAGGAGTGACCGACCACCCCTCACCCACCCCCGCCACTCCGCCCCCCGCCCCCGCCACTCCGCCCCCCACCTCCGCCACTCCGCCCCCCACCTCCGCCACTGCGCCCCCCACCCCCCTCACTCCCCCCACCTCCACCCCCACTGCAACCCCCACCCCCCCACCTCCCCACCTCTTCACCTGGGAGTTCGCCACCAACCCCTACCCCGCCTACGCCTGGCTCCGGGAGCACGCGCCCGTGCACAGGACGCGGTTGCCCAGTGGGGTGGAGGCATGGCTGGTCACCCGCTACGCCGATGCCAAGCAGGCCCTCGCCGACCAGCGGCTCAGCAAGAACCCGGCGCATCACGACGAGCCGGCGCACGCCAAGGGGAAGACCGGTATCCCGGGGGAGCGCAAGGCGGAGCTGATGACGCATCTGCTGAACATCGACCCGCCGGACCACACCAGGCTCCGACGGCTGGTCAGCAAGGCGTTCACGCCGAGGAGGGTCGCCGAGTTCGCGCCCCGGGTGCAGGAGTTGACGGACGGTCTCATCGACGGGTTCGCGGCCACCGGCACGGCTGACCTCATTCACGATTTCGCGTTCCCGCTCCCCATCTACGCGATCTGCGACCTGCTCGGCGTCCCCCGGGAGGACCAGGACGACTTCCGGGACTGGGCGGGCATGATGATCCGGCACGGCGGCGGGCCGCGGGGCGGGGTCGCCCGGTCCGTGAAGAAGATGCGCGGCTATCTCGCCGACCTCATCCACCGGAAGCGGGAGGCGCTGCCCGACGAGCCGACCCCCGGCGAGGACCTCATCTCCGGGCTCATCCGCGCCTTTGACCACGGTGAGCATCTCACCGAGAACGAGGCCGCGGCCATGGCCTTCATCCTGCTCTTCGCGGGTTTCGAGACCACCGTCAATCTGATCGGCAACGGGGTCTACGCCCTGCTCACGCACCCCGAGCAGCGGAACCGGTTGCAGGAGTCCCTGGCCGGCGGGGAGAGGGCTCTCCTGGAGACCGGAGTGGAGGAGCTTCTCCGTTACGACGGCCCGGTCGAACTGGCCACCTGGCGGTTCGCCACCGAACCCCTGCGGATCGGCGGGCAGGACATCGCGGCCGGGGACCCGGTGCTCGTCGTACTCGCGGCCGCGGACCGGGATCCGGAGCGGTTCGCCGACCCGGATGTGCTCGATCTGTCCCGCCGTGACAATCAGCACCTCGGTTACGGCCACGGCATCCACTACTGCCTCGGTGCCCCGCTCGCCCGCCTGGAGGGCCAGACCGCGCTCGCCACTCTCCTCACCCGGCTCCCGGACCTCCAACTCGCGGTGGATTCGGCTGATTTGCGCTGGCGTGGAGGGCTCATCATGCGTGGACTGCGCACTTTGCCCGTGGAGTTCACGCCCGTCCGGTAATCGACCGAGGGGTCCGGCCTATCCCGGCGGGGTGCCGCGTAAACATGACGCGCCCTCAAGTCTGTGATCTTCACGTGATCTACGCGGCATTAACTTGTGACAAGTGATCGAATCCCTATACGTTCACGGACCAGCGCGGCCCCGTACCACCCGCCGCGCCGGTACTTGCTGTCTCGGGAAAGGTCCCTCCATGCTCTCCGGGAACGGTCGTCACCGTCGCCCCCGTCAGGCTCCGGCCCTCCTCGTGGCGGCCGGTGTGACGGGATCCGCCATCGCGATCCCACTGCTCGGGGCGACCGGCGCGAGCGCCGCCACCGGCACCACGTGGGACCGGGTCGCGGAGTGCGAGAGCGGTGGCTCCTGGAGCGCCAACGACGGCAACGGCTACTACGGCGGCCTCCAGATGTCCCAGGAGAACTGGGAGAAGTACGGCGGCCTCGAATACGCCGAGACGGCGGACCTGGCCAGCCGCAACCAGCAGATAGCCGTGGCCGAGAAGCTCCTCGCGGACCAGGGCATCGCCGCCTGGCCGACCTGTGGACTGCTCGGCGGTCTCAGCAAGGACTCCAGCTCGGCCGACGTCGACACGGGCGTGGGGAGCGACACCCCCTCTGCCTCGCCGTCCGGATCGTCCGGATCGTCCGGTTCCTCGAACTCGTCGGGCTCCGAGGAGTCTTCCGGGCTGCTCGACGCGCTGGACGGTTCGTCCGCGACGCCCTCGCCGTCGGGTACTCCCTCCAGCGGCGACAGTCCCGCCAAGTCGGACAAAAAGAACTCTTCGGAGTCCGAGAGCTCCGTGAAGGATGACGCCCAGCCCTCCGACAGCTCGCCCGTAGTGAGTCCAGAAGAGGATGAAGCGGACAAGTCGTGGCAGGAGGGCAGCTCTTCGGCCCTCGTCGACGTCGGCGCCCTCGGCTCCGGCAAGCACCGCGGCGACAGTGCCGAGGAGAATGTGACCAAGAGCGCAGCCTCCTCCTCGGCCGGCCGTCACGCCGCCCGCACCTACACGGTCCGGGAGGGTGACTCCCTCGTCTCCATCGCCGACTCCCTTGGCCTCGACGGCGGATGGCGTGCCCTCTACGCCGAGAACAAGGACCGCATCGGAGCTGACCCGAGCAACATCGTCGCCGGTCAGACGCTCGACACAGGGGCTGAATAGGGTCGAAAAGACCTGAAAAACAGCGGGAGTTCACGTCACACTTCGCACCGAATGTCCACTTTGGTGAAAGTGTGGGATGAGTCTCAGAAGCCCTGATCGTCTTTGAAATTCCGCCGAGCGCGTGTCTACGGTCGTGACCGCTCGGCAACCCGAGCCCCGTCTGTCGCAACGCCGAATCCTGCCAGCGGCCGTACGGGAACAGTCGTCGCGTCAAGCGCCGTAGGCAGGAGCGGGGGACCCAAGGTAAGTGCCGGGCCCAGCAGTTCACGCTGGACCGGCTTGGGGTTAAGTCGCGCACCGCGAGGTGTGCGACCGGGCAACTCAACCGGCCCGAACCCGACAGCTCACCTCGCAGGCGTCGGTGAGGGGATCCACCATGCTGTTTTCCGGCAAGGGCAAGCACCGTCGTCCGTCCAAGGCCACCCGCGCCGCCGCGCTCGCCGGCGTCACCGGTGTCGCCATCGCCGCCCCGCTGATGGCGGCCGGCAGCGCCTCCGCCGCCACCGCCTCCGAGTGGGACGCCGTGGCCCAGTGCGAGTCCGGCGGCAACTGGTCCATCAACACCGGCAACGGCTACTACGGCGGCCTGCAGTTCTCCGCCTCCACCTGGGCCGCGTACGGCGGCACGCAGTACGCCGCGCAGGCCAACCAGGCCAGCAAGTCCCAGCAGATCGCCGTGGCCGAGAAGGTCCTCGCCTCCCAGGGCAAGGGTGCCTGGCCGGTCTGCGGCAAGGGGCTGTCCAGCGCCGGCTACAGCGGCGGCTCGTCCTCCTCCAGCTCGAACTCCAGCTCCTCGAACTCGGGCACCAGCACGCGCTCGACCGACGAGCAGAGCGCCTCCCGCTCGAACGACCGCCCGGCGGCCAAGAAGACCGTCACCACCCCGACCGGCAAGAAGGTCAAGAAGGGCGATGGCGAGTACAAGGTCGTCAAGGGTGACACCCTCAGCTCGATCGCCGAGAAGCACAAGGTCAAGGGCGGCTGGCAGAAGCTGTTCGAGCTGAACAAGGACATCATCGACGACGCCGACTTCATCTTCCCGGGTCAGCAGCTGCACCTGAAGTAAGAGACCTGGCTGAACCACAGGGCCCTCACAGCCGTGTCCTCCAGGATGAAGGCCTCGTGAGGGTCACCCCCCGTCCCCCACGGGCTCCCCGCTCCGGTGCGTGTTCCCCCGTACGCACCGGGGCGGGGTTTTTTCATGCCCCGGCGCCGACCGGTCTTTGTTCAGTTCAGAAACAATTTACTCTCGGTTCTGTCCAGGGGGCGGTCCACACGGTGGCCGATCCCCCGGAGCCGGTTAGGCTCGGACTCGCAGAACCCACCGCGGTCCCGGCGGACCGTGTCACATCCCAAGAAGGAGATGCTCGTGCCGTCCATCGACGTCGTCGTAGCCCGGGAAATCCTGGACTCCCGAGGCAACCCCACGGTCGAGGTCGAGGTCGGCCTCGACGACGGCAGCACCGGTCGTGCCGCCGTCCCCTCCGGCGCCTCCACGGGCGCCTTCGAGGCCATCGAGCTGCGCGACGGTGACCCGAACCGCTACCAGGGCAAGGGTGTCGAGAAGGCGGTCCTCGCCGTCATCGAGCAGATCGGCCCGGAGCTCGTCGGCTACGACGCCACCGAGCAGCGCCTGATCGACCAGGCGATGTTCGACCTGGACGCCACCGACAACAAGGGCTCGCTCGGCGCCAACGCCATCCTCGGCGTCTCCCTGGCCGTCGCCCACGCCGCCTCCGAGGCCAGCGACCTCCCGCTCTTCCGCTACCTGGGCGGCCCGAACGCGCACCTGCTGCCGGTGCCGATGATGAACATCCTGAACGGCGGCTCGCACGCCGACTCCAACGTGGACATCCAGGAGTTCATGATCGCCCCGATCGGCGCGGAGTCCTTCTCCGAGGCGCTGCGCTGGGGCACCGAGGTCTACCACACCCTCAAGAAGGTCCTGAAGAGCAAGGGCCTGTCCACCGGCCTCGGCGACGAGGGCGGCTTCGCGCCGAACCTCGAGTCCAACCGCGCCGCCCTGGACCTCATCCTCGAGGCGATCAAGGAAGCCGGTTACATCCCCGGCGAGCAGGTCGCCCTGGCGCTCGACGTCGCCGCCTCCGAGTTCTACAAGGACGGCAAGTACCAGTTCGAGGGCAAGGACCGCTCGGCCGCCGAGATGACGGAGTACTACGAGGAGCTCGTGGCGGCCTACCCGCTCGTCTCCATCGAGGACCCGCTGTTCGAGGACGACTGGGCCGGCTGGAAGGTCCTCACCGACAAGCTCGGCGACAAGGTCCAGATCGTCGGCGACGACCTGTTCGTCACCAACCCGGAGCGCCTGGCCCGCGGCATCGAGGACGGCGCCGCCAACGCGCTGCTCGTCAAGGTGAACCAGATCGGCTCGCTCACCGAGACCCTCGACGCCGTCGAGCTCGCCCAGCGCAGCGGCTTCAAGTGCATGATGTCCCACCGCTCGGGCGAGACCGAGGACGTCACCATCGCCGACCTGGCCGTCGCCACCAACTGCGGCCAGATCAAGACCGGCGCCCCGGCCCGTTCCGAGCGCGTCGCCAAGTACAACCAGCTGCTGCGCATCGAGGAGATCCTCGACGACGCCGCGGTGTACGCCGGCCGCAGCGCCTTCCCGCGCTTCAAGGGCTGACACACCGGCTGGCCCTTCCGGGGTCAAGCCTTAGCCAGTCGTACGTACGTCCCCGTACCGGTCCCGTACCGTGTGCGGGGACGTACGCACGTAGAAGGGGAGGCGGAGAGCCGATGGCCGTGAAGGACCGGGACCGTTTCTCCACCACGACCAGGATCAGGCTGCTCGGCGAGCAGACCGCGGCCCGTGTCTACCGGTCCCAGACCAGACGGCAGGCCCGCCGCTCCCGGCTGACCGGCCGGGCCGCGCTGCTCGCCCTCGTGCTGTGCACGCTGGTGGTGGCGCTGGCGTACCCGATAAGGCAGTACGTCTCCCAGCGCGCCGAGATCGCCGATCTCCAGCGGGAGAAGGCGCGGGCCGCCGAGCGGGTCGAGAAGCTGCGCGACCTCAAGGCGCGCTGGCAGGACGACGCGTACGCGGAGCAGCAGATCCGGCAGCGGCTGCACTATGTGATGCCGGGGGAGACGGGGTTCATCGTCGTCGACCCGGACGCGGCGAAGCAGTCCCGCAGCGACCTGAGCGCGGCCGACCGCCCCTGGTACGCGAACGTCTGGGACGGGGTCGACAAGTCCGACGCCTCCGACCAGTGAGACGACCGCAAGACCTGAAGACCTGAAGACCTGAAGACCTCAAGACCTGAAGACCGATAGAAAGACAGGCATGGAAACGCCCCCGCCCTCCACCCCGCGCACCGAGCCCACCGACGCCGACGTCGAGGCCTTCAAGCAGCAGCTCGGGCGGCCGCCGCGCGGACTGCGCGCGATCGCGCACCGCTGCCCCTGCGGACAGCCGGACGTGGTGGAGACGGCCCCTCGCCTCCCCGACGGCACGCCCTTCCCGACGACGTACTACCTGACGTGCCCGCGCGCCGCCTCGGCGATCGGCACGCTGGAGGCGAACGGCGTCATGAAGGAGATGACGGAGCGGCTCCAGACCGACCCGGAGCTCGCGAAGGCGTACCGGGCCGCGCACGAGGACTACCTCGCCCGCCGTGACGCCATCGAGGTCCTGGAGGGCTTCCCGAGCGCGGGTGGCATGCCGGACCGGGTGAAGTGCCTGCACGTCCTGGTGGGGCACTCGCTGGCCGCGGGCCCGGGCGTCAACCCGCTGGGCGACGAGGCGATCGCGATGCTGCCGGAGTGGTGGCGCAAGGGCGCGTGCGTGACCCTCACCGAGCAGCGGGAGGACGCCAAGTGACCCGGGTCGCCGCCATCGACTGCGGTACGAACTCCATCCGGCTCCTCGTCGCGGACTGCGACCCGGAGACCGGTGAACTGGTCGATCTGGACCGTCGTATGACGATCGTGCGGCTGGGCCAGGGGGTCGACCGGACCGGGCGGCTCGCTCCCGAGGCGCTGGAGCGGACCTTCGCCGCGTGCCGTGAGTACGCGGCGGTGGTCAAGGAGCACGGGGCCGAGCGGCTGCGGTTCGTCGCCACCTCCGCCTCCCGGGACGCGGAGAACCGGGACGAGTTCGTGCGCGGGGTCCTCGACATCCTCGGGGTCGAGCCCGAGGTGATCTCCGGGGACCAGGAGGCCGAGTTCTCCTTCACGGGGGCGACCAGGGAGCTCAAGGGCAGCGACCACCTGGACAGGCCCTACCTCGTGGTGGACATCGGCGGCGGGTCGACGGAGTTCGTCGTAGGCGACGACCATGTGCGCGCCGCACGGTCCGTGGACATCGGCTGTGTGCGGATGACCGAGCGGCACCTGGTGCGGGACGGCGCGGTCAGCGACCCGCCCACCGAGGCGCAGATCACCGCCATGCGGGCCGACATCGAGGCCGCTCTCGACCTCGCCGAGGAGACCGTGCCGCTGCGCGAGGCGCGCACGCTGGTGGGGCTCGCGGGGTCCGTGACCACCGTGTCGGCGATCGCGCAGGAGTTGCCGGAGTACGACTCCGAGGCCATCCACCACTCCCGGGTCTCCCGCGATCGCGTCCGGGAGATCACCGAGTGGTTGCTGCGTTCCACCCACGCCGAGCGCGCGGCGGTGCCCTCCATGCACCCGGGGCGCGTGGACGTCATCGGCGCCGGGGCTCTCGTACTCCTCACGATCATGGAGCGGATCGGCGCCGAGGAGGTCGTCGTGAGCGAGCACGACATCCTCGACGGCATCGCGTGGTCGGTCGCGTAGCCCTCGGCGGGCACCTCTGCTGAGCAGGGAGAACAACGTATGAGCGCGTCAGAGGGGCCCTTAGGGGCCCCTCTTCTGCGTGCCGACCGGAAAGTTCGTGAAGTTCTTCACAAGGAATTGGGCCCTGTCGGACGACGAATGTGGTCCGGTTGACCCTTCCGGGGGCCCAACACCCCTGTGAACACGTTCAAAACGGTGGGTTGCGGACCTCGGGTGAGAGGTGCGCAAGGGGTCTGCGAGACCCCCTCACGGGGCCTCTTCCGGCACGGAGAGGCAGCTCACGCGGCATTGACAACGGGTCGCCCCATACGGTGGTTCCCGTCCCGCGCCATGACCTGGGTCACGTGAGCGGCGGAGGATAACACACCCTCTGCAAGAGCTTGTGAAGGGGCGCACGAGCGACCCCCCTGAGGCGGGTGGATACTCGATGGCATGAGCACCACGGAGCGTCCCAGGATCCTCGTAGTAGGCGGTGGGTACGTAGGCCTGTACGCAGCTCGGCGCATTCTCAAGAAGATGCGCTACGGCGAGGCGACCGTCACGGTCGTCGACCCCCGGTCGTACATGACCTACCAGCCCTTCCTCCCCGAAACCGCCGCCGGCAACATCTCCCCGCGCCACGTCGTCGTCCCGCTGCGACGCGTGCTGCCGAAGGCGGAGGTTCTCACCGGCCGGGTCACCACCATCGACCAGGACCGCAAGGTCGCCACGATCGCCCCGCTCGTGGGCGAGGCGTACGAGCTGCCTTTCGACTACCTGGTGATCGCGCTCGGCGCGGTCTCCCGCACCTTCCCGATCCCCGGCCTCGCCGAGCAGGGCATCGGCATGAAGGGCATCGAGGAGGCCATCGGCCTGCGCAACCACGTGCTTGAGCAGCTCGACAAGGCCGACTCCACGACCGACGAGGAGATCCGCCGCAAGGCGCTCACCTTCGTCTTCATCGGCGGTGGCTTCGCGGGTGCGGAGACCGTCGGCGAGGTCGAGGACATGGCCCGCGACGCGGCCAAGTACTACACCAACGTCTCGCGCGAGGACATGCGGTTCATCCTCGTCGACGCCGCCGACAAGATCCTCCCCGAGGTCGGCCCCAAGCTCGGCCAGTACGGCAAGGAGCACCTGGAGAGCCGGGGCGTGGAGATCTACCTCTCCACCTCGATGGACTCCTGCGTCGACGGCCACGTGGTCCTCAAGAACGGCCTGGAGGTCGACTCCAGCACCATCGTGTGGACCGCCGGCGTCAAGCCCAACCCGGTCCTCGCCCGCTACGGCCTCCCGCTGGGCCCGCGCGGCCACGTCGACACCGCCCCGACCCTCCAGGTCCAGGGCACCGACTACATCTGGGCCGCCGGCGACAACGCCCAGGTCCCGGACGTCGCCGCCCGCAAGGCCGGCGTCGAGAACGCCTGGTGCCCGCCGAACGCCCAGCACGCGCTGCGCCAGGCCAAGGTCCTCGGCGACAACGTGATCTCCGGCATGCGGGGCTTCCCGCAGAAGGAGTACAGCCACTCCAACAAGGGTGCCGTCGCGGGTCTCGGCCTGCACAAGGGCGTGGCGATGATCGTCATGGGCAAGATGAAGATCAAGCTCAAGGGCCGTCTCGCCTGGTACATGCACCGCGGCTACCACGGTCTGGCCATGCCGACCTGGAACCGCAAGATCCGTGTCTTCGCGGACTGGACCCTCGGCATGTTCCTCAAGCGCGAGGTCGTCTCCCTCGGCGCCATGGAGAACCCGCGCGAGGAGTTCTACGAGGCCGCGCGCCCCGTGCCGGCCGCCGAGCCGAAGAAGACCGAGGCGAAGGCCTCCTGACCGGTACCGGTCGCCGAACGAACCGAAAGGCCCCCTGCCATCCGTGGTGCAGGGGGTCTTTCGGTGCTTTCGGGATTGACCATGACCGTGGCGTTGTTTACCGAGGTGGACAATTCCGGGATCCTCGTCACGGAGGTGTGCGCCATGGCAGATGCCGCACTGCGGCTCAGGAACCTCTTCGAACAGTTGCTGGGAGTGCCGCTACCGGTGCGGATCCGCGCCTGGGACGGCTCGGAGGCCGGGCCGCCCGAGGCGCCCGCGCTGGTCGTGCGCAACCGGCGGGCCGTGCGCAGGCTCCTGTTCAAGCCGGGCGAGCTGGGGCTGGCCCGCGCCTGGGTCGCCGGTGACGTGGACGTCGACGGCGACCTCTACACCGCCCTCAACCTGATCTCCGGGCTCGTCTGGGAGCGCGGGGAGGACGCCAGGACCCTCCTCCAGGCCCTGCGCGAACCCGAGGTGCGCTCCGCCGTACGCGGACTCGTCGCCCTCGCCGGGCCACCGCTGCCCCCCGCCCCGCCGCCGGAGGAGACCCGCCGGGCCCGCGGCCACCTGCACACCAGACGCAGCGACAGACGGGCCGTCAGCCACCACTACGACGTCGGCAACGGCTTCTACGAGATCGTCCTCGGCCCGTCGATGGTGTACTCGTGCGCCTACTGGCAGGCCCCCGAACCCGAGGGCACCCTGGAGCACGCCCAGCGCGACAAGCTGGACCTCGTCTGCCGCAAGCTCGGCCTGACAGCCGGGCAGCGACTCCTCGACGTCGGCTGCGGCTGGGGTTCGATGGCCATCCACGCCGCCCGCGAGTACGGCGTGAGCGTCGTCGGCATCACCCTCTCCCAGGAGCAGGCGGCCTACGCCCGCAAGCGCGTCGCCGACGAGGGGCTCACCGACCGCGTCGAGATCCGGGTGCAGGACTACCGGGACGTCACCGACGGACCGTACGACGCCGTCTCCTCCATCGGGATGGCCGAACACGTCGGCGCGGAACGGTACCTGGAGTACGCCGAGGACCTGCTGAGGCTGCTGAAGCCCGGCGGGCGGCTGCTGAACCACCAGATCGCCCGCCGCCCGTGGAGCGACGAATCGGCGTACCACCTCGACGAGTTCATCGACGCCTATGTCTTCCCCGACGGCGAACTCGCCCCGCTCGGCACCACCGTGACCATGCTGGAGCGGGCCGGGTTCGAGGTGCGGGACGTCGAGTCGATCCGCGAGCACTACGCCCACACCCTGCGCCGCTGGGTCACCAACCTGGAGGCCCAGTGGCAGCGCGCGGTCCGGATCGCGGGTCCCGGGCGGGCCCGCGTGTGGCTGCTGTACATGGCCGCCTGCGCCCTCGCCTTCGAACGCAACCGCATCGGCGTCAACCAGGTCCTCGCCGTCAGGACCCCCGAATCCGGCACGTCCGGACTGCCGTTGCGCGCCCGCACCTGGAACTGACCGTTGAAAGGGGCCCGTTGCTCGCAACGGGCCCCAATTGCCTTACCGGCTCTCTTCCCTACTCGGCCTTGATCGCCGCCAGCATGTTCATGCGGGCCGCCCGGCGGGCCGGCCACAGCGCGGCGAGGATGCCGACCGTCGCCGCCAGGAGCAGGAACACCGCCATCCGCGCCCAGGGCAGGACGAGTTCGTACGTCGCCATCTTCGTGCCGAGCAGCTCACCGGCCGCCCAGCCGAAGAAGACGCCCAGGCCGATGCCGAGGACCCCGCCGAACAGGGAGATGACCAGGGACTCCAGACGGACCATCCGCTTGATGCCCTTGCGGTCCAGGCCGATCGCGCGGAGCATGCCGATCTCCTGGGAGCGTTCGAAGACCGACATGGCCAGGGTGTTGATGACCCCGAGGACCGCGACGATCACCGCCATGGCCAGCAGGCCGTAGAGCATGTTCAGCATCAGGGTGAACATCTGCGCGATGGACTCGGAGAGGTCCTTCTTGTCCTGGACCTTGATGGCCGGGTTGGTGCCGAGGGCCTTCTCCAGCCTGTCCTTGGTGGCGTCCGAGGCCCCGCCGGACGTCTTCAGCATGACCTGCATGTCGGACAGGTCGGTCAGGTGCGGGGAGAGCGTCGCGGTGTCCAGCATGATGCCGCTGATCAGCTCGTTGCCCTCGTAGACCCCGGCGACCGTGAGCTTCTGCGCCTTGCCGTCCTCGTAGTGGACGGTGAAGGTCGAACCCGCCTTCCAGCCGAAGGACTTGGCCCGGTCCTCGTCCACGACCACCTGGGTGCCGCCGACCTTGAAGGTGCCGTCGTCCAGCGTGAGGTCGGTCAGCTCGCCGATGGCGGAGCCGTTGACGCCGGTCAGGTACTCGGTGTGGCCGTCGATGCGGGAGACCGCGTTGCGCAGCGGGCTGACGGCGGTGACGCCGTCGGTCTTCGCCAGCTTCTTCTCCACGTCGGGCGAGAGCTCGTTGCCGTTCGCCATGGAGACGACGTAGTCCGCCTTGACGGCCGCCGACGCCATCTTGTCGATCGACTTCTGGAGGCTGCCCGCCATCACCGTCATGCCGGTGATGAGGGTGAGGCCGATCATCAGCGCGGAGGCGGTTGCGGCCGTACGGCGCGGGTTGCGCACCGAGTTCTGGCGGGCCAGCTTCCCGGAGATGCCGAAGACGCGCAGGACCGGGGCCGCCGCCGCGATCAGCGGGCGCGACAGCAGCGGGGTGAGGATGAAGACACCGATGATCAGCAGGACCGCGCCCATGCCCATGGGGGCCTGGCCGTCCGAGCCCTCCATCGTCGTGGCCGCCAGGACGACGGCCACACCCGCCCCGCTGAACAGCGCGCCCAGCGTGTTGCGCAGCACCAGCGACTTGGTCGTCGCCTTGGCGTGCACGCTGCTCATCGCCGCGACCGGCGGGATCTTCGCCGCCCGGCGGCCCGGGAGCCAGGCCGCCAGCATGGTGATCAGGACGCCGACCGCGAGGGCCGTGGCGACCGTGCCGGGCGTGACGATCAGCGGGCCGTCGGGGACGGTCGCGTCGAACGTGCCCATGAGGGACCTGAGGCCGGCGCCGATGCCGATGCCGGCCACGAGACCCGTCACGGCGGCGACCAGGCCCACCGCGAACGCCTCGATCAGCACCGACCGGGTGACCTGCCTGCGGGACGCGCCGACCGCCCGCAGCAGGGCCAGCTCCTTGGTGCGCTGGGCGACCAGCATGGTGAAGGTGTTGGCGATGATGAAGGTGCCGACGAACAGCGCGATGCCGGCGAACACCAGCAGGCCCTGCTTGAGACCGCTCATCGAGGACGAGATCATCTCGGCCTGCTCGGCGGCGAGGTCCTTGCCGGTCTCGGTCTCCACCAGGTCCGAGGGGAGCGCCTTGTCCAGCGCGGCCCGCAGCGCGGTCTGGGAGGTGCCGGGAGCCGCCTTCACGTCGATCTCGTCGTACGTCCCCGGCTTGCCGAACAGCTTCTGGGCGGTGGCCGTGTCGAACAGCGCGAGGCTGCCGCCGGCGGCGACATTGCCGTCGTCGGTGGTGAAGATCCCGGTGACGACGGGCTTGAGGACCGGGCCGTCGACCGAGATGCGTACGGTGTCGCCGACCTTGTAGCCGGCCCGCTTCGCGGTCTCCGCGTCGATGGCGACCTGGTTCGCGCCGTGCGGGGCGGTGCCCTCGGCCAGCGGGTAGCGGGGGTCCTTGGCCCCGTAGTAGTTGCCGCCCTGCGACTGGAAGCCGCCGCCGACGAGCTTGCCGTCCTTGTCGGCGATGGCGGTGAAGCCGCTGACGACACCGATGGCGTGCGACGCCCCGGGGACCTCGGCGCTCTGGTCGAGCAGGGCCTGGGTCAGCTCGTGGCGCTTGCCGATCGTGTTGCCCTTGTCCTCGTCCCATTTCGCGGTGACGGCGACGTCGACCTGGTCGAAGCCCTTGGCCGAACTCTTCTGGTAGGCCTCGGAGATGGTGTTCGTGAAGACCAGGGTGCCGGACACGAACGCCACGCCGAGCATCACGGCGAGCACGGTCATGGCCAGTCTGGCCTTGTGCGCGAGTACGTTGCGCAGGGCGGTGCGGAACATCAGGAGGTGCGGCCCTTCGCGTCGAACTGCTTCATGAAGTCGAGGACGTTGTCGGCGGTGGGCTTGTACATCTCGTCGACGATCCGGCCGTCCGCGAGGAAGACCACCCGGTCCGCGTAGGCGGCGGCCACCGGGTCGTGGGTCACCATGACGACCGTCTGCCCGAGCTCCCGTACGGAGTTGCGCAGGAAGCCCAGCACCTCGGCGCCGGAGCGTGAGTCGAGGTTTCCGGTGGGCTCGTCACCGAAGATGATGTCGGGCTTGGACGCGAGGGCCCGGGCGACGGCGACGCGCTGCTGCTGACCGCCGGAGAGCTGCGCGGGGCGGTGGCTGAGCCGGTCCCGTAGGCCGACCATCTGGATGACCGAGTCGAGCCACTGCTTGTCCGGCTTGCGACCCGCGATGTCCATCGGGAGTGTGATGTTCTCCAGGGCCGTCAGGGTCGGCAGCAGGTTGAACGCCTGGAAGATGAAGCCGATCTTGTCCCGCCGCAACTTGGTGAGCTGCTTGTCCTTCAGGGAGCCCAGCTCGGTGTCACCGATGCGGACCGATCCGGAGGAGAAGGTGTCGAGGCCGGCCACGCAGTGCATCAGCGTGGACTTGCCGGAACCGGAGGGGCCCATGATCGCGGTGAACTCGGCCTGCCGGAACTCGACGGTGACCCGGTCCAGGGCGACCACCTGGGTCTCGCCCTGTCCGTAGATCTTCGACAGATCCGTGGCGCGTGCGGCCACGGTGGTGGCCCGGCCGGCGACGGGTGTGGTGGTCACGGGATGGAACTCCTAGCGGGACGATGTCGTTGAAGGACGTCTTCCATCGTGGCGGTCGGACGCCGTCGTGTAGTCAGCCGCAGTTCTGGTTCCGAAGGCAGACTTCGGAGGGACCGGGCGGCCCTGAGTCATACCTGGGGATGACGGCGGCCCCTGATTCGGGGGCGCGCGCGGAGAACAGGTGGAGCGTCCTCGTTCGGGCGGTGAAATTCCGTCATTCCGCATGCGCGGCCGAGTGCCCCGCGTAAGGCTATTGGCAAGTGCGGATGGCCTGTTCCATGGTCTGATGCACCCTCAGACGTCAATAAAATAAGACAACATCGGTCCGCCCGTCCGCTGTTCGGGGGATGTATCCCGATAGGGTCGGAACCTCGACGCGGAGCCCATGGCCTGCCCGGATGGTGGAATGCAGACACGGCGAGCTTAAACCTCGCTGCCCCTTCGCGGGCGTGCCGGTTCAAGTCCGGCTCCGGGCACTTCCCGCCCACGCGATGAGTTCTCACGCGTGGGCCGACGTCCTGTCGTCATCCCTCATAGACGGTCAGTACGGCACCGTCGATCTCGATCCGGCGGCCGGCGCGCAGGCCGTCCCGGCGCAGTGTTCTCAGGCACGTGTGGAACAGCGGCAGCTCGTCCGCGTCCAGGACGGCGGCGGCCAGTTCCACGAGTTCGGTCACTGACTGATCGGTCAGTACCTCGGGCAGCTCGCCGGAGAGCAGAACGACCGATTCTCCGGCGGGCCCGCGGACCACGGCCGTGGCCGGCCCGCCATGCACGAACAACACATTCCCCCCTGGGAGCCCGGGGTCGTGCGGCTCTCGCTCCTCGGGCAGGACGAGAGACTAGCGGGGCGGTGCGGCGCTTTCGGGCACAGTCGAATTCTTTTTTCCGACTCCACGGAAGAGTGAACATCCCCGATCGAGGACCGCCGACACCTGGCTTCCGGACGGTCACTTCCTTGGCCAGGGGTGGGGTGCCTGGGCGGGCTGGGGCTCATGGGTGTCTGCGGGTCGGTGGGGGCTGGGCGCGCAGTTCCCCGCGCCCCTGAAGCGCCTGCCGCGGCCTGCGCGGGTCTGTCGGGGCGGTCCGTCGTGGTGCGGGTGATCGCACCTGCCCAGGGGTGCGGGGAACTGTGCGACCAGCCCCCAGGCACCCGCAGCCGTCCGACGACATCGTCACGGCTCCCGACGGTTACCGCTTCGGAGTGCGGTCCAGCAGGGATTCCACCAGCGCAGCGACATGGCGGCGGTCGTCGGCCGAGAGTTTCTGGACGCTGGCGATCAGGAGGTCGACCTCGGGGTCGGCCTCGGCGTCCTGGCTCGACGGGCTGCCGTACACGTGGATGCCGCAGGCCTCCGCGGCGGCGCGGCGGACGGTGTCCAACGGGAGTTCCAGGCCCTTGGACAGCCCCTCCAGGGTGGTCGACTGGGGCATCCGGACGACGCGGTCGGTGGTCGCCAGGTGGTGGACGGTGGAGCGCGGGACACCACCGCGGCGCGCCACGTCGCCGTAGGACCAGCCCTTGCGGTCCAGGCGCTCACGGATCAACTGCTGGAGTGCGTTGGCCACGGGTGGGTCACTTCCTGCTCGCCGCTCGGCGGAACCGTCCATGTCGGGGCCGATTCTACGGGCGGCCCCGCCCGCCGCCGAAAGGGTGATTCCCCGAACGGGTTGCGCAGTGGCCCCGCGAGGCCCTAGTGTCCAATCTCGTTGGACAGTTCGTCCGACCAAGTTGGACAGAGTCCGGGGGGAACCTGACTCGGTCCGACCGGAAACGCCCATCCCTGAGGGGGAATTGATCATGATGGACGCTCACGAGCTCGAGGCCGAGTCCGCGGAACTGCTGCCCGGCCGGGAGGCCCTCGGCCGTCTGAAGTTCAGCTTCAACAAGACGACCAACGTCACCAAGCACATCGCCAACGTCGAGGCCCACAACTCGTCCATGGCCGTCAACGACCACTCCTTCGCCTCGGCCGCCGCCTCCCAGGCCGGCCAGAGCATCACGGTCACCCAGTAACACCCGCGCACCACCTCGAACCCGATCCACACCACCTGAAAGGACGTCCGTCATGAGCATGGACATGCACGAGCTGGAGACCGAGTCCGCCGAGCTGCTGCCGGGCCGGGAGGCCCTGGGCCGTCTGAAGTTCAGCTTCAACAAGACGACCAACGTCACCAAGCACATCGCCAACATCCAGGCGGACAACCAGTCCGCGGCGCTGAACGACCACTCCTCCTACTCGGTCGCCGAGTCGCAGGCCTCGCAGTCGATCACCGTCAAGCAGTGACGCCGGTGTGACCCGGCCGTCGGGGTGGGCCGCCCGTACCAGCGGTGCGGCCCACCCCGACGGCCATGCCAGGGGGGAAACGGGGAGGACGTGGGGGGAGACCACATATGACAGTGCTCGGAGACGGGCCCCCGACGCTGTACGACCCGGGGCCGGTGCCCGGGCCGGGCGGCTGGCCGGTGACGTACGAGCAGGTGGCGACGGGCAGCCTGCCGGTCGTCGAACCGCGGCTCGTGCCGCGGCTGAGCGCGGGACTGCGACTGCACGGCGAGTACCAGGGGTCGGGCTTCACCGAGCCCAAGTACATCGCCCGTCGGGGGGACGGGCAGGTCGTACAGCTCTCGCGGCTGCTGTACCTGGTGGCGTCGTCCGTCGACGGCGTACGCGACACCGAGTCCATCGCCCACCGGGTGAGCGCGCGGTTCGGCCGCGAGGTCAGCGGCGAGAACATCCGCTTCCTGGTGGAGAAGAAGCTCGAACCGCTCGGGGTCACGGTCCCCGACGGCCAGGAGAGCGACGAGGTCGACGCCCCGCGCTCCGACCTGCTGCTCGCCCTCAAGGGCCACCGGGTCATCTTCGACGAACGGCGCACGGCACGGGTCGCGGGGCTGTTCGCCTGGCTGCACCGGCCGGCCGTGGTCGCGTCCGTGCTGCTCGCGGCCGTCGCCATGGACGTGTGGCTGTTCGGTTTCTTCGGGGCCATCGAGCCGGTCCTGGAGGTGCTCGACCAGCCGCTGCTGATCCTGATCGTCTTCGCCCTGACCGTGGCCTCGCTGGTCTTCCACGAGTTCGGCCACGCCTCCGCGTGCAAGTACGGCGGCGCCCGGCCCGGGTGCATCGGCTGCGGGATCTTCCTGATCTGGCCGTCGATGTACACCGACGTCACCGACGTGTACCGGATCGGACGCGGCGGGCGGATCAGGACCGACCTGGGCGGCGTCTACTTCAACGTGGTCTTCATGCTCGGCATGGCCGGGCTGTACTTCGCCACGGGGGAGCCGTTCTTCCTGGCCGCGGTGTATCTCGGGCACTTCGAGATCCTCGAACAGCTCATGCCGGCGGTACGCCTCGACGGCTACTACATCCTCGGTGACCTCGCCGGCGTCCCGGACCTGTACGGCAAGATCAAACCGATCCTGCTCGGCCTGGTGCCGGGGAAGAAGGGGCGGGCCGCGCGCGAAGAGGTCGCCGGGCTGAAGAAGTCGGCGCGGACCATCGTGGCCGCGTGGGTGCTCACCATGGTGCCGCTGATCATCGGTGAGATGGGCTACGCCCTGTGGAACCTGCCCCGGATCGTCGCCACGATGACCCGGTCCATGGTCGAGCAGTTCTCCGGCACCGGGTCGGCCTTCGCGAACGGCAAGGTCGTCGAGGGGCTCGTCGGGGTGCTGGGCTGTCTGATGCTGCTCATCCCGATGGGCGGTGTCGTCTACCTCACCGTGAAGATCGGGGGGCGGATCTGGCGGGCCGCGAAGCGGGGCACGGCGGGCCGTCCGCGGTTGCGGGTGGCGTTGTGCGCGGTGGTCCTCGCCGGACTGGCGGGACTCGGCTACGCCTGGACGTCCGGCCTGACGCCCCAGCCGCTGCCGAAGAAACCCCCGATCGCGCCGATCCTCCAGCCCGGGGTGTCGACGGAGGAACCGCGGCCCCGGCAGGCCACGACCCCGGACGGCGACGCCTCGACATCGGACAAGGGCACCGCGGACGACCCGGCGGGCACGGGCCCGGGCGCGGTGCCACCCTCGGCGGCGGGCCGCTCCGCGGGCTCGGTCGCGCCCACCCCCGGGTCGTCCACCGGCACCTCGGCGTCCGCGTCGCCGGCGTCGTCCGCGGCGGCACCTGGCCCGGTGAGCGGTGGCACCTCCCGCGGGCCGGCGTCCCCGACGCCGGGCATGTCGACGGCCCCGGAACCGTCCTCCCCGGGTACGGGCCCGACCGCCCCCGTCTCGTCCCCGACCCCGTCGGAAAGCATCCCCCCCTCACCCACGGACACCCCGCCCCCGCCGCCGGCCAGCGGTTCGCCGGGGGCGTCCTGACGGGAGGGCCGGTGTTCCGGGGGCCCGGCCGGGCCGGGCCTCGACAACCGATGCGGGGCGGGGGATCGGTCCACCCCGGTTGGGGAGCGGGGCTGGGGGCTGCCTCAGGGCGGCCGGGCGGCCGGGCGGTCTCCGCCGGAGCCGCCGGTTCGCCGCCGGGCCTCCGGGCGGTGGTTCGTGATCGCGGGCGGCCGTTCGTGTCGCCACCGGTGGTTCGTAGTCGGTGCCGGGGCGGGGCGGTGAACCTTCTCCCGGGTGCGACTGCCCGCCCGGGGGCGGGCGGCGGCCGGGGCCGTGATCCGGGGCGGCAGGACGTCCGTCCTCGGGCGGGCAAGGCCGGCACGGGAGCTCGCCCTTCGCCGAGACGCTCGCGAGCCCCGCTTTCCCCAACACCCGCCCCCCACATCCGTATTCATCCATCCACCCAGGGAGATCCCTTGAGCAGCCACCGAAAACCCCGTACCCCCAGCCCGCTCACCCGGCGTGCCGTCCGAGTGGGGCTGTTCGCCGCCGGTGTCGCCGGTGTGGCGACCGCCGTGCCGGCGCAGGCAGCCACCGGCGGGGCCGCCAAGGTCGCCGTCGCGTCGGACCACGTCTTCAGCCACGCCGACCGTCTCGACCACACCGAGCAGAAGGACTCGTTCACCATCCGGCAGTTCGGGAAGGTGAACGCCGCCTCCGTGCGCAACCAGGCCAACGCCGTCTCGTCGGGCTGCACCGCCGACGACGCGTGCCGTTCGGTCGCGCTGTCGTTCCAGATCGTCACCGTCGCGGGCGAGCACACCCGCCTGAACGCCGTGAACCTCAGCGACGCCACCAACAAGAGCTGCACCGGCTGCCAGACCCTGGCCGGCGCCTATCAGTTCGTGGTCTCCACGCCCACCCCGCTCACCCTCGACTCCGCCCACCGCCGCCAACTCGCCGACATCCACCGCAGGCTGGACGCCCTGACCCGCTCCACGGTCCCCGCGACCGACCTGCGCACCCGGGCCGACGCCCTCGCCGCCGAGGTCAACGCCGTCCTCCAGGACGCCGTGGCCGACGCACCGAAGGGCGACGCGCAGCAGGACGTCACCATGCGCCGCCACCTGGACGGCTGGCCCGGCCGCTGACCCGGCCGGCCCTCCGGCCCGCGGCAGCCGTCCGCGGGCCGGAGGGGCGCGCGGACCGTTGACATCGGCAGACCCTCGGCGCAGACTCACCTCACTCCAGTGAAAAAAACTTCACTATGCGAACACACGCTATTGCGTGCACCGCAGCGAAGGTCTCCGAAGGGAACGCCCGATGCGTACCACCGTCGGCATCATCGGAGCCGGCCCCGCCGGCCTCCTCCTCGCCCGGCTCCTCCACAACGCCGGCATCGACTCGGTCGTCCTGGAGAGCCGCGACCGCGCGTACGTCGAGCACCGCCAGCGCGCCGGGATCCTGGAGCAGGGCACCGTCGACGTGCTGCGCGCGGCCGGTGCCGGAGAGCGCATGGACCGCGAGGGGCTCCCGCACGACGGCATCGAGCTGCGCTACGACAGGAAGCGCCACCGCGTCGACTTCCCCGCCCTGACCGGCGGCCGGTCCGTGACGGTCTACGCCCAGACCGAGGTCTGCAAGGACCTCATCGCCCTCCAGCTGGAGGACGGCGGCCCGCTGCTGTTCGAGGCGGAGGCCCTGGCCGTCGAGGGCGCCGACACCGACACCCCGCGCGTCCGCTTCCGGCACGAGGGCCGCGAGGACGTCCTGGAGTGCGCGTACGTCGTCGGCTGCGACGGCTTCTGGGGGGTGGCGAGGAAGGCGGTCCCCGCCGAGCTGACCCGGGTCTTCGAGCGGACGTACCCCTTCGCCTGGCTGGGCATCCTCGCCGACGTCCCGCCCTCCCACGACGAACTCGTCTACGCCCGCCACGACCGCGGCTTCGCCCTGCTGTCCATGCGCTCCCCGTCCGTCTCCCGCCTCTACCTCCAGGTCCCGGAGGGCACCGACGCCGGGAGCTGGGGCGACGAGGAGATCTGGGACGAGCTGGAGCGCCGCTTCGAGACGGACGACGACTGGAAGCTCGACAGGGGACCGATCACGCAGAAGTCGGTCACGCCCATGCGTTCCTACGTCCACGAGCCCATGCGGTACGGCCGTCTCTTCCTGGCCGGCGACGCGGCCCACATCGTGCCGCCCACCGGCGCCAAGGGCCTGAATCTCGCCGTGGGGGACGTCGTGACCTTCGCGAGGGCGCTGACGCACCAGATGGAGACCGGTTCGGCCGAGCGCCTCGACGCCTACTCCGAGACCTGCCTGCGGCGGGTGTGGCAGGCCGAACGGTTCTCGTACGACATGACGAGCCTGCTGCACCGGTCGCCCGACGCCACTGCCTTCGAGGACCGGATGCAGCTCGCCCGGCTGGAGCGGATCGCCGGGTCGCGGGCCGCCGAGACCGACCTCGCGGAGGGGTACACCGGCTTCCCCTTCGGGTGAGGTCCCTCCGGTGCCGGGAATCACGCGTGCGCGTAGCGTGTTGCGCAGGACATCGAGGGAAGATCCTCCTCAAGCACTAGGGTCATTCCTTTGCCTACCCATTACTCTTGAGGCAAGGTCCACACACGGTGGCCATGGAGGAGTGAAATGAGGAGCAGCAACCCGGTCTTCTCGCGACGGGGGTTCAGCCGCGACAACGGCTACGCGGGCTTCAACACCGCGCCGCAGGCCGGGGGCGCAGCCGTAGGCACGCAGGGCAACCCCTACGCGCAGCCGCAGGGCAACCCGTACGCGACCAACCCGTATGCCCAGCAGGACCTGCAGGGCGCGCCGCCGCAGGCCCCGGTGACCACCGGCCGGATGACGATGGACGACGTCGTCATGCGCACCGGCACCACGCTCGGCATCCTGATCGTCACGGCCGCGCTCGCCTGGGCGCTGCTGCCCGTCGACGACGCCAACATCGGCCGCTCGTACGGCATCGGCATCGGCGCCGCGGTCATCGGCATGGTCCTGGCGCTCGTGCAGTCCTTCAAGCGCACGGCCTCGCCCGCGCTGATCGTGTCGTACGCCGCGTTCGAGGGCGTCTTCCTCGGCGTGGTCTCCAGCGTCGTCGACAACCGCATCGCAAGCGGCGCGGCCATGCAGGCCGTGATCGGCACACTGGCGGTCTTCGCCGCGGTGCTGGTGGCGTACAAGGCCGGCTGGATCCGCGTCAACCGGCGGTTCTACGGCTTCGTCATGGCGGCCGCGCTCGGCTTCATGCTGCTGATGGTCGTCAACCTGCTGTTCGCCGCCTTCGGTGGCGGTGACGGCCTCGGCTTCCGCAGCGGCGGCCTCGGCATCCTGTTCGGCATCATCGGCGTCCTGCTGGGCGCGTGCTTCCTCGCCCTCGACTTCAAGCAGGTCGAGGACGGCATCGCCTACGGTGCGCCGAAGGAGGAGGCCTGGCTGGCCGCGTTCGGTCTCACGCTGACGCTGGTGTGGATCTACATGGAGTTCCTGCGGCTCATCGCGATCCTCAACAGCAACGACTAGTCGCACGACGGTCGTACGGCGAGACGAAGGGCCCCCGGTTCCGACCGGGGGCCCTTCGGCATGTGCGCGGCTCAGAAGTACCTGCGCGCGGCCCTCCTCAGGTCGTACTCGTGGATGATCGCCTTGGCGTGGCCGTACGCGAGGTTGTGTTCGTGGCGGAGCCAGCTCACCTTTTCCTCGAAGCGGAAGAGGGCCGGGCCTTCGTCGACGGTGCGGAGCCAGTCGGAGACTTCACGACCGGTGCAGTGGGGGATGCGGGCGAGCAGGTTGCGGTGGGTCTCCTCGGAGAGGACGTGGGACATCGGCGCCTCCGGACGCAAAGGGGATGTAAGCCGGTCCTTCAGGTCACCGTGCCTGAGCGTTCGCCCGTTGGCAACAGTCCCGGTGGGACGCGTACGGTTGCCGGGTGGCTGATACTTCGCGTCTGACCCGGGCTGTGGACCACTTCGCCGACCGTCTGAGGGCCGCGCCGCAGAGCCGGTTGCAGCGGGGCGCGGCCGCCGAGGCGCTGGGACTGGCCCGCGAGTTCGCCCGCCGGACGCAGGTGCTGGAGGAGCCCGGGACCGCGCCGCGCGAGATGCCGGACGCGGGGATGTTCGCCGCCGCCGACCAGATCACCGTGGCCGTACACGACTTGGCCCTCGTCCTGACGGACGAGGGCCAGGTGGACGAAGCGCTGGAACTGGTCGCACAGGCCCAGCAGCGGGCCGGAGTCTGACTCCGGCCGGTTCGCCTACAGGGACGCTATGACCCGGTCGGCCAGGATGTAGACGTTCTCCTCGCCGCAGGCGAACGTCAGCGTGTACGCGCCCGAGACGCCCGAGCCGCCCAGCAGGACCGGGGTCTCGCCCGCGCGCAGGGCCGCCGCGAGGCGTTCGGCCGTCTCGCGGTGCCCCGGGGTCATGCACAGGGTCGTGCCGTCGGCGAAGACGTAGACGTCGAGGGTGCCGAGGGGGCCCGGGCGGACGTCGGCCAGTTCGGTGCCGGACGCGGCCAGTTGCTCCAGGGTGGCCACCGTGCGCTCATGGTCGCCCACGGCCGGTGAGCCGACCGGCACGAAGTCCGGGTGGGAGGGGTGGCGGCGGCGGGCCGCGGCCAGTTCGGGGCTGTCGCCGGCGAACTCGTCCGCGTCGGCCGAGGGCTCCGACACCGGCTCCAGCGGCTCCAGGCCCACGAAATCGGCCTGCCGGGGCAGGAACAGCTCGCTGTCGGGCAGACCGAGCAGCGAGGGCGCGTCGGAGGCGTCACGGGCCTCCTGGGCGGCCCAGAAGGCCCGCGCCTCGGCGAGCTCGCGCTCGCGTTCCTCGGCGAGGGCCTCCGCCACGGCGGCGCGTATCTCGTCGACGTCGGCGGCGGGACGCGCGGCCGGCACGAGGCCCCGTACGGCTGCGGTGTTGTTCCTGGCGAGTTCGGCGTGCAGGGCGGCGACCTGTCGGCGCAGCACCATGAGGGTGCGCAGGACGGCGACGCCCACGGCGCCCGTGGCGGCCGTGGTGACCAGCAAGGCGATCGGCATGGCGCTCACTGACGTACTCCCGGTTCAAAGTCGACCCCCGACTTCCTACATCAGCTTGAAGGGCGGACTATCCAGCTGTCAGTGCGTAACGTCACGAATCGGACAGGACTTTGGGTCCGGGGTTTGGGTCGAGATGGCTCTGAGCTGCGCAGATCCCTGCACGAAGGGAGATAGGTCACATCCTGGGGGAGATTGGATCACAAATCGGCCCAGAACCTTGGAGTTTCACCGGTTCTGGGCCAAAGAGTGACGCTGAGTCCCCGTGCGGACACGGAGAGTTGGAGGGTCAGCTCAGGCGCTCGATGACCATCGCCATGCCCTGGCCGCCGCCCACGCACATGGTCTCCAGACCGAACTGCTTGTCGTGGAACTGGAGGGAGTTGATGAGCGTGCCGGTGATGCGGGCGCCGGTCATGCCGAAGGGGTGGCCGACGGCGATGGCGCCGCCGTTGACGTTCAGCTTCTCCAGCGGGATGTTCAGGTCGCGGTAGGAGGGGATCACCTGGGCGGCGAACGCCTCGTTGATCTCGACCAGGTCGATGTCGTCGATCGTGAGGCCGGCGCGGCGCAGGGCCTGGTTGCTCGCGTCCACCGGGCCGAGGCCCATGATCTCGGGGGACAGGCCCGAGACGCCGGTCGACACGATGCGGGCGAGCGGAGTGAGACCGAGCTCGCGGGCCTTGGTGTCGCTCATGATGACGACCGCGGCGGCACCGTCGTTGAGCGGGCAGCAGTTGCCGGCCGTGACCATGCCGTCGGGGCGGAAGACCGGCTTCAGGCCCTGGACGCCGTCGAGCGTGACGCCGGCGCGGGGGCCGTCGTCCTTGGAGACGACCGTGCCGTCGGGGAGGGTGACCGGGGTGATCTCGCGCTCCCAGAAGCCGTTCTTGATGGCTTCCTCGGCGAGGTTCTGCGAGCGGACGCCGAACTCGTCCATGTCCTGGCGGGTGACGCCCTTGGCGCGGGCCAGGTTCTCGGCGGTCTGGCCCATCGCGATGTACGGGTCGGGGAGCAGGCCGTCCTCGCGCGGGTCGTGCCAGGTCGAGCCCTCGGAGGCGGCCGTGGCGGCGGTGCGGGCCTGGGCCTCGTCGAAGATCGGGTTGGTGGTGTCCGGGAGGCCGTCCGAGCTGCCCTTGGCGTAACGGGAGACCATCTCGACGCCGGCCGAGATGAAGACATCGCCCTCGCCGGCCTTGATGGCGTGCAGGGCCATGCGGCTCGTCTGCAGCGAGGAGGAACAGTAACGGGTGATCGTGCAGCCCGGCAGGTGGTCCATGCCCATCTGCACGGCCACGATGCGGCCCAGGTTGTAGCCCTGCTCGCCGCCGGGCAGACCGCAGCCGAGCATCAGGTCGTCGATGTCGCGCGGGTCCAGCTCGGGGACCTTGGCGAGGGCGGCCTGGATGATCGTGGCGGTGAGGTCGTCGGGGCGCAGGTCCTTGAGGGAGCCCTTGACGGCGCGGCCGATGGGGGAGCGGGCGGTCGAGACGATCACGGCTTCGGGCATCACGGCTCCATTGGCATGCGGGGTGTTCTTCCGGGCGTGGCTGCTTGCGAAGTTACCCGTACGTATGGCCCAGGTCACGAGGGCGACGGTGTGACCTATGTCTAAGCGCTTGCTTTGGCCTCGACCAAGCGGCCGAGCGGCCGAGCCGGTACCGGTCACCCGAGCCGGTACCGGTCACTGGACGCTCGTCGTGCTGGTGGGTGACGGCTCCGTCGGCCGGACCCGCTGCCTGCGCCGGCGCTTGAGCAGTGCCCACGGGCCCCTCGGCCCCGTCGGCATCGCCGCCGCGACCTCCGTGCCCGCCTCCGAGGCGGCCTCCGCCGCGGCCCGGGCCACCGGCAGGAAGCCCTCGCGGCGGGAGACGTCCGGGCGGTCCTCGTCGGCCGGCCACAGACTCAGGGCCGCGCAGACCGTCGGCAGCACCGCCATCGCCGCCGTCGCGTAGCCCTCCGCCGAGGGGTGGTAGTTGTCCGGGCCGAACAGCTCGCGCGGGTTCGCCTCGAACTCCGGGCCCAGCAGGTCGCCCAGCGACACCGTGCGGCCGCCCTGTTCCACCGCGCCGATCGTCTGCGCCGCCGCGAGCTGCCGCGAGGCCCGGCGGGCCAGCCACCGCAGCGGCTGCTGGACCGGCTCGATCGTGCCCAGGTCGGGACAGGTGCCGACCACGACCTCGGCACCGGCCGTGCGCAGCCGCCGTACCGCCGAGGAGAGGTGGCGCACCGACCGCGTGGCCGGCATCCGGTGGGTGACGTCGTTCGCGCCGATCATGATCACGCAGATGTCCGGGACCCGCTCGGGGTCCGCCAGGGTCAGCGCCACCTGACGGTCCAGGTCGTCCGAGGTGGCCCCGGGGAGGGCGACGTTACGGAGTTGCACCGGGCGTTCCGCCACCGCCGCGAGCCCCGACGCCAGCAGCGCGCCCGGTGTCTGGCCCGCCCGGTGCACCCCCTGGCCCGCGGCCGTGGAGTCGCCCAGCATGGTCAGCCGCAGCGGCGGATCGCCCGCGGCGGCGTAGACATGGCCGTACAGTCCCTCGGCCTGCGGGACGTGCGGCGACGTGCCGTTGCCCACCTGCCGTCTGGCCAGCCGGACCTCCGCCAGCAGCAGACCCATGGCCGCCGCGCCGACCAGACCGATCCCGCCGCCGCCGTATGCCGCGCCGGCCGCGATCCGCCTGGCCGTCCTCGCCCTCGACATGCTCGTCATACGTCAACGCCACCTCCGTCGTACCCGCTACACCCACTCCTTGCCCCGCACGGACCGTGGCCCAATCCCAACGGGGAGTGAACGGCCGTCATGGCGCCCGATCAGGCCATAGGCTGGCTGGACCACTAGGACCACTTCTTTTGCAAGCATCCGGAGACAACGGTGCAATTCCACGACTCGATGATCAGCCTCGTCGGCAACACCCCGCTCGTGAGGCTCAACAGCGTGACCAAGGGCATCAAGGCGACCGTCCTGGCCAAGGTCGAGTACTTCAACCCCGGCGGCTCCGTGAAGGACCGCATCGCCCTGCGCATGATCGAGGCGGCGGAGGAGAGCGGGGCGCTGAAGCCCGGGGGCACCATCGTCGAGCCGACCAGCGGAAACACCGGGGTCGGGCTCGCCATCGTGGCGCAGCAGAAGGGGTACAAGTGCATCTTCGTGTGCCCCGACAAGGTGAGCACCGACAAGATCAACGTGCTGCGGGCGTACGGCGCCGAGGTCGTCGTCTGCCCGACCGCCGTCGACCCGGAGCACCCGGACTCGTACTACAACGTCTCCGACCGGCTGGTCCGTGAGACGCCCGGCGCGTGGAAGCCCGACCAGTACTCCAACCCCAACAACCCGCTCTCGCACTATCACTCCACCGGCCCCGAGCTGTGGGAGCAGACGGAGGGGAAGATCACCCACTTCGTGGCGGGCGTGGGCACCGGCGGCACCATCTCCGGCACCGGCCGCTACCTCAAGGACGCCAGTGACGGCCGGGTCCAGGTCGTCGGCGCCGATCCCGAGGGGTCCGTGTACTCCGGCGGGTCCGGGCGGCCGTACCTCGTCGAGGGCGTCGGTGAGGACTTCTGGCCGACCGCCTACGACCGGACCGTCGCCGACGAGATCGTCGCCGTCTCCGACAAGGACTCCTTCCAGATGACCCGCCGCCTCGCCAAGGAGGAGGGCCTGCTGGTGGGCGGCTCCTGCGGCATGGCCGTCGTCGCGGCCCTGCGGGTCGCCGAGCGCCTGGACGAGAACGGCGTCGTCGTGGTCCTGCTCCCGGACAGCGGTCGCGGGTACCTCTCGAAGATCTTCAACGACGAGTGGATGGCGGACTACGGCTTCCTGGAGGACGAGGGCCCCAGCGCCCGCGTCGCCGACGTCCTGAGCGACAAGGTGCACGGCGCCATCCCCTCCCTCGTCCACATGCACCCGGACGAGACGGTCGGCGAGGCCATCGAGGTGTTGCGGGAGTACGGCGTCTCGCAGATGCCGATCGTCAAGCCGGGCGCCGGTCACCCGGACGTGATGGCCGCGGAGGTCGTCGGCTCGGTCGTCGAACGCGAGCTGCTGGACGCCCTGTTCACGCAGCGGGCCTCGCTGGAGGACCCGCTGGAGAAGCACATGTCCGCCCCGCTGCCCCAGGTCGGCTCGGGCGAACCGGTCGGCGACCTGATGTCGGTCCTCGGCTCGGCGGACGCGGCCATCGTCCTCGTGGAGGGCAAGCCCACCGGAGTCATCAGCCGCCAGGACCTGCTGGCCTTCCTCGCCAAGGGCGGGAAGTAGCGGCAAACATCCGGTGAACGCCGGGTGCCGGAGGCGAACTTGCGGTTTCCTACCGAAAGGGTGGACTTCGCGGAACTGGTACGAGCGCGTCACGTCCACGCAGCACACGCTTAACACGCGTCCGGCACATTGGTGGATGTCGGCAGGGCGGGAGCGGCTCCCCGCCCCGGCCGGCACCGAACGTCCAAGGACCTCCGGAGCGGCTCCCGGACCTCCAAGGACGCCGGACGTCAGACCTGGCCCGGCCGGGTCGACGTCCCTCGCGGGGACCGCCGTCGTCCCGCCCCCCGTTCACGGGGGTGCGGCGGTCCCCGCGCACACTTCTCCTACGCTCCCGTACTGGCCCAACTGCCCAGCAGCGCCAGCCGCTCCGCGGTCTCCGACCCCGGTTCCGGGGTGTAGACGAGCAGGCTCTGGCCGTCGTCCCCCGGGATCGTGAGGCTCTCGTGCGGGAAGACGAGCAGGCCCGCCACCGGGTGCTGGACGCGCTTCACGCCGTAGGAGCACTCCTTGACCTGGTGGTCGGCCCACAGGCGGCGGAAGTCCTCGCTCTTGAGGGAGAGTTCGCCGACGAGCGAGGTCAGTTCACGGTCGTCCTGGTGGTGGCCCGCCAGGACCCGCAGGTGGGCCACGCACTGGGCGGCCACCGCCTGCCACTCCGGGTAGAAGTCACGGGCGGCCGGGTCGAGGAAGACGTGCCGCGGGATGCTGCGCGCTCTGGCCGTCGTACCGCTGTAGCCGAACACCGCGTCGGCCAGGGCGTTCCAGGCCAGGACGGTCATCCGGCGGTCCAGGACGAAGGCCGGGGTGCGGTCCATGGCGTCGATCATGAGCTGGACGCCCTCGCGGACGCGGGGGCGCGTCGGGCGTTCGGTCTGTCTGCGGGGGCGGGCCACCGCGTGGAGGTACGCGCGCTCCGTCTCGTCCAGGCGCAGCACGCGCGCGACGGCGTCCAGCACCGCGTCCGAGACTCCTCCCGACTTCGTCCGGGAGGGGCCCCCGGGGCCCCGGCCCTGCTCCAGCCGGATGTAGTAGTCGACGCTCACTCCGGCCAGTTGCGCCACCTCCTCCCGGCGCAGACCGGGCACGCGGCGCCGGCCGTGCGAGGGCAGCCCCACCTCCTCGGGCCGGATGCGGGCGCGGCGTGAGCGCAAGAAGTCTCCGAGGTCCCCGTCCATGGGTTCGATCGTAGGGGAGGCCCGGCCGCCGAACCTGGTACTGGCAGACCCAGGAAAAGCGCATCCCTGGGTAAGGCCGCCCGGGCGCCGCAGGGTGGTGGTCGGGCCGGGGAGTCACCCCGGCGGACATCCCACCGAGGAGCACATCGATGTCGTACGAGAATCTGGCCGGACGTACCGCCGTCGTCACCGGAGCGGCGAGCGGCATCGGCGAGGCCACGGCCGTGACGCTGGCGGCGCAGGGGGCGCGGGTCGTGCTGCTCGCGCGGCGCGGTGAGCGGCTGGAGGCGATCGCCGGGAAGATCCGGGCCGACGGCGGACAGGCACTGGCGGTGGTCGCCGACGTCACCGACGACGCGTCCGTGGCGGCCGCCGTGGAGAGCGTCCACGCGGCCTGGGGGACCGTCGACCTGGTGGTTAACAACGCGGGCGTGATGCTGCCGAACCCGATCGCGGACGCCAGGATCGACGAGTGGCAGCGGATGATCGACACCAATGTCACCGGTGTCCTGCGGGTCATCGGCGCGTTCGCCGGGGACCTGTACGAAGCGGCGGAGCAGGGCCGCAGCGCGGACCTGGTGAACGTCTCGTCCATCGGGGCGCACGTCACGAGCTTCACCAACTTCGCCGTCTACGGGGCGACGAAGGCCGCGGTCACCCATCTGTCGGCGCTGCTGAGGAACGAGTTCGGGCCGCGGGGCGTGCGCGTCACCAACATCGAGCCGGGGCTCACGGAGTCCGAGCTCGGCACGCACATCGACAACGACGCGCTGCGCGAGCAGCTCGGCGGCATGGTCGAGGCGACGGGCATGCTGGCGGCCACGGAGCTCGCGGACCTCGTCGCCTACGTCACCAGCCGGCCCCGGCACGTCAACCTGCGCCAGATCATGGTGCTGCCGACCGCGCAGGTGTGAGCGCCGGGTCAGCCCTCCCAGTCGCTGCTCCCGGAGGACGGCTCGGCGCGCCGTCCGCCCCGGAAGAGGTCGGGGTTGAGGCGCAGCGCCTGGAAGGCGTTGACGCCGACGATGCCGACCCAGGTGACCAGCAGGCCGGGCAGGTCGGCGACGGCGCCGCCGATCCCGGAGAGCGGGATCGCCAGCACCAGGGAGACGATGCCGAAGCCGAAGCGCTCACCGAAGGAGTCGGTGGGCTTGGGCGAGCGGGCTCCCCGGGCCGTCACCATCTGCTGCTCGGCGAGCTGACGGCGCAGGCGGCGGTCCACGGCACCGTCGATCCGCTGGTCGACCTTCTCCAGGAACGAGTCGACCAGCGCGGACTCGTACTCCTCGCCCAGTTCCCTGCGGGCCTGCAGGGTGGCGTTGAGTTCCTTCTTGAGTTCGGGGTCCCGCGCATCCATTCCGGTCATGCGGTCCACGGTAGGCAGCGGGAACACGCGCTGCACTGGGGTTAGCCCCCCTGTTGCGGCGGGGGTCCGTCGTAGGGTCCGCCCCGGGTCGCCGAACCGGATCATGAGACGTCTCTTGCCCGGCTGTATAGCGGCATGCAGAGTTCTCGTTGGTTGAATATGTTGTCAACGGGTGCGCTGTTCGGGCGAGGGGAGCTTGGGCTTGATGTCGACTCGGGTCGTGGACACGCCGGATCCCGTCGCGGTCGGGCACACCGGACCGGTCGTCCTCGACGGGACCTCGCTCGGTGTCGCGGACGTCGTCCGCCTCGCCGACGGGAGCGCGCGACCGGTGCCCGGGGCGGGCGCGATGGAGCGGGTGACGCGGTCCTGGGACGCCGCCCGGCAGATCGCCGCGACCGGACGCGTCTACGGCCGCTCGACCGGGGTCGGCGCCAACCGGAACGAGGACGTGCCCACCGAGGCGGCCGCCGGCCACGGGCTACGGCTGCTGCGCAGTCATGCCGGTGCCATCGGCGGGGAACTCCCCGCCCGGCAGGTCCGCGCGATGCTCGCGGTCCGCGCCAACCAGCTCCTGGCGGGCGGCGCGGGACTGCGCCCGACCGTCGTCACGGCCCTGTGCGAGGCCCTGGAGAGCGGCGCGTACCCGGTCGTCAACGAGTTCGGCTCGGTGGGGACCGGAGACATCGCGGCCCTGGCCCAGGCGGGGCTGGCATTGGCGGGGGAACACCCCTGGCGCGGCGGCGGGGGAGTCTCCGGCGGGCACGCGGGCGTGTCCGGTGAGCCCGGAGGGCCTGGTGGGAGCGTCTTGCCCGGCGCCGGGGCGGGCGTCCCCCGGCCTCGGGAGGCCGCCGGTCCGCGCGGTGAGGCGGGTGTTCCCGAGCCCCAGCCCCTCGACAACAACGACGCCCTCGCCTTCATCAGCAGCAACGCCCTCACCCTCGGCCAGGCCGCCCTCGCGCTGCACGAGCTGCGCGGGCTCGTCGAGGCCACCCAGGTCGTCGGGGCGCTGTCACTGCTCGCCGTGGACGGGTCCCACGAGGCGTACGCAGCCCCCGTGCACACGGCACGCCCGCACCGCGGGTCCGCCCAAGTGGCCCGGCGGATGCGGGAGTTGATCGGCGCCGAGGACCGGCCCGCCCCGCCGCTCGGCCGCATCCAGGACCCCTACGGCTTCCGCTGCCTGCCCCAGATCCACGGGCCCGCCCAGGACGCGGCCGACGCCCTGGAGGAAGTCCTCGTCGTCGAGATCAACGCGGCCGCCGAGAACCCCCTCATCTCCCCCGAGGACATGGCCGCCTACCACCACGGCGGCTTCTACCAGGCCCAACTCGCCCTCGCCCTGGACCACTTCAGGCTGGCCCTCACCCAGGTCGCCCGCCTGTCCACGTCCCGGCTCTCCACGCTCAACGAGCCCGCCTTCACCCGTCTCAGACCCTTCCTCGCCGACCACGAGCCCGCCTCCTCCGGCGTGATGATCCTGGAGTACGCCGCGGGCGCCGCCCTCGGCGACCTCAGGGCCTTCTCCGCGCCCGCCTCGCTCGGCCACGCTGTACTCTCCCGGGGCGTCGAGGAACAGGCCAGCTTCGCCTCGCTCGCCGCCCGTCAGACACTGCGCGCGTGCGGCGCGTACCGTCTCGTGGTCGGCTGCGAACTCGTCGCCGCCGTAAGGGCGCTGCGCCAGCGCGGTCTCAGGCCCGACCCGGGCCTGCCGGTGGGCCGCGCGCTGGAACTCGCCGAGGCGGTGCTGGCGGAGGACCCGGCCGACCGGCCGCTCACGGGCGACGTTACGGCGGCGGCCGCGCTGCTCGACCGGTTCACGGACATCTGGAGGGGGATCGAGGCATGAGCGACCTGGGTGCGGCGGGTGCGGCGGACACTCCCGCGGGACGGCTTCAGGCACTGTTCGAGGGGCACCGGCTCACACCGACCCAGCGGCGCATCGCGCACAGCATGGTGCGGCGCGCCTCCGACGTGCCGTTCCTGTCCAGCGTGGAGCTCGCCGAGCTGGCCGGGGTCAGCCAGCCCTCCGTCACCCGCTTCGCCGTCGCCCTCGGCTTCGACGGCTACCCCGCCCTGCGCAGGCACCTGCGCGAGGTCGCGCCCGCCGAGCAGACGGCCGCCTCCGCGTCGTACAACGAGTACCAGCAGGCCGTGGAGGCCGAGATCGAGAACCTGAAGCACCTGGCGCAGGTCCTCGCCGACCCGCGCCCGGTGCGACAGGCAGGCCGGCTGCTCGCCGCCTCCCGCCCCCTGCCGGTGCTCGGGCTGCGGGCCGCCGCCTCCCAGGCGTACGGCTTCGCCTACTTCGCCGCCAAGGTCCACCCGGACGTACGGCTGCTCCACGAGGGCGGCACGATGATCCACGACCGGATCGACGCCGCCGTCCGCGCGGGCGCCTCGGCCCTGCTGTGCTTCGCGCTGCCCCGCCATCCCCGCGAGGTCGTCGACACCCTCGCCTACGCCAAGGAGGCGGGCCTGAGCGTCGTCACGGTCGCCGACTCCGCCTTCGCCCCGGTCGCCAAGGTCTCCGACCTGCTGCTGCCCGCCGCCGTCGGCACCGGCCTCGCCTTCGACACCGCCTGCGCGCCGATGCTGCTCGGCCGGGTGCTGCTGGAGGCCATGTGCGACGACCTGCCGGACGCGCAGGCCCGGCTGGAGGAGTTCGACGCGCGGGCCGCGGCGCGGGGACTCTTCGTCGAGTAGGGCGCTTTTTTCAGACTGGTCTCACGTTCGCCCGCTACTCTCCCCGACCGGCAGGACAGTGCCAGGACGACGAGGAGGCGGGACGTGGCACGCGCAGATCGCAGGGCTCAGGGGCTGGCCAGGGTGGCCGTCGTCGTGCGCGCGGGGGCCGCACCCCTGTGGTGGCTCGGGGTGTTCGCGGCGGCGGTCGGGCTGCTGATCCCGGGGCTGACCGGGCGCCGGATCGGGGTGATGGCGGGCGCGGCGCTGTTCATCGTCGCGGTGGCCGTGGTGGCGTACGGCCGCCGCAAGCGGTACACGGCGCTGGGGCGGGCCGCCGCCCGCGCGGGCAGGCACGACGTGCTCCAGGACCGGGCCGTCACCGTGCGCAACTGGCGCCGCGGGCACCGCTGGTGGCTGCTGCTGGCCTGGCTGGCCGCGCTGCTGAGTTCGTTCGCGGTGCCCGTCGCGGGCGGCATGCTGCTCGCCGGGTGCGCTGCGGGCCTCTGGCTGAAGGCCGCCTGGCTCGGGCGGCGCGAGCGGGACGGGGACGCGCTGCTGTGGGTGCGGGTCGACTGGCTCGCCGCGAACGGCGGACGCCCGGCCGGCAAGGCGGTCAAGGCGTACCGCAGCACGGGTGTCGCGGCGGGCGACGCGGCCCCGGGAGGAGCGCGCCGCCGCACCGCGGCACTGGTCTAGGACCGGCGCCGGCCGGTCACACCTCCAGGTCGGTCTCGATCTGCCGGAGCTGGTGGCGGGCCATCGCGAGGTTGGACCGCTTGGCGTCCAGGACCAGGTAGAGGAAGAGGCCGTTGCCCCCGCGTCCGCTGATCAGGCGGATCAGGTGGTACTGGTCGGACAGGGTGATCAGGATGTCCTCGATCTGGCCCTTGAGGCCGAGGTGCTCCATCGTGCGCATCTTCGCGCGGACCACGTCGGTGTTGCCGGCGGCGGCCACGTTCAGGTCGAAGCCCTTGCTGCCGCCCATGGTGCCGAGCGCCATGCCGCTGGTGTAGTCGACGAGCGCCACGCCGGTGGCGCCCTCGATGGAGGCGAGGGCCTCCTTCAGCGCGGTTTCGGTGTTGGTCATGACTGTGTCTCCTCGGTTCGGTCAACCATCGGTGGTGGTGCGGGCCGCCGTCGGTGCGGTGGCCGCGGCGCGGGTGTCCACGGGCTTGGCCCGGGACGTGCGGGCCGCTCTGGCACGGGCCGGAGCGGGCTTCGCGGGCGCCTTCGTGAGGGTTTCGGTGGGCTCGGCGACCGCGCCGTCGACGAGCTCCGCGATCCGGGCGCCCGCCCGACGGCCCTCCAGGTGGAGGCGGCCGACGTTCACCCGGTCCTGGGCGAGCAGCGTGACGACGGCCCCGGCGCCCGCCGCGTACGTGGCGACATAGCCGTACACGCCCCGTACAAGCAGTTCGCGCAGGTCCCCCTGGCCGGTCCCGTCGGCCAGCTGGGCGGCGAGCGCCCGGGTGGCCCCGGTGAGCGCGGCCACGGTCTCCGGATCGACGCCCGGGGTGTCCTGGGCGAGGACGAGACCGTCGGCGTCGGCCGCGAGGGCGCCGGTGAGCTGCGGCACCCGGGCTCTGAGCCGGCGCAGCTCCTCCAGGATCGCGTCCTGAGCTGCTGCCATCAGATCTCTCCTCTCGGCGCGGATCCGCTGCCGCTCAAAGGGCCTCCAGCGCATCCCTGAGCCTCTTCAGCAAGGTGATGTGGGGATCGACGGGCTCGACGGGGAGGACGGCGCCCGGCGGACCCGGCGCAGCCATGGGCACGGGCACGGGCACGGGCACGGGTTCCGGCTCGGGGAATAACGGCGGCGGGCAGGGCGAGACCACTCCGGCCGCCACCAGCCGCCGTACGTCCACCAGGGTGTGGAAGGCCGGGCGGCCCAGCTCGCGCGCGATCTCCGACGCCGTGCGGACGCCGTCCACGCGGGCCAGCACCGCCTGCCGACGGGCCGGGAGCGACGGGGACGCGGGGCGGTTGGCCCGGGTCAGCGGCACCTCGTCCGGCAGGGCGTCCGGCCAGATGCGGTGCAGCAGGTCCCGGCGGCGCAGGGTCTCGCGCTCCAGGTCGGCGACCGGGACGGGGTGCGGGACGCCGGGGGCGCCGTCGGGCTCCCGCGGCGCGTCGGTGGGCTCGTCCGGGCCGTCCTCGGTGCCGTAGCGGAAGCGGCCCGGGCTGCTGCTCGGGGCGAGGGCGAAGTACGCCGCGTCGTACAGGGCGGTCAGCCGGCACATCTCCAGGGCGCCCGGGCTGAGCAGCCCGCCCGCGACCAGCCGGCGGCCCGCCCGGTGCACGGCCTGGGCGCCGGTGAGGCGGCGGGACCCGGTGCCGGCGCTCCCGGTGCTCGCGACGCTCTCGGCCAGGGCCTGGCGCCAGACGTCGGCGTCCAGCGTGCCGTGGGCGGCGAGGAGCACGTCGGCGCCGGGGGCGGCCGGGCTCTCGGCGTGCACCACCTTGCCGTCGGCGAGGTGCAGGGTGCCGCGCTCGCGCACCAGGACGCCGGTGGCGCGCTCGGCGGCCAGCCGGGTCAGCATCGGTGAGACACCGCCCCAGCCGCGGCCCAGGGCGGCCGCCTTGTCGCGCACCGGCAGCCGGGGCGGCGGGGTGGTGGGCGTGGTGCGGACCGCCGTCATCCGAGCTCCAGCCGTCCGGCCATCTCGCCGAGCCGGATCCGGGCCAGCGCGAGGTTGCCCTCCGCGCGGGCCAGCCACAGGTGCAGGAACACACTGCTGTCGAAGGACGTCGGCACGAACCGCAGGACGTGGTAGCTGTCCCGGTTGCTGAGGATGAGGTCCTCGACCGGCGGGTCGGTCCCGGCCCCGGCGGCCCCCGCTTCGGAGTCGTCGGGGCCCCCGGAGGGCCCGGCCGCCCCGGAGCCCGCGGCGAAGGCCCGCTGCTCGGCGGCGAGCCGGGCGAGCTCGGCGGCCTCCGCGGCGGCCGCCTCCTGGTCGCCGCCGGGGGATTCCCCGACGGCGCCCAGGGCCAGCCCGCTCGTCCAGTCGACCAGCGCGGCTCCGCGCGCGCCCGGCAACCGCATGGCTTCCAGCAGGCACTCGTCGATTCCCTGCACCGTGGCTCCCCTCCCGCCTGGGGTTCGGCTGAGTGACGCCGAAACTACGCAACGTGTGCGCGAGGAGTGAGGGATCCGGCATTTTCCGGTGGAACATGCTCAGGGTGACTAAGGTGGGTCAACTTGCCTTGTTCAGAGGCCAATTGATCAACCGGCCCGCTGGTACGTGTCAACTGCTCCCGGGTGCGTGCAGGGTGGTGAGCGCACCGGCGTGCGCCCCTCCGGATTCGGCCACGATCGAGTCGAGCGTCTGGGGTGCCCGTACGGTCGCGAAGCGGACGCCTCCCGCCGGGCCGGGGGCGAAGCCGTAGACGCCCGGCCGCGCCAGCGAGTTGTAGGCGTAGTGGTGCGCGAAGTAGTACGCGCCGGTGTCCAGCGCCGCCGCGTAGTCCCCCTGCTCCAGCAGCGGCAGCGCGCGCCCCTCGGCCAGCAGGTCGCCCGCGAAACAGGCCGGGCCGGCGACGTCCTGCACCACCTCGGGGCCGCCCTTGGGCCGCCCCTTGCCGTCGTACGCCGCGATCCTCAGCGGCCACGACCCCGGCACGTACACCGTCCGCGTCGCCACCTGCACGCCCGCGTGCGTCACCGCGACCGGGCGCCCGCCCGCGCTCTTGGCGTACTCCACCCGCGCCACGATCGTGCCGTGCTTGGCCAGCAGCGACCGCCCGAACTCGGTGACCAGCCCGTACCGCCCGTCGAACAGCCCCGGCACCGCCTCCCTGAGCGCCCGCGCGTACTGCCGGTACGTCGGTGTCGTCGCCTCCGAGGCGAAGTTCACCGGCAGCCCGCCGCCGATGTCGATCGTGTCGATCTGCGGCCGTCCGATCCGCCGGTTGATCTCCTCGGCGAGCGCGTACGTCTCCGCGACCCCCTGGGCCATCAGGGAGAGCGGGATGCCCTGCGAGCCGGTGTGCGCGTGCAGCCGGGAGAGCCAGGGCCGGTCCGTGTAGGCGCGCACGACCCACTCGCGGGCCCCCTCGTCCCGCAGCGCCACCCCGAACTTCGAGGTCGCCGTGGCCGTGGAGGTCGCCCCGATGGTGCCGCCGCCGACCTGCGGGTTGACCCGGATGCCGAGCGGGGAGCGGCTGACGGCCGATCTCATGAGGCCGTCGATGCGGTCCAGCTCCTGCGGGTTGTCCACGTTGACGGCGATCCCCAGCGCCAGCGCCTCCCTGAGCTCGGCCGGGGTCTTGGCGGGCGAGTCCAGGACGGTCCGGGTCGGTGACAGCCCCGCCGCCCGCGCCAGCGCGAGCTCGCCCGGGCTCGCCACCTCCGCGCCGATGCCCTCCTCGCGCAGCAGCCGCAGCACCGGCACCAGCGGGGTCGCCTTCACCGCGAACGCGTGCAGCACCGGTGTGCCCGGCGCGGTGACCTCGTCGAAGGCCGCGCGGAGCTCCGCGGCCGACTCCCGGATGCCGGTGACGTCGAGCAGCCCCACGACGGGGGCGTCCGGCCCCAGCAGGCCCTGCTCCACGGCCGCGCGCACCGCCTCGTCCCGGCGGGCGGCCCGCCCTTCGCCGGTGCCGTACTCGTCCATCACGTCCCCGTCCATCCCGTCCCCGTCCTGCTCGTCACGCGTGCCCCGGACGGTCGGCCGACCGTCCCTGCCCTGAAACATCCCTGCCCTGTCGATGCTGACGCGAGAACCTGTTGACTAGTTCTATTCATGAAGTCAGGATGTGAATATCGGCAGCAACAGTCCGCAGCGAAGTCCCCAGGAGGCAGACCATGTCAGGACCCCGCCCCGTCCGAGCGCCGCGCGGTACGGAACTGAGCGCCCTGGGATGGCAGCAGGAGGCCGCCCTGCGGATGCTGCAGAACAACCTGGACCCCGAGGTCGCGGAACACCCCGACCAGCTGGTCGTCTACGGCGGCACCGGCAAGGCCGCCCGTGACTGGCGGTCCTTCGACGCCATGGTCCGCACCCTGCGCACCCTCAAGCAGGACGAGACCATGCTGGTCCAGTCCGGCCGCCCCGTCGGCGTGATGCAGACCCACGAGTGGGCCCCGCGCGTCCTGATCGCCAACTCCAACCTCGTCGGCGACTGGGCGAACTGGGAGGAGTTCCGCCGCCTGGAGGCCCTCGGCCTGACCATGTACGGCCAGATGACCGCCGGCTCCTGGATCTACATCGGCACCCAGGGCATCCTCCAGGGCACCTACGAGACCTTCTCCGCCGTCGCCGCCAAGAAGTTCGGCGGCACCCTGGCCGGGACGATCACGCTCACCGCCGGCCTCGGCGGCATGGGCGGCGCCCAGCCGCTCGCGGTCACCATGAACGACGGTGTGGCGATCTGCATCGACGTCGACCCGCGTGCCATCGAGCGCCGCATCGAGCACCGGTACCTGGACGTGCGCGCGGACTCCCTGGAGCACGCCCTCCAGCTCGCCGTCGAGGCCCGCGACGCCCGCCGCCCCCTCTCCATCGGCCTCCTCGGCAACGCCGCCGACCTCGTCCCGCGCATGCTCGCCGAGGGCGCCCCCATCGACATCGTCACCGACCAGACCTCGGCGCACGACCCGCTGGCCTACCTGCCGACGGGCGTCGACTTCGACGACATGGCCTCCTACGCGGCCAAGGACCCGGCGGGCTTCACGACCCGCGCCCGCGAGTCGATGGCCCGGCACGTCGAGGCCATGGTCGGCTTCATGGACGCCGGCGCAGAGGTCTTCGACTACGGCAACTCGATCCGGGGCGAGGCCAAACTCGCCGGGTACGAGCGGGCGTTCGCCTTCCCCGGCTTCGTCCCCGCCTACATCAGGCCACTGTTCTGCGAGGGCAAGGGCCCCTTCCGCTGGGCCGCGCTGTCGGGCGAGGCCTCCGACATCGCCAAGACCGACAAGGCGATCCTCGACCTGTTCCCCCAGAACGAGTCCCTCGCGCGCTGGATCAGGATGGCCGGCGAGCGGGTCCACTTCCAGGGCCTGCCCGCCCGCATCTGCTGGCTCGGCTACGGCGAGCGCGACAAGGCCGGCGAGCGCTTCAACGACATGGTGGCGAGCGGGGAGCTGGCGGCGCCCCTGGCCATCGGGCGGGACCACCTGGACGCCGGATCCGTCGCCTCGCCCTACCGGGAGACCGAGGCCATGCTCGACGGATCCGACGCCATCGCGGACTGGCCGCTGCTGAACGCGATGGTCAACGTGGCCTCGGGCGCGTCCTGGGTGTCGATCCACCACGGGGGCGGCGTGGGCATGGGCCGGTCCCTCCACGCCGGTCAGGTGACGGTCGCCGACGGCACGAAGCTGGGCGGCGAGAAGGTCCGCCGGGTGCTGACCAACGACCCCGGCATGGGCGTCATCCGGCACGTCGACGCGGGCTACGACATCGCGGAGTCCGTCGCCGACGAGCGGGGCGTGCGGGTGCCCATGCGTGAAGGCGACTCGGAGTGACCGTGGGCGGCGATTCCGGAACGGCTCGAGGCCACAGCACCTCCTCCTTCCACCAGATGTGGCGCGAGCTGCTCCCCATCGGCCGGCACCCCGACTCGCACGGCTACCGCCGGTTCGCCTGGACGGGGGCCGACAGCGAGTGCCGGGCCTGGTTCAAGGAGCAGGCCGAAGCCCGCGGACTGACCTACGAGGTCGACCGGAACGGCAACCAGTGGGCCTGGCTCGGCGACCCCGCCCAGGGGGACGCCGTCGTCACCGGATCGCACCTCGACTCCGTACCCGACGGGGGCGCCTTCGACGGCCCCCTCGGGGTCGTGTCCTCCTTCGCCGCGCTCGACGAACTCCGGTCCCGGCGGGCCGAGTTCACCAAACCCCTCGCCCTCGTCAACTTCGGTGACGAGGAGGGCGCCCGGTTCGGGCTCGCCTGCGTCGGGTCCCGGCTCACCGCCGGACAGCTCACCGCCGAACAGGCGCACCTGCTGACCGACGGGGAGGGCGTCACCCTCCCGCGGGCCATGGAAGCCGCCGGGTACGACCCCGACGGCATCGGAGCCGACCCGGAACGGCTCGCCCGTATCGGCGCTTTCGTCGAACTGCACGTCGAGCAGGGCCGGGCGCTGGACCTCTCCGGCGACCGGGTCGGCATCGCCAGTGCCATCTGGCCGCACGGCCGCTGGCGGTTCGACTTCCGCGGCGAGGCCAACCACGCCGGCACCACCCGTCTCACGGACCGGCGCGACCCCATGCTGTCGTACGCCGAGACCGTGCTCGCCGCCCGCCGGGAGGCCGAACTCGCCGGTGCCGTCGCCACCTTCGGCAAGATCTCCGTCGAGCCGAACGGCGTCAACGCCATCCCCTCCCTGGTGCGCGGCTGGCTAGACTCCCGCGCCGCCGACCAGGAGAGCCTCGACCAGGTGGTCGGCGGGATCGAGAAGGCGGCCCGGGAGTACGCGCAGGAGCACGGCGTCGCCCTCGACGTGGTCCGGGAGTCCTTCACCCCCGTCGTCGAGTTCGACCACGCCCTGCGCGACGAACTCGCCCGCATCCTGGGAACCGACACCGAGCTCAAGGTGCCCGTCCTGGGAACCGGCGCCGGACACGACGCCGGGATCCTCTCCGGGAACATCCCGACCGCCATGCTGTTCGTGCGCAACCCCACCGGCGTCTCGCACTCCCCGGCGGAGTTCGCCGCCGAGGACGACTGCGTGGCCGGGGTCCTCGCGCTCGCCGACGTACTGGAAGGGCTGGCCTGCAGGTGACAGCGAAGACCTACTGGCTGGAGCACGCCTGGCTCGGCACCCACGTCGAGCCGGGCGTGGCCATGGACGTACGGGACGGCCGCGTCACCGCCGTCCGCACCGGCACCGACACCCCGCCGCCCGGCGCCGAGATCCTGCTCGGACTGACCCTGCCCGGGCTGGCGAACACCCACTCGCACGCCTTCCACCGGGCCCTGCGCGGCACCGTCCAGGTCGGCTCCGGAACCTTCTGGACCTGGCGCGAGGTCATGTACTCGGTCGCCGACAGGCTGACCCCCGAGACGTACCACGCGCTCGCCCGAGCCGTGTACGCGGAGATGGCGCTGGCGGGCGTGACGGCGGTCGGTGAGTTCCACTACCTGCACCACGCCCCCGGCGGCACCCCCTACGCCGACCCCAACGCGATGGGCGAGGCCCTGATCGAGGCCGCCGCCGACGCCGGCATCCGCATCACCCTCCTCGACACCGCCTACCTTTCCTCCGGCTTCGGGCAACCCCCCACCACCCACCAGCTCCGCTTCTCCGACGGGACGGTCGAGGAGTGGGCTGCACGCTGTTCAGTTCTCAAGGACCGGGATCACGCGAGGATCGGTGCGGCGATCCACTCCGTACGGGCCGTGCCCGCCGACCAGTTGGCGACCGTGGCGCACTGGGCCGAGGAGCGGCGGGCCCCGCTCCACGTCCACCTGTCCGAGCAGACCGCCGAGAACGACGCGTGCCGCGAGGCCCACGGGTGCACGCCGGCCGAACTGCTCGCCGAGCACGGTGTCCTCGGGCCGCGCACCACCGGCGTCCACAACACCCACCTCACCGACGGGGACATCGCCCTGATCGGCGGCAGCGGCACCGGGACCTGCATGTGCCCGACGACCGAGCGGGACCTCGCCGACGGCATCGGACCCGCCGTGGCCCTCCAGAAGGCGGGTTCACCGCTCTCCCTCGGCTCCGACAGCCACGCCGTCATCGACCTGTTCGAAGAGGCACGCGCGATGGAGCTGAACGAGCGCCTGCGCACCCGCACCCGGGGGCACTGGACGGCGGCGGCCCTCCTGCGGGCGGCCTCCGCCGACGGCCACGCGGCCCTCGGCTGGGACGGCGCCGGCACTCTGGAGCCGGGCGCACTCGCCGACTTCACCACCATCGCCCTCGACTCGGTCAGGACGGCAGGGCCGCCTCCGCGGCTCGGGGCCGAGACGGCCGTATTCGCCGCGTCGGCAGCAGACGTGTCGCACACGGTCGTGGGAGGTCGGCACGTCGTGCGCGACGGGGTACACGCGCTGGTGCCGGACGTGCCGAAAGCGCTCGCGGACGCCGTCGCCGCACTGCACCGATGACCCCGGGCAGCCCGCTCCCACGGCCCGCCCCCGAACCCGCCCCCACCGCCGAACAGGCCACCGAGGACGCCATGAGCAACGCGACGACCGTCAGCCCCGCCCACTCCGCGAGCACCGCGAGCACGCTCATCACCAACATCGCCGCTCTGGTCACCAACGACCCCTCCCTGGGTGACGGTTCTCCCCTCGGACTGATCCAGGACGCGGCCGTCGCCATCGAGGGCGACCGCGTCGTGTGGACCGGTGATCAAAGCAAAGCACCCGCCACTGACAATCGGGTCGACGCGGCTGGAAGGGCGGTCCTCCCCGGCTTCGTCGACTCGCACAGCCACCTCGTCTTCGCGGGCGACCGCACCCAGGAGTTCAACGCCCGCATGTCGGGGCGGGCCTACAGCGCGGGCGGCATCCGTACGACGGTCGCCGCGACGCGGGCCGCGAGCGACGAGGAACTCGAACGCAACCTCACCCGCTACCTCGCCGAGGCCCTCCGCCAGGGCACGACCACCCTCGAGACCAAGTCCGGCTACGGCCTGACCGTCGAGGACGAGGCGAGGGCGCTGCGCATCGCCGCGGCCCACACCGACGAGGTCACCTACCTCGGCGCCCACATCGTCCCGCCCGACCACGCCGACGACCCGGCGGCCTACGTCTCCCTCGTCACCGGCGAGATGCTCGACGCCTGCGCCCCGTACGCCCGTTGGATCGACGTCTTCTGCGAGAAGGGCGCCTTCGACGGCGACCAGGCCCGCGCGATCCTCACGGCGGGCAGGGCGAAGGGGCTGCACCCCCGCATCCACGCCAACCAGCTCTCCTACGGCCCCGGCGTACAGCTGGCCGTCGAACTGGACGCTGCCAGCGCCGACCACTGCACCCACCTCACCGCCGAGGACGTCGACGCCCTGGCGAACAGCCGTACGGTCGCCACGCTCCTGCCCGGCGCGGAGTTCTCCACGCGCGCCGAGTGGCCGGACGCCCGCCGCCTCTTGGACGCCGGCGTCACCGTCGCCCTGTCCACGGACTGCAACCCGGGCTCCTCCTTCACCTCCTCGGTCCCCTTCTGCGTGGCCCTCGCGGTGCGCGACATGGGGATGACCCCGGACGAGGCGGTCTGGTCGGCCACGGCGGGCGGGGCGGCGGCGCTACGACGCGACGACGTGGGTAGCCTCACCCCGGGCGCCCGCGCCGACCTGCTCCTCCTGAACGCTCCTAGCCATGTGCACCTGGCCTACCGGCCGGGGGTGCCGTTGGTGAGCCAGGTCTGGCGGGCCGGGGAACGAGTCGCCTGACGGCGATCGGGTCACGGCCGGTACGCGAGCAGCGTTTTCCGGAGCTTCACCCCCAGCTCGTTCTTCACCTGGGCGAACCTGCGCCCGTCCAGGATTGCCGTCACCTCGATGAGCCGTCCCGACAGGTGCAGATCGGCGACGCAGAGCTGGAAGAACCGTTCCGCATCCTCCTTCTGCCGGCGGGAGTACTCGATCCGTGGCTCGATCAGAGCCATGAAGAGGTAGGCCAGATCTTCCGGGGAGAGCACGTCGGTCGCCGTGCGGACGAAAGCGAGACTTTGTGACTCATCCGTCTCGGCGAGGGCGAGGTCACCCCAGGGCGGAATCACGCGCCAGCCGTCCACAAGTCGTTTGCTGATAACAGCGAGTGTGCGACAGCACCGGTGGGCCAGCTCGGTGTTCCCACGCGCGACCATGCGGGGCACGAGTGCGATCAGCATGCCGCCGGTGAGCGGCAGAGGCCTGCCCGTGGCGCGCAGCAGGGTATCGTCGTCCGGGTCGAGCAGGTCGAAGAACTCTGCCGCGACGTCCGCCGAACGCGCTCCATTGAGGAGTTTTTGCGGAACCTCGTCCCGCAGGAAGTCGGGTCGGCCCTGCGCCGGCCCCGCCTGCTCCCAGGCCCTGTGCAAGGTGACGAGGTCTGAGGGTGACATCACGGCGCAGGCCCCGTCGATGACGCATCCGAGGGTCGACGGTGCGCCCCTGCGCCGCCGAGGGTCCCGCCGTTCCCTGACACTCATGAGCGCGTTGCCGAACTCGGCGACCACCTCCACGGACCGGGTATGGGCCACCTCCTCGGCCAGCCGGTTGCGCCGGGCGGAGTCGCCGCGTTCGTCGAGCCAGGTGACCAGCTCGACCAGCTCCTCGACCGACCGCCCCTGCGCGGCCTCCGTCAACTCCCGCCCGGCTTCTTGGGACTTGCCGGTCTCCCACAGCACATTCAGCCGTTCTTTCAGCACGGGCAGGGGAAGCGCCCCCGGCGTATCGCTCCCGCGCGCGGCCAGTTCCTCCTCCATTTCCCTGACTCGACGTTCAAGGTCCTCGCACCGGCGTTCCGCGTGGCCGCGCAGCGCGGTGGCCTCCGCCAGATCAGCCCGCAACCGGGTCACCTCTTCGGCGAGGCTCGAGCGCTCGCCGTCGGCCTCCCGCCGCATCCGCAGTGCGACCTCGTCCCGCCAGTCCTGCTGGATCTGGGCCAGCTCGCCCCGCACCGCGCGGAACTCCGCTTCCCGCCGTTCCAGCAGGAGGTGCAACGCTTCCTGCTGCCGTGCGAGCCGGTCGACCTCGCGGTGTGACCGCCCCATCTCCGCCCGCAGTACTTCCAGTTCGTAGACGGCGGCGTCGGTCTCCCGCACAGCGGCTAGCCGCAACTGATCGAGTCTCTTGCGTGCCTCGGGCTTTATCGGGATGGCCCGCCGGCGTTCGACCTCGCGGACGAGTCGGTCGATGAAGTCCTGCGACGCCACCTTTTTGCCGCGGAGGAAGCGGGAGACCGTCGATTTGTCTTGGTGGACGCGCAGCGCGTACGCGCTCTGCGACATCTCCAACGTGTTGAACAGCTCGGTCAACGCGTTGCCGAGCGCCACGACCTCGGCGACGTCACCCCGCTCGACCTCACTCGAAGTGCGAGGTGAGGGCAGTGTCGTGGACACGTTGGGCCTCCCTGAGGTGTTGTTCCGGAAGTGGCAACTGTTGCCGGTGTCGCAACCTAGCGCCCGCCACCGACAGTCGAGTTCCCCGAGCCGGCTCCGGCCGTCGACGAAAGGAACCGCGTCACCATGGCATTCCCCTGGAGGACCCTCACGGCGGGCGCGCGCTGGATCCAGCGCGTCCTCATCGTGCTTCTCGCGCTGTTGCCTCTGCTCGTCGTGACGCTCGCCTATGTCCCGGCACTCGTGCTGCTGCCCTTCGTCCCGAGTGGGGCGGCACGGGTCCATGGCATGGTGCGCCAGCTCAGCTACTGGAGCCGCACGACCCTGCTCGCCAGCCGGTGACGGCAAGCGTCTTCGCGGTATTCAAGTGTATTCTCTTTGGATGGCCGACACCACGATCAAGATCAGCGAACCGATAAGGGACCGTCTCCGCACGCTGGCTGAAGAGCGGGGCATGAGTACGCGCGCGTACGTCGAACGCGTGGTCGCCGCCACGCCCACCGAGGTCGAGCGGGCCGAGCGGACGGCTCGGGCGGTGGCCTATGTGCGCGCCCACCTGCGCGAGGACTTCACCGAGGACGATGTGCGGGAGGCGCAGAACTGGCGTGCGGCGATCGCCTCCGGCCAAGTGGGGAGTCGTAGGTGATCATTCTGGATCACACTGCGGTTCTCGCCCTCTGCCGAGGCCACCGGCTCCTCTCCGGCCTGGCCGCCGTGGAGGTCGACGATCCTGCCCAGCGCGCGCACGTGCCTGCCCTGTGCCTCGTCGCGGCGAGCCTGGAGCGTCCCGGAGTGGCGGCTCATGTCGGAGCCCTCCCCGGTCTGGAGTTCCTCCCGCTCGACTTTGCGGGTGCCGCCGCCGTCGAGCAGGTGGTGGCCGCCGGGTTGGACTGGCCGTTCGGCCATGCGGTCTACGCCGCGGCCTCCGACAATGTCGAGGGGCAGATCCTGACCGCGATGCCCGAGGCCTACGACGGTACGGGGACGTGGGTGGTGGACATCGGCAAGCCGTGACGGTCCGTTCTGTCGAGCCCTTCAGCTTGCTCCCGCCCGCCACCGCTGCTCCGCGCCCCCGGTCAGCGGCTCCAGCGTGACGTCGTACCCGCCTCCCGGTGTCATTCCCGTGGCGATGGCGATCGCCGGGCGGATCACCCCGTCGGGGTCGACCGTGAAGCGCAGGTTGTCGCCGTTGCGGCCCTCGACCGAGTCGCAGGACCAGATGCCGAGGCCCTTGTCGACGTCGCCGCGGCTGTCGAGGCAGAAGTCCGGGTCGGTGGCGGACTGGAGGACACCGCGGCCGGTGTCGACACGCCAGCGCTGGGAGGCGGCCGAGGTGCAGGGGGCCGTGACGACGTCCGTGCCCTCGGCGAAGTCGCCGGAGACGTCCAGGCAGCGGGCCGTGGAGACGTTGACGACCTGTGCGGAGGACCCGCCCGGCGGGCGGAAGGGGGGAGCCGTCTTCTTGGGCGGTGCCGGACTCCTCGTCGGGGAGGCCGAGGGCGACCTGCTCGTGGCGGACGCGGAGGGGGAGGGGGAGGGCGAGACCGTCGCGGTCACCGTCACCCGCGGTGGGCCGGGCAGCGCCCCGCCCACTGAGGCCGGGGCCGAGGTCGGGGCCGACGCGCCCGTCTGAGGGGCGTCCTCCCGGGACACCAGGAGCAGCAGCAGCGGCACCACGGCCACCCCCAGCGCGGCCGAGGCGAGGACCATTCGACGCGGTCGCGGCCACGTGCCGGACGCCGTACCGGACCCCGCCCGGGGCCGTGCCTCCGGCTCGGCCGCGCTCCGCCTCGCGTAGGCCGTCCCGCCCCACGGCAGCAGTCCCTCCGCCAGTGCCGCGCGCGGAGTGTCCCGCAGGGCGCACAGTTCCTCGTGGGCGGCCGCGCAGTGCGGGCAGCGGGCCATGTGGGCGTGCAGATCGGTGCTGGCGCGGGGGCTGTCCGGTCGTACGGACTCCTCGATGAGACGGCGGAAGTCCGCGCAGTGGGGGTCGTCCGAGGCGGCGAGGCGGAAGGTCAGACACGCCCGGGCCAGGGCTTGCAGGGCCCCTTCCGTGCCGTGGACCACGTCCTCGCGGGTGAGGCCGAGGTGGCCGGCGGTGCGGGACTCCGGCTCGCCCTCGACCAGGCCGTACCAGACGAGGCCCTGGGTGCGGGCCGGCAGGGACGTGAAGGCGGCGAGCATGGGTGGCACCGGGCCGCCGGGCCCCGCCGTGTTCAGGAGCAGCAGGACGCTCGGGTCCAGGCCCGCCGCCCGGTCGTCCCCGGCCCACGCCGCCGCCGATCGGGCCGTCAGCAGCAGGAGCCGGTGACGCCACGGGACACCCGGGTCGACCCCGCGGGCCGTCTCCCGGGCGGCGAGGGTGAAGGTCTGCGCGGCCAGCTGCCGGGCCGCGGACTCACCGGCCGTGCAGAGGCGGGCATAGGCCAGCACCGCGGGCCGGTGGCGGGCGCGGAGCTCCAGCAGGGCCGTGTACGCCGTGGCGGTGTCGGCGCGCAGCAGCTCCGTGAGCCGGGCGTCGGACGCCCCGTCGGGGCGAGTCATGCGCACCCTCCTCCTGACGTACCGGCCAGTCTGTGAGGGTCCATAGTGAGGGAAGCGAACCCTTGGGGAAAGGGTTTCGCCGGGTAATCAGGAGGGGCCGGGGACGCACGGTGCCCGGTGTCCCACAGGACACCGGGCACACGCGCAGGTCAGTGGCGCCAACCCGTCACTCCTCGACGGTCAGGCCCTTCCGCAGCTGCACGAGAGTCCGCGACAGCAGCCGCGAGACGTGCATCTGGGAGATTCCGAGCTCGTCGCCGATCTCCGACTGGGTCATGCCCGCGACGAAGCGCAGCGAGAGGATCTGACGGTCCCGGGAGGGCAGTTCGGCGATCAGCGGCTTCAGGGACTCGACGTACTCGATGCCCTCGAGCCCATGGTCCTCGTAACCGATCCGGTCGGCCAGCGCGCCCTCGGAGTCGTCCTCCTCGGGCTGGGCGTCCAGCGAGGCGGCGGTGTACGCGTTGGACGCCGCCATGCCTTCGACGACCTCCTCCTTCGACAGCCCGAGGCGTTCGGCGAGCTCGGCCACGGTGGGGGCGCGGTCGAGCTTCTGGGCCAGTTCGTCGCCGGCCTTGGCCAGGTCGAGCCGGAGCTCCTGGAGGCGGCGCGGCACCCGCACCGACCAGGACGTGTCGCGGAAGAAGCGCTTGATCTCACCCACGATGGTTGGCATCGCGAAGGTGGGGAACTCCACACCCCGGCTGAGTTCGAAGCGGTCGATCGCCTTGATCAGGCCGATGGTGCCGACCTGGATGATGTCCTCCATCGGCTCACTGCGGGAGCGGAAGCGGGAGGCGGCGAACTTGACGAGGGCGAGGTTCAGTTCGACGAGCGTGTTGCGGACGTACGAATACTCGTGCGTGCCCTCCTCCAGCGACTCCAGCCGCGCGAAGAGGGTCTTGGAGAGCGCTCGCGCGTCCACAGCTCCCACCTCTTCGAAGGGCGGGATCTCCGGAAGCCCGGCGAGCACATCGCCTTCGCTGTCCTGCTCGATGGGATTCAGATGTTCCGGGGGGGATGTCGACGTCGCCTGAGGGGTATGCGAGGCGTCGAGCCGGGGTGACATGATGTCCTCCATCGTTCTCGGCATAAGGCTGCCGAAGCCAGTTCGTGCACTGCGGTGTGCGGCGCCTCCAAAGCCGGCCGTGTCGAGTACGTGTCTCTACTAGCCCTACCCGGTTTCCCGACACGACCGCAAGTGTGTTCTGTGCGGTTATGTCCGTTTGTGGGTGATTGTTCGGGTGTCGGAGGGTGTGGAGAAGGCGTAGTGTTCGAGGGCGTCATCAGCAGCCACGACGTCGGGAGAGAGAGACGGCATGGACCGCGGGACGGTCGGCAGCGCACAGTCTGGCCGGCTTCTGGTTGAGGTGCGGCAAGAGGGCTCCAGCGCCGTCGTGACTCCAGCAGGTGAGTTGGATCACCACACGGCCGATTTGTTGCGTGAGCCACTCGAGGAGTGCCTGGCCAAGGGAAAGAGCCGACTGGTCGTCGACTGCACACGGCTGGAGTTCTGTGACTCCACCGGACTGAATGTGCTGCTGGGGGCACGGCTGAAGGCCGAGGCGGCGGGGGGTGGCGTCCACCTTGCGGGCATGCTGCCCGTCGTGGCACGGGTCTTCGAGATCACGGGGGCCGACGCGGTCTTCAGCGTGCACGACACGCTGGAGGAGGCCCTGGCCGGCGAGTCCGGCGACTGAGGCGGCGGTTCGGGTGGCGGCCCCCGTGGCCCCGTTCGAGTCCCGTTCGTCTCCTCCGGCCGGTGGCCACCGGGTGTCACACCCCTCGAAGTGGACATACGTCCCGAATGGAGGGGTGTTCTACCGGTCCGCTCGGGCAGGAGACATCCGTACTGACTGTTCGGTGAGCGACCATGCAGTGACGTTGTGAATCGTGAACCGGTGAATCGGTGAGGTGAAGCGCTGATGAGCACCACCCGGCCCTACTCGCCGGGCGACCGTGACCCGGAGCCCGGCGTGGAGCCTGGCGGCGATGCCGAGGTGCCGACGGGACGGCAGGTCCGTCGGCTGAGCTTCGCGGGGGAGAGCGGGGTCGTCCCGCTCGCGCGCGACTTCACCCGGCAGGCGTTGCAGGCGTGGGGGTGGTTGCCGGCGGCGTCCGCGGACCGACGGGCCGTGACGGAGGACGTGCTCCTCGTCGTCTCCGAGCTGGTGACGAACGCGTGTCTCCACGCGGAGGGCCCCGACCAGATGCGGATCTCCAGTGACAACAAGGTGATCCGGGTCGAGGTCTCGGACCGCGGGACCGGACAGCCGGCGCCGCGCACCCCGCACCGGGCGGGGCGGCCCGGCGGGCACGGCATGTTCATCGTGCAGCGGCTCTGCCTGGACTGGGGTGTCGTCAGAGCTCCCGGAGTGGCCGGCAAGACCGTGTGGGCGGAGCTCGGCGCACCCGCCTAGCCTCCGTCCGTCCGGCGCTCCTCCCGCGTGTGTCCCGGGGTGTCCCCACAGTTCCGACACTTACCTTTCTCTTCCTTCCTCCGGTGCCCCGGCGTACCTTGACGGCCGATCTGATGTGCCGTCAGGAACGAGTAAGGGGAGCGGAACCGTGTCGTACCCGAAACGAACCGCCGCGCTCGCGTCCGTCGCGGCTCTGGCCGGCTCGGCGGTGCTCATGGCCGCCCCCGCTGCCCGCGCCGAGGTCGTGAACGTCAACTACCAGTGCAAGACGCCCATCGGTGACAAGAGCGCCGTCTCGCCCATCGACATCAAGGGCGTCCCGAGCGGCGGCGGCTACAAGATCACCATGTCCTGGCAGAAGGGCGTCTCCTCCAGCCCGGTCGACCTCGGCAAGGGTGCGATGAACCCGAGCGCCACCATCGAGCTGGGCGGCGCGGACAGCGGGACGATGAGCGTGACCGGCCCCGCCAACCAGGCGACCGTCCCCGCCAACACCCCCATCAAGATCAACGACCTGACCGGGACGTACACCCCGAAGAAGAACGGCAAGGTCACCTTCACCGCGGGCGTGCTCACCATCAAGGCGCTCGGTACGACGACCACCTGCACGCCGACCAACAGCCCCGGCGCCTCGCTGACCCTCGACGTCACCGCCGCCTCGGGCTCCTCGGGCGGCGGCACCCGCAGCGACAGCGGCAGTGACTCCGACAATGACTCCGGAGCCGCCCTCCCGCAGACCGGCCCCGAGGACTCGGCGATCGCCCTCGGCACCCTAGGCGGCACGGTGCTGCTCGCGGGCGCGGCGGGCGCGCTGTGGCTGACCCGGCGAGGCCAGGCGGCCCGCGTACGCCGCTGAGCGACCCGGTTCGCTCTCGTACGACCGCTGGAGCCGCCCATGCCGCCGTTGCCGCCCGTGCCGTCTATGACGCCCGTGCCGTCCATGCCGGCCACGATGCCCTTGCCGTCCATGACGTTCTCGCCGCCTGTGCCGTCCACCGCCCGTTTTCCACCCCCGCCGATCCATCCGGAGGCCGCCCCGCCGGCTCGTGTCGCGACGGGGGTCCGGCCCGCCCCGACGGTTCGGTGGCGGGCGGCGGGCGGTCTCGGGTACGGCGTCCAGGGGGTCGTACGGCGTCGTACGGGCGCCCGGCGTCGTACGGGCCAAGCCTGGTCCGAATCGCCGTGTACGGAAGCCGAGTTGACGGGAGCGACGACGTGAGTCCGAGCGGCAAGGTGCGATGGGCGGCGCTGGTGGCGGTGCTCGCGCTGCTGCTAGCGCCCCTGGCGGGGACGGCGGCCGCGGCGGACGGGCCGAGCGTGAGGCTGTCCAAGTCCCAGGCGGGGACCGGTGGTTCGATCACCGTGAGCGGCAGCGGCTGGCGTGCGCGGGCGCTGCTGATGATCCTGGTCTGCGGACAGGCGGTGCCCTCGCGCGGGGTGCCGGGCGGGACCAACTCCTGTGCCAACGCGGACGGCCGGGCCGTCACCACGGACGCCGAGGGGCGCTTCAGCAAGCGACTGCCCGTCGCCGAGCCGCCGGTGCCGTGCCCCTGTGTGGTGCACGTGGCCACGGTGACCGGGGCGAAGGCCGAGGCCGACGCGATCTTCCAGGTGGCCGGGCACGCCGTGGAGCCGCTGCCCGCCCGGACGGACGGCGGACGTTTGTCCGTCCTCACCGACACCCGGCTCGACGGCTCCGGAGGCCTGCTGACCTGGTTCGGGGCGCCCCCCGCCCGCACCCTCGTCCTCACCGTCGGAAACGTCGGCACCTCCGCCGTGAAGAACCCCGTCTTCCAAGTCGGCACCGCACACGGCGTGTTCGCCCCGCAGTGGGAGGAACAGCAGTGGCGCGGCACGATCGAGCCCGGCGGGAAGGCGCGGATCGAACTGCCCGTGGAGCTCACCGGCGGCGCGCACGGCGCGTACACGGTGTCCCTGAAGTACGGCGGCAAGGTGCTGGCCGAGCAGCCCTGGGGCGTGGGCCGGCCCTGGGGCGTGACCCTGTTCTGGGTCCTGGTCTGCCTGGTCGTGCCGGCCGCCCTGTTCCGCATCGGCATGGCGGTGGTGGACCGGGTACGTCCACGGCCCGCCGGAGGCGTCCGGCACCGCGGCCTGCGGCTGCCCGAACTCGCCCTGCGCCTGCCGGGGTTCAAGCCCTCCACGGCCGCGCACGCGGCCCCTCCGACGTCCACTCTGCCGTGGTTCACCCCGGACGCCGATCCGGGCGCGGCCGGTGGCCGGCTCTCCGCACCGCACGACGACAGCCCGACGAGTCCCACGACTCCCACCAGAGAGGGTTCCACGTGAGCATGCGAAGGAGAGTCACACCGGCCGGCGGGCCCGGCAGAGCGGCCGCGGCCGGGGCGGCGCTGGTGCTGGCCGGGGCGGGCGTGGTGCTGGGCCTCGCGGCCGGGCCCGCCCAGGCCGCGGAGGTGTCGTTCGCGACCCGGTGCGTGCCGCCCGCCGGCGTCGGGCTCGACCCCGTCGACGGCACCACCAAGGTCGAGATCACCGCGCCGGCCACGGCGAAGGTCGGCGACGAGATCGACGTGGTGTGGAAGTTCACCCAGGCCGCGTCGAAGAACCCCGACATCATCGATCTGCCCGCGAATTCGGTCCAGCCGACGGGCACGCTGAAGGCGGCCGGAGCGCAGAGCGCCGACATCGCGATGACGGGCCCGCGCGAGAACCCCGCCATCCCCAAGGGCGGCGCCATGGTGCTCTCCGACATGACGGGCACGCTGAAACTCACGGCGGCCGGCCGGCTCACGCTGACACCGGGCCCGTACACGGTGAACGCGATGGGCACGAACACGGTGTGCACGCCGACGGGGACGGTGCCGGAGGCGGGGACGATCGACGTGGCGCAGGGGGACGGCACGTCGACACCGACGCCGACCCCGGACCCCACGGACAGTGCCACCCCGGACCCGACCGGGACGGCGAGTTCGACGCCGAGCCCGACCAAGTCCTCGGACGGCGGCCAGACGGACTTCACCGGCAAGGCGGTCGCCATCCCCTACACCTGCCAGTCACCCCTCGGCGAGAAGAAGGCGACCTCCGAGATCCAGATCAACGCCAAGAAGGACGGCGGCAGTTACGGAATCACCGTGCAGTTCAAGAACTCGCCCATGGACAGCCCCGCCGACATCCCCGCGGACTCGGTGAAGCCCTCCATGGAGGTCACCCTGGGCGGCGCCGACACCGGCTCGGTCCATGTCGAGGGGCCCACCAACCCCACTCCCATCAAGTCCGGCGACCCGATCGCGATCCCCGACATGACGGGCACGTACAAGCCCGGGGCGACGGGGGAGTCGACGCTGTCGCCGGGTGTCCTGACGATCAAGGCCCTGGGTACGACGACCACCTGCAAGCCGGACAGGACGGAGGCCTCCCTCACCCTCACCACGGAGGAACAGGAGGGCGGCGCCTCGGGCGGCACGTCGACCTCCGGCGGTTCTTCGTCGGGCGGGTCGACCAGCGGCGGCCTGGCGGCGACGGGCGCCGACGACCACGCGGCCCTGAAGGCACTGGGCCTGGTGGCGGGAACGGCGGTGCTCTTGGGGGCGGCCGTGTTCACGTTCATGCCCGGGAGAAGGGCACGCTGACCCACTCAGGGGCGCGGGGAACCGCGCACGGCACGTGAAACGACGGGGCCGCCGGAACCCCCTGGATTCCAACGGCCCCGTCGGCCCAGACCCGCGTCAGCGCACGTCCCCCATGAGGGACTTCACCTTGCGCCGGTACATCCACACCGCGAACCCGGCGAGAACCGCCAGCGCCGCCTCCCCGAACACCGCGGCGGTGCCGCTGAGATCGACCCCGGCGATCGCCGGGTTGGACAGCAGGCTGGTGATCGAGTCGCCCGCGGTGACCGCGAGGAACCACACGCCCATCATCTGCGAGGCGTACTTCGCGGGAGCCATCTTCGTCGTCACCGACAGGCCCACCGGGGACAGGCACAGCTCACCCACGGTCTGGATGAAGTAGATGCCGACCAGCCACATCGGGCTGACCGCGGTGCCGTTGGCCGCCATCGCGATCGGAATCAGGAAGAAGAAGAACGAGACGCCGACCAGGACCAGGCCCATCGCGAACTTCACGATGGTGCTGGGCTCCTTGCCCTTGCGGTTCAGCCACACCCACAGCCAGGCGAAGACCGGGGCCAGCGCCATGATGAACAGCGGGTTCAGCGACTGGTACCAGGAGGTCGGGAAGTCGAAGCCGAGCAGCGAGTCGGCCGTCTTCTGGTCGTTGGAGCCGAACGCCTGGACCGTGGACGCGCCCTGGTCGTAGATCATCCAGAACACGGCGGCCGCGACGAAGAACCAGATGTAGCCGGACATCTTCGACTGCTCGCCGGCCGTCAGCTCCTTGTCCCGCTTGATGCGCAGCAGCACACCCGCCGGGACGACCAGGCCGATGACGGTGAGCGGGATCATCGCCCAGTTCAGGGTGAAGTGGCCGGTGAAGCCGACGACGCCGTAGAAGACGGTCGCGGCGATCACCCAGAACAGGCCCTTGCGCAGCCAGGCCGCGCGCTCCTCGGCCGCCAGCGGCTTGGGCACGAGGTTGCTCTGCGGGCTCAGGTTGCGGGTGCCGAGCAGGAAGGCGGCCAGGCCGATCGCCATGCCGACCGCGGCCATGCCGAAGCCGAGGTGCCAGTTGACCTCCTGGCCGACAGTGCCGATGGCCAGCGGGGCGAAGAAGGCACCGGCGTTGATGCCCATGTAGAAGATCGTGAAGCCGCCGTCGCGGCGCGGGTCGTCCGGGCCGTCGTAGAGGTGGCCGACCATCGTGGAGATGTTGGCCTTGAGCAGGCCGGAACCGGCCGCGACGAGCGCGAGACCGGCGAAGAACGGCGCCTGGCCGCCGGGCAGCGCCAGGGTGAGGTGGCCGGCCATGATCGTGACGGCGGCGATGGCCACCGTTTTACGGGGCCCCCAGACGCGGTCGCCGAGCCAGCCGCCGGGCATGGCGAGCAGATAGACCATCGCCGAGTAGACGGAGACGATCACGGTGGTGGTCGCCAGGTCCATCGCGAGGCCGCCGCCCATGCTGCCCTTGCCGGCGTCGGGGCCGCCGGAGAGCAGATAGACGGTGAGCAGGGCCTTCATCCCGTAGTAGGAGAACCTCTCCCACATCTCGGTCATGAAGAGTGTGGCCAGTCCGCGGGGGTGGCCGAAGAAGGCTTTGTCGGAACCGGGGGTGCCCGGAGTCACCGAGTCCTTCGTCAGGCTGGACGCCATGGTCGTTCCTTGCTGGTGGGGATTACCGCACACAAAAGAGACCTTCAGCGACTTATACGCGCCAAAGGTCCCCACGATGCGACAGGCATTGATTCACCATACGACAGGATACTGACGGAAATGAAAGGACTTGAGATGTGAATCACAGGTGGTCGAGGAACCCTACACCTGGTTTCTAAGGTCCTTACAGGATTGGCACCCCATAGTCACAGGTTCACACCAGACTCATGAAAGGTAAGAACGACTGGGTTTGGATCACACCCCAGCATCTGTCAAGAGCGGTCTACCATCAGCTCATGACCCGTGTACTGCTCGCCGAGGACGATGCGTCCATTTCGGAGCCGCTGGCCCGCGCCCTGCGCCGGGAAGGGTACGAGGTCGAGGTGCGTGAGGACGGTCCCACCGCACTCGACGCCGGAATGCAGGGCGGCATCGACCTGGTCGTCCTCGACCTGGGTCTGCCCGGCATGGACGGCCTCGAGGTGGCCCGCCGACTGCGCGCCGAGGGCCACGCCGTACCGATCCTCATCCTTACCGCCCGCGCCGACGAGGTGGACACCGTCGTCGGTCTCGACGCGGGCGCCGACGACTACGTCACCAAGCCCTTCCGGCTCGCCGAGCTGCTCGCCCGGGTCCGGGCCCTGCTGCGGCGCGGTGCGGCCGAGCCCGCGCAGCCGCCGGCCACCCACGGGGTGCGGATCGACGTCGAGTCGCACCGGGCGTGGATGGGTGACGAGGAACTCCAGCTCACCGCCAAGGAGTTCGACCTGCTGCGGGTCCTGGTGCGGGACGCGGGCCGCGTGGTGACCCGCGACCAGCTCATGCGTGAGGTATGGGACACGACGTGGTGGTCGTCGACCAAGACGCTCGACATGCACATCTCCTGGCTGCGCAAGAAGCTCGGCGACGACGCGGCCAACCCGCGGTACATCGCGACGGTACGAGGCGTGGGCTTCCGCTTCGAGAAGAGCTGAACCCCGGGTATCCGCCGGGGTATCCGCCTAGCAGGTAAGAGGACATGCGCCGTCGACTGATCCAGTCCACGCTCGCCGTAGTGCTCGTGGTGATCGCCGTCTTCGGCGTCTCCCTCGTCATCGTCGAGACCCGCACCATCAGCAACAGTGCCCAGGAGCGGGTCGACTCCGAGGCGATCCGGCTGGCCGGGATCGTGGACAGCCGGCTCTTCGCCGCGGAGGACGTCACCGCGGAGATCCTGCGCGACCAGGTCGCGCAGGAACGGTACGCCGTGATCCGGATCCCCGGTGAGGACCCGATCGAGGTCGGCGCCAAGCCCTCCGGTGAGGTCATCAGCTCCACCGAGCGGGGCGAGGAGGGCGAGACGGTCACCGTGCAGGAGCCGCGCTCCTCGGTGACCCGCGAGGTCGGCCGTACGCTCCTGATCATCGGCCTGGTGGCGCTGCTCGCGGTGATCGCCGCGGTGCTGCTGGCGATCCGCCAGGCCAACAAGCTGGCGTCGCCGCTGACCGACCTCGCCGAGACCGCGGAACGTCTCGGCTCCGGGGATCCGCGGCCACGGCACAAGCGCTACGGCGTCCCCGAGCTGGACCGGGTCGCCGACGTCCTGGACTCCTCCGCCGAGCGCATCGCCCGCATGCTGACGGCGGAACGGCGCCTGGCCGCCGACGCCTCCCACCAGCTCCGGACGCCGCTCACCGCCCTCTCCATGCGGCTGGAGGAGATCACCCTCACCGACGACCCGGACACGGTCAAGGAGGAGGCGAACGTCGCGCTGACCCAGGTGGAGCGGCTGACGGACGTGGTCGAACGGCTCCTGACGAACTCCCGGGACCCCCGCGCCGGCAACGCGGTCACCTTCGACCTCGACGAGGTCATCCAGCAGCAGCTCGCGGAGTGGCGGCCCGCGTACCGCAGTGCGGGCCGGGCGATCGTCAGCTCGGGCAAGCGGCACCTCACGGCGGTCGGCACCCCGGGCGCGGTGGCCCAGGTCCTGGCCGCGCTGATCGAGAACTCCCTCATGCACGGCGGCGGCACCGTCGCGCTGCGCACCCGCGTCACCGGCAACCAGGCCGTCATCGAGGTCACCGACGAGGGCCCCGGCGTCCCCGCCGACCTCGGCGCCCGCATCTTCGAGCGCACGATCAGCGGCCGCAACTCAACGGGCATCGGCCTCGCCGTCGCCCGGGATCTGGCGGAGGCCGACGGCGGCCGTCTGGAGATGCTCCAGGCCCAGCCCCCGGTCTTCGGCCTGTTCCTCTCCCGCACCCCGCTGAAGTCTGCGGTGCCGGACGACGACGAGCCGACGGTGCGGTGAGCTGCGCGGGCTGAACCGTGGTCGGGCGGGGTCGGGCAGGCAGATCCGGTGGTCCGTGTCGGGGCACGCGCGCCCGGGGCCTGGCGGGGGTTGCGGGTGGGTGTCTGGGGGATGCTGCGGGCCGGTGAGCTGCGCGGGCTGAACCGTGGTCGGGCGGGGTCGGGCAGGCAGATCTGGTGGTCCGGGTCGGGCACGCGCGCCCGGGGCCTGGCGGGGGCCGAGGGTTGGTGTCAGGGGGATGCTGCGGGCGCCCACCGGGTCTTCCTGCACCCCGCTGAAGTCGAGGGTGCCGGACGACGATGAGCCGACGAGCCGACGGTGCGGTGAGCTGCGCGTCTTGAGCGGGTGCGGGTGCGGGTTTCCGGGGCGCGGGGGGTGGCTGTTCGGGTGCGGGTCGGTGGGGGCGGGCGTTTTTGCGCCGTTCCCCGCGCCCCTGAGCCGCTCCCGGCGTCCTAGAGGACTCGCTGGCGCGGTCGGAGTTTCCTGGCCGCGCCCTGCTCCGCCTCCTCCAGGAAGGACTCCGCGCTCGCCACGGCCTCGCGGGCCGGGAGGGTCTTGAAGACCCAGCTGCGGTAGGACCAGAAGCGGAAGAGGGTGGCTATGCCGATGCCGACGAACTTGAAGATGTTGCTCTGGAGCGGGCTGTCCCAGCCGAAGCCGTAGGTCGCCGCGTACAGGATGCCGTTCTCGATGACCAGACCGACCACGCTGAACAGCAGGAACAGGGTCAGTTCCTTCGTACGGCCGCTCTTGTCGCGGTCGCGGTACGTGAAGTAACGGAACCCTATGTAGTTGAAGACGATCGACACGACCGTCGCGACGACGCTCGCCCGGACCACCGGAAGGTCGGTGAGATGCCGCACCACGTTGAAGACGACAAGGTTGACGAGGAGCCCCGCTCCGCCCACCGCACCGAATTTGGCGACCTCGCGAACGATCCTTCGCAGCCCTGAGGAACCATGTCCCATGGTTGTACAGTCCCCCAGTCGGGTCGGTCAGTCGAGTGATTCCGTCAACCCAGCCATGCTAACCACCCCCCTTGCCCGTTGCCTGTGGATGAACTCACACACGGGGAAACAAGCTGGTAAGAGGACCGGAAAGAGGCGCGGAATCCAGCCGCCGTGGCGCGACCGATACCCTGGGGTCGTGACGTTCCCGGTAGTCGGCATGGTCGGCGGGGGCCAGCTCGCGCGTATGACACACGAGGCAGGCATCCCGCTCGGCATCAGGTTCAAGCTCCTCAGTGACACCCCTCAGGATTCCGCGGCGCAGGTGGTGAGCGACGTCGTCATCGGCGACTATCGCGACCTCGACACGCTGCGTGAGTTCGCGAGGGGCTGCGACGTGATCACCTTCGATCACGAACACGTACCCACCGAGCACCTCAGAGCCCTGGAGGCGGACGGCATCCCCGTGCGCCCGGGCCCCGACGCGCTCGTGCACGCCCAGGACAAGGGTGTGATGCGCGCGCGGCTCGACGCGATCGGCGTCCCGTGCCCACGGCACCGGATCGTCAGCGATCCCGAGGACGTGGCCGCCTTCGCGGAAGAGGGCGACGGCTTCCCCGTCGTCCTCAAGACCGTCCGCGGCGGCTACGACGGCAAGGGCGTGTGGGTCGTGGACTCCGTCGAGGAGGCCGCCGACCCCTTCCGGGCCGGCGTCCCCGTCCTCGCCGAGGAGAAGGTGGACTACGTCCGCGAGCTCGCCGCCAACGTCGTACGGTCGCCGCACGGCCAGGCCGTCGCCTACCCGGTCGTCGAGTCCCAGCAGGTCAACGGCGTCTGCGACACCGTGATCGCGCCGGCGCCCGACCTCGACGAGTCCCTCGCCCTGCGCGCCGAGGAGATGGCCCTCAACATCGCCAAGGAACTGGACGTCGTCGGCCACCTCGCCGTCGAGCTGTTCCAGACCCGCGACGGCCGCATCCTCGTCAACGAACTCGCGATGCGCCCGCACAACTCGGGCCACTGGTCGATGGACGGCGCGATCACCAGCCAGTTCGCCAACCACGTCCGCGCGGTCCTGGACCTCCCGCTCGGCGACCCGCGCCCCCGCGCGAAGTGGACCGTCATGGTCAACGTCCTCGGCGGCGACTTCCCCGACATGTACTCCGCGTACCTGCACTGCATGGCCCGCGACCCCAAGCTGAAGATCCACATGTACGGCAAGGACGTGAAGCCCGGCCGCAAGGTCGGCCACGTCAACACCTACGGCGACGACCTGGACGACGTGCTCGAACGCGCACGCCACGCTGCCGGCTATCTCAGAGGAACGATCACAGAATGAGCCCTGTCGTTGGCATCGTCATGGGGTCGGACAGCGACTGGCCCGTCATGGAGGCCGCCGCCCAGGCCCTCGACGAGTTCGAGATCGAGTACGAGGTCGACGTCGTCTCCGCGCACCGCATGCCGCGCGAGATGATCGCGTACGGCGAGCAGGCGGCCGAGCGGGGCCTGAAGGCGATCATCGCCGGGGCCGGTGGCGCCGCCCACCTCCCGGGCATGCTCGCCTCCGTGACCCCGCTGCCGGTCATCGGCGTCCCGGTCCCGCTCAAGTACCTCGACGGCATGGACTCGTTGCTCTCCATCGTGCAGATGCCGGCCGGTGTCCCCGTCGCGACCGTCTCCGTCGGCGGCGCCCGCAACGCCGGTCTGCTCGCGGCCCGCATCCTCGCCGCGCACGACGAGGAACTCCTCGGCCGGATGCGGGAGTTCCAGCAGGAGCTGAACGACCAGGCCACCGAGAAGGGCAAGCGCCTCAGGTCCAAGGTCGAGGGCTCCAACGGCTTCGGCTTCGGCAAGTGACCGCCGTGGACCGGCTGGAGACGGCCCGGGAACTCCTGCGCGAGTTCCCGGTCGTCGACGGCCACAACGACCTCCCGTGGGCCCTGCGCGAACAGGTCCGCTACGACCTCGACGCCCGGGACATCGCCACGGACCAGTCGGCCCACCTGCACACCGACCTGGCCCGCCTGCGGGCCGGCGGGGTCGGCGCGCAGTACTGGTCGGTGTACGTCCGCTCGGACCTGCCCGACGCGGTGCCGGCGACCCTGGAACAGATCGACTGCGTACGGCAGTTGATCGCCCGGTACCCGCAGGCGCTGGCGCCCGCGCTGACCGCCGCTGACATGGAGGCGGCGCGCGGGGAAGGCCGTATCGCTTCCCTCATGGGGGCCGAGGGCGGCCACTCCATCGCCAACTCGCTCGCCACGCTACGCGCGTTGTACGCGCTCGGCGTGCGCTACATGACCCTCACCCACAACGACAACGTGGACTGGGCGGACTCGGCGACCGACGAACCCGGCGTCGGGGGGCTCTCGGCCTTCGGTCGTGCGGTGGTGCGGGAGATGAACCGCGAGGGCATGCTCGTGGACCTCTCGCACGTGGCGGCGACGACCATGCGGGACGCGCTCGACGCCACGCTCGCGCCGGTGATCTTCTCGCACTCCTCCGCGCGGGCCGTGTGCGACCACCCGCGCAACATCCCGGACGACGTCCTGGAGCGCCTGCCGGGCAACGGCGGCATGGCGATGGTGACCTTCGTCCCGAAGTTCGTCCTCCAGGCCGCCGTCGACTGGACGGCGGCGGCCGACGAGAACATGCGCGAGCACGGCTTCCACCACCTGGCGACCACCCCCGAGGCGATGCGGGTGCACCGCGCCTTCGAGGAGCGCAACCCGCGCCCGGTCGCCACGGTCTCCACGGTCGCCGACCACCTGGACCACATGCGTGAGGTGGCCGGCGTGGACCACATCGGCATCGGCGGCGACTACGACGGCACGGCGTTCACCCCCGACGGACTGAACGACGTCTCCGGCTACCCCAACCTCGTCGCCGAACTCCTCGACCGCGGCTGGTCCCGCCCCGACCTCGCCAAGCTCACCTGGCGGAACGCGGTACGGGTCCTGGGCGCGGCGGAGGACGTGGCCCGGGAGCTCCGGGCGACGCGGGGGCCGTCGAACGCGACCCTGGCCCAGCTCGACGGCTGACCCTCCGGAGCCCTTCGGCCTGGTGGCCGGGGTGGCGGGCGGTACCCGGACCGGGGTACCCCCGAACGCCCCGCCCACCAGGAAGCCCCCCGCGCTCCGTGCGACGGTGACCGTACGGCGATCAGGAAGATCACGACGTACGGAGCCCGTCATGGCAGATCTCCAGGACGAACTGCACCCCGCGGCCGAGGTGGCAGAGCTGCCCCAGCTCCTCGAGGCAGTGCCGGAGCTGCGCACCCCCGGCTCCGACCCGGACGCCCAGCTCCTGGAGCGGGCCCGTGCCCTCCTCGCCGCGCACCCCGTCGCCGACGGCTACAGCGGTCTGCCCTGGGCCCTGCGGCACCTGCCCTGGTACGACCTGGAGCTCGGCGAGAGCGCCGTGGACACGGACGTACCGAGGCTCAGGGAGGGCCACGTGGGCGCTCTGATGTGGTCGCTGCACCTGCCCGAGGGGCTCGACGGGGACCGTGCCGTCGGCGCCACGATGGAACAGCTCGACCTGGTGAAGACCGTCGTACGCAACCATCCCGAGGGGCTGCGCCTGGCCCGCACCGCCGGACAGGCCACCGACGCCCGCAACTGCGGGCGGGCCGCCGTCCTGCTCGGTCCCGCCGGTGCCGCCGCCCTCGGCGACTCGCTCGGCATCCTGCGCTCCCTGCACGCCCTGGGGCTGCGCGTCCTCACCCTGACCGGGGTGTCCTGGGCGAGCGCGGCGGGGCTCACCCGGTTCGGCGAGGAGGTGCTGCGCGAGATGAACCGGCTCGGGGTCCTCGCCGACCTCTCCGGCGCCTCCGAGGCCACCATCCGGCGGACCCTGGTGGTGTCCAAGGCGCCGGTGCTGTTCAGCCGCTCCGCCGTCCGCGCCCTGCGCCCGCACCCGGCCAACCTCCCCGACGACCTGCTCGCCGAGCTGGGCGCCGCCAAGGGGCTGTGCATGGTGCCGCTGACCGCCGAGCAGACCGGCCCCACGGTCCGGGACGTCGCCGACCACCTCGACCATGTGCGCGAGGTCGCCGGCGCCGAGTGCGTGGGCCTGTCCGGCACCTACGACGCCGGGACCGCCCACCCGCAGGAGCTCGGCGACGCCTCCTGTTACCCGCACCTCGTCGCCGAGCTGCTGCGCCGGGGCTGGGACGAGGCCGACCTCGCGCTGCTGACCTGGGGCAATGTCCAGCGGCTGCTGCGCAAGTCCGACTTCACCGCGCGGGCGGCGCAGCAGCGGCGCGAGCCGTCCACGGCGAAGATCGCCGACCTCGACGGCTGACCGGCGGATCCTCTACGGACGGCCGGCGGCGCTACAACGGGTCGATACGGCAGAGGCAGAAGGGGTGCCCCGCCGGGTCGGCGTACACCCGGAAGTCCTCCTTGTCCTCGGCGTGCAGCAGCCGCGCGCCCAGTTCCAGGACCTTGGCCTCGGCCGCGTCGATCTCCTCCCAGGTGGTCCCGCCGTCGAAGTCGAGGTGGAACTGCTGGGAGTTGCGGTCCGCCCGCGGCCACTCGGGCGGGGTGAGTCCCGGTGCGCTCTGGAAGGCCAGCCGGGGGCCGGCGGGGACGCGCAGGACCACCCAGTCCGGGTCGTCGTCCTCCGGGGTGCCGCCCACGATCGCGGCGTAGAAGCGGGCGAGCGCGCGGGGGTCGGGGCAGTCGATCACGACCGAACGGAAACGTGCGACAGTCACGAGAGGTCCTCCTGGTTCGACCGGTTCAGCAGGCGCAGAGGCAGAACGGGTGCCCCGCCGGGTCCGCGTACACACGGAAGGTGCGGGAACGGTCCTCGGCGTCCAGCGGCTTCGCCCCGAGCGCCAGCACCTCCTTCTCGGCCGCGTCCAGGTCCTGGACGGTCAGGTCGAGGTGGAACTGCTGCGAGGCGTCGGGGGCGGGCCACTTCGGCGGGACGAAACCGGGGGCGGCCTGGAAGGCCAGCGAGGGGCCGCCCGGGGTCTTGAGGTCCACCCACTCGCCCTCGCCCTCGATCGTTCCGCCGAGGACACCGGCGTAGAAACCGGCGAGCGCGCGGGGGTCCGGACAGTCCAGTACGACGACTCCGAGTTCGGCGACGGCCATGGCTTCCTCCTTGAAGCGCGGTTACCTGTAGGAGCGGGTAACCAGTAACGGTTACCGCATGCTCCCGCATCGGAGGTAACGTCGCAAGGGAATTCCCTAGCTAGGTAGCGTGCAGCCATGAGTGAGCGATCGCCCGCGCCCGGGGGGCTGGCCCTGGTCGAGTCCCTGGTCAACACGGTGGACCTGGAGTCGGGTGCCGACGCGCTGGACACGGCGGAGGGGCGGGCGCGGTTCGGGATCGCCGAGGCCGAGGTGGCGCAGGCGCGGGAGCTGCGGGAGTCGCTGCGGGTCGTGCTGCTGGCCCACGCCGGGCACCCGCCGCATCGCACGGTGACACCGCTGGGGGAGCTGCTGGCGGCGGCGCCCCTGCTCCTCACGGTCGCCGCGGCCGACGGCTCGGCGACGCTCACCCCGGCCGACGCCCGGCCCCTCCTCTCCCGCGTCGCCGCCGCCGTCGCCGAGTCGCTGGTCGCGGGCACGTGGACCCGCCTGAAGGCCTGTGAGGCCGTGGACTGCCACTGGGCGTACTACGACCGCAGCCCGGCGGGGCGGGGCCGCTGGTGCTCCATGCAGGTGTGCGGGGCGCGGGCGAAGATGCGGCGGTACCGGGCCAGAGGGTGAGCCCGGCCGCCAGGCCCTCAGCCCCTCAGGCGCTCAGGTTTCCTCCCTCTGCGCTCGGGACGCCCTCGACCCCACCAGCAGCAGGCACAGGACCGCCACCCCGGCCACCAGCCCGGCCAGGACCAGCAGGGGGTCCAGGGGGCGGGCCGTCGAGGCCGTCGTCTGGATCGCGGGCGGCTGTGGCGCCTGCGGTGCCGTCTGCGGTACGACCGCCCCGGACGCCGTGGGTGACGGGGGCGAGGACGGGGACGGGGACTGGGACGGCATGGTCATCGTCATCGACGGGGTCGAGCGGGCCGCGTGGGACGGGGTGCGGGCCGGGGCCGGCGCCTCCTGGCGCGGCGGCGCGTTGGTGTGCACGTGCTGTGCAGGCGGCGGTGCCGGTGCCGCCGCGCGGACCGTGATGCCCGCCGTCATGTCCGGATGGACCGTGCAGACGTAGCCGTAGGAACCCGCCGTGGTGAACGTGAAACTCCAGCTCTGGCCCTTGTTCAACATGGGGGAGTGGATCGAGAGCGGGCCGGAGGTGGTCTTCACGTCGTGCGGGGCGGTGTCGTAGTTGGTCCACGTCACCGTGGACCCGGCGGGCACGCTCAGGGACGCCGGCGAGAAGGCGTACCCCTTCATGGCCACGGAGTAGCCCGCCGCCGACGCCTGTCCGGACGGCAGCAGCAGCCACATGGTCAGGAGGGCGAGCGCCGACGCGGCCCGCAGCACCCTCCTCATGCGAACTCCGCCGCGACCAGCAGCCTGAGCCGCGTGGCCGGCAGCCGCCGGGGCAGCCGGAATCCGGTGGCCCGGCGCAGCAGCCGGTACGGCAGCCGGGCCGTGCCCACGACGAGCAGCCGGTCCTCCGCGCGGTCGACCACACGCATCCGCAGGAGGACGGGGAAAGCGGTCTCGCCGAGAGTGAGGTCGGCGGTGAGCTGGAAGCGGTCGCCGGGCAGGTCCTCGACCCGCTCGGAGGTGAGGACGGCCCGCAGCTCACGGTCGTCGAACTCGAAGCGGTACGTGGGGTGTCCGGTGTCCGCGGGCCTCTCCAGGGCTGCCGCGGCGAGCGGCACCCGCCGACGCCGTACCGGGAAAGGCCCGTACCAGGCGGTGAGTTCGGCGAGCGAGCGGCCGGGGGCCACGGTGAGGCGGCGGGGCGGAGGAACGGTGGGCAGGGTGACGGTTGTCATCCCGAACTCCTTGGAAAGCGGTTCCCGAAATGTGGCGGGGGTGTGGAGAATGGCGGTGGACGCCGTTCCGGCCGGCTGAGCCCCGGCCGGAACGGCGTCCACCCATGCGTCAGCAGCTGGTGGTGAGGAAGTCCGTCGTCGGCGTGAGCAGGTGCTCGGCCCAGACGGTGTGCATCTTCACGTAGGCGTCGGGGTTCAGCAGGTCGGTGACCTGCTGTCCGAGCGACTCCTCCAGGTGCGCGGAGTTGATGTGGGCCAGCAGCACGCTGAGCGTGCTGTCGAGCACCGTGCCGCCGTCGGCGACGGCCGGCTTGAGGATGCTCTCGATCCACACCGTGTGCATCTTGATGTACGAGTCGAGCGCCAGTGCGTCCTGGACCTGCTGGCCGGGCGACTCCTCCAGGTGCGCCGAGTAGAGGTGCCGGAGGATCGGCAGGAGCTCGTTGCGGACGCTGGTGCACTGCTCACCCGAACCCGAACCGGAGCCGCCCCCGCTGGTGGGCGTGGCCGTCGGAGGGGCCGTCGGCATCGGCATGCCGGTCGGTGTCGACGTGGGAGCGGCTGTCGGCGTGCCCGTGGGACCCGTCGTCGGGGTGGACGTGGGCGCCGTCGGGGTCGGCGTCGGCGCGGGCGTCGTACCGCCACCGCCGGACGCCGCCACCACCTTCACGGACGACACCATGTCCGGGTGCACCGCGCAGTAGTACTCGTACGTCCCCACCTTGGTGAAGGTGTACGACCACGAGTCGCCCTTCTGGAGCGTCCCCGAGTCGAAGGCCACCGGGGCCTTGGTCGTGGTCACCGTGTGCGGGGCGCTGTCGTGGTTGGTCCACCGCACGGTCTGGCCGACCTCGACGACGAGCTGCTTGCCGTCGCCGAACTTGTAACCCGTGATGTCGACCTGGTGGTCGGGGGTGGCCGCGGCCTTCATGTCGGCGGCGTTGGCAGCGGGCGCCTGAGCCGCGCCCGCGGCCTGCTGCGAGGCCGCCGTGGAACCCGTGGCCGCGCTCAGCAGTCCGAGACTGAGCACGGCGGCGAGGGCCGCGCCGAGGCCGGCGAACAGCAGGGAGCGGTTTCCGTGCGGCGACTTGCCTCGCCGGCCACCGGTGTCGTCTTTGCTTCTCACTACAACTCCTTCTGATGTGCGGGGAGTTCAGCGGCCGGGATCGGCCGTGACCAGCAGACTCGTCACGGCGAGCACGACGAGGACCAGCCCCGTCTCCGCCGCGACCGAGTAACCGAAGGGCCGCACGGTGGCGGCGTCGCCGCGCAGCAGCACGGCGAGATCGAGACGGGTGCGCACCCACTGGCGGCTCGCGTACGCGGCGACCAGGACGCCCCCGAGGACGGCTGTCTTGACGAGCAGCAGATGCCCGTACGAGGTGTGCAGGAGGGCGTCGTACGACCCCACGACCTGCCACGCGAGCACCAGCCCGGCGCCGACGATGCCGGTGACGCTCAGCGCCGCGAGCCGCGAGTAGCCCGGCACGACCTCCGCCAGCTCCACGGCCCGCCGGCGCGGCAGCACGGCCACCGCGAGCATGGCGAGCCCGCCGATCCACAGCGCGGCCCCGAGCAGGTGCACGAAATCGGCGACCGCGCCCCAAGTGGGCTCGCTGCCCTCGGAGTTGTGGCCCGCCATACCGGTGGTGCGCAGCAGCCCGAAGGTCACCGCGAGCGCGCCCACCCGCCAGCCGGGCGAGCGCGCGGCACCCTGGAGCAGGGCGGCGAGCACCACGGCCGCGAGCACCCACATCAGCCCGCGCGCGGCGAGCACGATGCCGGGCTCGGTGGCCAGGACGTCCGCCCAGGTCGCCGGGCGCAGGGCGTCCCGCAGGCCGCCGAGGGAGGCGTACGCCCCCTGGAGTCCCACGGCCGCCACGATCGCCAGCAGCCCGACCGTCCAGGCCAGGCCCAGCAGCGCCCGGGCCCGCGGCTCGTGGGCCCCGCCCGGCCACAGCAGCGCGACGAACGCGAGCCCGCCGACGAACAGCACCAGCGCGAGATATCCGGCCCAGCGGGCGGCGACGAGGCCCTCGCGCACCGAGGGGGACGGTGCGGGAACGGCGGACGGGGCCTCGTCACCGCCGGTCACGGTGGCGGCCGCCCCCACGGTGAAGGCGATCCGCCCGGAGGAGGCGTGTCCGTCCTCTTCGTCCACGACGGACCACACGACCGCGAACTTCCCGTCCGCGGGGCTGCCGAGGGCGACCCGCACGACGTCGCCCTTCGCCGTCCGCGACACCGGCAGCCGGTCCCCGTCCATCGTCAGCACCCGTACGTCGGCCAAGTCGACGGCCTCGTCGAAGGTGAGGGTGAGGCGGTCGGGCGCCTTCGCGAGCGTGGCGCCGTCCTTGGGGGAGGAGCTCACCAACTCGGTGTGCGCGGAGGCGGGTTCGGCGGCACCGAGGAGGGCGCAGAGGAGGGCGGCGAGGAGCAGCAGGGCCCGGTGCGTGGTCCTCATGGGGTCGCCTCCGGTCGCGGGGAGGGGGAGCCGGAGAGGGCGCCGCCGAGGAGGGCGGAGACGGGGGCGAGGCCGACGCAGGGGGAGGGGGAGGGAGTGGGTGTCGGCGAGGGGGAAGCGCCGGGCCCGGAGCCGCCGAGGAGATCGAGGACGGGCTCGGTGAGACCGGCGAGCAGCGGCTGGACGAGGGTGACCTGGCCGTCCTGGCAGCTGCTCGTGGGGGAGGGGGAAGGTGTAGGGGTGGGGGCGGACGTGGGGGTGCTCGTGGGCGGTGAGCTCTCGTGCCCGGTGTGGCCGCCGCCGTGCCCTCCGCCTCCCGTGCCGGGGCCGGACCCGGTTACGACTCCCCCGGCACCGCCGTATCCGATGCCGGCACCGGCCCCGCCGCCGTATCCGATGTCCGCACCGGCCCCGCCGCCGCCGTACGGCGGCAACACCCCGGATCCCACCGGGACTTGACCGCTCCCCGGCGCGGTCGTCATCGGCGCCGTCACCGCGGGCGCCGCGGCGGGGGGAACCGCGGCCTCGGCCGCCCCGGCGCCGGCCGGGGCGCCGATGCCCGACGCGTACCCCAGCACGATCACCACCGCCCCGACGAGCGCTCCGGCGACCAGCTCGTCGCGGTGATCCCGCGGCCACTCCCCCCTGCGGAACAAGGGCATGACTCACTCCTGACATGCTCATATCAATCCGGCCGAATGGCTCGGCGAATGACGAACAGTGGAGTGGAGCGCGGATTCCGCTCGACTACGCATCGGTTAACCGATCGTTGCCTACCTCTCCTTTGCGGGGGCGTGGTCTGTGAGAACGGTCAATTCGCCGCCGTACTCGAATGCAAATCGAACTCGTCTTGAGGATTCCAGGGAAGCCTGCATATGCCGATCACAGCCTCCGCCTGCGCCGGGTGGTCCGCGAGCCATGCGCGTAGGTGATCCCGGGCGAGCCCCCGAACTCGGGACGGTCCAGCCGCACCGCCACGACCGACGTCAGTCCCCTGCCGATCCGCTCGGGGCCGTTCCGACGCGGAGCGGGCGTCTTTTCCCCGGCCCCGCCGCCGCGCGGCCCCCGCCGGGCCGGGATTCTGCCTCCTCCACCCGGAGCGTTCCGGTGCCGGCGGCTTTCCAGTACGACGGACTTCGCCACCGGGCCCGTGAGCGATCACCGGCCGGCGTCAGCGCTGGCGGACACCCCGATCGACCCGGAGGGCATGGACGTGGACGGCGATCCGGGCTACGTCTGGGCCCAGGCCCTGCACTGGGACGTACCGCGCGCGCTCGGCCACCCGGACCAGGGGATCAGCCGCGCGCAGCGGGACCGCCACATGCGCCGCGCGCCGGTGAGCCCTTGTTCTGAAGCACCGTCACCGCTGTCGCCGCCGCCGTGGCTCAGGCGGTCGGGCGTCCCATCGCCCGGTACGTCCACCCGGCCTTCCGCCACAGCACCGGGTCCAGGGCGTTGCGGCCGTCGAGGACGACCTTCGCCGCCGCGACCTCGCCGAGGGCCGCCGGGTCCAGCTCGCGGAACTCACGCCACTCCGTGAGGTGGAGGACGACGTCCGCGCCCCGGACCGCGTCCACGGCGGTGTCGGCGTAGCCGAGGGTCGGGAACAGGCGGCGGGCGTTGTCCATGCCCTTCGGGTCGTAGACCGTGACCTGGCCGCCCTGGAGGTGGATCTGCCCGGCGACGTTCAGCGCGGGCGAGTCGCGCACGTCGTCCGAGTCGGGCTTGAAGGTGGCGCCGAGCACCGCGACCCGCTTGCCGAGGAACGGCCCGCCGCCCAGTATCTGCCGGGCCAGCTCCACCATCTGGCCGCGCTGACGCATGTTGATCGAGTCGATCTCGCGCAGGAAGGTCAGCGCCTGGTCCGCGCCCAGCTCACCGGCGCGGGCCATGAAGGCGCGGATGTCCTTCGGCAGACAGCCGCCGCCGAACCCGATCCCGGCCCGCAGGAACTTCTTGCCGATCCGGTCGTCGTACCCGATCGCCTCCGCGAGCCGCGCCACATCGCCGCCGGAGGCCTCGCACATCTCCGCCATCGCGTTGATGAACGAGATCTTCGTGGCCAGGAAGGAGTTCGCGGAGGTCTTCACCAGCTCGGCGGTCGGGAAGTCGGTCACCACGAACGGCGTGCCCTCGCCGAGCGGCGTCGCGTACACCTCGCGCAGCAGCTTCTCCGCGCGCTCGCTGCGCACGCCGACCACGATCCGGTCCGGGTGCAGGGTGTCGTCCACCGCGAAGCCCTCCCGCAGGAACTCCGGGTTCCAGGCCAGCTCGGCGTCGGCGCCCGCGGGGGAGTGGTCGGCCAGGTAGCGGGCCAGCCGGTCGGCGGAGCCCACGGGCACCGTCGACTTGCCGACGACCAGGGCGGGGCGGGTCAGGTGCGGGGCGAGGGAGGCGATCGCCGAGTCGACGTACGACATGTCGCAGGCGTACTCGCCGTGCCGCTGCGGGGTGTTCACGCAGACGAAGTGCACGTCACCGAAGGCGCCCACCTCGGCGAAGTCCATGGTGAAACGGAGCCGGCCGGTGGAGCCCTCGATCCCGGCGACATGCTTGCGCAGCAGGTCCTCCAGGCCCGGCTCGTACATCGGGACCTCGCCCCGCTGGAGCATCTCGATCTTCTCGGGCACCACGTCGAGCCCCAGCACCTCGAAACCGAGCTCGGCCATGGCCGCGGCGTGCGTGGCGCCGAGGTAGCCGGTGCCGATCACGGTGATCTTGAGGGCCATGGAGACTCCAGAAAGGGGGACGGGCCAGTGCGCGCCCGAGCATAGTCGGAGGCGCTGACGGGCATTTTTCCCGCTGTCGCCAAGCTCACGTATCACTCGCGCGGGCCGGGCCCTAAAATTTGAGTTACTTAACGGTAATTAGCACAGGCATCGCAGCGTCCTTGGAGCGTGAAGACCTTGGCCGGAACGGCTGACTTCGACCTGTACCGCCCGTCCGAGGAGCACGACATGCTCCGGGACGCCATCCGCTCGCTGGCGGAGGCGAAGATCGCGCCCCACGCCGCCGCGGTCGACGAAGAGGCCCGCTTCCCCCGGGAGGCGCTGGACGCGCTGGTCGCCAACGACCTGCACGCCGTGCACGTCCCCGAGGAGTACGGCGGCGCGGGCGCCGACGCCCTGGCCACGGTCATCGTCATCGAGGAGGTCGCACGCGCCTGCGTGAGCTCCTCCCTCATCCCCGCCGTGAACAAGCTGGGCTCGCTCCCGGTGATCCTCTCCGGCTCCGAGGACCTGAAGAAGAAGTACCTGTCGCCGCTCGCCAAGGGCGAGGCGATGTTCTCCTACGCCCTCTCCGAGCCGGACGCCGGCTCCGACGCGGCCGGCATGAAGACCAAGGCGGTCCGCGACGGCGACCACTGGATCCTCAACGGCGTGAAGCGCTGGATCACCAACGCGGGCGAGTCCGAGTACTACACGGTGATGGCCGTGACGGACCCCTCCAAGCGCTCCAAGGGCATCTCGGCGTTCGTCGTCGAGAAGTCCGACGAGGGCGTCTCCTTTGGCGCCCCCGAGAAGAAGCTCGGCATCAAGGGCTCCCCGACCCGCGAGGTCTACTTCGACAACGTCCGCATCCCCGCCGACCGCATGATCGGCGAGGAGGGCACCGGCTTCGCGACCGCGATGAAGACCCTGGACCACACCCGCATCACCATCGCCGCCCAGGCCCTCGGTGTCGCCCAGGGCGCCTTCGACTACGCCAAGGGCTACGTCCAGGAGCGCAAGCAGTTCGGCAAGGCCATCGCCGACTTCCAGGGCATCCAGTTCATGCTCGCCGACATGGCCATGAAGATCTCCGCCGCCCGCGCCCTGACCTACCAGGCCGCGGCCGCCTCGGAGCGCCTCGACAAGGACCTCACCTTCCAGGGCGCGGCGGCCAAGTGCTTCGCCTCGGACGTGGCCATGGAGGTCACCACGGACGCGGTCCAGCTCCTGGGCGGTTACGGCTACACGCGGGACTACCCGGTGGAGCGGATGATGCGCGACGCGAAGATCACCCAGATCTACGAGGGCACGAACCAGGTCCAGCGGATCGTCATGGCCCGCAACCTGCCGTAGCCGCCCCGACCGGCGACGACCGGGCCCCCGGACGTGTTCCGGGGGCTTTTGTCATGGTGCGGGTGGGGTATTTCGGGGCGGATTGTTCGCGTCCGCCCGATGGCGGTCGACGGGGGAGGGGCGTAGGACGGAAGGGCACGGGGCCCGCCCCGGGCCCCCGCGTCCCCCAGGAGGAGCCATGACCCAGGCCGAGAGCATGTCCGCGATGAGCAAGGAGATGCAGGACTGCGTGGCGGCGTGCATGGAGTGCCACAGCGTCTGCGAGGAGACCATGAGCTCCTGCATGCAGAGGGGCGGCCAGGCGCAGATGCAGATCATGCGCGCGCTCATCGACTGCGCCGAGACGACCCGCATGTGCGCGGACATGATGATGCGCCGCTCGCCCATGTCGGCGGAGATGTGCGCGCTGTGCGCCAAGGCGTGCGAGATGTGCGCGGAGGCGTGTATGTCCATGCCGGACGACCCCCAGATGATGCGGTGCGCGCAGGCGTGTCGCCGCTGTACGGAGACCTGTCGCGCCATGGCGGGCATGGCGATGTGACACCGGCCGGCTGAGTGGATCGAGGGCACCCCGCGGGTGCCCTCGATCATGTGTGGGGCAGGCTGGGCCCCATGACAGCGACGAACAGGACCGAGGCCTTCGACGCCGCCGAGCGCGCGATGTGGAAGGGCCGCACCGAGGCCTACGCCGGCAGTTTCGCGCGCCTGTGCGCCTACCCCGTGGAAGCCCTGCTGGACGCGGCCGGAGTCGGTGAGGGCACCCGCGTCCTCGACGTCGGCACCGGCACCGGTACGGCGGCCGTGGCGGCGCTGGCACGGGGCGCCCGGGTGAGTGCCGTGGACGCCGACGCCGGGATGGCGGCGGCGGCACGGGCCCGCGGGGTCGACGCACGCGTCGGTGAGCTTCCCGAACTCCCCTACCGTGACGGCGAGTTCGATGCCGTGGTCGGCAACTTCGTCCTCAACCACGTCGGCCGCCCCCGCACCGCCCTAGCCGAACTCCACCGCCTCCTGCGCCCCGGCGGCCGTGTCGCCCTCACCACCTGGAGTGCGAACCGCGGCGCCGGACAGGACCTGCTGGGCCGGGCCTGCGAGGCGGGCGGGGCCGTACCGCCGCCGTACGTCCCGCGACTGGATCCCGAGGAGGACTGGCCCCGTACGGCCGAAGGGTTCGCCCAACTCCTCGACGGGGCGGGCTTCGTGGCGTCGGAGGCGGCCGAACTCGCCTGGGACCACCGGGCCGGCGTCGAGGAGTGGTGGAGCGGTGCCGCGGGCGGCGTGGCCACCATCGGGCTGGTCGTCACCTCGCAGGACCCGGAGACGGTTGCACGGATCCGGCGGGAGTACGACCGGTTGAGCGCCGAACACACGGTGGCGGAAGGGCAGTTGGCCCTTCCGCACATCGCGCTGCTCGGCTCGGGACGGCGGGCCTAGGGCCCTGGCCCTCAGTTGCCCGAGACCGTGACCTTCTCGTCGTTCTTCAGCTCGTCGACCAGGGTCTTCACCTTGGCCTTGTCCCAGAGCAGGTTGCCGCCGGTGGAGCCGGCGATCGGCATGTTCATGGAGGTGCCGTCACCGCCGTTGACGCCCTTCATCGCCCAGAACATCTTGGCCAGGTCGTACAGGCCCATGTCCTTGTCGACGACCAGCGAGTCCAGGCCCGCGCCCATCGTCGGGTAGAGCTTGAAGGGGTTCAGGACGGTGCTCGGGGTGGCGACCTGGTTGGCGAGCGCGTTGAGGAACTTCTGCTGGTTCTTCGTGCGGTCGAGGTCGGAGCCCGCGAGGGCGTAGCGGGTGCGGACGAAGGCGAGGGCCTGGTCGCCGTTCAGGGTCTGCTTGCCCGCCTTGAAGTCGGCGCCGGACTTGGTGTCCTTCATGCCGCCCTTCGGGATGTCGATCTCGACACCGCCGACCGCGTCCACGATGTTCGCGAAACCGGCGAAGCCGATCTCGACGTAGTGGTCGATCTTCAGGCCGGTGTTGAACTCGACCGTGCGGACCAGCAGTTCGGGGCCGTCCTCGGCGTAGGCGGCGTTCAGCTTCACGTGCCGGCCCGTGCCCTTGTACGTCTTGCCGGACTCGGAGCCCACGAAGGTCGGGATCTCCACGTCCGAGTCACGCGGCAGCGAGATCAGCGTGTCGCCGTTGCTGCCGGTGTGCAGGATCATCATCGAGTCGGTGCGCTTGCCCTCGGCGGAACCGGTGTGCAGCTGCTTCTTCTGCTCGGAGGAGAGCCCGGCGCGACTGTCGGAGCCGACGATGAGGTAGTTGGTGCCGTCGCCCTGCTCCGGCCGGTCGATGACCTTGGACAGGTCGACCTCGCGGTTGAGCTTGGAGTCGGCCCAGAAGTAGGTGGAGACGGTCGTCACGACCAGCCCGGTGATCACGACGATCGCGGTCCACTTGATCCGCTTGCGCCAGTTCGGCGCGGGGCGCGGACCCCGGCCGCCGCCGCCCGGGTCGCCGGGCCCGCCGCCGCCGGGGCTGCCGTAGACCTGGCCGGTGTTGTAGCCGCTGTCGTACCCGTCGTAGTCACCGTGGCCCTGGCCGTTGACGTACGACGGCTGCTGGGGCACGCCGGCGCCGTACGGCGGCGCCTGACCGCGGCGGACCTGCCGCATCACGCGGGCGCTCTCGGGCTGTGCGCTCGCGCTGCCGCGTCCGTACCGGTCTCCGCGGTTGTCGCCGGACCATCCCTCGGGCCAATCGTTCATGGGCCCCAGTGTGCAGGTACCCGCTGTGCCCTGGACAAGGGTCGTCGGAAAATCAGGGCAGCGCTGTTGCCAAGCTGACACAAATTCCCGAATTGTCATCGGCATAGGGTGGGGGCCATGACAGACCAGGCCACCGCCGCGCACCAGGGCACCCCGGAGATCCCGGGCAAGCCCACCTCGGCGTCCCGCACCACGCTGAGCCACATCATGACCCAGGCCGACACCAACCTCCTCGGTACGGTGCACGGCGGCGTGATCATGAAGTTGGTGGACGACGCGGCGGGCGCGGTGGCCGGACGGCACAGCGGCGGGCCCGCCGTCACCGCCTCCATGGACGAGATGGCGTTCCTGGAGCCGGTCCGGGTGGGCGACCTCGTCCATGTGAAGGCCCAGGTCAACTGGACCGGCCGGACCTCGATGGAGGTCGGTGTGCGGGTCCTGGCCGAGCGCTGGAACGAGTCCACGCCCGCCACCCAGGTCGGCTCCGCCTACCTCGTCTTCGCCGCGGTCGACGCCGACGGCAAGCCCCGCCGGGTCCCCCCGGTGCTCCCGGAGACGGAACGCGACGAGCGCCGCTACCAGGAGGCCCAGATCCGCCGCACCCACCGCCTCGCCCGCCGCCGCGCGATCATGGAACTGCGCGAGAAGCGAGCAGCCGAGGGCTTCGAGGACTGATCCGTCGATCGGCTGACCCGTCGGATGGGCTGACCGTCGGAGGACCGAGCCGTCGGAGGACCGAGCCGGCACCGGCCCCCTCCGTCCCTCGGGTGACCGCGGTCACCCGCCCCCTACACGCACCCCACCTCGTCCCCCGTGACCACCCCGAACTCCCCCTGGAGTTCGTCCTCCGCCCGTACTTTCCGCACCCGGTCGAAGTCCGCGCCCGCGAGCACCTTCAGGACCGCGCCCTGGCCCCTGACCGCCCGTAGTTCGCTTCCGGGCAGGGCCGCCGCCAGGGAGCGAGCAGAGCGGTCCCAGCGGGGGTCGTAGGCGATGACCGTGCGCTTGAGGGTGCGGTCGGCCGAGTTCACCGGGGTGCCCGTCGTACGGAATCCCGTCGAGGCCAGTGCCGCGTCCACCCGCTTGCCCAGTCCGCCCGTCGCCGTGCCGTTCTCGACCTGGACGCGGATCTGCTGCGGGGACACCGGGACCAGCAGCGCCTTGTCCTTCGGCTTGTGCGCGGCCAGCGGCTGGTCCTCGCGCAGGGCCTTGAAGAGCCGCTCCGACTTCACGGGGTCCCACTTCAGCGTGGAGCCCACGCCCTTGACGGCGTATCCCATCTGCCCGATCGGCACGGTCGTGAACTCCGACGAGGAGGGGGAGAAGTTGCGCATCGCCCGGCCCAGGTCGAGCAGTTCGTCCGTGCCGAAGCCCTTGTCGGCCCGTACGGAGCCGAGGACGGCCCGGGCAACGTCGCGGAACTTCATCGGGTTCAGCAGCACGCCGGACGAGGTGGCCCGCGAGATCAGCGCGGCAAGGAAGCGCTGCTGACGCTTCATCCGGCCGAGGTCGGAGGAGCCGTCGGCGTGCCGGGAGCGGACGTACTGGAGGGCCTGCCCGCCCATCAGCCGGTGCCGGCCCGCCGCGAGGTCGAGGCCGGTGTACGCGTCCTTCAGCGGGTCGGCGTTGCAGATCTCGACCCCGCCGAGCACGTCCACCGTCTTCATGAAGCTGGCGAAGTCGACCTCCAGATAGTGGTCGATCTTCACGTGGGTCATGGCCTCCACGGTCCGGACCGTCAGCGGCGGCCCGCCCTCCGCGTACGCCGCGTTGATCTTGAGAGGGTGTCCGCGATGGCGTTCCCCCGTGGTCGCGTCGACGTGCGCCGGAGTCGTCGCGTAGGAGTCGCGCGGCAGGCTCACCACGCTGGCCCGCTCCCGGTCCTCCGAGATGTGCACGATCATGATCGTGTCGGTGCAGTGGCAGGGCGCTCCGCCCAGCCGGTACTTCTGCCGCTCCTCCTCGCTGATCCTGTCGCGGCCGTCGGTGCCGACCAGCAGCACGTTCATGCCGTGTCCGGCGCGCGGCCGGTTCTTCATGTCCTTGAAGGGGTCCACGCGCTTGATGTCCGCGTCGAGACTGGTCATCACCGCGTGCCCGATCCCGGCGGAGGCGAGCACGACGACGGACAGGGTGGTCGCCGCCCGCATGGCCCAGCGGGGTCTTCTCCGTCGCGCGGGGGGCCGGGCGGGCCGCCGCTTCGGGGGGTGAGGGTGGGCGGCGGAGGGCCGTGGGGGCGTGGCGGGCATGGGGGGACACCTCCGCGAGGAACAGCCGAACGAGGGATCTTGAGCACCGTAGGCCCATACGATCTGCGACGACCGGCACCGCCCCGGGCGGGGCGCGATGCTGTCCCCCGTTCGCGGTAACGTGAGCCCCCTATGAACGCCAAGCCCGACGTGCAGCTCCCCGCCGTGTCTGTGATCATGCCCGTCCTCAACGAGGAACGGCATCTGCGCGGAGCCGTCCAAGCGATCCTCGCGCAGGAGTACGCCGGCGAGATGGAGGTCGTGATCGCCCTCGGTCCGTCCACGGACCGCACGGACGAGATCGCCGCCGAGCTCGTCGCGGAAGACGCGCGCGTGCACACCGTCCCGAACCCCACCGGCCGCACCCCCGCCGCCCTCAACGCCGCGATCAAGGCGTCCCGCCATCCGATCGTCGTCCGCGTCGACGGGCACGGCATGCTCTCGCCGAACTACATCGCCACCGCCGTACGGCTCCTGGAGGAGACCGGCGCGCAGAACGTCGGCGGCATCATGCACGCCGAGGGCGAGAACGACTGGGAGCACGCGGTCGCCGCCGCGATGACCTCGAAGATCGGCGTCGGCAACGCGGCCTTCCACACCGGTGGCCAGGCCCAGGCCGCCGAGACCGTGTACCTCGGGGTGTTCCGGCGCGAGGCGCTGGAGCAACAGGGCGGCTACAACGAGGAGTTCATCCGCGCCCAGGACTGGGAGCTCAACTTCCGGATCCGGGAGGCGGGCGGGCTGATCTGGTTCTCGCCGGAGCTGAGGGTGTCGTACCGCCCGCGGCCGAGCGTGAAGGCCCTCGCCAAGCAGTACAAGGACTACGGCCGCTGGCGGCACGTCGTGGCCCGCTACCACGAGGGCTCCATCAACCTGCGCTACCTCGCCCCGCCGACCGCGGTGTGCGCGATCGCGGCCGGGATCGTGGTCGGTGCCGCGCTGACCCCGCTCGGCTTCGTGATCCCCGGCGGCTACCTCGCGGCGATCGTGCTGGGCTCGCTGCCCGCCGGCAAGGGCCTCCCGCTCAAGGCCCGCCTCCAGATCCCGGTGGCCCTCGCCACCATGCACATGTCGTGGGGCTACGGCTTCCTGACCAGCCCGCGCTCGCTGGCGAAGCGGGTCATCGCCTCGCGGCGGCCCGCCGTGCTGGACACGGTGTGAGAGCGGCGCCCCTCGGTCCCGAGGGGCGCCCCGTCACCAGGTGAAGCCCGGGTTGACGTGCATACAGGCCGTGTCGTCCGCGCCGTTGAGGGCTTCCGCGGTCTTCGGGGTCGAGTCGTCCTTCTTGGGCGCCTTGTACGTCGTACCCTCGCGCCAGTCGGCGCCCACGACGAGCGTGACCCCGGAGACGTCGGTCGACTTCTTCACCGAACTCATCGGGATGCCCAGGGACTTGGCGACCGCCTGGGCGTCGCCCTCCAGTTCCGCGCTCGGGTAGCGCACCAGCGTCTTCGCCTCGCTCAGTGACGCGGAACGGTCGGAGACCGCCTTCTCGAAGCCCTTCTCCGTCAGCAGTCCGGCCACCGTGCTCGCCCGCCCGCGCGCCGCGGCCAGGGTGTCGGTGCGGGTGCCGTTCTGGACCAGGACCCCGATCTCGTCCTTGGCGGCGGCCGGGTCGTCGGAGGTGTCCTCCGCCTTCGCCGTGGTCGTCTTCTTCGCGTCCTTGCCGTCCAGCGCGATGTCGTCGCGCACCAGCCGGAAGAGCTGCTCGGCGTCCTCGGTGGGCTCCACGCGCGCGCCGACGTAGCGGTTCGGCATGGTCGTCATGGTGATGCGCCCCGGATCCACCTTGCGCAGCTCGTTGCTCAGGTCGTAGAGCTCCTTCACGCTGCCGAGCCCCGAGTCGACGGTGAGGGCGCCGGTGGCCTGCTCGGCGAGCTTGCGCAGCTTGTTCGGACTGCTCAGGGTGGCGTTGGCGCGCAGCTCGCGGACCATCGAGTTCATGTACATGTGCTGGGCCTTGGCGCGGGCGAGGTCGCTGCCGTCCTCGAAGCCGTAGCGGGTGCGCAGCCACTGCAGGGCCTGCTCGCCCTTGACGGAGGTGGTGCCCTTCTCCAGCTTCAGGCCCGAGCCGTGCCCCTGGCTGTCCCGCGAGTGGATGTTGGCGTCCACGCAGACCGGCACCCCGCCGATGGCGTCGGCCATGGACACCACGCCGGCGAAGTCGACCATCACGAAGTGGTCGATGTGGATGCCGGTGAGCTCCTGCCAGGTGGCCACCGTGCAGCCCGGGCCGCCGTGGCCGAGGCTCTGGTTGGTCATCACCCGGCCCTCGCTCGCCGGGTACACCTTGCCGTCGTCCGGGTCGGTGCACTTGGGGATCTTCACCAGGGTGTCCCGCGGCATGCTGACGACCGAGAGGTTGCTGCGGTCGGCGGACAGGTGCAGCAGCATCTGCACGTCCGCGAGCGGAGTGGAGCCGAAGGTCTCCCTGGCGCCGCCGAGTTCCTGGTTCTCCTTGCTGTCCCGGGCGTCGGAGCCGATCAGCAGGATGTTCAGCGGGGTCTGGCCCGCGGCGTTCGGCGTCGGCTCGGCGACCTTGTTGTCGCCCAGGTTGAGGTCGTCCTGCTCGATGTTGGCGTTCAGGTGCCGGTAGTAGACGTAGCCGGTGCCGGCCGCCGCGAGTATGAGCACCGCGAGCGTCGCCGCCGACCATCTGAGCACCCGGTGCTTGCGCGGTGCCCTACGACTGCCGTGCCCGCCGTCCCCCTCGGTCGCCGGCACGGCTTCCTGCACGCTGTATTGCGTTGTCAACGTTCCCGTCCTCCCCACCCACCCCACCGGACCCGCGGTCATGCCTCGGGCCCGCCGCACGTCTTAGACATCCGACGGGCCCGTGAGGTTGCCCTACGAACCTGTGCGGGACCTGGGGGCCGGCTCGCGGTCCCCCGTGGGCCTCAGCTCGCGCACTGCACCTTGTCCGCCGTGGACTTGTCCACTTCCGGTGCCGCCGTGGACGCGTTGAGCTTCACGCCCGCGCCCTTGAAGTCCTTGCCCAGGGTGAGGGTCATGGCGGGCAGGCCCTGCGCGTTGGTGACACTCTTGCCGGGCTTCAGCGCCGAGCCGGACAGCCCCATGATGTCCGCGAGGCGGCGCGCCTGGTCGGCCTGGTCGGGGTCGTACTCCAGGGTCGTCCTCGCCAGCGCCGCCTCGGCGTTGCCCGCGTTGTCGGACTTGGTCACGCCCGCCTCGGTCTGGAGGTAGGCGAGCTGCTGCTGTGCGCTGCCCGCGGCCGCACCGCCGTTGAGGATGCGCACCCGGACGTCGGAGGCGGCCGACCTGGTGCCCTTGAGCCGGGCCGCGATCTCCGCCTTCTCCTTCTTCTGCTGCGCCTTGACCTCGGTGAACGAGACGTCGTTCTTGATCGCGTCGAAGATCGGGGGGGCCTTCGTCTCGTCGACGACCACCGTCGCCTTGATCGTCTCGGCGGGGTTGTCCTTGACCGGGACGGTCATGAAGCTGATGTTCTTCGTCGGCACCTTCTTCAGCTCCAGGGCGATGTCCTTGAGCGTGCCGACCTTCCCGATCGCCTCGTCCACGGTGAGCGCGTTGGTCGCGGCCTCCGCCAGTTTCAGCAGCTTGGTGGGGCTGGTGAGGGTGTCGCCGGAGGTCATCTTGCGCATCAGGGAGCCCAGGAACTGCTGCTGCACCTTGATCCGGTCCAGGTCGCCCTCGTTGCCGAAGGCGTGCCGGGTGCGCACGAAGGCGAGCGCCTTCTCGCCCTCCACCTTCGACTCCCCGGCGGGCAGGACGAGTTTCGACTTCTTGTCGTTGACGGCGTTCTCCACGCAGACCTCGACCCCGTCCACCGCCGTGGTCAGGGTCTTCACGGCGTTGAAGTCGGCCATCACGAAGTGGTGGGGCTTGATGCCGGTGGCCGCCTCCACGGTGCGCATGGTGCAGCCCGCGTCCCGGCCGCTCTCACCGAGACTCCGGTTGAAGCGGACGCCGTCCTGCCCCGCGACGACCGACGAGGAGCCGTCCTCCCGGTTGGTCTTGCAGTCCGGGATGTCGACGATCAGGTCGCGCGGGATGCTCAGCGCGGTCGCGTTCGACCGGTCCTTGGCGACGTGCAGCAGGATGGTGGTGTCGGCGTGGCCCACGCTGCCGGCGTCGCCGTAGCCCTCGTTGCCCTCACCGGTGCGCTTGTCGGTACCGATGATGAGGATGTTGAAGGCCTCGTCCTTGCTGAAGCTGCTCGCGGCCGCGTCGCCGACGTCGGTCGTGCCGACGTTGCCCTCCAGGTGCTTGAGGTAGAACCAGCCCGTCGTGGCACCGGCGACCAGGACGAGCGCCATCGTGCCGCCGGTCCACAGCAGCGCCTTCTTCGCCTTCGACTGCTGCTTGACCGGCCGCCGGCCGCGCCGGCCCGGCAGCGGTTCCTCGGGCGGGGTGCCCCGGCGCCTGCGCGGCGGCGGAACGTCCCGGCCGGGGGCCACGGGGGTGGTCGTACGACCACGCGGTGCTCCGGGCCGGCTCGGTGCCGGCGCGGATCCACGCGGACCGGGAACGGCCGACTGCGGTGCGGAAGGGGCCAGTCGCAGTTCGTATTCACCGGTGTTCGGATTGAGCACCCACTGGTCTGCGGGGTCGACGTCGTCCGCCCGCCCACGGCCTTGTGCGTCCACGGTTGTCCGAATCCTCCGTCAGGGCCACGCGGCGATCGCTGGATCGCTCACACTATCCGCCCGATCGGGCCTTGAGCGACGTGAGTTGTTCCTGTGCCGATTCTGTAAGTATGTACGTACGCCCGGACCGCTGCGTTCGACTACCAGCGGTAGATCGAATACACGTCCATGCACTGTCCGGTGTCCGAGCCGTTGATGGCGTCCGCGTTGCCCGGTACGTCACCGGCCTTGGCCTCGGACTGCTTCGGGTACGCCGTCCCGGTACGCCAGTCGGCGCCCACGACGAGGGTGACCCCGGAGACGTCGGTCGACTTCTTCACCGAACTCAGCGGGATTCCCAGGGACTTGGCGACGCGCTGCGCATCGCCCTCCAGGTCGGCGCTCGGGTAGCGCACGACGGTCCGGTCCTCGGAGAGCCCTGTCGTCGCGTCCTTGGAGGCCTGCGAGAAACCTTTTTGCACGAGCTCGGCGGCGATCGTGCCGGCGCGTCCGCCCACCGGGCCGAGCGTGGAGGTCCCCGTCGCGTTCTGCACGAGGACACCGATCTCGCCGTCCGGGGCGGAAGGGGCCTTGGTGGGCTCGGTGCGCTTCTTCCCGCCGGAGCCCTTGCCCTTCTTGTCGAGGGGCACGTCGTCGCGGAGCATCTCCCACAGCTTGTCGGCGTTCGCGCCGTCCGGCACGACGTGGTTGTCGTCCCGCGGGTCCGGGACGTTCGGCATCGTCACCGAGGTGATGCGGTCCGTCGGCACCGACTTGAGCTGCATGCCCAGGTCGTAGAGCTCCTTGACCGAGCCGATCTCCTCGGACACCTGGAGGGACTTGGTGGCCGCCTCGGCGAGGTCCATCAGCCGCGGGGTGTCGGTGAAGACGTTCTGCCCCTTCAGCGTGCGGATCATCGAGTTCAGGTACATGTGCTGGGCCCTGGCCCGCATCAGGTCGCTGCCCCAGGCGTGCCGGGTGCGCAGCCACTGCAGGGCCTGCTTGCCCTCGACCTTGTGCGTGCCCTCCGTCATCTTCAGCCCGGAGCCGCCCGGCACCGCCGCCGTCGGACGGTCCCACACGTTCTGCTTCACACAGACCGAGACACCGCCGATGGCGTCCGCCATGCGCACCACGCCCGAGAAGTCGATCGTCATCCAGTGGTCGATGTAGACGCCGGTGAGGTTCTGCCAGGTGGCGAGCGTGCAGCCGGCGCCGCCGCGGGCCAGCGAGGTGTTGATGATGTCGGTGGTCGCCGGGTACGTCTTCCCGGTGTCCGGGTCCGTGCACTTGGGGATGTCGACCCGGGTGTCGCGCGGGATGCTCACCATCGCCGCGCTCTTGCGGTCCGCGGAGAGGTGGATGAGCATCTGCACGTCGCCCAGCGGCGGGTTGCCGCGGTTGTCCCTGCTGCCGCCGAGCTTCACGTTCTCGTCGGAGTTACGGCTGTCCGAGCCGATCAGCAGGATGTTGAGCGGCGTCTGCCCGGCCGCGTTGGCCTCGGTCTTGCGCGCCTTGGAGTCACCGCTGCTGCGCTCGCCCTTGCGGATGTTGCCGTTGAGATGCTGGTAGTACAGGTATCCGGCGCCGGCCGTGCCGAGTATCAGCACGGCGAGCGTGGTCGCCCCCCATCTCAGCGCCCGGCGCCCGCGCTTGCCGCGCCGCCGCCCGTGCCGCCCGCCACCGTCGCCGCTGCCCCCGCTCACGGGCCCGCCGCCGGCACCCCCGCCGGCTTCCCGCGGACCTGGAGCGGGCCGGGAAACCGGCCGCGCCCCCTCCTCGTGCACACCGCTGTGCGCCATCCCCTGTCTCCCCACCCTCACACCGAACCGACGAGAAAAGACCTGCCGTACGACTGGTTAGACGCACGACAGGCCCCTCAGGTCACCGCGGAGCCGGCTCTCACTTGGCGCACTCGACCTTGTCGGCCGTGGACTGCTGCACCCCCTCCGGTGCCTTCGTCGCCGTGGTGAAGGACACCCCGGCGCCCTTGAAGTCCTTGCCCAGGGTCAGTGTCATCGTGGGCAGACCCTGGGAGTTGGTGACGCTCTCGCCCGGCTTCAGCGCGGAACCCGACAGGCCCATGATGGCCGCCAGCCTGCGCGCCTGGTCGGCCTGGTCGGGGGCGTACTCCAGGGTCGTCTTCGCCAGGGACGCGTTCGCGTTGCCCGCGTTCTCCGACTTCAGCACGCCCTCCTCGTTCTGGAGGTACTCCAGCTCGGCCTGCGCGCTGCCCGCCGCCGCACCGCCGTTGAGGATGCGCACCCGCACCTCGGACGCGGCGGACTTGGTGCCCTTGAGCCGGGCCGCGGCCTTTGCCGCCTCGGCGCTCTTGGCCGCGCTCGCCTTCTTCTTGACCTCGGTGAACGACACGTCGTTCTTGATCATGTCGAAGACCGTGGGAGCCGTCGCGTCGTTGAGGACGACCGTCGCCTTCACCTTCTCGGCCGGGTTGTCGACGACCGGCACGGTGGTGAACGTCAGGTTCTTCACGTTGAGCTTGCCCAGCTCCAGGCCGAGGTCCTTCAGCTTGCCGATGCTGTCGAGCTGGGAGTCGACGGTCAGCGCCTTGGTGCCCGCCTCGGCCAGCTTCAGCATCTTGGCCGGGTTGGTGAGCGTGTCGTTCGACTTGAGCTTGCGCATCAGCGCGCTCAGGAACTGCTGCTGGAGCCCGATCCGGCTCAGGTCGCCGCCGAAGCCGACCGAGTGCCGGGTGCGCACGAACGCGAGGGCCTGCTCGCCCGAGATGGTGTGCGTGCCCTTGGACAGCTTGAGCTTGGAGTCCTCGTCGTCGATGTCCTTGGCCAGGCAGACCTGGACCCCGCCGACCGCCGTGGTCAGTGTCTTGACCGCGTTGAAGTCGGCCACCATGAAGTTGTCGGCCTGGATGCCGGTGAGCTCGGTGACGGTCCGCACCGTGCAGCTGGGCGTGCGCTCGTCCTGGCCGAGGCTGGTGTTGAAGCGGACGTCGTCCGTGCCCGGGATCACCTTGGTGGTGCCGTCCGCCTGCGTGGTCGGGCAGTCCGGGATGTCGACGATCAGGTCGCGCGGGATGCTCAGCGCGGTCGCGTTCGTCCGGTCCTTGGAGACGTGCAGCAGGATCGTGGTGTCCGCGTGCCCGACGCTGTCCTTGTCGCCGTAGTTCTCGTTGCCCGCGCCGGTGCGCTTGTCGGTGCCGATCAGCAGGATGTTGATCGCCTTGTCGGACTGGAAGCCGCCGGTGCTCGCGCCGTCGTCGGAGACGGAGGTGATGTTCCCGTTGAGGTGGCGGATGTAGAGGTACCCGCCGCCCGCGGCCGCGATCAGCACGAAGGCCATCGTGCCGCCGGTCCACAGCAGCGCCTTCTTCGCCGTCGACTTCTTCTTGACGGGCCGGCGGCCGCGCCGCCCCGGCAGCGGCTCCTCGGGCGGCGCGCCCCGGCGCCTGCGCGGCGGCGGGACCTGGCGGCCGGGAGCCACGGGAGTGGCCGTACGGCCGGCGGGCGCGCCCGCCCTGCTGGGGGAGGGCGCGGATCTACGGGGGCCGGGAACACCTGACTGCGGTGCGGAAGGGGTCAGTCGCAGTTCGTATTCACCGGTGTGCGGGTTGAGTACCCACTGGTCGGCGGGGTCGATTTCGCCCGCCCGCCCACGGCCTTGTGCGTCCACGGTTGCTGAATCCTCCGTCGGCCGGATGCACCGGATCGCTCACACTAGCCGTCCGATTCGCCGACAGGTTACGGCGGTGACGCATTCCACGTCCCTACAACCGGGCAATCCGCCCATTTGCCCGGACAGTGCTTCGTCACCTTGGGAAACGCTTTACTCGCAGGTGTCCTCGGCGGCCGTGTTGCCGCGGAAGGCGGGGACTCCGCCGTCCTTCTCGGATTCTCCACGGGCTTCGTCGTCATGCGAATGTTCTGAAACCCTCGGGGCTTTCTTCGTCACCTTCACCGGTGCGTCCTTGCGCAACCGTTCGAAAAGGCGCCGGGCCTCGGGTTCGACGAGTTGATCACGATTGGCGTCATAGACGTACGACTCCCGCGGCACGGTAAGGAATTGCACACGCTCCGTGGGGATGTGCCGCAGGCCGCGCACGAGTTCGTACAGCCCGCGCAGGCTCGCCAGAGCGGGATCGGTGGTGAGCGAGGAAGTCGCCGCGTCCAGCACGGGATAGAGCTTCACCGGATTCAGCAGTACGTCATTGCTCTGCACCTTGTTGACGAGTGCCCCGAGAAAGCGCTGCTGGCGGTCCATCCGGTCGGTGTCGCTGCCGTTGCCGAGGGACTTGCGGGCGCGCACATAGCCGAGCGCCTCCTCGCCGTTCAGCGTCACCCGACCCGCCGGAAGCCGCAGCTTGGCGGCCTTGTCGTCGATCGGTTCGGCGAGGCAGACCGCCACCCCGTCGACCGCGTCCACCATGTCCTTGAACCCGTGGAAGTCGACGACCATGTGATGATCCACGCGAATGTTCGTGAGTTTCTCGACGGTCCGGATCGTGCAGGCCGAACCGCCTTTCTGGAAGGCGTAGTTGAACATCGCGAACATGGGTTCGCTGCGGGTCCCGTCCCGCCCCAGGCAGGCGGGCACGTCCACCATCAGGTCCCGCGGCAGGGACACGGCCGTCGCGGCGCGCCGCCCGGCGGCCAGGTGCAGCAGGATCGTGGTGTCCGACCGCTCGGTCCCGGAGTCCCGGCCGTACCGCCCGTTCCCGTCGCCGGAGCGCGAGTCGGACCCGATCAGCAGGATGTTCTGCGCGTCCTTGACGAGCGAGGTCGGCCGGTCCTTCTCGTACCGGGCGAGCTCCGCGGCGGCGGCGTCGTCCGCGGTGATGTTCCCGTCGAGCTTGGCGTAGAGGGCCCACCCGGTGCCGCCGGCCGCGGCGGCGACCACGGCGACGGCGAGCGCCCCGCACCCCGCCCGCCTGCGCCTGCGCCGCCGTACGAGCCCCCTCCCGCTCGCGGACGACCCGCCGGGCCCGAGGGTGCCTGCGCTGTCGGTCACGAGCGGCGCCCCCTCACGGCGTACGAGCACGAGTGCGGTCTGCTCCTACGACGATGGCGTGAACCGCGGGCGGGGGCGGCCCGGTACTGCGCCGTCCGGGTGACGGAGCCGACCCTCAGGGGCGGGAGAGCGCAGTGACCCTGCGCCCGGTACGCAGCCGTCCGGTCATCGACGGGTGACCGTGACCCGCTCGCTCTCGATCCGCTGGGCGAGGGCGTCCTCGCCCAGTTGCCCCAGGTTCCGGCACAGCACCACGGACCCCCCGTTGGCCAGCGGCCCGTACAGCCCGGCGTTCAACCCGTCCCACGTGTCGTACGGCAGTCCCGACAGCACGCGGTCCCCGGTTCCCTCGGCCCGGGCCCGCTCCACGACCTCGGCCGCGCTGAACTCCCGCCCGGCGACGACCAACGCGGGTTCGTCCGGATCCACCGGAGCGAAGGGCGCGAACCGGTCGCCCTGACCCGGTACCTCCACGGCGTAGTCGACGAACCCCTCCGGCGGCTGCGGGAACCGCCCGCCCAGCGGCCGCAGCGCCAGCGCGACCCGCTCCCCGGAGCACGCCCGGGCCGCCTCCAGCGTGTCCGGCCCGCTCACGACCACGTCGGCCGCGGCCGGGTCCCCGCCCACGTCCGCGACCACCCCCACCGACGCGCACGCCAGCAGCCACACCGCCGTCTGCCAGTGCGCGGGCAGCAGCAGCGTCACCCGGTCGCCGGGCGCGGCGGCGAGGTCGCCCTGGAGGAGGTTGGAGGTCTTGGCCACCCAATTGGCGAAGGTGGCCACGGACAATTCGACACGTTCGCCCGTGGCGTCGTCGTAGAAGGTCACCAGGGGGCGTCCGGGGTCCGCGGCGAGCGCGGAACGCAGCAGGTCGGCAGGGGTGCGATCGGTGGCGTTCACCCGCAGAAGGGTACGCGGGCGCGCGGCTCGGCACCCCCGCGCGGGGCCACCGGTTCGGCGCAACGGCAGCCGACGGTCCGTCAGTTCCCCGATGGACAGATTTATATGACTATGTCCAGGATCGGGAGCATGCGTGGACTCCTTGCTTCCTCGGTCGGCGTCACCTGCGCGGCCGCCCTGGCCCTTCCCCTCACCTCGCCCGCCGTCGCGGCGAGACCGGTGTCACCGGCGGCCGTGAGACCGGCGTCGGGCGCGGAAGCCCTCGGGGGCACCCAGTCGCTGCCCCTGGCGCCCCTCACCTCCCGCGACCGCACCCTCGCCCCGGTCGCCGAACAGGGCCTGCCCCGCCGGGACGTACGGCACTTCTCCCTCGTGGGCGTGATCTGGGACGATCCGGACACCGTGCTGCACGGCAGCGTCCAGGTCCGCACCCGTGCGGCCGGTACCGACACCTGGTCGGGCTGGCAGGACCTGGAGACCCACAACGACGACGCCGCCGACCCCGGCACCGCCGAGCGCACCTCCGGCCGCGTCCACGGCGCCACGGCACCCCTGTGGGTGGGCGACTCCGACGGCGTGGAGGTACGGGTCCGCGCCGAGGCCGACCGCAGGACCGAGGACACGGCCCGCGGCTCCCGTACGGCGACGACGACCGCCACGCTCCCGACGGGCCTGCGTCTGGAACTCGTGGACCCGGGGGAGAGCGCACCGGCGCCCACTCGGCGGGAGAGCCCGGCCGGCACACCCCACCGCGCCCTCGCACCCCGCTCCGCGCCCACCGCCGAACCCGCGGACGACCTCGCCGGGACGGACGCGGCCGCCGCCAACGACGGTCTCGTGGGCCTCGACGCCACCGAGATCCCGGCCCTGGACCGGCAGCAGACCGAGGACGAGCTGTTCGCCCTGCGCGCGGGGCAGTTGACGGACCGGCAGCGGGCGAAGCCGTACATCGGGCCGCGCCCGCGCATCGTCACCCGGCGCGGCTGGGGCGCGGACGAGAACCTGCGTGAGCGAGGCTTCGTCTACACGAAGAAGGTCAAGGCGGCCTTCGTCCACCACACGGCGTCCGGCAACGGATACCGCTGTACGCAGGCGCCCTCGCTCATTCGCGGTATCTACCGCTACCACGTCAAGAGCATGGGCTGGCGGGACATCGGCTACAACTTCCTCGTCGACAAGTGCGGAAACATCTACGAGGGCCGGGCGGGCGGGGTGGCGAAGCCGGTCCTCGGCGCCCACACCCTCGGCTTCAACTCCCAGAGCATGGGGATCGCCGTCCTCGGCAGCTACGGCTCCAAGAAGCCGCCCGCGGCCGTGACGAAGGCCGTCGCACGGCTCGCCGCGTGGAAGCTCGGTCTCCACGGCGCCAATCCGAAGGGCAAGACGTATCTGAAGTCGGGCGGTGGCAACCTCTATCCGAAGGGTAGGAAGGTACGACTGAACGTGATCTCCGGCCACCGGGACGGCTTCGCCACGGAGTGCCCCGGACGGCAGCTCTATCGCAAACTCGCGTCCACCCGCACGACAGCCGCCCGCCTCCAGGGTCGTTGACGGTCGCTGAGGGCCGAGGAGAGTACCGAGGACAGTTCGTACCACCCGTTTCACCGCCGTCGGGGGGCAGGCGCTGACGCCGCACGGCCGCCGAAGGTGCCGCACAACGGTCTGCATACACTGGCCGGTCGCAAGACAGTTCGGGCCGGTCCCGGCAGGAAGCGGAGACGACAGGTGACAGAAGCGATCCTCCTGGTCGGCGGCAAGGGCACGAGGCTGCGACCCCTCACGGTCCACACCCCGAAACCCATGGTCCGAGCGGCCGGCGTCCCCTTCCTCACCCATCAGCTCGCGCGAGCGAGAGCGGCGGGCGTCGACCACATCGTCCTCGCGACGAGCTACCTCGCGGAGGTCTTCGAACCGCACTTCGGCGACGGTTCGTCCCTGGGGCTCCACCTCGAGTACGTCACCGAGGAGGAGCCCCTCGGCACGGGCGGCGCGATCCGCAACGTGGCCGCCCGACTGCACTCCGCCCCCGACGACCCGGTCCTGATCTTCAACGGCGACATCCTGACGGGCCTGGACATCAGGGCCCTGGTGCGCACCCACGAGACCACGGGCGCCGACGTCTCCCTCCACCTCACCAAGGTGACGGACCCGCGGGCCTACGGACTGGTGCCCACCGACGACACGGGCAGGGTCCTCGCCTTCCTGGAGAAACCCCAGACCCCCGAGGAGATCGTCACCGACCAGATCAACGCGGGGGCGTACGTCTTCCGCCGCTCGGTCATCGACACGATCCCGCAGGGCCGCCCGGTCTCGGTCGAACGCGAGACCTTCCCCGACCTCCTGGCGGCCGGCGCCCACCTCCAGGGCATGGTCGACTCGACGTACTGGCTGGACCTCGGCACCCCCGCCGCCTTCGTCCGCGGCTCGGCCGACCTGGTCCTCGGCCGTGCCCCGTCCCCGGCGGTCCCCGGCCGCTGCGGCGACCGCCTGATCCTCCCCACGGCACGGGTCGCCCCCGACGCCAAGCTGACCGACGGCACGGTGGTCGGCGAGGGCGCGTACGTCGCGGAGGGCGCGCGCGTCTCCGGCTCCACGATCCTGCCGGGTGCCGTGATCGAACCGGGCGCGGTGATCACCGACTCCCTGATCGGCACCAGGGCCCGCGTGGGCGAACGCTCGGTCCTCACCGGCACGGTCATCGGCGACGGCGCGATCATCGGCGCCGACAACGAACTGCTGGACGGCATGAGGATCTGGTGCGACGCGAGGATCCCGGCGGGGGCGGTCCGTTTCTCGTCGGACCAGTAGGCGTTCAGCCCCTCCGGCGTTTGAGGAGCGGGGGTCCGGGGGCGGAGCCCCCGAAGCGGGGTCGCAGGGGCAGCCGCCCCTGGTGGGGGTCCCCCCTCTGGGGGAGGGACGGGTAGGGGCGGCGGGGGCGAAAAACCCAACGGCGCCCCTGCCCCGTCACAACCGCCCGATGTCCCCCCGAGTCATCTTCGGCGCCCGCCGGGGAGGCGTACGCCCACTCAACAGGATCAACCGAGCCGCCCGGTGCCGCTGCCCCGCATACGGCTCCAGCAGCGACAACATCGCCGCGTCGTCCGCGTCCCGGTCCCCCGCGAGCGCGAACCCCACGATCCCCGGCAGATGCAGATCCCCCACGGTCACCGCGTCCGCCGCCCCATGACTGCGCTGCACCACCTCCGCGGAGGTCCACGGCCCCACCCCCGGCACCACCTCCAACCGCGCCTGCGCGGCAGCCGGGGACATCCCCACCGCCTCCTCCAGCCGCGCGGCCACCCGCACACAGCGCAGAATCGTCGAGGCCCGCTTGTTGTCCACGCCGGCCCGGTGCCACTCCCACGAGGGAATCAACGCCCACGTCCGGGGCGACGGCATCACCCACAATCGCCCACCGGCCGCGGGCCCGGGCGCCGGCTCCCCGAACTTGCGCACCAGCAACCGCCACGCCCGGTACGCCTCGTCGGTCGTGACCTTCTGCTCCAGCACGGACGGGATCAACGACTCCAGCACCAGCCCGGTCCGGGTCAGCCGCAACCCCGGCCGCCGATGCCAGGAATGCGCGACGATCCGGTGCCGGGGCACGAACGCGGAGGGATCGTCCGCGGCCCCGAGCAACTCCGGCAACCGCGAGAGCAGCCACTCACCCCCGGGCCCCCACGCCTCGCCGCGCACCTCACCGCCGTACACGCACACCCGCAGGGTCCCGGGCCCCACGGGCGTCAGACTGGCCCGCCACACGGACCCGTCCGCAAGCGCCCGGAACGTGGGGTCCGCCGGTCCCCGCCGAAGCGCCCCGAGCACCAGCCCGAGGTCGACGGGCCACGGCGGCGTCCACCTCCGTACGAGCGGAGCCTCGACCCGCGCCGCCTCCCGCCGCGCGGCGGGCACGACGACCTCCCCGCCGCGCACTGTGGTACGCGTGGGCCGCGGAGTGAAGCGTCCTGCCACGAATGAAGTCCTGAGGTGCGAGAGAAACCGGAAGAAGCCCTACGAGACTAGGCGCAAGCCGAGGCCCGGCACCGCACCTCGACGAAACCGGCGCACCTCACCGCACCTCGATGAAGCTCCCCGCGTCCCGCCCGGGCCGGGGACGGGGTTCCTCGGCCGGATGCCCCACCGCCACGGCCCCCATCGGATCCCAGTCCTCCGGCAGCCCCAGCACCTCGCGCACCACATCGCGGCAGAACATCGTGGACGACACCCACGCCGACCCCAGCCGCTCCCCGGCCAGCGCGACGAGGAAGTTCTGCACCCCGGCCCCCGCGGCGACGACGAACATCTCCCGCTCGGCCGCGTCCCGGCGCACATCGCCGTACGTGTGCGAACCGTCCATCACCAGACAGGGCACGACGAGATACGGCGCATTGCGCAGGACATCACCCCGCCGCACCCGCTTGGCTATGGACTCCTCGGACTTCCCGTCCCGCCGCAGGTCGGCGATCCAGGCGTCCCGCATGGCGTCCAGCAGCCCGGTCCGCGCCTCCTCGGACTCCAGCAGCACGAACCGCCACGGCGTGGTGTGGTGCGGCGCCGGCGCGGTGACGGCCGCGGCCACGGCCCGCCGTACGGCTCCGGGGTCGACGGGCTCGTCCGTGAAGGCCCGGACGGTACGCCGCTGGGTGACCGCCTCCCGGACCGCCTCCGAGGTCCCGAGCCGGAACATGTCGTCGCGCGCGTGGCGCACGATGGCCCGCGCCCCCTCCCCGTGCTCCCCGGCCACGACATGCGCCAGCCCGCGCACCACCGCGACGGGCAGCCCGGCGGCCTTGCCCTTGACGAGATCACCCGCGGCGGCCAGTTCGTCGGCCGTCGCCACCACGGTCGCGCTCAGCGGATTGCCGTACGCGTCCGTCCCGCCCCGCAGATCGTCCAGCACCCGCACCCCGGCCGCCCCGATCGCGACATCGGTGAGCCCGGCGCGCCAGGGCCGCCCGAAGGTGTCGGTGACGACGACCCCGACGTCGACCCCAAGAGCGTCCCGCAGCCCGTCCCGGATCGCCCGCGCGGACGCGTCCGGGTCCTCGGGCAGCAACAGCACGGTCCCCGCAGGGGTGTTGGAGGCATCCACCCCGGCTGCGGCCATCACGAGCCCCTGCCGGTTCTCGACGATCCTGAGCGGCCCGCGCCGCGCCACGACCCGTACGGTCTCGGCGTCGATCGCGGCCTCCCGGTCGCCCGCCTCGACGACCCGTCCCTCCGCCTTGGACACGATCTTCGAGGTGACCAGGAGGACGTCCCCGTCGACCAGGCCGGGCTCGGCGGCGGCGATCATCTTGGCGAGGTCGTCCCCTCGCTGCACCTCGGGAAGGCCGGGGACGGCCCAGACCCGGTAGCCGTCGGCAGGCGTCTCGCTCAAGCTCCGCGCACCTCCTCCGCCAGCTCCAGCGCCTGACGGGCCATCCGCGCGGTCGCGTCGAGATCGGTCATCATCAGCGGTACGGCCCGGCAGCGGATGCCGGCCGACTCGATCCGCCCGACCGAATCGGCGTCCACGGTGTCGACGAGCCAGCCGTCCAGGAGCCCCGAGCCGTAGTGCTCGGCGACCGCCGCGGCCGTGGACTCGACGCCCACCGCCGCGAGGACCTTGTCGGCCATGCCGCGCACGGGCGCGTCCCCGACGATGGGGGACAGGCCCACGACCGGCACCCCGGCCTCGGCGATCGCCTCGCGGATCCCGGGCACGGCCAGGATGGTGCCGACGGACACGACGGGGTTGGACGGCGGGAAGAGCACGACGTCCGCCTCCGCGATCGCCTCCAGGACCCCCGGAGCCGGCTTGGCCTGCTCCGCGCCGACCGGCACGACCGCGTGGGCGGGCACGGAGGCCCGCAGCCGCACCCAGTACTCCTGGAAGTGCACGGCCTTGCGCTCGCCGTCGATCTCGACCGCGACATGCGTCTCGACCCGGTCGTCGGTCATCGGGATCAGCCGCACCCCCGGCTTCCACCGGTCGCACAGCGCCTCGGTCACCGCGCTCAGCGGATACCCGGCGCCGATCATCTGCGTCCGCACGATGTGGGTGGCGAAGTCCCGGTCCCCGAGCCCGAACCACTCGGGCCCGACGCCGTACGCCGCGAGCTCCTCCTTGAGGTGGAAGGTCTCGTCGGCCCGCCCCCAGCCCTGTTCCTCGTTGATGCCGCCGCCGAGCGTGTACATCACCGTGTCGAGGTCCGGGCAGACCTTCAGCCCGAAGAGGTGGATGTCGTCCCCGGTGTTGCCGATGACCGTGATGTCCGCGTCCGGCGCGGCCTGCTTCAGACCACGCAGGAAACGGGCACCGCCGATGCCGCCTGCCAGAACCACGATTCGCATGGAAGCCAGTCTTGCAGGCGGCTACGACAACGCGTCATGCGGTTACGGCGTCGACCTCGTCGTAGGCCTCGCGGGCGGTGCAGGCAGTGTGCATGGGCATCTCGGTCAGGCCCGGGTAGTAGACGTGCAGGCTCACCGCCGGCTCCAGCGCGTCGTTGACGACCTCGTGCACGTACCCCGGCGCGAACACCCGCTGGGACCCGGCGCCCAGCGCGCGCGTGCCCCGCTCGGTCCGCTCGGTCAGCGTGCCCTCCAGGACGGTGAGGACGCCGGAGGAGCGGCCGTGGTCGTGCAGCCCGCTGCCCTGACCGGGCACCCAGGACAGCAGCCACACCTCGTAGCCGGGCCCGGTGCGCAGCCGGTGGTACCAGCGGCTGGTCGCGTCGTACTGGACGAGGTGCGCCCACTGCGAGCGGTCGGCGGCGATGGTGCGGGCCAGTCCGGCGAACTCGGCGACGGTGGCCGGGTGCTCGCGGGGGGCTTGGAGGAGGTGCGGGACCTCGAGGAGGTCGCCGGCGATCTGGAGGTCGTTGTCGCTGTTCATGGGGTGCGGTGGGTCCTCGGCGAAGAGTGGGGGGCTGGCTGGGTGTCGCGTACCGTCCGCCCGGATCGCGGGAGGACAGGAATGCCCAGGTGCGGGCGGGGCACTGGCAGCCGAGTCACGGTGGACTCAGGAGCAGCCGGAGCGCGATGGGCTCAACAGCTGGAACAGCAACAACAGCTACAGCGAGCGCGGGCAGCACCGTGGGACCCGGCCGTGCGGGTCGAGGTGAGTGCCAAGTTCGCGAGCATGCCCACAAGGACAGCGGCTCACACCTTCACTGTCAACTCGACACCCTCGAAGTGGGACAAGTTTCACCTCATCCGGTCCATCTCCAAGGTGAAAGGTTTGTGCAGGCGGTGACCGGGACACATGGTGCGCACAACCGGGCGCAGGGGCCGCGCGACGTCGCTAGGACTCCGCACGACTTCCACGCGCGCGTACGGAACGAGTTCGAACTGACGGGCGTCCTTCCCCGTACAGGTCCGAAAGGCCTGGCGCGGCTCGGCGGCCCTTTCGGGTCTCGTCTGCTTGTCAAGGTTTATGCCGATTTGAACACTTTCAGCAAGGCCTTGGTTCCGCAGAGTGAATAAGGGGCCCAATAGCAGATCTCGGCTTGACTCGCCCGGAGCAGCACACTTGTAATTTCACTCGTGTCGTTCAGCCGAAATCGGTAACGGCCGTCACACGGGGACGCGAAGACAGACGAGGGGCGCACATGACCGAGCTGGTGCAGCAACTGCTGGTCGACGACGCGGACGAGGAACTCGGCTGGCAGGAGCGCGCGCTGTGCGCCCAGACCGACCCCGAGTCCTTCTTTCCCGAGAAGGGCGGCTCCACCCGCGAGGCCAAGAAGGTCTGCCTCTCCTGCGAGGTCCGCTCCGAGTGCCTCGAGTACGCCCTCGCCAACGACGAGCGCTTCGGCATCTGGGGCGGCCTGTCGGAACGCGAACGCCGCCGACTGAAGAAGGCCGCCGTCTGACCCGAGGCAGGCCTCACCGCACTTCTCGTACGCAACCGCACGGCCCGTCGCACCTGAGTTGTCCACAGGCGGCGGGACGCCGTCTTGCCCAGCCGATAGTGTGGGCGCTCGTCCGAGACGCCTCGCCGCCCCCTCAGGGCACAGGCGTCCACCGCAGTCCACCGAACCGGGGCCCGTACCTCGATGTCCGTGCACAGCCACACGGCAGCCCAAGACCACGCTGCCACCCCTGAGTTCCCGCGTCACGTGGTGACCGCGGTGCTCGTCTCCCACGACGGCGCCCGCTGGCTGCCCGACGCGCTCGCCGGGCTGCTCGGCCAGGAGCGCCCCGTGCAGTTCGCCATGGCCGCCGACACCGGCAGCGCTGACGACTCCGCCCGGCTGGTCACCGAGGCCCTCGGCGCCGACCGGGTCCTGCACCTGGCCCGGCGCACCGGCTTCGGCCAGGCCGTCGAGGAGGCGATCCGCACCGCCCCGGTCCTCACCCCGGACGAGCTGCCGTACCTGAAGCGGCCGAGCGGCTGGGACCCGGTCACGCGCACGTGGCGCGACGACGCCTACGACCTGCCGGAGTTGCCGCACGGCGAACCGGTCCAGTGGCTGTGGCTGCTGCACGACGACTGCGCCCCCGAACCCGACGCCCTCGCCGAGCTGCTGCGCGTCGTGGAGAACGAACTGGAGCTCGGCCGCGACGACGTCGCCGTCGTGGGCCCCAAGCTCCGCGGCTGGTACGACAAGCGGCAGCTCCTGGAGGTCGGCGTCTCCATCGCCAACTCCGGCCGCCGCTGGACGGGCCTGGACCGTCGCGAACAGGACCAGGGCCAGCACGACCACGTCCGGTCCGTGCTGTCGGTGTCCACCGCCGGCATGCTGATCCGCCGCGACGTCTTCGAGCGGCTCGGCGGCTTCGACCGGCACCTGCCTCTCATGCGGGACGACGTCGACCTGTGCTGGCGCGCCCAGGCCGCCGGCCACCGCGTCCTCATCGCCCCCGAAGCCGTCGTACGCCACGCCGAGGCGGCCTCCCGCGAGCGCCGCACCGTCGACTGCGCGGGCCGCACCACCGCCTCCCCGCACAAGGTCGACAAGGCCGGCGCCGCCTACACCCTGCTCGTCAACGCCCGGACCGCCGCGCTCCCCTGGGTGCTGGTGCGCCTGGTCCTGGGCACCCTGCTGCGGACCGTCGCCTATCTCGTCGGCAAGGTCCCCGGACAGGCCCTCGACGAGATCCGCGGGCTCCTCGGCACCCTGCTGCGGCCCGAGCGGATCATCGCCGGGCGGGGCAGGCGCGGCAAGCCGGCCGTCGACAAGGACGAGCTCAGACCGCTCTTCCCGCCGCCCGGCGCGACCGTGCGGGCCACCGTGGAGCAGGTCGCCGGCAACCTCTTCGGCGGCTCCGACGCCGAGGTCTCCACGGCGGGCCGCCACGGCGGCGGCATCGAGTCCGGACCCGGCGGCGACGACGCGGAGTTCCTGGAGATCGAGCAGTTCGCCCGCCTCAAGCGCATCGCTCGCAAGCCGGGCCCCGTGCTCTTCCTGGTGCTGCTGCTGGTCGCCCTGGTCGCCTGCCGCAACCTTTTGGGCGGCGGCGCGCTCGCGGGCGGCGCCCTGCTGCCCGCCCCCGCCGACGCGAGCGAGCTGTGGTCGCGCTACGCGGACGCGTGGCACGCGGTGGGCGCCGGCGGCACCCCGTCCGCGCCGCCCTACCTGGCGATCATCGCCGCGCTGTCCTCCCTGCTGTTCGGCTCGACCGGCCTCGCGCTGACCATCCTGCTCGTCTGCTCGGTGCCGCTGGCCGGCTGCACGGCCTACTTCGCCTCCCGCCCGCTCGTCGAGTCCCGCCTCCTGCGCGCGTGGGCGGCCGTCGTCTACGCCTTCCTGCCCGCCGCCACCGGTGCCCTCGCCGGCGGCCGGGTCGGCACCGCCGTCCTCGCCGTCCTGCTGCCGCTCATCGCGCGCGCGGGCGTCGCGGCCGCCGGGCTGACGAACAGCACGGGCGCGCGGGGCAGTTGGCGCGCCACCTGGGCGTTCGCCCTCCTGCTCACGATCACCACCGCCTTCACGCCGATCATCTGGCCGATCACGCTGATCATCGGCATCGGCCTGCTGGTGGTGCGCCGCACCGACATCACCGCCTACGGCCTGCGCTTCCTGGCCCAGTTCGGCACCCCCCTGCTGGTCCTCGCGCCCTGGTCGCTGACGCTGCTCCCGTTCGGCTTCTTCGAGCAGGCGGGCCTGGAGTACGGCTCCTCGGCCGCCTCCGCCCTGGACCTGCTCGGCGCGAGCCCCGGCGGCCCCGGCACCGTCGAAGGGCTGATGCTCATCGGCGTGGTGCTGGCCGCGCTGGCCGCCCTGCTGCGCACCGAGCGGCAGTTCGGCATCTGGACGGCCTGGGCGGTCGCCCTGGTCGGCCTCGTCTTCGCGGTCCTGTCCAACGAATCGACCTGGGCCGGCCCCGCCACCCTCGTCTACGGTCTCGCCCTGCTCGCCGCGGCCCTGCTCGGCGCCGACGGGGCACGCGCGCGCGTGGCGGAGCAGAGCTTCGGCTGGCGCCAGCCGGTCGCCGCGCTGATCGCCTTCGCCTCGGCCGCGGGCCCGCTGCTCGTCGCCGCCGGCTGGATGATCGGCGGCGCCGACGGACCGCTGGAGCGCCGCGACCCCGTGCAGGTGCCCGCGTTCGTCGCCGAGGAGAGCGGCACCCGCGACCAGGCCCGCACCCTCGTCCTCGACAGCGACTCAACCGCCCACGTCGGCTACATGCTGGTGCGTGGTTCCGGCGCCCGACTCGGCGACGCCGAACTCGCCGCGGCCGACGGGGAGAACGGCAGGTTGGACAAGGTCGTCGCCAACCTCGTCGCGGGCTCCGGCGCCGACCAGGCGGACCAGCTCGGCGGTTTCGCCGTGCGCTACGTCCTCGTCCACCAGGGCGCCCCTCGCCAGGTCACGCGCGTGCTGGACGCCACCCCCGGCCTGACCCGGCTCAGCCAGCAGGACGGCAGCGGACTGTGGCGGGTCGACCAGGAGGTCGCGCGCGCGACGATCGTCGCCAAGTCCGGGTCCGGCACCGCGACACCTGTCGCCGCGGGCCCCGTCGACATCCACACCACGATCCCGTCCGGCGCCGACGGCCGGATCCTGCGCCTCGCCGACACCGCCGACGAGGGCTGGACGGCCACCCTGGACGGCGAGCCGCTGACCCGCACCACCGTCGACGGCTGGGCCCAGGGCTTCGAACTGCCCTCCTCCGGCGGCAAGCTGGACGTCACCTTCGACGACCCCTTCACCCACACCCTGTGGCTGTGGATCCAGGGCTCCCTCGCCGTCGTCCTCGTGGTGATGGCCCTGCCCGGCCGCCGCCGCGACGTCGACGACGACCTCCCCGAGGAACCGGCCGTCCCCGCCCAGGCCGTGGCGGGCGAGGGCCGCCGCGCCCGCCGGCTGCGCGCCCAGGCCGAGGCCGAGGAGACCGCCGGCCCCGAGGACTTCCCCGCCCCTCCCCAGCAGGCCCCCGCCGAGGTCCCGCAGCAGCAGTCCTACGGCGACTGGGACGCCCCGAGCCACGCGAACGCCGAGTACGGCGGCTACACGGACGACCAGTACCAGCACGCCCAGCAGTACCCGGCGGGCGGCTACGACCAGCAGCCGTACCAGGCGGAGCCCTACCAGGGCGGCCAGTACGACCCGTACGCCTACGGCGGGCAGAACCAGCAGCCGTCGTACGACCAGACGTACGGCGGCCAGTACGAGCAGCAGCAGTACGACCAGGGCTACGACCCCGCGTACGACCCGGCGCGGCAGCATCCGGGTGCCCCCGGCAGTGAGCGCCCCGACGGGAGTCAGCAGTGAACCGCACCACCGTGTCCCTCATCGCCGGCACCGCGGCGCTCGCCGCCGTCACCGGGTTCGCCACGCTCAGCTCACCGCGGGCCGCCGACACCGCCAGGACGGCCGCCGAGCTGCCCGTGGAGCGCACCAGCCTGCTGTGCCCCTCGCCCAGCACCTCCGACATAGCGGAGACGTCGTACACGTCCTTCACGCCCGTCACCAAGGACGCGGGCAGCGGGGGCACGGCCGAACTCCAGGCGGCCGCCGAGGAGTCGGACGGCAAGAGCAAGAGCAAGGGGAAGGGCAAGAAGCCCGGCAAGCCGGTCCTCGAACCCCAGGAGCCCGGCAAGCCCGCCACCGGTGACACCTCCGGCGGCGACGCACCGGCTCTCGTCGGCACCGCCGAGGGGAAGTTCGCGCCCGGCTGGACCGTCCAGGAGACCACGGAGGTCGCCGCCGGCTCCGGACGCGGGCTGCAGGGCGTCAACTGCTCCGCCCCCGACACCGAGTTCTGGTTCCCGGGCGTGAGCACGGCCGCCGATCGCACCGACTACGTCCACCTGACCAACCCCGACGACTCCGCCGCCGTCGTCGACATCGAGCTCTACGGCAAGGACGGCGCCCTCGACTCCACGCTGGGGGAGGGCATCACCGTCGCGCCGCACTCCAGCGACCCGATCCTGCTGTCCACGCTCACCGAGGAGAAGCAGGAGAACCTCACCGTCCATGTGAACGTCCGCAGCGGGCGCGTGGGCGCGGCCGTGCAGGCGCTGGACGACAAGCTCGGCGGCGACTGGCTGGCCGCCTCCACGGACCCGTCCGGCAGCCTGGTGCTGCCCGGCATCCCGAAGGACGCCACCGCCGTCCGCCTGATCGCCTTCACGCCCAGCGACTCCGACGCCGACCTGAAGGTGCAGCTCGCGTCCCCGTCCGGCCTGATCACCCCCGCCGGGAACGAGACGCTGCACGTGAAGGCGGGCATGACGACCTCCGCCGACCTCGGTGACGTCACGCGCGGGGAGGCCGGTTCGCTGGTGCTGACCCCCACCGACACCTCCGTGCCGGTGGTCGCCGCGCTGCGGGTCGTCCGCGGCAAGGGCGACGACCAGGAGACGGCGTTCATCCCGGCCACGCGTCCGCTCGGCACGCGCGCGACGGTCGCCGACAACAGCGCCAAGGGCACCACGCTCTCCCTGACCGCCCCCACGCGCGCGGCCACCGTCAAGGTCACGGCCTCGGCGGGCAGCGAGGGCGGCGAGGCCGTCTCGAAGACGTTCACCCTCAAGGCGGGCACCACACAGAACGTGGCGGCCCCGACCCCGACCGGCCTCAAGGGCACGTACGCCCTCACGGTGGAGCACGTCTCGGGAGGCCCGGTCTACGGCGCCCGCACCCTGGCTGTGACGGAGGAAGGCGTCCCGGGCTTCACGATCCAGACCCTCCCGGACGACCGGGGCATGGTCGCGGTGCCGGAGGCGGACCAGGATCTGTCGGTGCTCCAGAAGTAGCCCGGGACGAGCCCGGAACGATCCGCGGGCGGTTCAGTCCTCGCCGTACCGCGGATCGACCGTCTCGGGAGTGAGCCCCAGCAGCTCGGCCACCTGCTCCACGACGATCTCGTGCACCAGCGCCGCCCGCTCGTCGCGCCCCTTGCTGCGGATCTCCACCGGACGCCGGTAGACGACCACGCGCGCGGGGCGCCCCTCACGCGCGGGAATCGTCCCGCCGAGCGGCACCGCCTCGTCGTTCCAGGACTGCCCGTCCAGCCGGGGCACCTCCAGGACCAGGAAATCGATGTCGGCGAGCTGCGGCCAGCGCCGCTCCAGGCGCTCCACGGAGTCCTGCACCAGGTCCGCGAACGCCTCGGCCCGGCTCGCGGCGAGCGGCACCTGCGGCGGGGCGATCGGGCCGCGCATGCCTCGTCCGTGGCGATCACGGCGGCGGGGCCCGGGGCCGGTGGCGCGGGGCGGTACGGGGTTGTCCATCACTGGTGAAGGGTAATCCTCGCCGCACTCCCGCGCCCGGCCCCCACGCCATACCCCGGACACGGTCCGAAACGACGTACGGCCGCTTCGTACGGCATGTCGGCGGTTGACCATTCAAGCCAAGGTTGGGCTCGATTCCGTATCTCTCCGAGACCGTCGATCCCTGGGCAATTGACGGGGTTTGTACCAGGTGGTGACCGCGCCGCGGTCCGTTCGGGTCCTCGAAAACGGGTGTCCGCGCAGGTCATGGCGGTGCGACCGGAGTGGCGTGTGGGGCGTTTCACAGCACGACACGGTGGGGTGACCTGGGGGAGAGTCGTCGCGGCCCGCTCAAGAGTGCGGTACCGTCCAACGTCGTGAGCCCTGTACGTCGCTGTTCGCGCACCGCTTGCGGCCGTCCCGCCGTCGCGACGCTGACGTACGTCTACGCCGACTCGACCGCGGTCCTCGGCCCGCTCGCCACCTACGCCGAACCCCACTGCTACGACCTGTGCGCCGAGCACTCCGAGCGCCTCACCGCCCCGCGCGGCTGGGAGGTCGTCCGGCTCCTTGACGGCTCGGCTCCGGCCCGGCCCAGTGGGGACGATCTGGAAGCGCTTGCCAACGCCGTGCGTGAGGCGGCCCGTCCGCAGGAGCGTGCCGCCGAGGCCGGCGGAGCCCGGCGGGCCGACCCGATGGAGGTCGCGCGCCGCGGCCATCTCCGGGTGCTGCGCTCTCCCGACAACTGACCTGATCTTCCAGTCGGGGACGCCCGTCCGTCGACGGTGCCTGGACGCGGACCACTCCGCCGGGCGAAGCGAGAAACCGCTTCCTGTGTGGCATCTCCCGGGCTGTCCGCCCTCGTCGGCGCTGCCTCTCGTGATCGTCCTCGTCCTGCCGGTGGCGTCCGGGTGAAGGCGGGCCTGGCGAGCCCCACAGGCCTTCTGGCGGCCGCTCCGGTCGCTCGGCTCCCTCAGGGCATGCCGCTGGGCCAGATCGTCTCCAGTGCCGCCCAGGGGGCTGTGTCGGCCTGTTCCCCAGCCTGTGGAGCTGGTGGCCGACACCACGCCGGTCGCCTCCGGCGCCATGGGCACACCGGTGGTGACACTCGCTCAGGTCACTCGGCTGCCGCTGGACGGGGTGACGTCCGTGGTGGGTCGTCAGACGCCTTTGCCGGGCCCCGTGGTGCCGCTGGTGCTGGTGTTCCCGGTCGACGGCGGACGGAGCCCGCGCGAGACCTGGCTGCCCGCGCTGGCCTGCGGAATCGCCTTCGCCGTCGTTCAGTTCGCGGCCTCCGACCACGTCTTAGCCAACCGGCCGACATCGGTGCCGCCTCGGCCCATGCGGGCGCGCCCTTGTCGCTGTGCCACGCGCGTGCGTGCCGATCGACGAGGCCCTACGACCGTCCGTGCTGACCTGCGCGCGCAGCGACGACCTCGACGAGGCAGTGAAGTCCTGCCTCAGCCGTCGGCAAGATGACCTCGCCGCAGAACCTCACCCTCGCCTGCGCGGCCGTCGGGCTCGCGGGCCGCTAGGGGACCTGCCGCCCAAGGTGCCGCCCCGGAGCCTCGGACTGCTGCTGGTGATGTGCCCGATCGTGGTCGAGCAGAGCTCACCCCGACTGGACCGGATGCTGCCCTGACCTCACACGACGGCTGAGCGTCCGCTCGGCTCCCGCACTACGCGCTGTCAGTGCCTACGGGTAGTTTGTGGTGCCCGACAGGACTTCAGAAGGGTTGGCCGTGGCTGATCTGTCACAGCTCGTGAAGGCGTACGACGTGCGCGGAGTCGTACCCGACCAGTGGGACGAGACCCTGGCCGAGCTCTTCGGCGCCGCCTTCGTCCAGGTGACCGGGGCGAGCGCCATCGTGACGGGCCACGACATGCGGCCCACGTCCCCCGCCCTGTCGCGGGCCTTCGCGCGCGGGGCGGCCGCCCTCGGCGTGGACGTCACCGAGATCGGCCTGTGCTCGACCGACCAGCTCTACTACGCCTCCGGCGCGCTGGACCTCCCGGGCGCAATGTTCACCGCCTCCCACAATCCCGCCCGGTACAACGGCATAAAGATGTGCCGCGCGGGCGCGGCCCCGGTCGGCCAGGACACCGGCCTCGCCGAGATCCGTGAACTGGTCGAGCGGTGGAGTGAGACGGGCGCCCCCAAGCCTGCGGCCTCGACGGGCACGATCACTCGGCGGGACACGCTGGAGGACTACGCGGCCCACCTGCTCTCCCTCGTCGACCTGACCGCCGTCCGCCCCCTGAAGGTCGTCGTCGACGCGGGCAACGGCATGGGCGGCCACACCGTCCCGACCGTCTTCGCAGGACTGCCCCTGGACACCGTCCCGATGTACTTCGAACTGGACGGCACCTTCCCGAACCACGAGGCCAACCCCCTCGACCCGGCCAACATCGTCGACCTCCAGCAGCGCGTCCGCGAGGAGGGGGCCGACCTCGGCATCGCCTTCGACGGCGACGCCGACCGCTGCTTCGTCGTCGACGAGCACGGCGACCCGGTCTCCCCGTCCGCCATCACCGCCCTCGTGGCCTCCAGGGAGCTCGCCAAGCACGGCGGCAAGGGCACGGTCATCCACAACCTGATCACCTCCTGGTCGGTCCCGGAGGTCGTCGAGGAGAACGGCGGCACACCGGTACGCACCCGCGTGGGCCACTCCTTCATCAAGGCCGAGATGGCCAGGACCGGCGCGATCTTCGGCGGCGAGCACTCCGCGCACTACTACTTCAAGGACTTCTGGAACGCCGACACGGGCATGCTGGCGGCCCTGCACGTCCTGGCCGCGCTGGGCGGCCAGGAAGGCCCCCTGTCGTCCCTGGTGGCCCAGTACGACCGTTACGTCGGCTCCGGCGAGATCAACTCCACGGTCGCCGACCAGACGGACCGCCTGGCGGCGATCAGAGCGGCCTACGAGGGCCAGGAGGGCGTACGGCTCGACGAACTCGACGGCCTCACCATCACCACCTCCGACTGGTGGTTCAACGTCCGCCCCTCCAACACCGAACCGCTCCTGCGCCTGAACGCGGAGGCGAGGGACGAGGCGACGATGGCGAAGGTGCGGGACGAGGTACTGGCGATCATCAGGGCCTGACCCTGTGGGGGGCGAGGTATCCCGTCGGGGGCGAGGTATCCCGACCTCGCCCCAACCCCGGCGCCCAACTCTCCCCGGCGGTACCCTGACCAGGCACATCCGCACAAGCAGCCGTATCCGCCCCGAAGGGAACCCCCATGCCGCTCGAAGCCGGCCTCCTGGAGATCCTCGCCTGCCCGGCCTGCCACGCCCCCCTCAAGGAGCAGGACGCCGAGCTGATCTGCACCGGCCAGGACTGCGGCCTGGCGTACCCCGTCCGCGACGGCATCCCCGTCCTCCTCGTCGACGAGGCCCGCCGCCCCGCGTAAGCGCCCCCGCAGCCGTAGGCGGAACGGCGCCCCGGCCGCCGCAGGCGACAACGACACAGCGACCCCCAGCGACCACCGGTGTCCCGGACGCGCGCGACCGACGGCCCGGCGAAGCGACAATCCGGCGTCCCGGAGACCCGCCGAAGCATCCGGCGTCCCGGAGACCCGGCGATCGGAGGCTGCCGCCCCATGCTCGACGAATCGCTGCTCGACACCCCCGATGCCCTCTCGCAGGCTGACCGCCGAGGCCTGCTCCGCGGCGCCGCCGAGGCCGGCGCCCGCGTCCGCACAGCGGCCCGGCACGCCGCCGAGGCCGGGGTGAACGACCTCAAACCCGACGGCCGCCCCCGCGCGGTCCTCATCGCGGGCCCCGGCGCCGCCGCCACCCACGTGGCCGACCTCCTCGGCACACTCGCCGGCGCCGGCAGCCCCGTCACCCGCCTCGCACCCACCGGCGTCGCCCCCGCCGCGGGCGCCCTGCGCTGGGAACTCCCCGGCTGGGCGGGATCGGTCGACCTGCTCCTGATCGCCACCCCCGACGGCACCGAACCGGGCCTGTCCCTGCTCGCCGACCAGGCCTACCGCCGCGGCTGCACGGTCGTCGCCGTGGCCCCCGCCCACACCCCGCTCTCCGAGGCGGTCGAGGGCGCCCACGGCCTGTTCGTGTCCATGGCGACGGCCCCGTACGAGCAGGACACGCCCCTCACCGCGTCCGCCCCCGGCGTTCTGTGGGCCCTGCTCACCCCGCTCCTCGCGATCCTCGACCGCACCGGCCTGCTCACCGCCCCGCCCGACACCCTCGAGAAGATCGCCGGCCGCCTGGACCACATCGCCGAGCGCTGCGGCCCCGCCATCGCGACCTACAGCAACCCGGCCAAGACCCTCGCCGCGGAACTCGCCGACGCGCTCCCCGTGATCTGGACCGAGGGCACCTCCGCGGGCCCCGCGGGACGGCGATTCGCCGCGGCCCTCGCCGAGCTCTCCGGCCGCCCGTCCGTGGTCGCCGAACTGCCCGAGGCCCTCGCCGCGCACAGCACGCTGCTCTCCGGACCGCTGGCCGCCGGCGCCGACCCCGACGACTTCTTCCGCGACCGCGTCGAGGAACCTCCCGCGCTGCACGCACGCGTGGTGCTCCTCCGCGACCGTCCGATCGGCGGTCTCAGCGCCGCCCCGGCCGCCCGTGACCTGGCCCTGAGCCACGACACGCCGATCAGCGAGCTGGAACCGGAGTCCGGGGGCGAGATCGAGACCCTCGCGGAACTGATCGCCGTCACGGATTTCGCCGCCGTTTACCTGGCGCTCGCCTCGGGGGCCTGACCTTGCCCGGGACGCCCTGAACACCACCCGTCGAACATCAGGGCCGCCCTGACCGCCGTACGACAGAAAGAACCCGATGGACCGCCTCGACAACACCATCCGCCCCTACGCCTGGGGTTCCACCACCGCCATCCCCGAACTCCTCGGCGTCCGGCCGACCGGTGAACCGCAGGCGGAGATGTGGATGGGCGCCCACCCGGGAGCCCCCTCACGCACCGGCCGGGGCACACTCGTCGAGGTCATCGACGCGGATCCCGCGCGTGAGCTGGGCGAGGCGGCCGTCGCCAAGTTCGGCCCCCGACTGCCCTTCCTGCTCAAGATCCTCGCCGCGGGCGCCCCGCTCTCCCTCCAGGTGCACCCCGACCTCGCCCAGGCGAAAGAGGGCTACGACGACGAGGAGCGCCGCGGCATCCCCGTGGACGCGGGCCACCGCAACTACAAGGACGCCAACCACAAGCCCGAACTGATCTGCGCGCTCACCGAGTTCGACGGCCTGTGCGGCTTCCGCGAACCCGCGCGCGCGGCCGAACTGCTCGACGCGCTCGGCGTCGACTCCCTCAAGCCGTACGTCGACCTCCTGCACGCCCACCCCGAGGAGGCGGCCCTGCGCGAGGTCCTGACGGCCGTCCTGACCGCCGACCGCGCGGAGATGGCCCACACGGTCACCGAGGCCGCTGCCGCCTGCGCCCGGCTCGGCGGCGACCACGCCCCGTACGCCGACATCGCCCACCACTACCCGGGCGACCCGGGCGTCATCGCCGCCATGCTCCTCAACCACGTCCGACTCCAGCCGGGCGAGGCCCTGTTCCTCGGCGCCGGCATCCCGCACGCCTACCTCAGCGGCCTCGGCGTCGAGATCATGGCCAACTCGGACAACGTCCTGCGCTGCGGCCTGACCCCCAAGCACGTCGACGTCCCCGAGCTGCTGCGCATCGTCCGCTTCGAGGCCGCCGACCCGGGCGTGCTCCGCCCCGAGGCGTCCCCCGACGGCGAGGAGGTCTACGAGACCCCCATCGACGAGTTCCGGCTGTCCCGGTATGTCCTCCCCGAAGGCGCCGCCACCCACGACCTGACCCGCCCCACCCCGCAGATCCTGCTCTGCACGGCAGGTTCCGTGCGAGTCGGGGAACACGAACTGAGCCCCGGCCAGTCGGTGTTCGTACCGGCGGGCGAGACGGCCGGTGTGTCCGGCACGGGCACGGTCTTCCGGGCGACCGTGATCGTGTGACGGAGATGTGCGACGAAGACGTGCGACGAAGACGTCGGACAGAGACGTGTGATCGTATGACCGGCCCTGTGGACGGCTGAGACGTCCGTGCCGGGGGAGGCTGCAAGAATGGCCCTCCGGCAAAGGACCGGCAAAGGCCTGTACGGCGTAGAGGCACTTGAGGCGAAGGGACAACGCGACCAGATGAGCGCGTCAGGCGGAACCAAAGCGATCGTGGCGGCACTCGGCGCCAACCTCGCGATCGCGGCATCGAAGTTCGTGGCGTTCGCGTTCAGCGGCTCGTCCTCGATGCTCGCCGAGGGCGTGCACTCGCTCGCCGACTCCGGGAACCAGTTCCTGCTGCTCCTCGGCGGCAAGAAGGCCCAGCGCGAGGCCACCCCGCAACACCCCTTCGGCTACGGCCGCGAGCGCTACATCTACGCCTTCCTGGTCTCCATCGTGCTCTTCTCGATCGGCGGCATGTTCGCCGTCTACGAGGGCTACGAGAAGATCAAGCACCCGCACGAGATCGAGCATTGGTACTGGCCGGTGGGCGTCCTCGTCTTCGCGATCATCGCCGAGGGCTTCTCCTTCCGGACTGCCATCAAGGAGTCCAACCCGCTGCGCGGCGACCTCTCCTGGAAGGAGTTCGTGCGCCGCGCCAAGGCGCCCGAACTCCCGGTCGTCCTCCTGGAGGACTTCGGCGCACTCGTCGGCCTGATCCTCGCCCTCGGCGGTGTCGGCCTTGCCCTGCTCACCGGCGACGGCATCTGGGACGGCATCGGCACCCTCTGCATCGGCATCCTGCTCATCCTGATCGCCCTCGTCCTGGCGGTGGAGACCAAGTCCCTGCTGCTCGGCGAGGCGGCCGGCATCGAGGCGGTCCAGAAGATCGAGGCCGCGATCGTCGACGGCGACACCGTCACCGGCATCATCCACATGCGCACGCTCCACCTCGGCCCCGAGGAACTGCTCGTCGCCGCCAAGATCGCCGTCCAGCACGACGACACGGCCGGCGAGGTCGCCTCGGCGATCAACGCCGCAGAGTCCCGCATCCGCGAGGCCGTCCCCATCGCTCGCGTCATCTACCTCGAACCGGACATCTACAGCGAGGCCGAGGCCGCCAAGGGCCCCGACCGGGAGGCGACCCCCGGGGGGCCGGCGCCGCATCCCGCCGAGCACTGAGCACCGGTTCGCAGCGGCTGAACGGGCCCGCGTCCCCGCACCGGGGGCGCGGGCCCTTCGCTCACCCGATCTCGCCCAGCACGTCCAGTACGGCCCGCTCGTCCGGCGCCGCGATGAGCCGCTCCCGGAACCCGGTGTCCATCAGCTTCCGCGACAACAGTGCCAGGATGCGCAGGTGCTCGTCGCCGGCGGCCGCCTCCGGCACGGAGATCATGAAGACCAGCCTGGCCTTCGTACCGTCCAGCGAGCCCCACTCGACGCCCTCGGCGGACCGCGCGAAAGCGACGACGGGCGCGGACACGGCATCCGTCTTGGCATGGGGGATCGCGATCTCCTCCCCGAGCCCGGTGGTCCCCTGCTCCTCCCGCCGCAGGGCGGTGGCGACCAACTCGTCCACATCCGCCACCTTGCCGGTCCGGGCGAGCAGCTCCGCCATCTCCCGTATGGCTGCCTCCTTGTTCCGGGCGCCGAGGGCGATCTTCACGGTCTGTTCGGTGAGGTAGCCGGAGAGGACTTCGCGGTCGGGTGTGGCCGGGGGGTCGACGTCGGCTTCGGCCGCGAGGATGTCGTGGGGTTTGGCGGCGGTGCCTGGCTCGGATCCGGCGTTGGTCCTGGACCTGGTGGTGTCATCGACCTCGGGGTCGGCTTCAGCGTCCGTCTCGGCGTCTGTGTCGGCATCGGCGTTCGTCTCGGCATCGGTACCGGTTTCGGCCTCGGCATTGGTCCCGGTGGGCGTGTCGGCTACGGTCCTGGCGTCAGCGTCAGCGCCCGCACCGTCACCGGCGTCGGCACCCACGTCCTGGGCCCCAGCCGGTTCCGCCTCCCTGTCGGGCGCGCTCGACGAGGTGACGATCCGCTGTGCCGCCACGGCAGCGGCGGCTCCACCGGCCGCCGCACCGGCGCCCACTCCGACCAGCGCCGGCTCGAGGGGCCCGGCCGCAGCCGGCTCGCTCACGCCCGGCTCACCCAGGTCCGGTTGAGTCAAGCCCGGCCCGCCCACCGGCGCCCCACCCTCGCGCCTGCGCTCGCTGATGTCGACCAGCGTGACCGTCGTCAACGCGGTGACCGCCGTGCCGATCAGCACGGCCACGAAGAACACCGGCACCCCGCTCACCGCACCCAGCACCGCAACGATCGGCCCGCCGTGCGGCACGGCGTCCTCGACCCCGGCGACACCGGCGATCGCGCCGGCCACCGCGCCACCGAGCATGTTGGCCGGGATGACCTGCGCGGGTCGCGCCGCCGCGAACGGGATCGCGCCCTCGGAGATGCCGAAGCAGCCCATGAACAGCGCGGCCAGCCCGGTCTCCCGCTCCTGCTCGGTGTAGAGCCGCTTCCGGATCAGCGTGGCCAGGCCCTGACCCAGCGGCATGACCGGGATCGCCACCGCACACATGCCCATGACCGTCTGGTTGCCGGTCGCGATCAACCCCGTGCCGAACAGGAACGCCGTCTTGTTGACCGGGCCGCCCATGTCGAACGCGATCATGAGCCCCAGAATCGCGCCCAGCAGGATCGCACTCGTGCCCGTCATCCCGCCGAGCCAGTCGGTCAGGTGCTCGAACACCCAGGAGATCGGCTTCCCGATCACGTAGATGAAGAACAGCCCGAGCACCGTGGTCGCCACGATCGGGATCACGATGATCGGCATGATCGGCTGCACGAACTTCGGGACCTTGACCTTCTTGATCCACACCACCAGATATCCGGCGAGGAACCCGGTCACGATCGCCCCGATGAACCCGGCGCCCGCCTTCGAGTCGTACAGCGAACCCGTGTTCGCGATCCAGCCACCGATCATGCCGGGCACCAGCGCGGGCCTGTCCCCGATGGCATGGGCGATGTACCCGGACAGGATCGGCACCATCAGCGTGAAGCCGATGACGCCGATGTTGTTGACGTCCATCCAGAAGGAGTCCTTCGGGATGACCAGCCCCCCGGACGGGTCGGTGTGACCGCCGAGCGAGAGCGAGATCGCGATCAGCAGGCCGCCGACCACCACGAACGGGATCATGTAACTGACCCCGTTCATCAGCGCCTTGTACCCGACGCTCCGCTCCTTGCCACCGGCCGACGCCGATGCGGCCGGGGTGCTGCCCGACGTGTGCACGGGCGCCGATCGCACCCGCTCGATCAACCGCTCGGGATGGTGGATCCCCTCGGCCACCCCCACGGTCAGGATTCGCTTGCCCACGAATCGGCTCAGATCCACGTCCTTGTCCGCGGCGACGATGATGCCGTCCGCAGTGCTGACATCGTTGTCATCAAGGATGTTTTCAGCCCCGATCGATCCCTGCGTCTCCACCTTCATGTCGATGCCACGGCTCGCGGCCGCCTGCGCGAGCTTCTCCGCGGCCATGTACGTGTGCGCGATGCCGGTCGGGCACGCGGTCACCGCCAGCAACTTAACCCGCTGCCGCTCTCTTTCGCCGCCCGTGGGGGGAGGTCCGGCCGGACTGGTCACGTCGATCTCCTCACGCCTTTGTCACACGGAAGCGCCGTCCCGGACGCCCCGCGAGATCGACCGTCTGTCCCGATCGCCTCGCATCCTCCCTCACCTGCCCCGGCCGCCCGACGAGCAAAAGTCCCCGCACGACCTGGTCTTTGCCGCCTGTTCCGAAGTGCGTAGGTCTGTTGTCACCGCCGTCGGGGCACCCTGCCAGGACAACTGACAGCACCCCGCCGGTCACCCCTGATCGGCCTGATGTGTTCGGAGGCGGACTGGGGTGCCCCGCCCGACCGGTGTAGCTTGGGACGGAGCCAGACGTCGCTGCTGATGGCGGTCGGGCGGTCCCACCGCGGACCGACCGAGGGAGAGAGGGCCTCCGACGGACTGCGCTGCGCGCACCGGGCATGCCTGTGTCCTCTTCGGGCACCCCTGTGTCCGCCGCCGCGCAGACCAGCCGTACCCACCTCGCCCCAACCCCGAGGAGCAGCTCGTAATGACGACTGTCGACAACCGGCAGGACTTCAAGGTCGCCGACCTCTCCCTGGCCGAGTTCGGCCGCAAGGAGATCACCCTCGCCGAGCACGAGATGCCCGGCCTGATGGCGATCCGCAAGGAGTACGCCGAGGCGCAGCCGCTCGCCGGCGCCCGCGTCACCGGCTCCCTGCACATGACCGTGCAGACCGCCGTCCTCATCGAGACCCTCGTCGCCCTGGGCGCCGAGGTCCGCTGGGCGTCCTGCAACATCTTCTCCACCCAGGACCACGCGGCCGCCGCCATCGCCGTCGGCCCGAACGGCACCGTCGACAACCCCCAGGGCGTCCCGGTCTTCGCCTGGAAGGGCGAGACCCTGGAGGAGTACTGGTGGTGCACGGAGCAGGCGCTGACCTGGCCGAACACCCCCACCGGCGGCCCGAACATGATCCTGGACGACGGCGGTGACGCCACCCTCCTGGTCCACAAGGGCGTCGAGTACGAGAAGGCCGGCAAGGTCCCCTCGGTCGACACCGCCGAGAACGAGGAGGCCCGGGTCGTCCTGGAGCTCCTGAACCGCACCATCACCGACGGCTCCCAGAAGTGGACCCAGCTCGCCTCGGAGATCCGCGGCGTGACCGAGGAGACCACGACCGGCGTCCACCGTCTGTACGAGATGCACCGTGACGGCACCCTCCTGTTCCCGGCGATCAACGTGAACGACGCCGTCACCAAGTCGAAGTTCGACAACAAGTACGGCTGCCGTCACTCCCTGATCGACGGCATCAACCGGGCCACCGACGTCCTCATCGGCGGCAAGACCGCGGTCGTCTGCGGCTACGGCGACGTCGGCAAGGGCTGCGCGGAGTCCCTGCGCGGTCAGGGTGCCCGTGTCATCGTCACCGAGATCGACCCGATCTGCGCCCTGCAGGCGGCGATGGACGGCTACCAGGTCACGACGCTGGACGAGGTCGTCGACAAGGCCGACATCTTCGTCACCACGACCGGCAACAAGGACATCATCATGGCCTCGGACATGGCCAAGATGAAGCACCAGGCGATCGTCGGCAACATCGGTCACTTCGACAACGAGATCGACATGGCCGGCCTCGCCGCGATTCCCGGCATCGTCAAGGACGAGGTCAAGCCGCAGGTCCACACCTGGACGTTCCCCGACGGCAAGGTGATCATCGTCCTGTCCGAGGGCCGCCTGCTGAACCTGGGCAACGCGACCGGTCACCCGTCGTTCGTGATGTCCAACTCCTTCGCGGACCAGACCCTGGCCCAGATCGAGCTGTTCACCAAGCCCGACGAGTACCCGACCGACGTCTACGTGCTGCCCAAGCACCTCGACGAGAAGGTCGCCCGCCTCCACCTGGACGCGCTCGGTGTGAAGCTGACCCAGCTGCGCCCGGAGCAGGCGGCGTACATCGGCGTCGAGGTCGACGGCCCGTACAAGCCGGACCACTACCGCTACTGAGCCGTACGGCACAGCAGTAGTCCCTCAGAGGCAGGCCCCCGCACCCCCGTGTCGGGGGCCTGCCCCTTTGGCCCAGTGACCCTTCTGCTCTCTTGCTCCCTCGCCGTGTGACCTTCAGGCCGGACAGCCCGTCAGAACCCAGGACACCCATGCCCCGCGGCCGTTATTCGCTCCACGATCCGCACGATCACACCCCCCTCGCGGAAGAACACTTTCAGTGCGCCCCCGGCCCGTCCGGCTGGCGCTACGTCTCTCAACTGACCACCCCCGCGGGCGACCACAGCGGCTCGGTCGACCTCACCCTCGACGAACTCGGCCGCCCCATCCGCCTCGAACTGCACGCCGCGAGCTGGCAGGTACGCGGCGCAGCGCTCGACGGCGTCACCTGGGTCCGCACGGACCCCACCGGGACCCACGCCACGGAAGGCAACGTCCCCGCCCACGCCTTCACCGGCACATCCCCCGCGTTCCTCGTCGCCACCACTCGTCTCCTGCGCCTCACCCCCTCCGCATCAGCAACCCGCGTACGCCTCGTGGCCTTCACGGACCCCGTCCTCGCCCCGCGCACCGTGGACCAGTCCTGGACCTTGCTGAAAAGAGAAGCACACGCCACTGACAACGGCCCGCTGACCGTGGAGGAATACCAGGTCACAGCCCTGGACACGGGCGAGCAGCACACCGTGCACATCGCCGGCGACGTGGTCCTCGCGGCCCCCGGGATCGAGCTGGAGGACCTCGAATCACCGCCGTCGAGGTTCCCTGAAACACCGCCCGGCTGACGGCCCTCAGCGGAAGCCCGCTCCGGCACCCGACATCAGCGAGGCCGCGGGCACCTTCGGGATCACGCCGGCGGCACGAACCCGGAAGTGGGCCCGCCCTCCGACCGCACGGTGGGCGCAGGTCCCCCGGAGGACTCCCCGGCCGGTACGCCAGGACGTTCCACGACAGGAGCCGGAGCCGGAGCCGCCTCGACGCCGTACGAGACAGGCGGCTGAGGAGAGACCGGACCGGTGGGCCGAACCCCCGGATGCGGGTACCCACTCTGCATCCCGACCGCCGCAGGGCCGGGCACCACGGCAGGAAACGTCCCGGCCCCCGCAGCACCGCTGCCGAAGGCCCGCCGGGACTCGCGAGCCTGCCGCTCCTGCACCACCGCCGCCAGATACGCGCCCGGCGGCACATCCCGCGGCGCCGGAGCGCCCGTACGCGCAGCGAGATCGGACGCCAGACGCTCCGCCATCGCCCAACCGACCTGCGGATCGAGCTGGTGCATCCGCGTCAGGTACTGACGGATACCAAGCCACAGGCCATCGGGAACCGCGGACAGATCGAGCTCGGAGAACCGGCCGGCCAGCCAGGGCGGTGGCGGCGGCACGAATCCGCTGGGCGCCACGGGAATCCGCTCCCGTACGACCAGCGTCCCCGCGAACACGTCACCGAGCCGACGCCCACGCGCCGAGACGAGCGAGGCGATACAGGCCACCACCCCGAACGTCATCAGGATCTCGACCACACCGATCGCACCCCGCACCAGCGCATGCCGGAACCGGATGGGCCCGCCGTCGTCCCGCACCACGCGAAGCCCCACGGCGAGCTTCCCCAGCGACCGCCCGTGGCTCAGCGTCTCGACCGCGATCGGCCCGCCCACCAGCACGAGCAGGAACGCGGCGATCGACAGCGCCATCTGGGCCGCGTCGTCAAGAGAAGCGGCAGCGGCCACCACCGCGATGGTCACGGCGATGTACACGACCACGGCCACGACCAGGTCGATCAGCACGGCCAACGCCCTGCTGGGCAGCCTCGCAGGGCGCAACTCCAGCTCCACCGCCTCGCCCGTCACCAGCTCACTCACGTCCGCCGCCCTTCCCCTGACCTGCCTCGTGAACAGCCAGTCTGCCAAGCTGAGGGCGCATCGCGTCGCAGTACGACAAGCTGACATCCACGACGGGCCGCCGCCGATCAGCCGAGGAGCAGGCAAACCGATGGACCTCGACGTCTTCGTCACCGCCCACCGAGCCGAGTGGGACCGCCTCGACGCCCTGCTGCGGCGCCAGCGCCGCCTCAACGGCGCCGAGACGGACGAACTCGTCGCCCTCTACCAGCGCACGGCCACTCACCTCTCCCTGATCCAGTCCAGCGCCCCCGACCCACAGCTCACCGGCCGACTCAGCCAACTCGTGGCACGCGCGCGTAGTGCCGTCACAGGAACCCGCCGCGCTTCTTGGCGCGATGTCACCCGCTTCCTCGCGTACGGCTTCCCAGCGGCCGTCTACCGATCACGCCACTGGTGGGTGCCCACCGCGCTCCTGTCCACCGTCGTCGCAGCCCTCCTGGGCTGGTGGATCGGCACCCACCCCGAGGTGCAGTCCTCCATCGCGGCCCCCAGCGAACTGCGCGACCTCACCCGCCCAGGCGGCCAGTACGAGACGTACTACTCGAGCCATCCCGCCGCGTCCTTCGCCGCTCAGGTGTGGACGAACAATGCGCAGGCCGCCGCCACATGCCTGGTCCTGGGAATCTTTCTGGGCCTGCCGGTCCTCTGGATCCTGTTCCAGAACATGCTCAACCTCGGTATAGGAGTCGGCCTGATGTCCTCGGCCGGCCGCCTCGACACCTTCCTCGGCCTCGTCCTCCCGCACGGCCTGCTCGAACTGACCGCGGTCTTCGTCGCCGCCGGCACGGGCCTGCGCCTCGGTTGGACCCTGATCGACCCGGGCCCCCGCTCCCGACGCACCGCCCTGGCCGAGGAGGGCCGAGCGGCCGTCGGCATGGCGATAGGCCTCGCCCTGGTCCTCTTCGTCTCCGGCGCCATAGAAGGCTTCGTCACACCCTCGGGCCTGCCCACCTGGGCCCGCATAGCCATCGGGATCCTCGCCGAGCTGACCTTCCTCGCCTACGTCTTCGTCCTGGGCGGACGGGCGGCGCGTGCGGGGGACACGGGCGACGTGGAAGCAGCCGAGCGCAGCGCCGGTGTCCCCACCGCCGCCTGATGTGCAGGTGACCGTACAGAGCTGCTAGTGTCTTCTTCGCCCCACGGGAGCCGTTGACACGGCCGATGCGGGGAGGTAGATTCGAACAGTTGCCTGGAGCCGGGTTCACCCCGCTCGGCAGCGGTAAGTGTCTGTCTGCTTCTGGAAATCTTGATTTCAAAGAAGCCTCTTCCCGATGAATCGGAAACGGATGGCCGGTCAGACCGGCCTGAAACTTCTGATAATGTCGGAGCCGCCGGAAAGGGAAACGCGGAAGCGGGAACCTGGAAAGCACCGAGGAAATCGGAACCGGAAACGGTCTGATAGAGTCGGAAACGCAAGATCGAAGGGAAAAGCCCGGAGGAAAGCCCGAGAGGGTGAGTACAAAGGAAGCGTCCGTTCCTTGAGAACTCA